>NZ_JBQSYK010000004.1:0-342477 GCF_052379225.1 Halomonas sp. AOP12-B1-6
TAGCCAGCTTTCTGACATTATTGTCGTCGAAAGCGCTGACACCTTCAAGCGCCCGATTTATGCCGGCAATGCGATTGCCACGGTGAAAAGTGACGATGCGCTGAAAGTCATCACTGTACGCACCACCGGCTTTGATGCCGTGGGCGAAGGTAACAACGCCTCTGTGGAAGCAGTCGATACGGTGGTTGAAAACAGCCAGTCCCGCTTTGTCAAAGAAGCGCTGGCCCAGTCAGACCGGCCCGAGCTAGGCGGCGCCAAGGTGGTGATCTCCGGCGGTCGCGGCATGGGCAATGGCGAGAACTTCAAGCTGCTCGACGGCATTGCTGACAAGCTGGGCGCGGCCATTGGCGCCTCTCGCGCCGCGGTTGACGCAGGCTTTGTGCCTAATGACATGCAGGTCGGGCAAACGGGCAAGATCGTCGCACCGGACTTGTACATTGCCGTGGGTATTTCTGGCGCGATTCAGCACCTGGCGGGCATGAAAGACTCTAAAGTGATCGTCGCGATCAACAAAGATGACGAAGCGCCGATCTTTCAAGTGGCCGATTACGGCCTGGTCGGTGATCTGTTCGAGATTCTGCCTGAGTTTGAAAGCAAGCTGTAGGTGCTAAGATAAAGAGTAAGAAAAACCACTTCGGTGGTTGAAAATCTGCGGGCTGACCGCATATCAGTAGTGTAAGCAACGAAAGCCACTCAAGGAGATGATGATATGGCACATACATTACCCGAACTGCCGTACGCATATGACGCTCTCGAACCAAACATCGATGCGATGACGATGGAAATTCATCACTCTCGTCACCATCAAACCTACATCACTAACCTGAATGCCGCGCTAGAAGGCACAGGTCTTGAAGATGTTCCCGTTGAAGAGCTGGTTGCTAATCTGGATCGCGTTCCAGAAGCCAAGCGCCAAGCGGTTATCAACAATGGCGGCGGCCATGCCAACCACTCTATGTTTTGGCAGATGCTGTCGACTAACGCTGGTGGTAAGCCGCAGGGCGATGTTGCTAAAGCAATCGACGCTGAACTGGGTGGCTTAGAAGCTTTCCAGGAAGAGTTCAAGAAAGCGGCGGTTGGTCGTTTTGGCAGCGGCTGGGCGTGGTTGTCTCTGACGCCCGAGAAGAAGCTGGTAGTGGAAAACACGTTGAACCAGGATAGCCCGCTGATGCACGGCAACACGCCGCTGCTCGTTCTGGATGTTTGGGAACACGCCTACTATCTGAAATACCAAAATAAGCGTCCTGACTACATTGCCGCGTTTTTTAACGTTGTGAATTGGGAAGACGTTGAGCGTCGCTACCAAGCAGCGATTAGCTGATAGTGCAGTGATTTACTAGCGACGTTTGCTCGTAAAGCTGTGAAAAACCGTCCACTTTTTAGTGGGCGGTTTTTTCGTTATGGGGCGCAGAGTTAGCGCTGAATTGTCAATACAACTAAAAATAAAAATACCACATGTGCTTGAATTGATTTTTAAGTAGTCTATATATAGTATCCATGGTGCCTTTGAGAGGGGAGAGGCGCTACATGTGCTCTATCCTAAAAATGCCGCTTTGAACAGGGGAATATCCATGGAAATTCAGATTTATAGCAAGCCTGCGTGTGTGCAATGTACGGCTACATATCGCGCGCTTGATAAGCAGGGCCTTGAGTATAAGGTTATCGATATTACTGCGGAGTCTGGTGCGCAAGAAGAAGTCGAAGCGCTTGGCTATCGCCAGCTTCCTGTCGTCGTTGTAGGTGAAGATCACTGGTCGGGTTTCCGTCCTGATCGTATTCAAGCACTGGCCTAGATTAGATCATTGTCATGCTGGTAAATTGCTCAGAAATATCGGTAGCCGGCACGTTGGTTTATTTCTCTACCAAGTCAGGTAATACCCATCGTTTTGTAGAAAAGCTTGGTTTCGCCGCAACGCGGCTGCCGCTGAATAGAGATGAGCCTGCTGTACGCATCGACCAGCCCTTTATTCTAATTACGCCTACCTATGGTGGCGGCGGGGCGCAGGGCGCGGTGCCAAAGCAGGTCATTCATTTTCTCAACGATGTACATAACCGCCACCTCCTGCGGGGGGTGATCGCAGCGGGAAATACTAATTTTGGCGATGCGTATGGTCTAGCTGGCCGTATTATTGCGAAAAAGTGTAGCGTCCCTCTGCTGTATCGGTTCGAACTTTTTGGCACCGACGATGACGTCGCCAATGTCCGCAAAGGAGTAGTAGAGTTTTGGAAACGACAAGCGTAGCCACAAAAAAATCAGTCACACAAAACGGGGCAGAAGCAAAGCGGCCAGCGGCGGCTTCTGAGACGCGTACTCTGGATTATCATGCGCTTAATGCCATGCTCAATCTGTACGGTGCCGATGGCGAACTGCAGCTAAGCAAAGACCGCGAGGCGGCGAGGCAGTATTTTTTACAGCACGTCAATCAGAATACGGTGTTCTTCCACTCGCTGGAAGAAAAGCTCGATTACTTGGTTGAAGAGCAGTATTACGAAGCCGAAATGCTTGCGCAGTACAGCTTTGCTTTTGTAAAAGCGCTGTTTGAACAGGCCTATGCGTACAAATTTCGCTTTCCCAGCTTTTTGGGCGCCTTTAAGTATTACACCAGCTATACCCTGAAGACGTTTGACGGCAAGCGCTACTTAGAGCGCTACGAAGACCGTGTCTGCATGGTGGCGTTGACGCTTGCACGCGGTGAAGAGGCGCTGGCTAAGTCGCTAGTGGATGAAATTATCAGCGGACGTTTTCAGCCCGCTACGCCTACCTTTTTGAACTGCGGTAAGCAGCAGCGTGGCGAGCTAGTATCGTGCTTCTTGCTGCGTATTGAAGACAATATGGAGTCGATTGGCCGGGCGATTAACTCCGCGCTGCAGCTCTCTAAGCGCGGCGGTGGTGTGGCCTTTTTGCTGACCAATATTCGTGAGTCTGGCGCGCCCATTAAGCGTATAGAAAACCAGTCGTCGGGCATCATTCCGATTATGAAGTTGCTGGAGGACGCCTTTTCCTACGCTAATCAGCTAGGCGCCCGTCAGGGGGCTGGGGCGGTGTATCTTAATGCCCACCACCCGGATATCCTGCGCTTCTTGGATACCAAGCGGGAAAACGCCGACGAGAAAATTCGCATCAAAACGCTGTCGTTGGGCGTAACGATTCCGGATATTACTTTTGAACTCGCCAAGCGCAACGACGACATGTATTTGTTCTCGCCCTACGATGTAGAGCGTGTTTACGGCGTGCCGTTTGGTGATATCAGCGTCACCGAGAAGTATCACGAAATGGTGGCGGATGCGCGTATTCGCAAGCACAAAATTAATGCGCGAGCGTTTTTCCAAGTGCTGGCTGAACTGCAGTTTGAGTCGGGCTATCCGTATATTATGTTTGAAGACACGGTCAACCGGGCTAACCCGATAGCTGGCCGTATCAATATGAGTAACCTTTGCTCTGAGATTCTTCAGGTTAATACGCCCACCGAATATGACGAAGACCTTGGCTACCGCCATGTGGGTCAAGACATCTCGTGTAATCTGGGCTCGATGAATATCGCCAAAGTAATGGACGCAGGCGATATCGGTACCAGCGTAGAAATCGCTATCCGTGGCCTCACGGCCGTGTCGGAAATGAGCAATCTACGCAGCGTACCTTCTATTGCTGAAGGCAATGCGCAGTCGCGGGCGATAGGCTTGGGTCAAATGAACCTGCACGGCTATCTGGCGCGGGAGCATATTTATTACGGCTCTGATGAAGGCTTGGATTTTACCAACCTGTATTTCTACTGCGTGGCTTTCCATGCCATCCGCGCATCTAATCGCTTAGCCATTGAGCACAGCGGCACTTTTGCAGGCTTTGCAGACTCTACCTACGCTTCTGGCACCTTCTTCGATAAATATACCGATCAAGCGTGGCTACCGCGTACTGATAAAGTGCGTGAGCTGTTTGAGAAAAGCGGGATTGCCTTGCCGAGTCAGCAGGATTGGCAGGAGCTGAAAACATCGGTCATGGCACACGGTTTGTATAACCGTAACTTGCAGGCCGTGCCGCCTACCGGGTCGATCTCTTACATCAATAACTCTACCTCCAGTATTCATCCGGTGGCGGCGAGAATTGAGATTCGTAAAGAGGGTAAGCTTGGCCGTGTTTATTATCCGGCGCCTTTCCTGAATGAAGCTAATTTTGACTATTTCCAGGACGCCTATGAAATTGGTCCGGAAAAAATCATTGATACCTACGCCGAAGCTTCGCAGCACGTTGATCAGGGCCTATCGCTGACGCTGTTCTTCCCGGATACCGCCAGTACGCGCGACATCAATAAAGCGCAGATTTACGCTTGGCGTAAAGGCATCAAAACCCTTTACTACATTCGTCTGCGTCAGAGTGCGTTAGAAGGCACCGAAGTGGAAGGCTGTGTTTCGTGCACGCTGTAACCAGCAAAGCGCTTTGCGCCCCGTGTCTATTATTGAACGCTACGTTTTGCTAACCGAGCTTTGAGAGCAATGTCATGAACACCATGCAACGTTTGTCGCGGGTTGACGCGATCAACTGGAATCGGCTTCAGGATGATAAAGACCTGGAAGTCTGGAATCGCTTAACCAGCAATTTCTGGCTGCCCGAAAAGGTGCCGCTTTCTAACGATATCCAGTCGTGGAATACGCTGACCCAGCAAGAGAAACAGCTGACAATTCGAGTATTTACCGGCCTTACGCTGCTAGATACCATTCAAAGCAGCATTGGTGCGCCGGTGCTGATGGAAGACGCGCGTACGCCTCACGAAGAGGCGGTTTATACCAACATCGCCTTTATGGAGTCGGTGCATGCGCGCTCCTACAGCTCTATTTTCTCTACGCTTTGCGCCACGCGCGATGTTGATGATGCATTCCGGTGGAGTGAAGAGAACCCTACGCTGCAGGCGAAATCTCAGTTGATCCTAGAGCGCTACCGCTCCGATGATCCGCTGATGCGTAAAGTGGCCAGCGTTTTCCTTGAGTCGTTTTTGTTCTACTCCGGCTTTTATCTGCCGATGTACTGGTCAAGCCATGCCAAGCTGACCAATACCGCTGACCTGATTCGTTTGATCATTCGTGATGAAGCGGTTCACGGCTACTACATCGGCTACAAGTTCCAGCAGGCATTGGCTGAAGCGACACCGGCACGACAGCAAGAGGTGAAAGATTACGCCTATGAGCTGTTGCTGGAACTGTACGATAACGAAGTGCGCTACACCGAGTCGCTGTATGACGAGGTAGGCTTGAGTGAAGATGTTAAAAAATTCCTTCATTACAACGCCAACAAAGCGCTGATGAACCTAGGGTTTGAGCCACTGTTTCCCAGCAGCGTCACTGATGTTGACCCTACTATCATGGCCGCGCTGTCACCCAACGCCGATGAGAATCACGATTTCTTCTCAGGCTCGGGCTCTTCCTACGTGATTGGTAAGGCCGTCGCCACTGAAGACGACGACTGGGCGTTTTAATCGCGCACGCTGAAAGCTAGGCTAGACTATTATTAAAGGCGGTAACTCATCAGAGTTGCCGCTTTTTTTTATGCAAATGTTGGGCGTAACATCGGCTAATTGTTAATGATAAATATTGTCATTAATTCTATTAGTGGTAGGCTATGCGTCGTAAAAGATGAACGCAAATCGTTCTAATACCTAATTAGCTTCTAGTCGGGCGGCAGCAGTTGCCCGCTACTCAGTGACGGAGAGTCGACGTGCTGAACAGGCCTTTCTTTGCTTTGCGTGGATGTTGGCTAGCGGGAGTGCTGGCCAGCAGCGCGCTAATGGCAAGTGATCAAGCAGTGGCTCAAGCGGCCCAAAGTGTACAAGCCCAGCAAACCCAGGCAGCTCTCCAGGAACAGATAGATGCCGCTGATGAGCAAACGCGCTCTCAGTTAGAAGAGTTGCGCCGTTTAGAGCGTGAAAGCCGACAGTTAACGACTGATAACGCCTCCTTGGCCGGACGTTTAGCTTCAGAAGCCGAGCGTCAGCAGCGCCTTGCTACCGCGTTAGATACGCTGGAAGAAACGCGTGCAGCGCTTCCCGTGATTGAACAAAATATGTCCGAGCAGCTAAGCCAGTGGATCGAAAGTGATCTGCCATTTCTACGCGATGAGCGCCTAGCGCGCGTTGAGCGCCAGCAAGATGAGCAGGGCGCGGATACCATTGAGCGTATTGGCGGGCTGCTTGAAGCGTGGCGCGTTGAGCTTAACTACGGGCGCGAGATCGACAGCTGGCGTGGCCGTTTGCAACAAGATGGGCGGGAGCGGGAAGTGGACTTCTTGCGTATTGGGCGTATCGGCTTTTACTACCTGACACCGGATGGGCGTGAAGGTGGCGTTTGGAATGCACAAGACGCCGCATGGCAGGCCCTGGATGATTCCTACCTGCGCGAAGTGCGCAACGGGCTGCGCATGGCGGAAGACCAGCGTGCCCCTGACCTATTAACCTTGCCGCTCTCGATCAGTGCCAGTGAACCGCGGGGAGAGCAGCCATGAGCCGTTTTTGCTTAATTACTGATTACCTATCGACGCATCGTTTAGCTCTTCATCGGTTATCTCTTCGCCGAGTTGGCTATGCTTGCGCTTTAGTGGGGCTGGTAGCGGTCAGCGACGTTTCAATGGCGCAGACTGATAGCACTACCTCGCTGCGCGAGGCCCGCGAGGCCGCCGAAACGCGTGATCAGCAGCGGCTAATGGGCTTTATAGACGATCAGCAGGCTTTAGCGTCTGCGCTGGAGCAGGCGCGTGCTGAGAATGAGGATGCTCAGCAGCAGTACGAAGCGCTACAGACGCAGCAGGCAGAACAGGCGCAACAGGCCAGTGAGTTAACTGAGCGTCAGTCTGAACAGGGTGAGGCAATGTCCGGCTTGCTGGCGAGTCTGGCTCAGCACAGTGCGGATGTTCGCAATGAGCTAGGCGGTGATAGCCTTCTGGCAATAAGTGAAGAGGCACTGCCGCCGCGCTTGGATAATGTGGAAGTGTTGGAGCGCCACCAGTTAGAAAACGTGGTGGACCGGCTAGCCGCATTGACCGCCAGTACTGGGCGCGCGGAGCATCTTGAGCTAGCGGTGGCGGACGCGAATGGCGACATAGCGCCTCAAACCGTTGTGCGGCTGGGCGACTTTGCTATTTTTAGCGAGTCTGAATTGCTCCAGCGCAGCGAGGGAGACGGCGGTTTGGCGGTGTTGCCTCGTACCCCACGGCAAATTGGTGCGCTATTGCCTGCTTATTTTCAGGATGAGAGCCGTGTGTTTGCCGTTGACCCAACCCAGGGCAGCGTGCTGCAGGCACTCGCTCAGCAGCCCAGCTTATGGGAGCGTTTTCAGCAGGGCGGCTATGTGGGATATGTCGTTGTAGTGCTTGGTGTTATTGGTCTCGTGGTTGGCTTAGGGCAGTACGCGTATCTGGTGCTGGTGAGCATGCGCGTACATCGTCAGCGCCAATCACTAAGCCAGCTGCAAACCAATAATCCGCTAGGGCGTGTACTGCTGCGCTTTGAGGGTATGGATAAGCATCAAACCTCAGAGGCATTAGAAGCACGCTTAGACGAAGCGGTGTTGGCTGAACTGCCGAAGCTTGAACGAAGCCAGCCCATGGTTAAGCTGCTGGCGGCTATTGCGCCGTTACTCGGTTTGCTGGGTACCGTGACCGGTATGATTGTGACCTTCCAGGCGATTACCGTTTTTGGTACCGGTGACCCTCAGTTAATGGCAGGTGGGATTAGCCAAGCGCTAGTTACCACCGTGCTTGGCCTCATTACGGCGGTGCCGCTGCTCTTTGTGCAGACCGCGCTTGCTGGCCGTAGCCGCTATTTAACGCACGTGATCGAAGGGCAGGCGAGTGCGACATTGGCCGACCACCTTGAGACCCACGCGCCCGCTCATACGGTGACTTAACATGTCCTCTCTTCCTCTATGGCTCGAACCCGTTGAGCGCTTGGTGGAAGCTGGCGGCGCTGTATTAGTGGTGCTAGCGGTGGTGGCCGTACTGGTTTTTGCCATGGCCATGGAGCGCTGGTGGTACTACCGCATCACTTGGCGCGTGGCCCGGCGTCAGCTACTGCATCGCTGGGCCGCTCGCAGTGACCACGCCAGTTGGAGCGCGCGGACATTGCGCCAAGTGTGGGCCGAAGCATTGGTGGCCAAACTGCGCAAACCGCTGCCATGGCTGAAGCTGCTGGTGGCGCTATGCCCCTTATTGGGTCTGCTGGGTACGGTGACAGGCATGATCAGTGTGTTTGATAGCCTGTCGCTAAGTGAAACCCATCAGGCTCGCGCTATGGCGGATGGCGTGGCGCGAGCCACGCTGCCCACGCTGACCGGTATGGCCATTGCGGTGGTAGGGCTATTGTTTATTAGCCGCTTAGAACACGTGATTCGTCGTGAAGACCAGCGGCTGCATGATCGCTTGGCTCGGGCGTTGGAGGAAAGTGATGCGTAGACGCCGTTCTATAGATAACAATGCGGAGAGCAATGAGGTCAACCTCACTCCGATGCTTGATGTCGTGTTTATTATGCTGATTTTCTTTATCGTCACCACGAGCTTTGTCAAAGAGAGCGGTGTCGAGATTGAACGTCCTGAGTCCAGTGCTGCCAGCCCACGCCCGGATGCTCAGGTGCTGGTGGCTATTTCGCCTGAGGGTGCGGTCTGGGTCGACGGCAGCCCTGTCGACGTGCACCGGATTGGTCAGCAGGTTGCCGGTATGTTGAGTAAAGATGGCTCTGTCGTTATCCAGGCAGACCGCGCGTCCACCACCGGGCTATTGATTGAAGTCATGGACCGTTTGCGTGAGGCGGGAGTCGACCAGGTGGCGGTGGCAGCGAGTCGGAGCAGGCCATGATGCGGCAAGGGCTGTCGTTATTAGGTGGCGCGGTATTGGCGGTAGGCTTGTTTTGGCTGCTGGCGCAATTAGTGACCCCGCCGGAGCGCACGCCAGAAAAGATAACCATGAGCATGGCCATGAATATGGTGGAAATGCCTGACGTCGCGCCTGAGCAAGAAGCCCCGGCACCGCAACCCGCCGAGGCTGCACCGCAGCAGGCGCCGCCTCCCATGCCTACACCCGAGCCACCGCCAGTATCAGACAGCGCGATTAGCATGCCTGAAATTGAACTGCCGGATGAGCCTGTCGAGCCGGTTGAGATGGACAGTGAACTACCTGAGTTGACCGAAGTTACGCCGGAGCCGACGCCTGCGCCAACGCCACGGCCTGAGCCGGCACCTGCGGAGCCCGCGCCTACTCAGCGGGAAGCTGCATCTAGTGCCTCGGAAGCAGCGCCCGCCGAACGTGAAGCCGCGCCACAGGCTGAGCCTGCGCCCTCTAATGAGCCCGTGAGCGTTGGTCAGGCCACGCCGACTAGCCGGGTTAACCCCAGCTATCCATCGCGTGCGCAGCGTCGGGGCATGGAAGGTTTTGTAGAAGTGGCCTTTATGATTCGTCGTGATGGCAGCGTTGACGCCTCTTCTATACGCGTCACTAACGCGCAGCCGCGCCGAGTGTTTGAAGAGGCGGCGCAGCAAGCTATTGCCCAGTGGCAATTTGAACCCAGCGATCAGTTGCGCAATGCCACCCAGCGGATCGAGTTTGAGTTGAGGTAGCGCTATGAAACGTCTGATGTCTATTGTATTACTCAGCGTCTGGTCTGCCGGAGCGCTTGCAAGCCCTGCGCTGAAGGGCGATGTTATTGCTGATCTCACTGGATTGCAGCGCCAGTTGCAGCAAGGTCTCTTAAGTGATGTTGCCGAGCGGGCGACGTCGCAGGCGGAGCGATTAGCCGGCGGTAATCAGTCAGACCGCTGGGCTAGCGCGCTCTATCAGCAGCTTGCAGCCGGTGCATTGATGCGCCAGGACCAGCCAGGTGAGGCGGCCGATAGGCTGGCCATTGCCCGCGGATTAAATGGCGTTGATAGCGAGCAGGCGGCACAGTGGTTGCGAGAAGAAGCGTCATTGCATCGCGCTGCCGGTCAGCGTGACCAGGCAATTGAACTGCTTAGTGAGTGGTTGGCTAATCATCAAGACGGCGATGCTAGCTGGCAGCTAACCCGGTTGCTTGCCCAACAAGAGCGCTGGGATGAAGCCGCTGGCTGGCTTGAGACAGCGCTGGAACAAACATCACAGCCTAGTGACGCTCAGCACACCTTAATGCTGGCCGTTTATCGAAACGCAGGGCGGGGTGAGCAGGCGTTGAGCCGTTTGCTGGATGGTTTGGATGCTCAAAGCGAAGCCGCTCAATGGCGAGAGGCGGCTGGGCTGGCTCAGCAGGCGGGGCAGGCGAACGTTGCCGCTGGCCTATGGGACATGGCATGGCAGCTGGGTAAGCTAACGCAGCCTGAGGATCGCTGGTTGTTAATTCAGCTGCATCTTGCGGGAGGGACGCCTGCCCGGGCGGCAGAGTATCTTGAGCAAGCGCTGAGTGAAGGCGCTATTGTCCGTGAGGAATCAACGTTGCGCCTGCTGGCCAGCGCTTGGCAGCAGGCAAAGCATGCTGAAAATGCGCTGAATGCCTGGCAGGCCTTAGCGCTACATACCGAGTCCGCCGCTGATTGGCGTGCCTATGGCCAGTTAGCTTACGCCTGGGGTGACGATCAGCAGGCGAAACAGGCGTTCACTCGAGCGTCAGCGTTAGGCGACGATGAAGCCGAGCAGTGGCTAGCCAGTTTTAGCTAAGCTTTGAGCGTTAGGTTAAAATCGCTCCAAATCGGCGCATGATCAGAAGGGCGCTCAATGCCTCTCAGGTCATAGTCAATGCCTGACTCAGTGGTGCATTCGGCCAGTGGCTTGGTGACCAAGATGTAATCAATGCGCAGGCCGCGCTTGGGATTTTGATCAAACGCTTTGGAGCGGTAGTCAAACCAGCTGAAGCGATTGTCGATATGGGGGTAGCAAAGACGATAGCTATCGGTTAATCCCCAGGCTTTAATGCCAGAGAGCCACTCACGCTCAATCGGTTGGAAGCTGGCTTTGCCTTCGCGTAGCCAGCGCTTGCGATTAGCTTCACCAATGCCGATATCCTGGTCTTCGGGCGAAATGTTGAAGTCGCCCATCACTGCTAGCCGCTCGTCAGGTCGATGCTGTTCGTTAAGCAATCTGGCGAGCTGGCCATAAAAGCGTTCTTTATGCGGAAACTTGGTGGGATGCGTAACGTTTTCACCCTGAGGGAAGTAGCCATTCCAGATCGTTACGGGGTCACCATCGTCAGCTAGCAGGCGCACGCCAATCATGCGGCGCTGTGCGTCTTCTTCATCATCAGGAAAGCCGTAAAACACGTCTTGCGGCGCTTGGCGGCACATTAGGGCAACGCCATAATGTCCCTTTTGACCGTGATAAAAAACGTGATAGCCCATAGCTTCTACGTCTGCGAGCGGGAATTCGCTGTCTTGTACTTTGATTTCCTGCAGGCCAATCACATCAGGCTGCTGGGTATCGATCAGTGCCTGTAACTGGTGAAGACGCGCACGAATGCCGTTGATATTGAACGAAACCAAGCGCATTACGAGTCGCTTCCTTTAGGGCTGTCAGGCTTGTCAGGATGAATAGCAATGGTTTGGCCGCTCTGCTGGCGGGCGAGCTTTTTCACCGCTTGCAGCTTGCGCTGCTGCTGCTTTTTGGCTACAAAACGCACCGAGGAAACCACTTGATCAGGATTGTCGTGGCGCCATTTTTTGTAATCTTTGCGCCGTCCGGTACGTATAGTAACCTTGTCGGCCAGTGAGCGAGTTTTTTTCTTACGCGTCATGTCGCGCTCCTTACGTCGATTTGACGGCTATTCTAACAGGCCTTGGGCCTCCTTCGACAGCAGGACGCGCTCTTATCGCCAAGCCCTGGTACAATGCGCACTTCTTAATGCCTAACCTCCACAGCAATGGACAGATAGACAGCCTATGAGCGAGTCGGAACAGACCACAGCACCGGCCCAGAACCGCAAGCCAAAACGCCGCCGTCGGAAGCCGCGTCGTCGCCAGTCGAGCTGGGATCTTCGTCAGTTTCAGGTGCCTGCCGTGGCCGGCAAGTGGCGCTTTCATGACTTTGATCTGCCGCTACCACTGATGCGCGCTATTCATGCCCAAGGGTTTGAATACTGCACGCCTATTCAAGCTGAGGCCCTGCGCCAGACGCTTTTAGGTGGCGACATTGTCGGCAAAGCGCAAACGGGAACCGGTAAAACAGCCGCCTTTTTGATCTCAGTCATGAGCTACTTCCTAGAAGAGCCCACGCCCGATGGTCAAAAGCCGGGTGCACCACGCGCGCTGATCATTGCGCCTACCCGCGAGCTAGCGCTGCAGATTGAAAAAGATGCCAAAGCCTTAGCACGCTTTACGCAGCTCAATGTGGCCAGCGTCGTCGGCGGTATGGACTATCAGAAGCAGCGTGAGAGCCTGGGTAGCAAAATCGATATTCTGGTGGCAACGCCAGGGCGCTTGCTGGACTTCCACCAAAAGCGTGATATTGATCTCAGTGAAGTCGAAGTACTGGTGCTAGATGAAGCCGACCGTATGTTGTCGATGGGCTTTATTCCTGATGTGAAGCGGATTATTCGCTACACGCCGAAAACAGAAGAGCGTCAAACGTTTCTGTTCTCGGCTACCTTTACCGACGACATTCTCAATCTTGCCAGCCAGTGGACGCTTGATCCTGCCCACGTCGAAATAGCAGTGACGGTTGAAAACCAGGCAGATATAGATCAGCGCGTTTACTTGGTGTCAGATGATGACAAGCAACGCTTGCTGGTTAATTTGCTACAGCAGGAAAGCTTTGAGCGCGTCATGGTCTTCGGTAACCGCCGTGATTTGGTGCGTAAGCTGAATGATCTGCTCAGCAAAGCCGGCGTTAGCGTGGCGATGCTGTCGGGCGATGTGCCGCAAAATCAGCGTATCAAAACGCTGGAAAGCTTTCGTGAAGGCGAAATTCAGGTATTGGTCGCAACCGATGTGGCCGGCCGTGGGATTCATATTGAAGATGTAAGCCACGTCATCAATTACACCCTGCCTGAAGATCCTGAAGACTACGTGCATCGTATTGGACGCACCGGGCGTGCAGGTGCGAAGGGCGTCTCGATTAGCTTTGTCGGTGAGGAAGATGCGTTTTCACTGCCGGAAATCGAGCAGTACATCAACGACAAGCTGCCCTGCGTACATCCGCCGGAAGGTATGCTCTAAACCGCATGCTTGATACAGCCCTAAAAGGCGAGATTCAAGACGCGTATCGTCGCGTGGTGGAAGGCCTTGGGCTAACCCCGCGCTACGGGCAGCGCATGATGATCGCCGAAATTGCCCGCACCCTCGGTAATATCGAAAGTGATAGCGAGGGTAAACGGACTAACGATACCCACGTCTGCGTGCTGGAAGCGGGTACCGGTACGGGGAAGACGCTGGCCTATTTGATTGCCGCGCTACCGATTGCTAAGGCGCGAGGCAAGCGGCTAATTGTATCGACCGCAACGGTCGCCCTCCAAGAGCAGGTGCTCAACCAGGACTTACCTTCGTTGGCTAGCCATAGCGGCATTGCCTTTCGCTACGCATTAGCGAAAGGGCGAGGTCGCTATGTTTGCGTGGCACGTTTGGATCAAGAGCTGGAAGGTACTGACCCCAACCCAACGCTTTCGCTTTTTGAGCAGTCGTTGCAAACACAAAGTAGCGATTTTAGCGTACTCGCTAGCGATATGGCGCAGGCATACGGCCAGGGGGAGTGGGAAGGCGATCGTGATAATTGGCCGGCGGCCATTGACGATGCGCATTGGCGCCGCTTAACGGTCGATCATCGCCAGTGCACGGGCCGGCGCTGCGGGCATTTTGGTGCCTGCGCGTTTTTTCGTTCGCGGCGTGAGCTTGAAAATGCCGACGTCATCGTTGCCAACCACGATCTTGTGCTAGCTGATTTAGCGCTGGGGGGCGGTGCTATTTTGCCCGATCCGGCAGACTGCATTTTCGTGTTTGATGAAGGCCACCATCTGCCTGAGAAGGCGCTTTCCCACTTTGCGCATCGTTTTGCGGTGCACGGCTGTTTGCGCTGGTTGAAGACGTTAAGAACCAGCCTGACTGACTTGCATCAGGGGTTGGCCGTTCAACCCACCGTCGCCCGGCTTTTGACAAGCTTGCCTGAGTTGATTCATAACCTTGAGCCTACGCTGGGTGACGTATTTAGCGTGGGCCATCAGCTGGCGGGGCGGCCGAATGGGTTAGCCGATGAAGAGGCGACTCATCAACTGCGATTTGAGAAGGGGCAGATTCCGGATGCGCTGCGCGAGCAGGCCCAGCAGCTGCTGGTTATGTTTGCCTCGCTGTCGCGCTGTCTTGAAAGTATCAGCGATATTTTGCGTGAAAGCCTGGATCCTGATAAGCAAACCGGCTTAGATCGCGAGCAGGCCGAAACGTGGCTGCCTCTAGTGGCGCTACTTCATGGGCGGGCTTTGGAGGCTCACGCATTGTGGCAGGCATTTAGCGAGCAGGATGCGGCTAATGAGGCGCCAAGCGCTCGCTGGATTACCCTTAGCCGTGTAGTAGGAGAGCCGGAAATTGAGTTTTCGGCCAGCCCCGTGTCGGCTGCCCATACCCTGGCTAAGCATTTGTGGGGCCGCTGTCACGGCGCGGTAGTGACCTCGGCGACGTTGACGGCGCTAGGTCGCTTTGAGCGCCTGCAAGAGCGCGCGGGTCTGGCTAATCGCTATCGTTATCAGGCATTGCCTAGCCCGTTTGACTATGCCAATGCCGTGTTGCGAGTGCCGAAAGAGGCGACTGATCCTAGCGATAGGGAGGCTCACGAGAGAGCCATCGTCAGCTTTGTCTCTCAGCTGGCCGACAAAGAGGCTGCGCTGGTGCTGTTTTCTTCTCGTGCGCAGCTGCGCGCAGTCGATAAAGCATTGCCTGTTAGCGTTAAAGCTCGCGTATTGGCGCAGGATTCACTGCCCAAACGTGAGCTGATCGAAAGGCATCGTGCAGCGGTTGATAAGGGCGATGGCAGCATTATTTTTGGCTTGGCTAGTTTTGCTGAAGGTATCGATCTGCCGGGCGATTATCTAACTCATGTGGTCATTACGCGCTTGCCGTTTGCGGTGCCCGATGACCCGGTGGGCGCCACCTTAGCAGAGTGGATAGAGAGCCAGGGCGGTAATGCCTTTATGCGCATTAGCGTGCCCGATGCGTCTATAAAACTGGTTCAGGCCTGTGGGCGATTGATTCGTAAAGAAAGCGATCGCGGCACGATTACCTTGCTAGATAAACGTGTAATTACCCGCCGTTACGGGCAAGCCTTGCTGGACGCACTGCCGCCTTTTCGGCGTGAAATTGTCCAATAAAGTACCGCCGTGATGAGATCTCTGAGGGGTTTTCTTAGAAAGGCTTTTTAGGGGCAGCTGTTCAGGTAGGCGTGTTTGGAGCAGGGCTGTTAAAAAACACAAATCCCCGCCGTGGCGGGGATTAAACGTTTTTTCTTAATGAGCGCTTACTTGATTAGTAAGACTTACTGGCCAATGCGCTTAGACAGTGGAACGGTGAGTTTATCGTTCATGCGGTTGAAAGCTTCTACCGTGGTGTCCCAGTCGATACATGCATCGGTAATGGATACGCCATACTGAAGCTGGCTGAGGTCTTCAGTTAGTTTCTGATTGCCCCAGCCAATATTAGATTCAATCATCAGCCCAATAATGGAAGTGTTACCTTCCAAAATTTGGTTAGTGACGTTTTCTAATACTAGTGGCTGTAGCGCCGCATCTTTATTGGAGTTGGCGTGAGAGCAGTCAATCATGATGTTGGGTGAGAGCTTGGCTTTTTTCAGCTCTTTCTCTGCGAGTGCCACGCTTACGCTGTCGTAGTTGGGCTTGCCGTTACCGCCACGCAGGACTACATGGCCGTAGGCATTGCCGCGCGTACGAATGATGGCTACTTGGCCGGCCTGGTTAATGCCCAAGAAATTGTGCGGGCTGGCAACAGACTCAAGCGCGTTAATAGCGACATCGAGGCTGCCGTCTGTACCGTTTTTGAACCCGACGGGGCAAGAAAGGCCAGATGCCATTTCGCGGTGAGTCTGGGACTCGGTGGTGCGTGCACCAATGGCTGACCAGCTGATGCAGTCTTGCATGTACTGCGGCGAAATTGGGTCCAGCGCTTCGGTGGCCAAAGGTAGGCCCATTTCGGCAAGATCGACCAGCAGCTTGCGCGCGATGTGCAGGCCCTCATCGATCTCAAAAGAGTCGTTGAGATGCGGATCATTAATAAGGCCTTTCCAGCCCACCGTTGTGCGCGGCTTCTCGAAGTATACGCGCATGACTATATACAGGCTGTCGCTGACTTGATCGGCCAATGTGCGTAGGCGACGAGCGTAATCCAGCGCAGCATCGACATCGTGAATTGAACATGGGCCGACAACGACCAGCAGTCGCGGGTCGTTGCCATCTAGGATATTCTGGATGGTTTGGCGACCCTCAATGACGGTGCGCTCTGCCGCAGCGGTGAGCGGTACTGCATTCTTGAGGGCTTCTGGTGTGGTGAGTACGTCTTGAGCGAGGACGTTAAGGTTATTAACCTGTTGTTCTGACATCTTGCTACCTGTGCTTGCGTAATGGCTGAAAAAAGTGAGGGGCGATAAAAGTGGCGCCTACTATCGCTTGCTGAGCAGGTAAAAATCAATTGCTGTGGAACTATCGGTAGTCGAAAAGTGTCAGCCACAAGGTTTTTATGTATTCAGATTAAGCGCTTGATGCGCCGCACAGAACGCGTAACACTGGCGCCACTTTGTTATAAAATGTAGCGGCTCAACGCGCTTAGGTTGTTAAAAAACTTAGGTTGTTAAAAACTTAGCTTGTTAAAAAAATATAGCTTTATCATAGAATGTGGCAACAGGTGTGGACGATACGTTCGCCGTTTACTTTCACTTATTATTAATCAATGCCCAAGGGACGCTATGCTGCTTGCTGTGAACGCCCACTGGTTAGGGCTAATAGGAATGGGGCTCGGCGCATGCCGTACGAGCTTGAGGAGCGTGTGAATGAGCACTCGGGAAACAGACCAACAGCTTGTTGAACGTGCTCAAAAAGGTGATACGCGCGCTTTCGATCTGCTGGTAAAAAAATACCAGCATAAAATTATTGGTTTAATTAGCCGCTACGTACACGATCACTCTGAAGTTCAGGATGTAGCGCAGGAGGCATTTATTAAGGCGTACCGCGCCTTAGGCAAGTTTCGCGCGGAAAGTGCTTTTTATACGTGGATGTATCGGATTGCGATCAATACGGCGAAAAACTATTTAGTTTCGCGGGGGCGTCGGCCGCCCGGTAGCGATTTAGATATTGTTGATGCTGAGATTATCGATCAAAGCGGGCGATTAGCAGACTCTGAATCGCCAGAAGCCGCCATTGCCAGGGACCAGTTAGAGGCGGCGGTCTACCAGGCAATCGCTAACCTGCCCGATGACCTGCGTACGGCTATTACCTTGCGCGAGTTAGATGGCCTTGCCTATGAAGATATAGCGCAGGTGATGCAGTGCCCGGTAGGCACCGTGCGTTCGCGTATTTTTCGTGCTCGCGAAGCAGTCGACGAACATATTCGTCCGCTTGTTTCCACGGCACGGAACAGCCGCGATGAATGATGGTCAGAAGTAACAAGCAATATGGCTGGCAAGGAATGCCTTCACAAGAATTAGCTTTTACTTTTTTGTGAACTGTCTGGGAAATGACGCGTCATAGAGCTGACTGCCTTGATTAGTAGGCACTGTCTTAATTGGCAAACGCCTTAATTGGCAAGCGCCTTAATTGACAAAAGTCTTACTTGGCAAAAGATTGAAATGATGGGCCTTAAGCAGCAGTTGTTAAGACTTGTTTTGGCCAGTGAAGTCGTCGGGGCGATAGCGCGTTTAACTCGCAAGCGTTGCCTCAGTACTTCTTTTAAACAGTGTGAGGGTGTGAAGTATGAGTCAAAACACACGGGAATCACTTTCGGTGTTAATGGATGGCGAGAGTGATGAGCTTGAGCTACGCCGAGTGTTGAAAGCACTGCCTAATGATGACGGTGCCGCAGAGACATGGAGGCGTTACCATTTAGCACGCAGCATGATGCAGCGTGAAAGAGGGGTTGATGTAAGCCTTGACCTTTCTGCTGGCATTATGGCCCGATTGCGCGACGAGTCCGCTCCTTCCATGGATATTGAAGAGCGTGTTGCTACGCGTAGCGGTGGGATCTCCTTCGCCCGCGGTGCGGGTGTTGCGGCCGCCGTATCGCTAATGGTGATCTCTGGCGTACAGTTCTTTGGCAACGGTTTGTCTGAGAGCCAGGGTGGTGGCGGTATTGCCGCATCATCTAATGCGACTAGCCAGGTACAGCCAGTCAATTTAGCCGCCCAGCCTGCTATGGCATCAAATGCTGATATGCCTATGTTTGAGCCTACGCCTTTTCGAATTAGTGGCCAGTCAGCTCAGAGCGGCCTGATGAATGTTAGTGAAGCAGGCTTCTCTGCCCAGTCATCTCAGGGTATTAGCGCCTCGCAAGGGACTAATATTAACGTTGATCAGATCGGCATGCTGCAATCCTATTTAGAGCAACATACTCAAAGTGCTGCTTATGGAAGTGGCGACAGCTGGATGCCGCTCATGCGCTCTTCAGCGGTAACTGAGCCGCTGGGCCAGCGTTAATTATCTGCCATCACTCGGTGGAGTACTGTTAGGTGAGTAGAGCGTGCTAAGAAATAGAGCGTTCAACGTGTTAATACCCTCCCGAGCAGGGCATGCATGGGTACTGGCACTGTCAGTCGGTATGTTTTCGCTTCAGGCAAATGCGCAAAGTGATGACAAGGCTAATTCTGGCTATGAGTGTGCGGACACCTTGGTTTCGACACCCAGTACCGGCGCGGAATGGTTAGAGCGCGGCTTGTGGGCTAGCCACTGCTATGCTTTTCAGGCAAGAGCCGTGGCTATAGATGCTATCAATGTGCGTACACTGGCACTTTCGCACCGCATTCAAGACGGCATACGTCAGCAGGTGGTGCAGTATTTGGATGGCCCCTCAGTCAGCATTGAGCGGCGTTCGCCGGTAGGTAGGCTAGCGTGGACCGAAGACAGTGGCAGTGGTGGGTTTCCTTCCCCAGCTAGGTGGGCAGCCCATCTTGAAGAATATTATCAGATTGATCTTGAGGAAGATGCGCGTGTCGCTGGTCGAGACGCCGTAAAACTAATTTTTGAGCCTCTTGATCAATGGCGTTTTGCTCACGAGTGGTGGTTAGATCGTGAGACAGGGCTGCTGCTCAAGCACGTGCTTATTGATCAGCAGGGTCGCATTATTGAGACCTTCCAAATTACTCAGCTTCAATCGCCTGAGCAGTACACCGGAAATATCCGCATAGACTCTCCGAAGGTTGCGCTCAGTACATCATGGCGTACGACTTGGTTGCCCGAAGGTTTTGTGGGCCAGCCGGTTGCATTCTCTGGCAACGACGTTCAGCAGCGTGTTTATAGCGACGGTTTAGCCACCGTGAGTATTTTTGTCGAACCTCTTGAGGAAGATGAAGCTGACGGCTTGCGCGAAGGTGTGCAACAGGTGGGCGTATCTGCCGTGGCTATTGAGCATTACACCACCGACGAGGGGCGCTGGCAGTTGATTGCCATTGGTGAAATGCCGGTCACTACCCTCCAGCGAATTGCTCGCTCAATTACTTTTGATCAAGATGCTGAAGAAGAGAGCGGTCGTGCAGATCCTTAGCGATTCAATAGGGGCCGCGTGGTGACGGAAACTACCTGCGCCTCTTTGCTGCGTGTGGCCAAGATAGTTGCCCATGCTAATGACGGACTTGTTGTTGAGGTGGTCGCTCAGGAAGGCTGCGAGCAGTGCGCTAAGGGCCGAGGCTGTGGGGTAGGGCTGCTGGCCCGTCAGCGTAGCCGGCAATTAGTCGTTGCGCTTCCGTGTGCAGCTTCAATCGATACCGACCAGTCAGTTGAACAGTGCTACCCATTAGGCCAACAGGTCACCATAAGCCTGCCGCGAACCTCTGTTACGCTGCTGGCTTTTTTTGTATATGCACTCCCCTTAATGGCGGCACTCTTGTTGGCTGGCTTAGTCCCGCTAATCAGCACTGCTCAGTGGCTTGCGCCACTGGTGTTTTTTGCGGGCCTAATCGTGGGTGCTATTAGTATGAAAGTATTATTGCGTGAGCGAAGTGAACGCTTTCGCCCTCGCTTGGTCTGTTAGTTCTCCCGCACCTCGCTACGAGTTGCACGGCCTTTGATGATTATTACGTTCAGTAGGAGCTCTTGCATGAAGCGCTTGATTCTCCCTTCCACGCTCTGGGTATGCATGGTGGCATTGCTAACGGCTGGGCAGGCTGCTAATGCCCAAAGCCTGCCGGATTTCACCGAACTCGTTGAAGCCGCCGCGCCAGGTGTGGTGAATATCTCGACAAGCCGAACGATCCAGCGAAGCAGTTCGCCTGGATATGAAGGGTTTGGTGGCCAGGAAATTCCGGAAATTTTCCGACATTTTTTTGGAGAGAGCTTTGGTGGTAACCGGCCATCGCCCCCAGATGGCGGGCAGGGGCATAGCGAAGAGCGCCAGTCTTTAGGCTCGGGGTTTGTCATTAGTGATGACGGCTATGTCATGACAAACGCCCATGTCGTTCAGGATGCTGATGAAATATTGGTGCGCCTAAACGACCGCCGTGAGCTGAATGCCGAGCTGATTGGCTCTGACCCACAAACTGACGTGGCGTTATTGAAGATTGATGCAGCCGATCTGCCGACACTGACCCTGGGCAACTCCGACAAGCTGAAGGTAGGTGAGTGGGTTGCTGCCATTGGCTCGCCCTTTGGCTTTGATCACTCGGTCACTGCAGGCATCGTTAGTGCGATTAATCGCACCTTGCCAAGCGATGCATATGTGCCCTTTATTCAGACGGATGTCGCGATAAATCCCGGTAATTCAGGGGGGGCCGCTGTTTAACTTAAGCGGTGAAGTGGTGGGTATTAACTCGCAAATTTTTACCCGCAGCGGTGGCTTTATGGGTGTCTCGTTTGCGATTCCCATCAACGTGGCGATGGATGTGGTCGATCAGCTGCGTGAAAGTGGCCGGGTAGATCGAGGCTGGCTGGGCGTAATGATTCAGCCTGTCTCCCGCGATTTAGCAGAATCTTTCGGCATGGAAAACGCTATTGGCGCCTTGATTGCCGATCTCGATCCTGAAGGTCCTGCTGCGCAGGGTGGCTTGCAAGCGGGCGATGTGATTATTGAGGTCAATGGCGAAGAGGTCGAACGCTCCAGTTCATTGCCACGCCTGATTGGCCGTGGGGAGCCTGGTTCAGAGGTAGCGTTAACCTTGATTCGCGACGGTGAAGAAATTTCTCAGTCCGTTGAGCTGGGCAATTGGCCAGATACTGAGGGGCAATCTGACCAGGCCGATAGTAATAATCAGGTACGCCTTGGCGTAACGGTGGCAGAAGTTGGTGAAGAGGCGCGCGAGCAGCTAAATATTTCTGGCGGTGTAGAAGTTCGCCAGGTTGAGCCTGACAGCGTCGCTGCTGGTGCCGGCATCCGCCCCGGTGATGTGCTGGTGAGTGTTGATCATCGCAGCGTGTCCTCATCGGACGAGCTGATGAAAATTGTCGAAGGATTGCCTTCTGATCGCGCCATTCCAATACGTCTATTCCGCGAAGGCCGCTCGCTGTTCGTCGCGTTACGCCTGGAATAAGCACCTTTTTTTCACACCTAGTCCGGCGGTTCTCGCCGGACTGCTGTTCCTATCCTGCGCATATCGCTACAATGGCGATTATCTTTTTGTCGAAAATAGCCTTTATGAAAAAAATGGCAGCTGTTTTCGAGCTTTGAATTCTCGAAGCGGCCTGCAGTTGAGGCCGCTTGCGTACCACTAAGGCAGAACAGAATCGATGTCCCAAGACGTTCCCAACGGAAAACTCAAGCACATACGTAATTTCTCCATCATCGCGCATATTGATCATGGTAAATCGACGCTCTCTGACCGTCTTATTCAGACCTGTGACGGCTTAACCGCCCGAGAGCTTAAAGAGCAAGTGCTTGATTCCATGGACATCGAGCGCGAGCGCGGTATTACAATCAAAGCGCAGTCGGTCACGCTGGATTACACCGCAAGCGATGGGCAAGTTTACCAGCTGAATTTTATCGATACGCCGGGCCACGTCGATTTCTCCTACGAAGTATCCCGTTCGCTTTATGCTTGTGAGGGCGCGCTATTAGTCGTTGATGCCGCACAGGGCGTGGAAGCTCAGTCGGTCGCTAACTGCTATACCGCCATTGAACAAGGGCTAGAAGTACTGCCAGTGCTGAATAAGATCGATCTTCCCCAGGCTGATCCTGATCGTGTGGCGCAAGAGATTGAAGAAATTATCGGTCTGGATGCGACCGATGCCTGTCAGGTATCAGCTAAAAGCGGTATTGGTATTGATGCACTTTTAGAGCGTCTGGTGCGCGATATTCCGCCGCCCAAAGGTGATCCAGATGCGCCGCTGCAAGCGCTGATTATCGACTCCTGGTTTGATAACTATCTAGGCGTTGTATCGCTGGTGCGGCTATTTGATGGCACGCTGCGCAAAGGCGATAAGCTCCGCATCAAATCGACAGGCCGCGACTGGAACGCCACGGAGGTGGGTGTGTTTACGCCCATGCGTAAGCAGACGGATATTCTGCGTGCCGGTGAAGTCGGCTTTGTTGTGGCCGGTATCAAAGAGATTCACGGCGCGCCCGTGGGCGATACCATTACCCACACTAAAACGCCCGACGTTGAACGGTTGCCCGGTTTTCAGAAAGTTAAGCCGCAGGTTTACGCCGGCATGTTCCCGGTGAGTGCGGATGATTACGAAGACTTTCGTGACGCCCTTGAGAAGCTGGCACTTAACGATGCCTCGCTTGCCTATGTGCCTGAAAACTCCGATGCATTGGGTTTTGGTTTCCGGGTGGGCTTTCTTGGCACGTTGCACATGGAAATCGTTCAGGAGCGGCTTGAGCGTGAGTATGATATTGATCTGCTCACCACCGCGCCGACCGTTGTCTATGAGCTGGCGATGAAAAATGGCGACCTTAACTACGTCTCCAACCCGTCTAAATTGCCAGATATGGCCGATGTTGATGAAATGCGCGAACCGGTAGTGCGCGCTAATATTTTGGTTCCTCAGGAGTATGTTGGCAACGTCATTACGGAATGCGAACAGCGCCGTGGTACTCAGCTAGACATGCAGTTTTTGGGTAATCAGATTCAGCTGGCCTACGAATTGCCCATGTCGGAAGTGGTCATGGACTTCTTTGACCGTTTGAAGTCGATCTCCAAAGGCTATGCATCGCTTGAATATAACTTCGAGCGCTTTGAAGAGGCCAAGTTGGTGCGCCTTGATGTGCTTATTAATGGCGATAAAGTAGACGCGCTAGCGGTCATTATCCACCGCGATCACGCCCATCATCGCGGTCGTCTGCTGGTGGAGAAGATGAAAGAGCTGATCCCACGGCAGATGTTTGACGTAGCTATTCAGGCCGCTATCGGTGGCCAGGTCGTGGCACGTTCAACGGTAAAAGCGCTGCGTAAAAACGTAACGGCTAAGTGTTATGGCGGCGATGTTAGCCGTAAGAAGAAACTGCTCGAGAAACAGAAAGCGGGTAAGAAACGCATGAAACAGGTAGGGCGTGTTGAAATCCCTCAGGATGCCTTCCTTGCTGTGCTCAAGGTTAACGACTAGGAAAGAATACCACCCATGGATTTTTCATTACTTCTGGTACTTGCCGTTGCGCTTTCGGGCGTTATTTACCTGCTCGACGTGGTGCTGTTAAGGCCTAAACGTCGCCAGCGTGTTGCGACAGCTGATGCCAATACCCAGGAAGGGTTAGACGAGCCCACCCGTGAAAAGCTGCTGAAAGAACCGTGGCCCGTCGATTACGCCCGTTCGTTTTTTCCGGTGCTGTTGATCGTGCTCGTAGTGCGCAGTTTTATTGTGGAGCCGTTCCAGATCCCCTCGGGTTCAATGCGGCCTACGCTCGAAGTGGGCGACTTTATCCTGGTCAATAAATTTGCCTACGGCCTGCGGTTGCCGGTGGTGAATACCCGGTTTATCGAAGTTGATGACCCTGAGCGTGGCGATGTCATGGTATTTCGCTTTCCTGACGAGCCCTCGGTGAATTTCATCAAGCGCGTGGTGGGGTTGCCGGGAGATCGCATTCGTTATGAGGGCAAGCAGCTTTACATTAACGGTGAGCCGATTGCTAAAGAGCTGACTGAAGAAGGCCCTGAAGCCTCTCCTGAGCAGCTACTGTTAGCAGAAACGCTAGGTGACGCTGATCACTTTGTTTATAACAACCCGCGCGACCCTGGCCCGCAAATGCGTGAAGTGGAAGTGCCTGCAGGGCACTATTTCATGATGGGTGACAATCGTGACCATTCCAACGACAGCCGCTATTGGGGCTTTGTGCCGGAAGAGAATATTGTCGGTCATGCCTTTGCGGTATGGATGCACTGGGACGGCGGATTGCCGAGTTTTACCAGCGTGCGGCGCATTGAATGAAGGTTTTGCTTACGTTGAGTTTAGTCAGTTATGTCACTTTAGTTAACGTCAATGACGTAGGAGAGCTGTGAGTAATTCCTTGAACGCTTTTTGCCGACGAATCGGCCATACCTTTGGCGATGATATGCTATTGGAGTTGGCCTTGACCCACCGCAGCTTCGGTGGTCGTAACAATGAGCGCCTGGAGTTCCTAGGTGACTCTATTGTCAACTTTGTGATTGCCGAAGCGCTGTTTCAGCTCTTTCCTCAGGCACGCGAAGGCCAGCTTTCACGGCTGCGCGCGCGACTAGTGAAAGGCCAAACGTTGGCCGAACTTGCGCGTGAAATGGAGTTTGGCGAATGTTTGCGGCTAGGGTCTGGCGAAATGAAAAGCGGCGGACACCGGCGCGAATCAATTTTGGCAGACGCGGTTGAAGCCATCATTGGCGCTATCTATCTGGATGCCGGCATGGACGTTGTGCGTGATCGCGTATTGGATTGGTATGCAGAGCGGCTTGGCAATATCTCGCTACAAGATACCCAAAAAGATCCAAAGACCCGGTTGCAGGAATTTCTTCAGTCGCGCCAAGCGGCATTGCCGCGCTATGAAGTTGTCTGCGTGAAGGGTGAGGCGCATGCCCAGACCTTTACCGTGGAATGCTACATTGACCTGTTGACTGAGCATACCACCGGTAAAGGCCCTAGCCGCCGCCATGCTGAACAACAAGCGGCAGAAGAAGCGCTTTCGTATCTTGAAAAAAGTCCTGGAGACAAATCATGAGCCAATCCTGTGGATTCGTTGCCATTGTCGGTCGACCCAACGTGGGCAAGTCCACCCTCATGAACCGTATTCTAGGGCAGAAGGTGTCGATTACATCACGGCGCCCGCAAACCACGCGGCATAAGGTGATGGGCATTAAAACGGTTGAAGAGACGCAGTTTGTCTATGTCGATACCCCGGGCATGCATATTATGTCCAAAGATCGTAATAAAGCGATTAACCGCTTTATGAACCAAGCGGCGACTCAGGCGTTGCGCGACGTTGATTGCGTGGTGTTCATCATTGACCGCACCCGCTGGACGGAAGAAGATCAGGCCGTTCTCAAGCGCTTGGAACATGTAAAAGCGCCGGTGATTCTGGCCGTTAACAAAGTTGATCGGCTGAGTGAAAAAGGCGACCTGCTACCGTGGCTAGCAGAAGTCGGTGCGCGGCGTGATTTCGCCGCGGTGGTGCCTATTTCCGCCAAGCACGGCACCCAGGTAGACACGCTAGAAGACGAGGTGGCTAAATACCTTCCTGAAAGCGTTCACTTTTTCCCCGAAGATCAGATTACCGACAAAAGCATGCGCTTTATGGCGGCTGAGATGGTACGTGAAAAAGTCATGCGCCAACTGGGCGATGAACTGCCTTATCAGATGACCGTTGAAATTGAAGAGTTTCGCGAAACAGAGCGGGTGACGCACATCAGCGCGTTGATTCTGGTCGAGCGCCAAGGTCAGAAAGTCATACTGATTGGTGAAAACGGCGACCGGATCAAGAGCATTGGGCGTGAGGCGCGTCTGGATATGGAGCGCGCGCTAGGCACAAAAGTAATGCTCAACCTATGGGTTAAAGTAAAACGCGGCTGGTCAGACGATGAGCGCGCGTTGAAAAGCCTGGGTTACGACCTAGATTGAGCCTAGCGATGCCGCCGGAGCCGGCTTTTTTGCTGCACCGGCGGCCCTACCGTGAAACCAGCGCGTTAGTCGATCTACTAACGCTCAACCACGGTAGGGTGCGTGCCGTTGCTCACGGCGGTCAGCGGCCGGGTTCAAAGTCGCGCCAGCGCTTGCAGCCATTCACCCCGCTATTTGTCACCTGGCAAGGCACGCGTGAGTTGAAGCGGCTTACGCTGATGGAGTCTCGCGGGCAAACGGCGCTTCTGGCGGGTGAAGGGCTGCTATGCGGGCTATATGCGAACGAAATCGCCACGCGGCTTATGCCATTAGAACTATCGGCGCCGGACGTGTTTGCGTTTTATACGGTGCTGTTAGAAGCACTGCCGATCCCTGCCGAACGTGCGCTAGCGCTGCGCCGCTATGAATGGGCGCTGCTAGAAACGCTGGAGGCAACGCCGCAGTTTACGACGCTTGACGGTGGCGTTTTAGATCCCCATTTGCGCTATCGTTTCGATGCCGCTAGTAGGGCGTTTGCCGTTTCCGAGCGCGGGATAGACGGCCGAACGCTGCGCTACATTGAGCAAGGCGATTGGCAGCATGAAGGACTTGCCAATGCGCTTAAGGCCGTTATGCGCGCGGCGCTAGCGCCTCACCTAGGCACCGCCGTTTTGCGCTCACGGGAGCTGATGCTCGATTTGGCTCGCCGTCGTCAACGTTCTTAATGGCTGTATTTGATAATTTATAAACTCTTATTTTCTTGCTGCGTTGGAGGCACTATGCATCCCCCTCGGATACTGTTAGGCGTCAATATTGATCACATTGCGACACTTCGCCAAGCCCGAGGCACGCGTTATCCTGACCCCGTGCAGGCGGCTTTAGTCGCCGAGGAAGCCGGTGCCGATGGGATTACGGTGCATTTGCGCGAAGACCGCCGCCATATACAGCCGCGAGACGTGCGCATTTTGGCCGAGATGCTTAATACGCGCATGAATTTGGAAATGGCCGTTACCGAAGAGATGCTCACTTTGGCTGAGGAGGTGCGTCCTGCGCATGTCTGCTTAGTGCCTGAAAAGCGTGAAGAGTTAACCACCGAAGGCGGTTTGGACGTCGTTGGTAGCTTTGACGTGATTGCGGGCGCTTGCCAGCGTCTACGCGCGGTAGGCTGTGATGTTTCGCTATTTATTGATCCTGAGGAAGCTCAGATTGACGCAGCCCGCCGCGCTGGCGCACCCACTATCGAGCTGCACACCGGTGCCTATGCGCAAGCTAGGTCTGGCAGCGATGCCGCGAATGCGGAATATCATCGCTTAACCGTTGCCGCCACTCATGCCGTGTCGCTGGGGTTAGTCGTCAATGCCGGTCATGGGTTGCACTACCATAACGTTGAGGCGATTGCCGCATTGCCGGGCATTAACGAGCTCAATATTGGTCACGCCATCATGGCACGCGCGCTTTTCGTGGGTCTCAAAGAGGCCGTGCAGGAGATGAAACGCTTGATCATTGCCGGCCAAGAGGCCGGCTTAATGGCCGCGTTAGATGCTCATGACCTGGAACACGACCATTCACATGGCGAGAGCGCTGGCCATGAAGGTGATTCTGAGCATCGCCATAACGGATGCTGCGGGCACTAATGAGCGGTTTCTTTGTTTAGAGGTTATGTTGGCGATGATTGTGGGAATTGGCTCTGATATTGCCCGTGTTGAGCGCTTTGTACAGGCTATACAACGTCACGGTCCGCGCTTTGCTCAGCGTATTTTAGGCCCTGATGAGCATGCTGCGTGGCTGCAAAAGTCACAGCCTGCCGCCTTCTTGGCCAAACGGTTTGCCGCTAAAGAAGCGTTTGTGAAAGCGCTCGGACTCGGCCTGCGAGAAGGCATGCAGTGGTGTGATATTCAGGTGCTTAATGACACCTTGGGTAAGCCACATTTTGTGCTCAGTGGCCAGGCCGAACGGCTCCTTCTGGCGGCGGGCGTTACAGCTAGCCATGTCACGCTAAGCGACGAGGCTGAGTATGCGGTGGCCTTCGTTGTGTTGGAGCGCTAGCCGCTTCAACCATCAGGCCCGTGATTAACCTATAGCGTTGGTTGAAAGAACCTGCACTAATGCCTAAGTAGCAGCGGGCGATAAGTTCGCAGCTTTGCCATGGCTCTATACAGGTCTTCTAAGAGCCCATGTACATGGGCTAAACCACTGGTGCGAAGCCGGGTTTCCAGCGTTTCTACCAGCAACGCCAATTCAGGCGCGCCACAGTAGCGGCTAGCGCCATTCAATCCGTGCACCCAATCCAGCAGCGTCGCCAAGTTTTGCTGTGAGTAAGCGCCGCGCATCTGCTTTTCACTCTCTTCAAGGCTGTCAATTAGCCGCTTTAGCTGCTCGCGCGCTAGGTAGTCTTTGCCGCCCGCTAGGTGCGCTCCCAGCTCCAAATCCACCACTGGTAATGTCGCAGGCTTGGTATTGGCATAGCGAGGTTTAATGGCCATTTTAGCGCCCCTCGGTGAGGACGGTGGTGTCGTAAAATCGGCAAGTCGGTGGGTCTGGCTTAAAAATCTACTCAGTAGCTGGTGCAGTTGCGTCTCATCGATGGGTTTGATGAGTACGTCATCTAAACCCTCCGCCAGCCACTTTTCGCGCTCACTGCTGAGTACGTGGGCGGTAACGGCCACAATCGGGCAGCGTGCCCAGGTGCTGCTCAGACGGCGCAGCGCGTGAGTGGTTTGAACGCCGTCTAGCCCCGGCATGCGAATATCCATTAGCACCATATCAACGTTATGGTTGCGTGCGAACTCTAGCGCGTGATGGCCGCTTTCTACTGCTGTGATGTGAATTGTCGGGCTTTCTAGCATGCTTTTAAGCAGCTCCCGGTTCGGCGCATTATCGTCCACAATCAAAAGCTTTAAGACCGGCGACTCCGTAGGGGGCGAGTTGGGATGGTCTGCAGGCTTACTGGGAATAAGCGCAGGTAATAGCAGTTGATACAGCGAGGTTGCCAGTTGATCACGTGAAAAGGGCTTATAAAGCGTTTCTCCACCATAGGTTAAACGCAGTGGCGGCAGGTCGAAGCTATTGCTATTGGCTAAAATCAACACCGGACACGGGGTTTGATCAATCACGTTTTGCCAATGGGTTTGACGTTCGAGGCTAAAATCATTGTGCTCTAGCCCAAGGATTAGCAGCTGCTCCTGCTCTAAGGCATCTACTGGCATCGGTATCGCTTGCCAGCGCTGAAGCAAATGCTCCAGCATATGCCGAGTGGGCAGGTGTTCTTCATACAGGCGTATATGGGGATTATCTAAGCTGATTTCCGGGGGGCGCTCAATGGCTTTATGCGCTAGCATTGGCAGCGTAAACGAGAACGTAGTACCCGTGCCAAGCTCGCTTTCAACGCTGATCTCGCCACCCATGCGCTCAATCAACTGGCGACAAATGGTTAGCCCTAAGCCGGTGCCGCCAAACTGGCGCGAATGGCTGGGCTCTGCTTGTGTAAACGCGTTAAATAACGCCTGCTGATGGGTGTCGCTTAAGCCAATGCCGGTGTCACTGACGCTGATGCTCAGCACCACATGCTGCCCTTCATGGTTATCCAGCATGACGCGAACAATCACTTCACCCTGATGGGTGAACTTAAGCGCATTGCTGATTAAGTTGTTCAATACTTGGTGGATGCGTAGCGGGTCGCCGCATAGCGGTGTCGGCACATCGTCGTATACCATCGCCACTAAATGCAATTGCTTACGCTGGGCTTCTGGCGCATGCAGCCCCATAACCTCATCGACCAGCGTCACGATATCAATATCGGCTTCTTCTAGGGTCAGGCGATTGGCCTCAAGTTTAGAAAAGTCGAGCACGTCATTAACCAACATGAGCAGGTTGTCGCTGGCGCGATGCACGTGTTGAAGCCATTCCTGCTGGCGGGTGTCCAGTGATGAGCGGCCCAGTAATCGGCAAAAGCCTATAATACCGTTCAGCGGTGTACGGATTTCATGGCTCATATTGGCAAGAAATTCAGACTTCACAGCGTTTGCACGCAGCGCGCTGCGATGAGCCAAATCGAGCTTTATGTTCTGCTCTTCAATGGTTTTCATTGATGCTTGCAGCTCGCTGGTGGCCTGCTCGATTTGCGTTTGCATATCGCGCTGCGACTGCTGAAAGTGTTCCGCAAGGGTATTGACATGGGTATAGAGGTGATTAAGTTCCGCGGCACCCGAGGACGCTAAACGCAGCTGATAATCGCCGCGGGATAAGCGATACAAAGCATGACTGGCTTCTTCAATATGCCGGGTAACGTAACGGCTGATGGCAAAGGCGATTAAAAACAACAGCAGCCCCAGTAGCATGCCACCTAGGCTAAGGCTGGCAATCAATTTATAGCGCTCAAGCGTCAGCGCACGGATTTCCATTTCTACATCTAGCCAGCCTAGGATATTTAAATCGCTAGCGTTAAACGTCGTGAGCGGTATGCGTAATCGCCACCTATCGTCATCAATAATAAGCTGCTGATCCGCCGGTGGGCTCAGCGGCACGGGGGCGGGCTTGCCAAGTAACAATAGGCGACTGCCTTGCTCATTAAACACCGCAACCGTCCTCAGTCCATTGAGGCTCAGTAGCTGACGCGCTAAGTTCTCAAGCTGCTCAAGGTCGGCATCAGCAATTGCCTCACTGAGGCTGGGTGTTATTAGTTCGACAGCATTTTCTAAGCGCTCTTTTTTCATGGTATGCGTCTGGGCATCGTTCTGTACCATCAGGAGTACGGCCATGATGGCGTATACCAAAAGGGGTAGACCGAGTAAGGCAAACAGCAGACGGGTATTCAAAGACATGAAAGAAGCTCGCTGATTCAATGAGGTTGCCTGTCCAGGCCGAGGCAGCACCGATATAATGCAGCATAACGGTTACGATAAGGAATGTTCGATGAGCTATTTCAAGAACGATTTCAAAAACGATCTCAAAAACGATTTTACAAACTATCCTACGCTAGAAGATGTGGTGGGCAATACGCCGCTGGTGCGGCTGAAGCGAATTAGCGCTGGGCGCAACAATACACTGCTAGCCAAGCTTGAAGGTAATAACCCCGCGGGGTCGGTCAAAGATCGCCCAGCACTGTCTATGTTAATAGAGGCAGAAGCCCGCGGCGAAATTTCTCCCGGCGATACACTGATAGAGGCAACTTCAGGCAATACCGGTATTGCGCTTGCCATGGCAGCGGCGATTAAAGGCTATCAGATGGTGTTGGTAATGCCAGAAAATGCCTCGGATGAGCGTAAGCAGGCAATGGCTGCCTACGGGGCAAAATTAATTTCGGCAAGCAAAGCGGGAGGCATGGAAGGGGCTCGCGACATTGCGGATGACATGATAGCCAGAGGGGAAGGTAAGCCGCTCAACCAGTTCGCTAATCCGGATAACCCGCTGGCGCATTACCGTACAACCGGCCCTGAGATATGGCAGCAAACGGGCGGGGAAGTGACTCACTTTGTAAGCTCCATGGGCACCACCGGCACCATCATGGGCGTATCGCGCTATTTGAAAGAGCAGAATCCGGCAATTCAAATTATTGGCTTGCAGCCTGCTGATGGCGCCAGCATCGCCGGTATACGTCGTTGGCCGAAAGAATACCTGCCGGCTATTTTTGAAGCCCCCCGCGTGGATGTCACGCTGGATATCGGCCAGCAAGAGGCGGAAGAGCACATGCGACGTCTAGCGCGTGAAGAAGGCATCTTAGCGGGTGTGTCCTCCGGTGGCAGCTTGGCCGGTGCGCTGCGTATCGCAGAGCAAACGGAAAATGCCGTGATCGTGTTTATCGTCTGTGATCGCGGTGATCGCTATCTTTCCACCGGCCTTTTTGCCCCAGGAGTATAACGATGGCTATGTTGGGAAAGCGGCGGCCACCAAGGCCTGCATCGGGCCATTCTGGTTTGGCGGGTACGCCAGGTGGCAAAGGGGTGCATGCCCTCTCCGAAGATAGCTCACCGTTAGTGATTGAGCGCTTAGCGCACGATGGCCGGGGTGTTGCCCATGCGGCCAACGGTAAAACCGTGTTTGTCGCTCAGGCATTGCCGGGTGAGCGGGTTGATGTTGCTATTCACTTGACGCGCAAACGCTACGACGAAGCGCACATCAAATCACTGTTGACCACCTCTGAGCAGCGCGTAACGCCGCCATGCCTACACTTTGGCCGCTGCGGAGGCTGCGATTTGCAGCATTTGAATATTGACGCGCAGCGTGCGCATAAGCGCGACGTGGTGCGCGATCTCTTTGCCCGTCAGGGCATCACGCTGGGCGATATTAGTTCGATTCAGGGCAGTGACCAGGGCTATAGGCGGCGTGCCCGGTTAGGCGTCAAAGTGGATAGCCAAGGCAGTACCCACCTAGGTTTTCGGGCCGCCCATAGCCATCGGCTGGTCGATATTGAACAGTGCCCGGTATTGGTTGACTCGTTACAGCAGTTGTTAACGCCCCTGCGTGAACTGCTGCAAACGCTAGAGGCTCCGCGTCAGGTAGGTCATATCGAACTACTGGCAACGGCCAGTGCGCAGGTAGTGTTAGTCCGTCAGTTAAAAGAACATGCACCGGATGCCGAGCGCTGGAAGGCCTTTGCGCAAAGCCAGCGGGTAGCGTTAGGCACTTGGCTGGGGCGTGAAACGGCCACGCTGCACTGGGGTGGTGCGCCGCCGGTGCTGGAAGAATCGCTGACGCTCGACGGGCAGCCGCCGCTTGCGCTCAGCTTTGCGCCAGGCGATTTTTTACAAGTCAACGCTCAGGTTAACCAGCAAATGGTGGCTCAGGTGATTGAATGGCTAGCGCCTAAGCCTGGGCAAAAAATACTCGACCTGTTTGCGGGTATTGGCAATTTCAGCCTGCCCATCGCAGCAGCCGGCGCCGAAGTACATGCGGTAGAAGGGAGCCCCGCCATGGTGGCGCGCATTGCCGACAATGCTGCGCGTAATCAGCTGGTAGTAAGCGGTGAGCAGGGGGATTTGAGCGACCCCGCGAACGTTAAGGCGCTGTTAGCCACCCATCGTGATAGCGACGCGCTGGTGCTTGATCCGCCGCGCATCGGCGGTGAAGCAATATGTCAGGGGCTGGCTCATCAACGGGTACCCAGAGTGGTCTATATTTCCTGTGACCCCGCAACACTTGCCCGAGATGCGGCACATCTTGTGCATGCGGGTTACCGTGTGAAGCAAGTGGCCGTCGCCGATATGTTCCTTCACACTGCGCATATGGAAACGCTGGTGCTGTTTGAGGCTGATGGTGTTTAGGTGGATGGCCTTAAGTAAACAGTTTTAAGTAAATGGTTTTAAGCAAATGGTTTTAAGCAAAGATTATTTAAGTTGTTGTTAGTTAAGCAGGCGCTTTGTAGGCTGATAGGTTGGAAGTGCCGGGGCTTATTTTCGCCCATCGCATCGAGCCACGGAGGCGGTCGTGTGGAGACCGCTTCTCTGAATGGATGAATTATTGTCATGGTAAAAGTGCGTGAAGACCAGCCGCTCACTGCTAGCGGGCAGGTAGACATACAACAATGGTTAACGCGCCTGCAAGAAGATGTGCGCCTAAGGGATCCAGAGCGATTAGTCGACGCCTGTAAACTAGCCGAAATGCTGGAAACTGAGGCACCACGTACGCATCGCGTCTGGCTATCGCCTGGCTCTAGCTTCCGAATGGGGCTGGAAATGGCGGATATTCTTGGTGATTTGAAGCTCGATCAAGCCACTCTTGAAGCCGCTGTGCTCTACCGCTCGGTGCGAGAGGGTTTGCTCAGCCTTGAAGGCGTCTCCAAGCGTTTTGGCAGTGAGGTCTCCAGCCTCATTGATGGCGTATTGCAAATGGCCGCTATCAGCTATCCAGTAGCGCCTGACCATGCTATGGGGCAGCATAATCAGCAGGAAAATCTGCGCAAAATGCTGGTCAATATGATTGGTGATGTGCGCGTGGCGCTGATCAAAATCGCCGAGCGTACCTGTGCGCTTCGTCAGGTCAAAGACGCGCCGCTGGAAAAGTGTTTACAGGTTGCCCGTGAAGTCGCCGATATTTATGCCCCGCTGGCGCATCGGCTAGGGGTTGGCCAGCTTAAGTGGGAATTGGAAGATCTCTCGTTTCGCTATTTGCACGAAGATGAATACAAAGCGATTGCTAAGCTGTTGGCGGAAAAGCGTCTGGACCGCGATCGTTATATTCATGATGTCGTGGAAACCATCAAAGCCTTGATGGAAGCGCAGCACATTCACCGCTACGACGTGGATGGACGCGCAAAGCACATCTACTCGATCTGGCGAAAGATGAAGCGTAAGCGGATCGACTTTTCCCAGGTTCACGATGTGCGCGCGGTGCGCATTTTGGTGCCTGAGGTGACCGACTGCTACACCGTGCTAGGGATTATTCACTCGCGCTGGCATCACGTGCCCAACGAGTTCGACGACTACATCGCCAACCCCAAAAAAAATGGCTATCAGTCGCTGCATACGGCCGTTATGGGGCCGGAAAATAAGGTTCTCGAAATTCAGATTCGAACCTTCGCTATGCACGAAGAAGCCGAGCTTGGTGTTTGTGCCCACTGGCGCTACAAAGGCCATGACACCAACGCTAAAAGCCGTAGCTACGAAGAAAAAATCGCTTGGCTGCGTCAAGTGCTTGAGTGGCAGGATGAAGTGGGCGGCTTTGGCGATCTTCGCGAAGGACTGGCCAGCGATGTCGCCCCTGACCGTATCTATGTCTTTACCCCAGATGGCCACGTGATTGACCTCCCGCGTGTCGCGACCCCCATCGATTTTGCGTACCGTGTGCACACGGAAATAGGCCACCGCTGCCGGGGCGCCAAGATTAACGGCCGCATTGTGCCGCTGACTTATAAGTTGAAAACCGGTCAGCAGGTGGAGATCCTGACGGCCACTAAAGGCGGGCCTAGCCGCGACTGGCTAAATCCTAGCCTGGGCTACGTGCGGACTTCTCGCGGTAGAGCCAAAATACAGGCGTGGTTTAAGCATCAGGCGAGGGATCAGAACCTTGACGAAGGGCGCGCGCTGTTTGACCGCGAGATGCGCCGCCTAGATGTAGAAGACCTTGACCTGCCTAGATTGGCGAAGGCCGTGAACTACCTCAATGCTGAGGATATGTATGCCGCGATCGGCGCCGGTGACTTACGTATTGGCCAAGTGCTGCACCAAGCGCAGCAGCTGTTCGGTGAAACCGATGATCAAGAGCAGCTCGACCGGCTGCTTGCCAAGCCTAAGCGCCAATCGAGCAAGGCTACGAAAAGCGATATTACGGTGCTTGGCGTGGGCAATCTCAAAACCAGCATGGCGAATTGTTGCCGCCCGGTGCCCGGCGAGCCGATCGTTGGCTTTATCACCCAAGGCCGTGGCGTCACCGTTCATCGCCAGGACTGCAGCAACATTTTGCAATTACGCCTGGATGAGCCTCAACGCATTATTGAGGTAGAGTGGGGCGAGCGTGCCCAGACGCGCTATCCGGTGACGATTGAAATCCAAGCCTGGGATCGTTCGGGGCTGCTGCGCGATGTCACCAGCTTATTAGGTAATGAAAAGGTCAACGTGCTTGCCGTCAACACCTTAACCAATATCGACGAGAGCATTGCTCGTCTGCGGATTACCTTAGAAGTGGATGGCCTTGAGTCACTGGGTCGCCTTTTTTCACGTATTCAGCAACTGCCTAACGTCACCGAAGTGCGTCGCCTGCGTAATGCCGACCCTGAGCATCAACGTCACAAGGGAGGAGCATAATGCGCCACCGAATGGATGATCTGCTGACCCTCATGCAGGTGCTGCGCGATAGCGAGCAGGGCTGCCCGTGGGACCTGCAGCAAGATTGGGAAAGCATCGTGCCGCACACCTTGGAAGAGGCATATGAAGTGGCCGATGCCATTGAAAGGCGTGCTTTTGATGAACTGCCCGGCGAGCTAGGCGACCTACTTTTCCAAGTGGTTTACTACGCCCAGTTCGGTGCAGAGGAGCAGCGCTTCGACTTTGCTGATATTGTCGATACGCTGACCGCTAAGATGCTGCGGCGTCATCCACACGTGTTTCCCAACGGCACGCTTGCCTCGCGCCGCCCACCGGGTGTCAGTGCCGAAGAGCTTCAAACCCAACAGGTCAACAGCCGCTGGGAGTCGCTGAAAGCTGAAGAACGTGAGGAAAGAGCGCGCGCCGAAAAAGCCGCCGATATGCCATCGGTACTCGACGACGTGCCGCGCACGCTACCTGCACTTAGTCGCGCCGCTAAGCTGTCTAAACGGGCCGCAAGGGTGGGCTTCGATTGGCCTGATGCTCAAGGCGTGATAGCCAAAATTCGTGAGGAGCTGGCCGAAGTCGAGGAAGCGCTCGCCGCCGGCGACCAGCGGCATGCCCAAGAAGAAGTGGGCGACCTGCTGTTTGCGGTCACTAATCTTGCCCGCACGCTGAATGCAGACCCTGAACAGTGCTTGCGCGCCACTAATGCTAAGTTCGAACGCCGTTTTCGCCATGTCGAGCGCGAGCTTAGCGCTGCCCAACGGCCGCTAGAAGATGCCTCTCTAGATGAGATGGAGGCCCACTGGCAGGCAGCTAAAGCACAAGAAAAACAACCCAGCCATTGCTGATTTAATCATGCTTAATCTAATGATGACGCGACCCCTGCAAGGAGGCCATGCCAATGAGTCAAGACCTACACGAATCCCTGCGCGATAACGTACGCATTCTAGGCGATAGCCTGGGGCGGACGATTGCCGATGATTTAGGCCAAGCATTTGTCGATAAAATTGAAACGATTCGCGCTCATGCCAAGCGCGGACGTCAGGGTGATTCGCTGCAGCAGCGTGAGTTAATTGAGTATCTTCGCCAGCTACCCGAGCGTGACCTGCTGCCGGTCACTCGGGCGTTTAACCAGTTTTTGAATCTGGCTAACATTGCCGAACAGCACTATCGCGCGCGTTTTCGTCGCGTTGAAGATTACAAACCCGGCTTCCAGCCAGTGCTCGGCGAACTGCTTGAGCGTGCCAAAAAAGCAGGTAATTCACCGCGTAAGCTGGTCGAAACGCTCGCCAATATGCGCGTTGAGCTTGTGCTGACCGCGCATCCCACCGAAGTTATTCGCCGCACGCTCATTCAAAAATACGATGCGATTGATGAATGCTTAACCGCTATTGAAAGCTCGGAAGATTATCCTGAGCGTGGCACCCGTGCCCAGGGGCGCCTGGAAGAGCTGATTAGCCAAGCCTGGCACACCGATGAGATCCGCCACGAGCGGCCAACGCCGGTGGATGAAGCCAAGTGGGGTTTTGCTGTCATTGAAAATTCACTGTGGCAGGCGGTGCCCGATTTTCATCGCGATCTGGACAACCTGCTGTTGGATACCGCCGGTGAGCGGCTCCCCCTGGATGCCGCGCCTATACGCTACGCTTCCTGGATGGGCGGCGATCGCGATGGCAACCCCAACGTTACCGCTAAGGTGACCCGCGAAGTGCTATTGCTGGGTCGCTGGATGGCCGCCGATCTGTATTTGCGCGATCTTGAACAGTTGAAAACAGAGCTTTCCATGTGGAAGGCCAATAGTGCGCTTAAAGCCGAAGCCGGTGATGTGGCGGAGCCGTACCGCGAAGTTCTCAAACGCTTGCTAGCCAGGGTCGAAGCGACCCGCGACTGGGCTAAAGCCGAGCTGGATGGGCGTAACTATGACGGCGGGCCTATTATTGAAACCCGCGATCAGCTCTACTCACCGCTGCTCGCCTGCTACCGCTCGCTGTGCGATGTTGGCCTCGATACCATCGCCAACGGCGCGCTGCTTGATACCCTACGCCGAGTCGCGGTATTTGGCGTGACGCTAACCAAGCTGGACCTGCGCCAAGAAGCGAGCCGCCATGCCCAGGTCATAGAAGAGCTAACCAGTTCACTTGGGCTTGGCCACTACCAAGAGTGGGACGAAGCCAAGCGCCAAGAATTCCTGCTGTCTGAGCTTGCCTCGCGTCGACCGCTGATTCCGCGCCGCTGGGAATGCTCGGCCGAGTCTCGTGAAGTGCTGGACACCTTTAAAGTGATTGCTCAAGAGCACACCGAAGCGCTGGGCACTTACATTATCTCCATGGCAGCAGAACCTTCAGACGTGCTCACCGTAGCGCTGCTGATGAAAGAAGTCGGTGGGCAGATAACGCTGCCGATTGCACCGCTGTTTGAGACGCTCAACGATCTGGATCATGCCGGCGCCGTGGTTGATCAGTTGCTCTCTATACCGGGCTATCGTGCACTGATTGGCGACCGTCAAGAGGTCATGATTGGCTACTCAGACTCGGCTAAAGATGCCGGTCAGCTTGCCGCAGCCTGGGCTCAGTACCGTGCCCAAGAATCGCTGGTGGCTGTCTGTGAGCGCCATGGCGTGGACTTAACCTTGTTTCATGGTCGCGGTGGCACGGTAGGCCGTGGCGGCGGTCCTGCCCATGCGGCGATTCTCTCTCAGCCCCCGGGCTCGGTGAACGGAAGCCTGCGGGTGACCGAACAGGGTGAGATGATTCGCTTCAAGTTTGGCCAGCCGGATATCGCGCTGCGCTCTATGGAAATCTATGCCTGTGCGGTGCTTGAAGCGACGCTGCTGCCGCCGCGTGCGCCAGAACCTCAGTGGCGCGAGGAGATGGACCAGCTCGCGAAGGTCGGCCATGCCGCCTACGTAGGCGTGGTGCGTGAAGACCCAGATTTTGTGCCTTACTTCCGAGCAGTTACGCCGGAAGGCGCGTTAGGCAGACTGCCGCTAGGTTCGCGGCCGACTAAACGGCGTCAGGATGGCGGCGTCGAAACGCTGCGTGCGATCCCATGGATTTTCGCCTGGACACAGATTCGCTTAATGTTGCCCGCATGGCTGGGCAGCGGCGAAGCTTTTGCGAAGCGACTTGAACAGCCCGGCGGGCGTGAAGTGCTGCAGGAAATGCGTAAGGACTGGCCGTTCTTCGGTACCTACTTGGACATGCTTGAGATGCTGTTGGCCAAAGCTGACGTGGCGATTGCCGCTTATTACGAGCACCGCTTGGTGGATGAACCTTCGCTAAAAGCGCTTGGTAAAAAGTTACGCCATCGTTTCGCATCATTGGAAGATGCGGTACTCGATATTCTTCAGCAAGAAAAGTTGCTGGAGAACACTCCGTTGATTCGTCAGGCGATTGATGTGCGTAATCCTTACATCGACCCGCTCCACGGCCTCCAGGCGGAGTTGCTGCAGCGTAATCGTGACGCCGACGGTGCTATTAGCGCAGACCTTTCGCGTGCGCTCATGGTCACCATGGCCGGTATCGCCGCTGGCTTACGCAACACAGGCTAAGCGTTTTTATTTTCACAGCGTTCTAGCATAACGTTCTACAACAAGGAGGCGTCAATGTCCTCAGATGCTCAAGCGGTACTCGATTTTTGGTTTGAAGCGTTGACGCCAGCTCAGTGGTTTAAAAAAGATGCGCAGATGGATCGTACGATTCTTGAGCGATTCAGCAAGCTGCATGCCCAGGCCGCGCAGTGTGAGTGCTATCCTTGGCGGCAAGTGGCCCAAGGGCGACTTGCCGAGATCATTGTGCTGGATCAGTTTTCACGCAATATGTATCGTGACGACGCCCGTGCTTTCGCTACCGATACCTTAGCGCTGGCGCTTGCTCAAGAGGCCGTGGCAGTGGGTGCCGACACCGAGCTTGCGAGTGCGCAGCGGGCATTTCTCTATATGCCCTTTATGCATAGTGAGTCTGCTGCGATTCATGATATTGCCATGCAGCTGTTTAACCAGCCGGGGTTAGAAAATAATCTTGATTTTGAGGTGCGTCACAAAGAAATCATTGATCGCTTTGGGCGCTATCCTCACCGTAATGCACTGTTGGGCCGGGCCTCGACTGACGAGGAGCTGGCTTTTCTGAAGCAGCCCGGTTCGTCCTTTTAATTTTGTATACCTATTGGCTTCATGGCGCGTTATGTCGTTACGAAAATCTACTCGTATTAATAAGTACATTAGTGAAAGCGGTATGTGCTCGCGACGCGAAGCCGACCGTTTTGTGGAGCAGGGCAACGTATGGATTAACGGTCGTCGCGCCACTACCGGTGACCAGGTGGTCGCGGGGGATCTGGTTAAAGTTAATGGCCAAGACATTGAGCCTCAGGAAGAGGACGATCTGGTTCTGATTGCGCTGAATAAGCCGGTGGGCATTGTCAGCACTACCGAATCTAGCGAGAAAGACAATATCGTTGAGTTTGTAAAACACGGCGCGCGCATTTTTCCCATCGGTAGGCTCGACAAAGACTCCCAAGGGCTGATTTTTTTAACCAATAACGGCGACTTGGTTAATAAGATTTTGCGCGCTAATAACAATCATGAAAAAGAGTATCAGGTGACGGTGAACAAACCGGTTACCGATGAGTTTATTGACGGCATGCAGAATGGTGTACCTATTCTCGGCAAGGTGACCAAGCGCTGTAAACTGCGCAAAGAGTCGACGTTTGTATTCACGATTACCTTGGTGCAAGGGCTCAATCGCCAAATTCGCCGCATGTGCGAATATTTTGGCTATGACGTTACGCAGCTAATTCGCACGCGGATTATGAACGTACCGCTTAAAGGCTTAGCGCTGGGCGACTGGCGCGATTTAACCGTTAAAGAGATCGATACCATCGTCACGCTGACCGAAAGCTCAGAGGCTGCGCCAGAGAAGAAGAAAAGCAAACCTAAAATTGACAGACCCAACTACAGCGCACGTTCAAATACTGAAAAGAAAAACCAGCCTGGCGCCAAGGCTGCCAGCGGCAAAGTACACAAAGACCCAAGAGCTAAAACTGTTGGATCAGGTAAGCCCCATGCCAAAGGCAAAAGCTCGACGGTAGGAAAGCCTGGCGCAAATAAACCCGGCGCCAAGGGCAAAGCTGGCGCGAAAGGGGCGGGTAAAGGACACATCGCGCGGGGGAAGCCTACTGCCGGTGGCAAGCCTTCTCAGCGGCGTAAGTAGCCAACAGCGACGATCATTGCTTATCTTTTTCAGGTTCAACCATATTGATTTATATTGCGGCACTTTATGCGGTGGTTAGCGTGATCACCTACATCACTTATGTTGTCGATAAAAAAGCGGCGATTAAAAACCGCCGACGGGTGAGTGAGAAATCGCTTCACCTGCTTGCACTAGCCGGTGGCTGGCCAGGGGCATTGCTGGCGCAGCAACGGTGGCGGCATAAAACGCAAAAAACCAGCTTCCGAGTCGTTTTTTGGCTGACGGTTATTGCCAATTTGGCATGTTTAGTTGGTTTCGTGCTCTACCCTTACAGCGGATGAAATAATGACGGCCTACTTTGTTCAAGCGTTTATCTATCTGCTGGCCGCGGTGATTGCGGTTCCTCTCGCCAAGCGCTTTGGTCTGGGGTCAGTATTGGGTTATTTGGTTGCCGGTGTGGTCATTGGCCCCATCCTAGGGCTGGTCGGTCAAGAGACTAATACGATTCAACACTTCGCGGAATTTGGCGTCGTGATGATGCTATTTTTAGTCGGCATGGAGCTTGATCCCAAGGCGCTGTGGGCCATGCGCGTACGTCTGCTGGGATTGGGAGGGCTTCAGGTGGTGCTAACGGCGGCAGCCGGTGCGGCTATCGCTTGGTGGCTGGGCTTGGTGTGGCAAACGTCATTAGCTATCGGGTTTATTTTTGCACTTTCGTCTACTGCGATTGTGCTCCAAACGCTAAATGAAAAAGGGCTTGTTAAAACCGAAGGTGGGCGCAGTGCTTTCTCGGTTTTACTGTTTCAAGATATTGCTGTTATTCCCATGCTGGCGCTTATTCCGCTGCTGGCGCTGCCTGAATTAATGAGCGCCGGCGGTGATGACGGCCACGCAAGCTTAAATCTGGTATCCAGCCTGCCCGGCTGGGCACATGCCCTGGTGGTCGTGGCGGCCATTGGGAGCGTGGTGGTGGGTGGCTACTACTTGGTGCCTTTACTATTTCGCTATGTGATTGGCTCTGGCCTGCGTGAGGTGTTTACCGCCACGGCGCTAATGCTGGTGATAGGTATTGCTGCACTAATGAGCCTGGTTAATTTGTCGCCGGCGCTGGGTGCCTTTTTAGCCGGGGTGGTGCTCGCTAACAGTGAGTTCAAGCACGAGCTTGAAGCCAATATTGAGCCGTTTAAAGGCCTGCTGCTGGGGTTGTTTTTTATTACCGTTGGGGCGGGGATCAATTTTTCTGTGCTGGCAGCAGAGTGGGGCACGATTCTCTCGTTAGGCTTGGCGGTTATCGTGGTCAAGGGCATCGTCTTGTTGGGCTTGGCGCTGCTGTTCAAAGTGCGGGGCAGTAACGGCTGGCTGTTCACCTTAAGCCTAGCCCAGGCCGGCGAGTTTGGTTTTGTATTGCTTACCTATAGCGTACAAAATAGCGTTATACCGGCTGATATTGCTCAGGTTCTTTCGCTCGTTGTGGCCCTGTCGATGTTCTTAACGCCGCTGCTGTTTATCGTCTACGACAGGCTAGTGTTGCCGTACTATAGAACTGCCTCCAACGATGATCGTGAGGCTGATATGATCGAAGAAGAGGCGCCCGTTATCGTCGCTGGCGTCGGTCGGTTTGGGCAAATTATCTGCCGTTTGCTACGCGCCAACAACATTCCTATCGTGGCGCTGGATCATGAGATCGAGCAGATCGAGAACCTGCGTAAGATCAATATTAAAAGCTACTTTGGTGACGCCACCCGCTCCGATTTGCTAGAAACCGCTGGGATTGAGAACGCGCGGTTGATCGTCATCGCAATAGACGACCCTGACCGCGCTGTGCAAATGGTTAAGCACGTCAAGCAGTTCTATCCCAAGCTCTGGGTGCTAGCGCGGGCCTTCGACCGTGGCCACGGCTATCGGCTGCGAGAAGCAGGCGCCGATGATGTGGTAAGCGAAACCTATCATTCTGCTCTAGAGCTGGGCGGCCATGCGCTAACCGCCATGGGCGTTCACCCCATGCGGGCTAAGCAAATGACCTGGGCTTTTGTGCAAAATGAAGAGGCCCATGAAGATGAGCTGTTTAACGTTTGGAAAGAAATAGAGCAAGGTATTAGCTTCAGCCCCCGCTACGGCGAGCTGTTTATGAAGCTGGAAAGCGCTTTGAACAGCGCTATGCAGCAGAATTGGAACGAACCACAGCGCGAAGATGTACCGATTTGGACACCGCCAGCGTCTTCAGAAGATGAAGGCCGTTAAAACGGCAGATGCAACGAGGCGCTTAACATATTGAGGTGGCTAAGGGTGGGAGCGTCGATACGTTCGTACTCTAAGCGACTGACCAGCCGATTAATCGTCATGGTTGCACCAAAGCCTTGCAGCATCGCGCTGCCGCTTTCGTCGACCCCTTCAACATTGCTCTCACCGCGCCATTCGGTGATGCCGGATTTCGCATAGACGCTAAAGGCGCCCATGCGAACTCCGGCAATAATGGCGCCGCCCAAGCTCAGCGTATCCATAATCAGCGGGTTAATATTGGAGGCGATAGCGGCTTCTTCGCTTTCGCGATAGGCAATTTCAGCGCCGATATCCAGCTGGGGAAGCCGCCAAGGGCTAAACCCTGCCGTTAGCCGAAAGCCGGTGGTATACGTGTCTAGGCTGCTGAGATCGCTACCCTCCAAGATAACACCGTTGTCTAGTTGCATAAGTTCGCTGTCGGCAGCCGTGTAGGCCATTACCGGCGGGGTATCATCGGCGTAGCTGCTTAACCACGGAACAGAGCAACAAAGTAGGGTGCTTGCCAAGCGTTTTATTGGCATTTCTCGTACACCTATCGCAGGGGAGAAAACATTATTTGCATTCAGATTAGCAACTGGCCTGAATCTCTACCACTTTAATTGCACCTTCAGCCAAGTTGTCGACTAGGTTTTTGCCCATACTGGTGAAGCGTTCTCCGAACACCCACTGGGGCGAGAGCACGGGCTGTCGCGGCGTTTGTTCTTTTTGGCGCTGGCGATGGCGCCACGCTAAGGCGGTATCACTCCAATCGTCCACGTGCTCAATAGCAAAACCACCTGCTTCAAGCAGCTGGGTTAATTCTATTAGGCTCAGCAGGTGAGAGTGCTCAAGCGATACTGCCCAGGGCACAGGGAAACGCAGTGCTGCTACGTTGGGCCCACTGACCACTTCGTGCATTACTAGCTGCCCGCCCGGGCGGATTACGCGGCGGCTTTGCGCCAGCACCCGGGCCGCATCGGGCATATTGAGTAGGCTATGCTGAAACAGCACCGCATCAAAACTATTGTCCGCAAACGGCAGAGCACTTGCGTCGCCCGTTACCCAGGAAAGCACGTGCGCCTCAGGCTGATGAACCCGCATGCTCAGCGTTTTATTGAGTGCGCTGAAGCCATGCGTAATATCCAGCCCGGTCATTTGAAAGCCGAGCGCGGCGCCTTGGCGCATCAGCCCCCCTAACCCTGCGCCGATATCCAGCACTTTCGGGTGGGCGCGAATATCCAAGCTCGCGCTGAGCCGTTCGAGCAGCCGGGAAGAGGCCGCTACGCCGCCAATATGTAGCTGATCCAACGGGGCAAGCTGGTGCAGCGTGGGGCCGTCCGGATAGTGAGCATCGATCTGAGCCAGCACGTCATCAGCGCGCAGGGCCCGCTGATAGTGGTCCGCTAGCGGATGGAAGGATGGCATGGCGGATTACTTCTCTTGTTCCAAGCCTGACTCTTGTTCCAAGCCTGACTCTTGATCCAGGCCCGGTTTATCCAAGCCCAGTTCTTGAATGGAAATTTCGCGCATTTTGAATTTTTGAATCTTGCCGGTTACTGTCATCGGGAACTCGTCAACGAACTTAAAGTAGCGTGGGATTTTGAAGTGGGTGATCTTGCCTTTGCAGAACTCGCGTAGATCGTCACTGGTGACGTCGCCGGCAGTGCCGTTAAGTTTTACCCAGGCAATCAGTTCTTCGCCGTATTTTTTGTCAGGCACGCCGGTGACCTGCACATCGGAGATCGCAGGGTGGGCGTACAGGAATTCCTCGACCTCTTTAGGGTAAACGTTCTCGCCGCCGCGAATGACCATGTCTTTGATACGGCCTACGATTTGGATATAGCCTTCTTCATCCATGGTGGCCAGGTCGCCAGTGTGCATCCAGCCAGCCTCGTCTATTGCTTCCAAGGTGGCTTGGTCATTGTTCCAGTATCGCAGCATTACGCTGTAGCCCCGGGTACACAGCTCGCCGATTTCACCCCGCGGTAGAATACCGCCGTTACCGGGGTCGACAATTTTGTTTTCCAGGTGAGGCTGGGTACGGCCCACGGTAGAAACGCGTTTCTCAATGCTGTCATTGGCGCCGGTCTGGGTAGAAACCGGGCTGGTTTCGGTCATGCCATAAGCGATCTGAACACCCTTCATATTCATCTTGCTGATCACCTGCTTCATGATCTCGGTCGGGCAGATCGAGCCCGCCATAATGCCCGTGCGTAGGGATGATAGGTCGGTGGTAGGGAAGTCAGGATGATCAAGCTCTGCGATGAACATCGTCGGCACGCCATAGAGAGCGGTGGCTTTTAGCTCCTCAACCGCTTTAAGCACTTTGCCTGGATCAAAGCCTTCATCCGGATAGATCATCGTTGCGCCGTGGGTAATACAGCCCAAGTTACCCATTACCATGCCGAAACAGTGATACAGCGGCACCGGAATAACCAGCCGATCTTGGCTCGTAAAGCCCATGCTTTCGGCAACGAAAAAACCATTATTAAGAATGTTGTGATGGGAAAGCGTGGCGCCTTTGGGAAAGCCGGTAGTGCCAGAGGTGTACTGAATATTGATCGGATCATCAAACTGCAGCGTGGCCTGCAGGTCATTGAGGTCGGTTTGGCTAACCTTATCGGCTTCCTGCATTAGATCTGACCAGCGCCACATGCCGGGCAGCTTGTCGTGGCTTAGGTTGATGATGCATTCAAGATCTGGCAGTTTTTGCGACTTCAGTTCACCTTCCATGCAATCGTTAAGCCCCTGTTTAAGTTCTGGCGCTAGCTCATACAGCATCTCGCTGTAATCAGAGTTTTTAAAACGATTGGCGGTGACTAAAAAGCGTGCGCCGGAATGGTTAAGCGAGTATTCAAGCTCATGAGTTCGGTAGGAAGGATTAATGTTGACCAGAATGGCGCCAATTTTAGCGGTGGCAAACTGCGTTAGCGTCCACTCGCTGCAGTTGGGCGCCCAGATCGCTACGCGATCGCCTTTTTTAACGCCGATAGACAGCAGGGCACGGGCGCAGCGGTTAACTTCTTCCTGAAGCTTTTGATAGCTCCAATGGATGTTTTGATGCACGACGATCAGGGCATCGTTATCGGCATGCTGGTGCGCTATCTGATCGAATTTGTCGCCGATAGTCATGCCGAGTAAAGGTTTGTCTGCCGTGCTGCTGGTGTAGCTGGGTAAGGTGGATGCTGGTGAGGACATGGTCGATCTCTCCGATATTTTTTCTTGTCAGACGGATAGCCAGAGGCTGATTGGCGGCTGCTATGGGCGTTCGTTATTGTTGTATAAGACCTTTCGCCAACGCCACTTTAGAGCTTGGCTTGCGGCCTAGCTCGCCTGTCACCCAAAAGGCGGTATCGATAATGGCCTGCAGGTCGATTCCCGTTTTAATGCCTAGCCCCTCAAGCAAATAGAGTACGTCTTCGGTGGCTACGTTGCCGGACGCGCCCTTGGCATACGGGCAGCCGCCAAGGCCAGCCGTGGCGGCATCGATAACGCTAATGCCTTCTTCCATTACCGCATATAAATTAGCCAGCGCCATACCGTAGGTATCATGAAAGTGAGCGGCGAGATGCTCGATCGGCACGTGCTGCCGTGTGGCTTCAATCATACGCTTGGCCGCCAGCGGGGTGCCGACACCAATCGTATCGCCCAGCGACACCTCGTAGCAGCCCATCGCATAAAGCGCCTTGGCGACTGCCGCCACTTTAGCAGGGGCAATATCTCCCTCGTAAGGACAGCCCAGCACACAGGACACATAGCCGCGTACCCGCACACCCGCTTCGTGAGCACGTTCAAGTACGGGCTCAAAGCGCGCCAGCGACTCAGCAATCGAGCAGTTAATGTTCTTCTGCGAGAAGGCTTCTGACGCGGCACCAAATACCGCGACTTCTTCCACACCGACGGACAGTGCGTTTTCCAGCCCTTTCAGGTTGGGAGTAAGCGCGGAGTAGACCACGCCTGGCTGGCGCTGAATGCCGCGCATTACTTCAGCCGCGTCACCCATTTGCGGCACCCACTTGGGCGAGACGAAGCTTGCGGCTTCAATATGCGTGATGCCCGCGCTAGCAAGCCGTTCGATAAGAGCAATTTTGGTTGCGCTAGGAACGATTGCCCCCGGCTCGTTTTGTAGGCCGTCACGGGGGGCCATTTCGAAAAGCCTGACTGACGTAGGCAGTGACATCGGTGAGTTCCTTATTCGTCGGCCGCAAAATCGAGCAGCACGGCCCCTTGATTAACGGTATCGCCTGCCTGGAAATGAAAGGTTTCCACGCTGCCGTCGGCAGGTGCAATCATGGTGTGCTCCATTTTCATCGCTTCCATGACCATCAGCGGCATGCCTTTCTCAACGGCCGCGCCGGGCGCTGCCAGCAGCGCGACGACGGTGCCATTCATGGGCGCGGTCAGGGTAGACTCCGCCTCATGCTGGCCGTGATTGATGGCATCAATACGCCGCCAGAATAGCCGGGTTTCACCACTGGGGTCAGCCATGACGACTACGTTGCCGTCTCGGCGCGCCTGTAGCCGGCGGCGGTGGCCGTTTAGCGTCACCGCTACCGCATCGCCGGTCAGCGGCTGTACGCTGGCCGTGAGGGTTTCATCGCCGATAGTCAGGTTCCAGAGTGATTCACCGGCGTTGCGTTTGCCTTCCACCGTTACCACGGCATTTTCGCCCTCGGCAGTCTGGGCACTGGCAGGGTCGCACAGCGCAATGCGGATAGTATGAGGCGCGTTCAGGCGAAAGCCGTCGTGACGATCCCAGGGAGAATCACTGTGGCATTCGTTAGCCAACTGATTAAGGCCAATCAGCGCTGCGCTGGCGTAGTCTTCATTGCTGAAGACGCGCGGGGCGAAAAGAGTAGCTTCGTTGCGCTCGATAAAGCGCGTGTCCAGCTCGACGTTATTAGCGCCCAGATCTTTGAAGTTCGGGTGAGTCGCCAAACGCATTAAGAAGGCACGGTTAGTCACCACGCCCTGCACGTCCAGGGCCGCTAGCGCGCGGTTAAGCGTGGCTAGCGCTGCATTACGGTCAGCGCCATGCACAATGAGTTTGGCGAGCATGGGGTCGTAGTGCATGGACACCGCATCGCCACTTTCCACGCCGCTGTCCAGGCGTACCTGATCCTGATTTTCAAAAGAGTCTAAACCCGCGCCGTCTAAATCCAGCGCAAAACGAGTGAGCAGGCCGGTTGCCGGTAAAAAATCTTGATCCGGGTCTTCGGCGTAAATCCGCGCTTCAAAGCTATGCCCGCTAATGGTCAGCTCGTCTTGGGAGCAGGGCAGCGGTTCGCCCATGGCCACGCGCAGCTGCCATTCAACCAGGTCTTGGCCGGTGATCATCTCTGTGACCGGGTGCTCAACCTGAAGGCGGGTGTTCATCTCCATAAAGTAGAACGAGCCATCCTGTCCTGGCGAACCGTCTAGCAAAAATTCGACGGTGCCCGCGCCTACGTAGCCTATCTCTTGAGCGGCGCGAACAGCGGCGTCGCCCATGGCACTGCGCAGCTCGGCGGTCATGCCGGGGGCGGGCGCTTCTTCGATGACTTTTTGATGACGACGCTGAACGCTGCAGTCGCGCTCGAATAAATACACCCCGTTGCCGTAGCGATCGCAAAATACCTGGACTTCCACATGGCGCGGCTGCACCAGATACTTTTCGATCAGCATGCGGTCGTCGCCGAACGCGGCTTTAGACTCGCGTCGGCAGCCGTCTAACGCGGCCTGAAACGCATCGCCGCTTTCCACCACGCGCATGCCTTTACCGCCGCCACCCGCGCTGGCTTTTAGCATCACCGGGTAGCCTATTTTGTCTGCTTCAGCGCGCAGCAGGGCGTCATCCTGGTCATCACCGTGATAGCCCGGTACCAGCGGCACACCGGCATTGGCCATGCGTGCTTTGGCGGCGGATTTATCGCCCATGGCAGCAATGGCCGAGGCGGGCGGGCCGACAAAGGTGATTCCCGCCTGTTCTAAGGCTTTAACGAAGCTGCCATTTTCGGATAGAAAGCCGTAGCCCGGGTGGATTGCACCGGTACCTGTGCGCTTGGCAGCGTCAATGACCGCGTCGATATTAAGGTAGCTTTCGCGCGCGGCGGCGGGGCCAAGGCGAATGGCTTCGTCGGCTTCACGCACGTGCCGCGCATTGGCGTCGGCATCGGAATAGACCGCGACGGTTTTTAAACCCATACGCCGCGCGGTGCGCATCACCCGGCAGGCAATTTCGCCCCGGTTAGCGACCAGTAAGGTATCAAAAGGCGAGTGACTCATGAGCGACGCTCCGAAGCGTGAGATGCATGGTTAGATTCGGCCCAGGCGGGGCGGCGCTTTTCAAAGAAGCTGGATAACCCCTCTTGGCCTTCTGGGCTTACCCGCAGCTTGGCGATCACCTGGCAGGTATGCTCGCGGGTCTTATCAGCATCAGGTGCTTGAGCAACCGTGGCCATCAGTGCCTTAGAGGTGCGTTGGGCTTGAGGCGATCCCGCCAGCAGAGTGGCTATCATGGTGTCTACGGCGGTATCTAATGTCTCGTGCTCCACGACCTGGTGAGTTAAGCCGAGCGCTAACGACGTGGGGGCATCGATGATTTCCGCCGTTAACGCATAGCGGCGCATCTGACGTTCACCTAAGGCGCGCTGTACATAGGGGCTAATCACCGCCGGCGAGAGGCCGATTTTGACTTCTGACAGGCAGAATCTGGCTTTATCTGAGGCAATTACCACATCGCAGCAGGCAGCAAGGCCTACCGCGCCGCCATAGGCTGCTCCCTGCACACGACAAACCGTGGGGCAGGGCAACGTATCCAAGCCGTGCATTAGTGCCGAAAGCTTGCGGGAATCGGCTAGGTTAGCTTCGAGATCGTAATCAACAATCCGTTTCATCCAGTTTAAATCGGCGCCTGCCGAGAAGCTTTTGCCTTCCGAACCCAGCACAACGACGCGAACATCCCCCGCTTCAGCAAGGGTATGCAACTGCTCAAGATGCGCGTTCAGCTCAGCGATCAGGCTGTCATCAAAGGCGTTATGTACCTCTGGGCGGTTTAAGGTTAGGCGCGCCACTCCGTTTTCTAGAATCAGTGTTGAGTAAGTCATCGGTGCTGAGTCAGTCATTGTATTTGCCCCTACATCCGGAACACGCCGAAGCGCGTCTCTTCGACTTCGGCATTCATCGCCGCGGCGAGGGAAAGCCCCAGCACATCGCGGGTTTGCAGCGGATCAATCACGCCGTCGTCCCATAAGCGGGCGCTGGCGTAATAGGGGTGGCCCTGATGTTCATACTGCTCGCGGGTGGGCTGCTTAAAGGCTTCTTCTTCCTCTTTGCTCCACTCGCGGCCTTCGCGCTCGTGCTGCTCGCGTTTTACCTGCCCCAGTACGCCTGCTGCCTGCTCACCGCCCATGACGGAAATGCGTGCGTTAGGCCACATAAATAGCAGGTTGGGATCATAAGCACGGCCACACATGCCGTAGTTACCGGCGCCAAAGCTACCCCCAATCAGCACGGTGTACTTGGGCACCTTCGCGCAGGCCACGGCGGTCACCAGCTTAGCGCCATGCTTGGCGATGCCTTCGTGCTCGTACTTAGAGCCAACCATAAAGCCGGTAATGTTCTGTAGAAAGATCAGCGGAATCTTGCGCTGGGCGCACAGCTCAATAAAGTGCGCACCCTTAACGGCGCTTTCTGAAAACAGCACGCCATTGTTGGCCACGATGCCAACCGGAAAGCCATGGATATGCGCAAAGCCGGTTACTAGAGTTTCGCCGTAGTAACGTTTGAACTCATCAAAGTCGGAGTCATCAACGATACGGCCAATGACTTCGCGCACGTCATAGGGCTTTTTAAGATCGGTGCCGACAATACCGTACAGCTCGGAAGGGTCGAGTTTGGGTGGCTTGGGTGCCTGCATGGCGAGCTTTCCGCGCTTTTGCCAGTTCAAACGCGAGACGCAGGCGCGAGCAAGCTGCAGCGCATGGACGTCGTTTTCGGCGTAATGGTCGGCAACACCGCTGACCTTGGCGTGAACGTCTGCACCGCCCAAATCTTCTGCACTAATGCTTTCCCCGGTCGCCGCTTTGACCAGTGGAGGGCCGCCGAGAAAAATCGTGCCCTGCTCTTTAACGATGATTGACTCATCGGCCATGGCGGGAACGTAAGCACCGCCTGCGGTACAGGAACCCATGACCACGGCAATTTGCGGAATGCCTTCCGCTGACATAGTGGCCTGGTTGTAGAAAATCCGCCCGAAATGGTCGCGATCAGGAAAGACTTCATCTTGGCGAGGCAAAAAGGCACCGCCGGAGTCAACTAAATAAATGCACGGCAGGCGATGCTTGCGGGCAATTTCCTGGGCGCGAAGATGCTTTTTAACGGTTAGCGGGAAGTAGGTGCCGCCTTTAACCGTGGCATCGTTGGCCACAATGACGCACTCAACGCCAGAGACGCGACCAATGCCAGTCACAACACCTGCGGCGGGTATATCACCATCGTAGATGTTATGGGCCGCCAGGGCGGAAAACTCTAAAAAAGGAGAGCCTTCATCAATTAAGTGATCAATGCGGTCGCGCACAAACAACTTGCCGCGGCTCTCGTGGCGCTCGCGGGCTTTGGCACCGCCCCCTTGAGCAACGCTGGCCGTCAGCTCGCGCAGCTTATTAACTTCGCCGAGCAGTGAGGCTTCATTGGCTTGAAACACATCGCTACGCGGATTGACTTGGCTATTGATAGTACTCATGGCGCGACCCTAATGACGTTTGTTGAAGACGTTTATAAAACCCGCTTGCTAGAGGGTTTCGGTGAAGAGTTCGCGGCCAATTAACATCCGGCGAATCTCACTGGTGCCCGCGCCGATTTCATACAGCTTGGCATCACGCAGCAGGCGCCCGGTGGGGTATTCGTTGATATAGCCATTGCCGCCCAGCAGTTGGATAGAATCCAGCGCTACCTGAGTAGCTTTTTCAGCGCAGTAGAGAATGACCCCGGCCGCGTCTTTGCGCGAGGTCTGGCCGCGGTCGCAGGCGCCCGCCACGGCATACAAATAGGCGCGACAGGCGTTCAGCGTGGTGTACATGTCAGCGACTTTGCCCTGCACCAGCTGAAACTCGCCAATCGACTGGTTGAACTGCTTACGTTCGTGGATATACGGCATCACCACGTCCATGGCGGCCTGCATAATGCCAATCGGGCCTGCGGCCAGCACGGTGCGCTCATAGTCCAGCCCACTCATTAACACGCGAACACCTTTGCCTTCACCGCCCAGGATGTTTTCAGCGGGTACGGCGCAGTCCTGAAACACCAGCTCGCAGGTGTTAGAGCCACGCATGCCGAGCTTGTCGAGCTTTTGAGCGGTAGAAAAACCGGGCATGCCTTTTTCGATGATAAACGCGGTGATCCCTTTTGAACCGGCCTCTGGATCAGTCTTGGCATACACCACTAGTACGTCCGCATCCGGACCGTTGGTGATCCACATTTTGTTGCCGTTTAGCACGTAGCGATCGCCATCTTTCTTGGCGCGAAGCTGCATCGACACCACGTCAGAACCCGCGCCGGGTTCTGACATCGCCAGCGCACCTACGTGGTCGCCGCTAATCAGTTTGGGCAGATATTTCGCTTTCTGCTCAGGGGTCGCATTAATCTTGATCTGGTTGACGCACAGATTAGAGTGAGCGCCGTAGGAAAGGGCAACCGATGCGCTAGCGCGAGAAATTTCTTCCATGGCGATACAGTGAGCCAGATAGCCCATGCCGCTGCCGCCGTTTTCTTCAGAAACAGTAATCCCCAGCAGCCCCATGTCGCCAAATTTCTTCCACAGGTCGTTGGGGAACTCGTTGCTGCGATCGATCTCGGCGGCGCGCGGGGCAATTTCGCTGGCGGCAAAGGCATTGACCTGCTCGCGCAGCATATTCAGTTCGTCATCGAGGCCAAAATTGAGTTCTGAGTAGTGTGAAAACATGGTCAATCACCTTTTATAAATTGTACTGATAACGGTTAGTGAACTGTGATGACTAGACGCTGGCGGAAGAGGGGGATTGGGGCTGCTTGTTTGTACCCGACTGTTCTTCTTTCGGCTTTTTTGGTTTGGGTGTTTTTTCGCTGGGATCTTTTTCGAACAATTCTTCCAGCGCTTGGCGGCAGCGTATTTCGGCGCTTTCAAGCTCTAGCTGCACCATGGTGATGTCTTTCATTTGCTGGTCAAGCGCCGCCTGCCGCTCGCCAATTTTGCTGAGCATTAAGTTCAGCTGTTTTTTACTGCCGCTGCGCGTCTCATCCCACAGCTCAAATAGTTCGCGAATTTCAGCCAGTGAAAACCCCAGCCGCTTGCCGCGGATAGTGAGTTTAAGCCGCACCCGGTCTTTGCTGCTGTAAACACGCGTTTGGCCGCGCCGAGTAGGGTGGAGCAACTCTTGATCTTCATAAAAACGGATGCTGCGGGTAGTTAAGTCAAACTCGCTGGCCAATTCGCTGATCGAGTAAGTTTTGCTCATGGTCGACGTTCTCTCAAAAGGCTTGTTCCTAGATATAGATCTTAGCTATAGCTCCTATGGAACACTGCCCATGAGGCTAAAACAAGTTTACGTTAACGTAAAGCAATAGTTGTGCGCAGTTGAAATGCGTTGAAAGCAATTAAGCTGTTGATAATTAATGTTTTAGGGTGCGTGATTGTTGAGGTACATAAAGCCGATAGACCAAAGTTGTAATTGTGCTGCCACGGCTAGAGTTGCTAGTTTGCACACATACCTTACGTTCAGGTCAAGGCAGTGGTAGGGACTTCTGCTTACCTGTGAAGATTTAGCACAAGAACAATAAGAGGTCTGTCACTCTATGAGTGCAAGCGATGTCATTCAGGGACCTGTCCTCGAAACACGAGGGCTGACCAAAGAGTTTCGCGGCTTCACCGCCGTAGACGACGTTAATCTCCAGGTGCAGGAAGGGCATATTCATGCGCTGATTGGTCCTAATGGAGCGGGCAAGACCACCGTCTTTAACCTACTAACAAAGTTTCTACCGCCGACTCGCGGCGATATTTTGTATCGAGGCCAATCGATCACTAGTAAAAAATCGAATCAGATTGCTCAGCTAGGCCTGGTGCGTTCGTTTCAGATCTCAGCCGTGTTTACCCATATGACGGCATTAGAAAATGTGCGAGTGGCGCTGCAGCGCAAGCTAGGGACATCATTTCATTTCTGGAAGTCAGAGAAGTCTCTTGATCATCTCAATGAACGCGCCCTTGAACTGCTGGAAGAAGTGGGCCTGCGTGAGTACGCCGATACCTTAACGGTGGAAATGCCCTATGGGCGCAAACGAGCGCTTGAACTGGCAACTACCTTGGCGCTAGACCCGACCATGATGTTGCTGGATGAGCCAACGCAGGGCATGGGCGCAGAAGATGTTGATCGTATCGTGGCCTTGATTAAACGTGTATCGAAAGGGCGCACCGTGTTGATGGTAGAACACAATCTGAGCGTTGTTAGCCGCCTGTGTGATCGCATCACCGTATTGGCGCGAGGATCAGTATTAGCAGAAGGCGACTATCAAAGTGTGTCTCGTAATCCGCTGGTTCGCGAAGCCTATATGGGCAGTGATGCCGCTGAAGAGGAGGCCGTCGTATGAATACTGCTGAAGAGCAAGCGCCTATCGACTCTGCTTTAACCGACCCTGCTCTAATCAAAAATACTCAAAGCCTGGAAATGTTGCGTGTTCAGGATCTACACGCGTTTTACGGTGAATCGCATATCCTGCACGGCGTAAATTTTAACGTAAAGCGCGGCGAGCTGGTGACACTGCTGGGCCGCAACGGCGCAGGACGCAGCACTACGCTGAAAGCGATTATGAACATGGTGGGGCGGCGTACGGGCTCTATCGTGATTAATGGCAATGAAACGCTTGCGATGAAGCCGCACCATATTCCGCGTTTAGGCATTGGTTATTGCCCGGAAGAACGCGGCATATTTGCCAGCCTTGATGTTCACGAAAACCTACTGTTACCCCCGACCGTTAGCTCAGGCGGCATGAGCCTAGATGAAATCTACGCCATGTTTCCGAATCTTTACGAGCGGCGTAAAAGCCAGGGCACGCGGCTTTCCGGCGGGGAGCAGCAGATGCTGGCCATGGCGCGAATTTTGCGCACCGGCGCGCGCATGCTGCTGCTTGATGAAATTACCGAAGGCCTTGCCCCGGTGATTGTGCAGAAACTAGCCGAGGTATTAATTCAGCTAAAAGCGCGCGGTATGACCATTGTGTTGGTAGAGCAGAACTTTCGCTTTGCAGCACCGCTAGCCGACCGCCACTTTGTGATGGATCACGGCCAGATTGTCGAAGAAATTACCGCCGCGCAGCTACCCTCGCGCCGTGAGCATCTCAACTCCATGTTAGGGGTATAGCGCGCCGATAAAACGCACCTTTTCATTACTCGCCTAAGCATCACTCTAACTAAGCATCACTATAAATAAGTACCACTATAAATAAGTACCACTATAAAAAGTATGTCGTTACACAACAACAAAGGCCCTAAGGGCCAGGAGACGAACATGACCTTTATGAAAAACCTTACGAAAACAAAGCTGGCTGCCAGCATTGCCGTTGCGGCCGCCGCTAGCTTTGCTGTTTCCACCGCTCACGCCGAAATGAGCGATAGCGAAGTTCGAATTGGCTACCTGGCCGATATGTCCGGTACTTATCGTGACTTGGCAGGCCCCGGCGGGCTAACCGCACTCGAAATGGCCGTTGCGGATTTCGGCGGCAGCGTAAACGGTAGCCCAATTGTGTTGTTCAGCGCAGACGATCGTAACAGTGCCGACGTGGGTGCCAATACGGTGCGTGGCTGGATCGATCAGAACAACGTAGACATGGTGGCGGGTCTGGTCGCCTCTTCAGTGTCGATTGCGGTCACTAAAGTGCTTGAGGAAAATAACGGGCTCGGCATTGTGTCTGGCTCGGCGGCGTCCAGTATTACCAACGAACACTGCACCCCTAACCACATTCACTGGGTCTACGATACCTATCCGCTGGCTAACGGTACTGCGAAAGCGGTCGTAGAGCAGGGCGGCGACACCTGGTTTCTACTGACAGCCGACTACGCCTTTGGCCATGCCCTGGAAGCCGATGTGACCAAGGTAGTTGAAGCCAGCGGCGGTGAAATCGTCGGCGGTGTCCGCCATCCGTTCCCGACTAACGATTTCTCGTCTTATATCCTGCAGGCCCAAGGGTCGGGCGCCAAAATTGTTGGCCTAGCCAATGCGGGAGCCGATACCGTTAATGCCATCACCACGGCCAGCCAGTTTGGTCTAACTCAATCCGGTCAGCAGCTAGCGGGCCTGTTGATTTTCTTGAACGATGTTCACGCACTTGGTTTAGAAGCCACCCAAAACCTGCTGCTGACCACCGGTTGGTACTGGGATATGGACGAGCAGTCGCGTGAATGGTCTCAGCGTTACTTTGATGAAGTGGGCAGTATGCCGACGATGGTGCAAGCCGGTATTTACTCCAGCACCATGCATTACCTGAAAGCCGTTGAAGAGGCCGGTACTGACGACCCTGAAACCATTCGTGCCCAAATGGCCGAGATGCCGATCAACGATTTCTTCGCACGCAATGGCCGTATTCGTGAAGATGGCCGCATGGTGCACGACATGTATCTTGCTCAGGTAAAAACGCCTGAAGAGTCTACCGGTGAATGGGACCTTTACGAGATCCTCAGCACTATTCCCGCCGAAGAAGCCTACCGTCCGCTATCCGAAAGCCAGTGCAAGCTGGTACAGAACTGATTTGCATAAGAGCTAATTTGGATAAGAACTCATCTGGAGTGATTTTACACGTGATGTGTAGCAATGGTTGGCGGCGTCATGCCGCCAACCGCTTGATGGCGAGGAGATTCACATCATGACGATGATATTCGGCGTGCCTATGGCTGTCTTCATGGGCCAGCTAACGCTTGGTCTAGTGAACGGCGCCTTTTACGCACTGCTTAGCCTGGGCCTGGCGGTCATCTTCGGCCTACTGAAGATCGTCAATTTTGCCCATGGGGCGCAATACATGCTGGGCGCCTTCGCTGCGCTACTGGGCTTTCGCTATCTGGGCATTAACTATTGGCTGGCGCTGTTCTTAGTACCACTTGTGGTCGGTGCTTTCGGTGTGTTGCTAGAGCGGTTTTTACTGCGCCGCATCGCCCATTTGGATCATCTCTATGGGCTGCTACTAACCTTTGGTTTAGCGCTTATTTTTGAAGGTACACTGGTCAATTTCTTTGGTGTTTCCGGGGCGCGCTATGCTACGCCCGAGATTCTTCAAGGTGGCTTGAACCTTGGCTTTATGTTCTTGCCCACTTATCGCGCCTGGGTACTGGTGGCCGCTTTGGCGATGTGCCTATTCACCTGGTTCATGATTGAGCGTACGCGGTTAGGCGCCTATCTGCGGGCGGGCACAGAAAACTCCCAGCTGATGCAGGCCTTTGGCGTCAATGTGCCGCTGCTGATCACGCTTACCTATGGGTTCGGCGTCGGGTTAGCCGCGTTTGCCGGCGTGTTAGCGGCGCCGCTCTATCCCGTGTCACCAACCATGGGCTCAAGCCTACTAATCGTGGTATTCGCGGTGGTGGTCATTGGTGGGATGGGGTCTATTTTAGGCGCTATTATCACCGGTTTGGCGATGGGGATTATCGAAGGCTTAACCAAAGTGTATTACCCCGAAGCATCTAATACGGTGATCTTTCTTGTCATGATCCTCGTGCTCATGTTGCGCCCCGCTGGGCTATTCGGTAAGGAGGCATAAACATGACAGAACCTCAAACGACGCTAGCGCCAACGGCCGTGCTTGAACGCCAAAAACGCGCCAAATTTCGCCGCAATATGTTTTATCTGGCGTTGATTGTAGTGGGGCTGGTGGCGCCTTTTATGGTTTACCCCGTTTTCTTAATGAAAGTGCTCTGTTTTGCACTGTTCGCCTGCGCGTTTAACCTGCTGCTTGGCTATGCGGGGCTATTGTCCTTTGGGCATGCGGCTTTCTTAGCGACCGGCGGCTATGTGACCGGCTACCTGCTGGCCAGCTACCCAGGGTTAACGCCGGAGCTAGGCATTCTCGCCGGCACGTTAATGGCAACGCTACTAGGCGTACTGTTTGGTGTGCTCTCTATTCGGCGCCAGGGTATCTATTTTGCCATGGTGACCTTGGCGATCGCTCAGCTGGTGTACTTTATGTATATCCAGACACCGTTTACCGGCGGTGAAGATGGCCTGCACGGCGTCCCTCGCGGGCATCTGTTTGGAGTGATTAGCCTGAGCAGTAACCTATCGATGTATTACTTTGTGCTTGCGATATTCATCGCAGGCTTTGCGCTCATTCAGCGCACCGTGCACTCGCCGTTTGGTCAGGTGCTTAAGGCGATCCGCGAGAATGAGCCCCGGGCGGTATCGCTGGGCTACAACACCGATGCCTATAAGCTAGTGGCGTTTGTGATCTCTGCAGGCTTGGCGGGCTTAGCCGGCTCGACCAAAACGGTTGTGTTTCAGCTGGCCTCGTTGACCGATGCACACTGGCATATGTCCGGTGAGGTAATTTTGATGACCCTGCTAGGCGGCGTGGGTACCTTGCTAGGGCCTTTGATGGGCGCAGGGCTAGTGGTTAGCCTGCAGCATATCCTCGCGCAATCGCCGTTAGGCAACTGGGTTAGCGTGATTCTAGGTCTCATCTTTGTGGTTTGTGTGCTGAGCTTTCGTAGCGGCATTATTGGTGAACTGGACAAAATGTACCGCAAAAACTTTAAGTAGAAGAGTCGCTTTAACGCTTCTTGCTTGCCGATATTGGGCGCCGTATGGCGCCTTTTTTTTAGCGCTACTTTTGTGATGGCTGACCCTTTCTACACCTAAGGTCGCACGCTTGGGTATGTTGCTTGTTAGGGGGTAAATAGATAAGTTAACGTTAACGTCAATTATAACGACAACAGCCAGTGTGTACGCACATTAGCGGAGATCCGCCATGAATTTTGAGCTTAATGAAGACCAGGTTGCCTTTGCTGATATGGCGCGTGCTTTTGCCCAAAATGAGCTAGAGCCACACGCCGCTGAGTGGGATCAAACCGCATTCTTTCCCGTTGATGTGATTCGTAAAGCGGGGGAGCTGGGCTTTTGTTCGCTTTACGCACCCGAGAGCGTAGGCGGGCTTGGGCTTTCGCGCTTGGATGCCAGTATCATTTTTGAACAGCTTTCCATGGGCTGCACCTCAACCACCGCCTATCTCACTATTCACAATATGGTGACCTGGATGCTGGCAGACTTTGGCACGCCAGATGCAGTCAAGCAGTGGGGCGAAAAACTTGCCACCGGGGAGCTCCTAGGCTCCTACTGTTTAACCGAACCCAATTCAGGCTCAGACGCCGCCTCGCTTAAAACCACTGCCAAGCGCGAAGGCGACGACTACGTGCTGAACGGCAGTAAAATGTTTATTTCCGGTGCAGGCAGTACCGACTTTCTGGTGGTGATGGCACGCACCGGTGGCGAAGGCGCCGGCGGCGTTTCTGCCTTTGGGGTAGATGCTAACGCTGAAGGCATCAGTTACGGGCGTAAAGAAGAGAAGATGGGCTGGAACAGCCAGCCGACGCGCATGATCACGTTCGAAGATGTGCGGGTGCCTGCTAATCATCTGCTTGGCAAGGAAGGTGACGGTTTTAAAATTGCCATGAAGGGGCTCGATGGGGGCCGAATCAACATTGCGACTTGCTCGATTGGTACGGCGCAGCAGGCGATCAACAAAGCCCGCGAATACATGCTGGAGCGTAAGCAGTTTGGTAAACGGCTGGCGGAGTTTCAGGCGCTACAGTTTCGTTTAGCCGATATGGTCACAGAGCTAGTGGCTGCACGGCAGCTGGTACGTATGGCCGCGGCCAAGTTAGATGCAGGCCACCCCGATGCGACTGCCTACTGCGCCATGGCAAAACGCTTTGCCACCGATGTCGGCTTTAAGGTATGCGACGAAGCGCTTCAGCTTTATGGCGGTAACGGCTATATCAAGGAGTACCCCATGGAGCGCTACGTGCGTGATACCCGGGTACACCGAATTCTTGAAGGCACTAACGAAATTATGCGCCTGATCATCTCTCGCCGGGTATTGGCAGACGGCGCCACCGAGCTTTAAGAGAATAAGGACGGCCAATGAGCAGTGTACTGTTTACCGAACATGCCACCCATGATGGGCATGTGATTGCAGAAATTAAACTCAATGCCGAGCGTTCGCTAAATGCGCTAACGCTTGAAATGTGCGAAGAGATGTTGCCCCGCTTAAATGCCTGGGCTTTAGATCAGCGAGTAGTGGCGGTACTGCTGGACAGCGCTGGTGAAAAAGCCTTTTGCGCCGGTGGCGATGTGGTCAATCTGTATAAAGCCATTGCCGGTGAAGGCGACCCTCGGTTCCCCGAGCGCTTTTTCGAGACCGAGTATCGGCTCGATTATCTCTTACACACGTTTCCTAAGCCGGTCATCTGCTGGGGCAATGGCATTGTGATGGGCGGCGGTATGGGGCTGTTAAGTGCCAGCAGCCATCGTGTTGTGACGGAAACCTCGCGTTTAGCCATGCCGGAAGTCACCATCGGCCTTTATCCTGATGTGGGTGCCAGCTGGTTTTTAAATAGGCTGCCGAACGGCGCCGGGCGCTTTCTGGCCATGACAGGCTGCCAGATTAATGCGCCAGATGCGGTACACCTTGGCCTAGCCGACCGCTGTATTGCCAGCCATCACCGTGATGCGCTGTTGCAGCAGTTGACTGACTCGCGCTGGGGCAACGGTGAAGATACCGACGCCAACGGCGTAGTGAACCGCATTATGCGTGAGCTTGAACAGACATCGCAGCCGGTGTTCGCTGAGCTTGAAGCGCCTATTTACCAGCATTCACCGTTGATTCGCGAACTAATGGATCACGACAGCGTTGAGCAAATCGTCGCGGCGATCACCGCAGTAAAAAGCGAGAATAAGTGGTTCAGCAAAGCCCAGAAAACCTTGGCACACGGCAGCCCGGTGTCAATCAAACTGATTGATGAACAGCTAACGCGCGCCAAGCACATGTCGCTGGCGCAGGTGTTTCAGTCTGAGATGGCGCTTTCAGTACAGTGCTGCCGTCATCGCGAGTTCCCTGAGGGCGTGCGGGCGCTGCTAGTTGATAAAGATGGCCAGCCTGCGTGGAGCTATCCTGATGTTGCATCGGTTGAAGATGCCTTTATTCACGAGCTGTTAGCGTCGCCCTGGGGTAAAAACCCGCTCGCGGATCTGTCTTAAATTTTGTCACTAACAAATAAGGATAATAACAATGACCACCGTTGCATTTATTGGCTTAGGTAATATGGGTGGCCCGATGGCGGCCAATCTTGCTAAGGCTGGCTTTAACGTGCGTGCGTTTGATCTTTCGGCCGAGACGCTTGAGGTCGCTAAATCCCACGGATGTGAAGTGGCTCGCTCTGCCCAGGACGCCGCCACGGATGCCGACTTTGTAATTTCCATGCTGCCAGCAGGCAAGCACGTGCGCGGGCTGTATGTGGATGGCGACGCGCCGCTGTTTGATGTCATTAAGCAAAGCGCGCTGGTGATTGATTGCTCTACCATCGACGCAGATACCGCCCGCAGTGTGGCCGCTGCCGGTGCTGAAAAAGGCATTGGCTTTGTGGATGCACCGGTGTCTGGCGGAGTGGGTGGCGCGCAGGCGGGCACGCTGACATTTATTGTTGGCGGCAGCGATGCTCAGTTTGAGCAAGCTAAGCTTGTGCTGGACGTAATGGGCAAAAATATCTTCCACGCCGGTGATCATGGGGCAGGGCAGGTGGCTAAAGTGTGTAACAACATGCTGCTATCCATCCTGATGGCAGGCACCTGCGAAGCGATCAATATGGGCGTCAAAAACGGCCTCGACCCTGCCGTGCTGTCAGAAATTATGAAGCAAAGCTCTGGCGGTAACTGGGCGTTAAATGTGTATAACCCCTATCCAGGCGTGATGGAAAACGCACCTGCTTCCAAAAATTACCAGGGCGGTTTTCAGGTAGACTTGATGATCAAAGATTTAGGACTCGCCATGGATGTCAGCCAGCAAAGTACCTCTGCGGTGCCCATGGGCTCCGCCGCACGCTCGCTGTTCACCCTGCACAAAGCCAAAGGTAACGGCAAGCTCGACTTCTCAAGCCTGATGCAGTTTTATCAAGATAAGCAGTAGCAATGGGGGTAAACTCAGCCTACTCACTATGCTCAAACAACAAGGATTGCCATGATTACGCTTTGGGGCCGCAACAACTCTACCAACGTTAAAAAAGTGCTGTGGGTGTTAGAGGAGCTTGAACTGCCCTTTGAGCTAATCCATGCGGGGCTTCAACACGGGGTGAATGACACTGCGGAGTACCTCGCCATGAACCCCAATGGCCTGGTGCCGCTGTTCAAAGACGATGCCACCAACAGCCTGCTTTGGGAATCCAATACCATTATTCGCTACCTTGCCGCGCAGTATGGTCAGCGCAAGCTGTGGATAGAGGCTCCCGCCGAGCGAGCACAGGCTGAAAAATGGATGGACTGGGCGAATAGCACGTTTTCGCCTAAGCACCGTGCCATCCTGATGGGCTACGTAAGAACACCTCTAGAAAAACGCGACAGCGCTGCCATTGAAGCTGCGGTTAAAGAGTGTGAAGCGGCTTTTGCCATCATGGATAGCGAGCTCGCAAACCAGCGCTGGTTTTCCGGCGATGCTTTCGGTTTGGGCGATATTGCCATCGCTCCATTCTTCTACAACTTATGGAACAGCGGCATTGCTTGGCAACCGCATCCCCACCTAGAGCGCTGGTACCAGCAGCTTACAGAACGTGCGAGCTTTCGTGACGTGGTGATGATTCCCGTCAGCTAATATTGGCACCCGCTTGCCTAGCACCCATAGCTGGCTTCTAACGCTGCGATACTGGTATCTAAGCCTTGTAGCGTTTCACAGGCCAGCCCATGGCGCTGGGCACTTTCAATCAGCGGGCCCAAAATTGCGCCGCGCTCGGTAGGGCGTTTCGCCTCTACATCCTGCAGCATAGAGGCCTTATTATTGGCAGTGTTCTTCACTACCTGCCACACCATCGACAGCCACGCATTTTCATCGGTTGCCCCGTTCGGCGGCTGAATGCCCTCGGCTATCATAATTGCCGCGACCTCTTTCACCGTGGCTTCAACAAGGCCTGAATACGCCGCATCTCGCAGCTCGCCGTTACGCACACCCTTTAGTGCCACCAGTGGGTTAATCGCCGCGTTCACCGCCAGTTTCTGCCATAGGCGGCTACGAATATCATCCACCGCGGTAGCAGCAAGCCCTGCCTGGTTTAATGTTAGGGTAAGCGTTTGCGCGAGCCCGCCGTGCTGATTGTGTAGATCCCCTATAAACGTATGCCCACGCCCCGCATGCACCACGCTATCATCGCTCGTTAAGTAAGCGCCTTCAGTGGTGGTGGCACACAACACAGGCCCGGCCCAAGCCTGGGTAATACGTGGCTGAGCTAAAAAACCGTTTTGCCACAGTACCAGCGGAGTCGTCGCAGGAATCACATCAGCAAGGCTTTCCAATGCTGCCACCGCGGCCATTGCTTTCGTAGTGATATGCAAATAGCAGGGCAGTGCCTGTGCTTTAGGCGCGATCTGCTCCAACGTGCACAACTTCAAATGCTGTAAACGCTGCTCGCCTTCTGGCGTGGTAACCGCTTGTTGTTCAGGCAGCGCACGGCGACCGATTAGCGTTGTGGCCGTTAAAGGCGAAAGCGAATGAGCCAACAAGCGGCCAATGGCCCCAGGGCCGATAATCCAGTGGATATCTTTCATTGAGTACGTTACTCAGCAGAGAGGTTGTCGCAAGCTTACCGTGTTCGCGATCCAGAAATGAAGGTAGCCAATAGCTAATGATGTGGCTAACTATTATCTGTTCCTTACTATCTGCTAACGTCGAGGCTAAAAGATGTCGTCTCAGTGACTAACAGCAACACTGAGCCCACTCGTTGTCGTAATGCCATGATAATATTTAATCAGATAATGAGCCGCTGACCTACAAGCGCTAGCTTCCCTCATTAACGATACCAGTAGATGCTAATCAACAGAGAGGATGCACCAATGACAGGGACGAATACATCATCAACGAAAGCACTGTTAAGCGATAACCGTGTAAAGGTGATTTTAGCCATCACCGTTATTGCAATGATCTGGGCCGCCGTCGCGCACACCATCGCAGGATCGCGAAAAGATAGTATGGAGGCACTGGAAACACGCCTGGCAGAAACTGAGCGTCAGCACCAGCAGATTCAAGCTCAGATGACCGACGTAGAAGCGGCAGAGCTTGACCTAGCAACGCTGCAGCAGCGGATGGGCAACCTTGAGGTTGAGCAAGCGGAGGCTGAAGCGGCGCTAGCGTCGACACGTGCAGACATTGCCAATACTGAAGACGATTTGACCGCGTTACGAGGTGAGCGTGAAACCCGCGAAAAAGCAACGGGCACCCTTAACGAGCAGATAGACGAAAAGCAGAATCGCCTTGATGAACTGAATGAGACGTACGCCCAGGTCGAAAAAGACAATGAAGAAGCTGAAGCTGCCCGTGATGAGGCTCAACAGGCGCGCCAAGAGGCAGAAGAGGCCCGCAGTGAAGCTGAAGCACGGCTTGATGAGCTAAACGCACAGATTGATGAGGCCAATACGCAACTTACCGCGGTTGGTGAACAGGTAAGTGAGGTCGAAAAAGCCCATGAAGAGGCCGAAGCTGCCCGCGATGCTGCTCAACAGTCGCGCCAAGACGCCGAGGAGGCTCGCAGTGAAGCTGAAGCGCAGCTCAATGAGCTAAAAGCCCAGGTTGATGAGGCCAATACCCAACTTACCGAAGTTGATGAACAGGTAAGTGATTTAGAAAAAACGCGTACTGCGCTTAGCATTGAAATCACCTCGCTCAATGTAATGCGCGCCGCAGCACAAACGCCTTAACAAGCGACACTTCTCTGCGCAGCGACCTCTCCGTTAATTAAGCGGAGAGGTCGCCTAGCATTTTGATTCTCAGGCAGCGTGCGGCGACCAATCAGCTTGTGTAGCCGCGATAAGGGAGTGGATAAGGCTATATGACAGACGGCTAATGGCTAATAACGTGATCATGCATAGTCTGTTAAATTTTAGGCTAAGTAGAGTTGTTTAATTTTTACAGGTAAGTGGATTGCTAAGTCTGTGAAAAATTAGATGCAGCCATGGCAGTAGAGCAGAGGCGTAATCTAGGATTTTCATTGGCCGCTTTCGACCCAAAGCGATTGTGCCGGGAAATGCAGCAGGAACCCGAGTTTGGGATATATGGCCTAATGGAAGTTAATGACTCGAAAGATCATAGGCTTGGGAGAATCTGACAGGCTGCATTTGCCGGAAAAAAGTGCCAGCACGTTTATTCAATCATAGGGCGCGCCGTCTAATACGCTGTTGGGTAACAAGGAATATAGAAAATGGCTTCGAAGGAAGATCTCCAAGATTGGGTCGCCGACGCAATCCGAGCACATGGCGGAAAGGCAAAACTTGTGCAAGTTGCTAAATACATTTGGGATAACTACGAAGCCGAGCTGAAACGCTCTGGAAATCTTTTGTATACGTGGCAGTACGATATGCGTTGGGCAGCAAACGCTCTTCGTAACCGAGGTGTTTTGCGTTCCGCCGACGCGTCGCCGCGCGGTTTGTGGGAGCTTAAGTAGCGGCTATGGAGTCACCCAACAATACGCTGCAGTTGACCGCCCAAAGCGCTGCCGCGCTTTGGGTTCCCTCCGCGGCCTTCGGTCGCTCCGGCGTTAGGGCGCTATCACATATCTCGGAGGTGGTAAGGCGATGGAACGGCTTGATGTAATACTGATGTATGCGGTGCCCGTAGTCATAACGCTGGCACTCATTTTTGTCTTCGTGCAGATTAAGCGCTCGCGCGAGATGCGAATGCTCATAGATCGCGAGAGATATATGCGCTCTCGTATGAGGCTGGAAGAACCCAAAGAGGATCGCCCGCGACCAATACAAGAACTTCTAAAGCGAGATGACGTAACTCTTCGGCTATTAGAAGAGGTACACGAATCGGAGGGGCGTAGATACTTTCGAAGGACCTGGCACGACTCGCCAGACGCAATGCGTCTGACTCATCTTGCAGAGATTGAGCTGGAACTTAAGGAATTTCTTCGCGATTCTGTTGCGGCTGATGATTTTACGGCGGTGAGGGATCGAGTGCTACGGCTACTTGATGAGCTGCGAACCGAAAGACAGCAACTTGCTCAGAAAGAGCCATTCAACGACATCCGCGATCCCGAAAAATCGCTTCTGATCGATATATTCAATGAGTTGCCAGCAGAAGACGCCATTGTCAGACAAAAGGCAGTACAGCTCTCCAATATCATGAAACTCAAGCATGAAGATATAGCGGAACTTCAAAAACAAAACGCACGTGCAGCGAGCTGGACTAGATGGGGAACAGCAGGGACTGTTGTCTTCGGCCTCCTTTCCCTCCTACTCTCACTTGCGCCGCTCTGGACGAAGTCGGGCGCGCCCTAACTCTAGCGTTAGCCTCTAAGTGGGAATGAGCATGAATCAAGCGCACGTGCCTGTAGGTGGCGATTTTAGCCAGATATTCGATCATAAGGATTATCTGGCAATGATAAGTATTCCCGATGAAGCAACATGTATTTTGCGCGGCCATCTCATTTTGGAAGAAGTCCTCAATTTGTGGTCGAGTAAGCTAACTCAAACAGACGATCTTTATACTGGTGCATTTGTACCATTCAAAACTAAGCTTGTGGTATCGAAAAATCTCGGCCTTTCAGAGGAGCTATATAGAGTTCTGGACAAAATTAATGATGTAAGAAATCGGTTCTCTCATAGAAAGGATTACGAGCTTGAGGATTCTGTCATTGAATCTCTTAAAGCAAGAGTTAATGAAATCGTTCCTGCTGCAAAAGTACAAAAATGCGAGACCTTCCACGTGTTTGTTGGCGGCAAGGACCAAGATGGAAATCCCAAAGAAATTACTTACGCATGGGAAAGTAGCGATAATCGGGTAAAATTCGTGCTTATATTTGTCATATTAATGCTCAAACTTACCCAGTGGATTCAAGAAGAGTTTATTAATCGTGGCATCAATTACACAATTATCTCCACAACAAAAGGCTAACAAGGCCATCAATTTGACAGTTTTTCCGTTACGCCTTTTGTGCTTTAAAATAGCACAAAATCTCCACTCCAAAACTGCAAATTATGGCAGCGTTAGAACGAAAATATTAAAACGAGGGGGAACTTATGGATATCAACACTTCAATCCAGCTTAGCGACGGCGAAAAATCCGAACTTGCAACCATTTTAGATTGTGATGTGGACCTATTAGAGCAGGAATTACAGCCTATAGCTTCGGCCGCGATGCTTGAATATACCGCTATGATATTGGGACAGAAGGTATTTAAGCGTGGTTCGGACATGCTGGAGTATCGTCTATTTCTTCTGATCCAGCATCGCTTCGGAAATAAAATACCCGATGAGCAGAAAGTGTGCAGGCTCTTCCAATGTACGAGTTCGGAAAGTCGATCGCTTATCAGATCGGTGATGTCAAAATATCAATACGTATTAAAAGACGCGATTGAGGACTCAGTCAAAGATGCGGTAAATGAGGCTGATCGCGCCGACGGTGAAACTAAGTATTCGGTCGTTATAAACAGCAAGACTGTAGTTGATGAGCTTAATCGAAAATTGGCAGAGCTAGACGGAACTCTTCCCTCAGTAAAGAAAAAATCTGGCAGCGTTTCGACGTACGAAATCGCGCCGTCTGCCTACGAGAATCTCAAATTTCATTTCGGTTTGTAGGGAATACGAGTGGCTCAACTGCTATCTTCAGCATCACTTATCTTGGCAGTAGTCGGTGTGTTCTATAGTTTATGGCACAGCGAGATTGAACGCGCGCTAGGAACAAATATGCCGTCGCACATGGCTGATCGAAAGGCGCCGATTTCGGCTATCAAAAATGTATTAAATTACAAAGCATATCCTTTGGCAGGAATGTCATTAATACTATTTCTTATATATCTGCCAGTTTTAATTTCCATCATTATTAAATCGCTACACGTATTTTTTGAACGTTTTGAAGCTGGACATCTCCCCGCATACGACCCATCAAAAGCTTCGTTGTTACTTGTTATTATCTTGATGGCAGCGCTAGCGTTTTACAGTAGCAAGTCTGCATTGCAGCTACGCCGAAAGATTCGTGATGCAGGCAAGTAATGGGTTCTAACAAATCGCTGCAGTTGACCGCCCAAAGCGCTGCCGCGCTTCGGGTTCCCTCCGCAGCCTTCGGCTGCTCCGGCGGCAACTGAGTTTGGGCGTTATATCAGAGACGACTAAAAGACCGCTCATGGCTGAAAGCAGGTAGCAAAAAGACGTTGGCATGCTGTATAACCAACCTCGATGTGTTCTTTAACCCACAAGAATACAAAATGTAGGAAATAACATGCCCAGAATCCCGTTGCTTATCATCGCTTTATTCTTTTTTATTGGCGGTGTTGCTCATTTTGTCTTTACTGATTTTTTTGTAATGGCGATGCCTGACTATTTGGGTTATCACAAAGAGCTGGTGTTGATTAGCGGCATTTTTGAATTGTTGGGCGCGGTAGGTATTTTGATTTCCAAAACGCGGTTTTTGGCGGGGTGCGGGTTAATTGCGTTAATTGTTGCGGTTTACCCGGCCAATATCAATATGGCGTTACATCCAGAGAGATACCCTGATATACCGGAAATGTTTTTATATATCCGTTTGCCCTTGCAGTTTTTGTTTGTCTGGTTTGTTTGGTGGGCTATTCATCTTGGAAAGCGCAAAAAAGCAATGTGATTAGATTTTATGTACTAACAGTGATTAGGGAATGGCGCTTAGTGCTTTAGAGAACGGAAGAGTAACAGCAGGATGGCTGCTACTTTTCGCTGTTGGTCAGCGTGCTTTGTTAACATTAACATGCTGCGTTGGCCGCATTACCTTTTTAGGTTAGCTCTTTTGAGCTAACCCTGGCAGAGTTTTAAAATGACTGATGTTTAGGTGCGCTTAATGACCTAGTACGTTGGTTTCATTTTTCTTTGATGCTTTGGCTGCTTTCTTTTCCTTGGGCGTTAAAAGCGGTTTCTTTTTGAGATTTTTTTTACTATCTTGACCTTTGCTCATGATGTTATTCCTGTCATTAATAAATGAAGTCGCTTAGCATCAGTAAGAACCAATCTGAGGATAGCTTTTAAGTGTTGCCGCAAATGCACCTGATCCCGAATGCATTATTAAACCAGTATGGCCTCAATCAGGGGGAACTGAAAGACATTGTTTTATTCGCGAATTTTCACGCTTTCAGGCAGCCCTAAATAGTAGGCTTTAAATCGGCTAATAAATAGACCGCGACTTATAAGTTGCTTAGCTAGCTGATAGGGCGCTGATTTATAAGTGAAAATAATTGCCTAGAAAATGGTTCGCAAGGGCTGCCGGTGGGAAATATTCACCAGAGAAAAAAGGGCAGCTGCAGCATGTGCTATTGTTTTTAGCGGCCTTGTAAGTGAAAAGGCTATTTTGCGTATCCACCTTGATTCGTCTTTGCCTATGCCAGAATTATTGTTACTACGCCTAGCCGACGCCATCCTCATCGTCCACGTACTATTTGTGGTCTTTGTGGTGCTTGGGTTACTCGCTGTCTATGCAGGCTATTTCCTGCACTGGCAGTGGGTGCGCAACAGCGCTTTTCGTATCATTCATCTATGCGCCATTGGTTATGTCGTGGGGCAGGCTTGGTTGGGGTTTGTTTGCCCCTTAACCACGTGGGAAATGGCGCTGCGCGAAAAGGCGGGCGTCATAGCTTACAACGGCTCATTTATTCAATATTGGCTCCAGAACCTGCTTTACTACAGTGCCCCTGATTGGGTATTTATTGCGGTCTATACGTTATTTGGCAGCTTGGTGTTGGCCAGCTGGTTTGTTGTGCGGCCTAACCGCTTGGCGAGTAAGCGAGATCCAAGCCTGTAATGAGCAATATTTTGCCTTACGTGACCGCGCCACGAACATGAAACTGTGGATCTCGGTACTCGCCGCTTTCCACGACTTCTCTAAAGTGTTGAGCCGCCAGCCAAACGTCTTCAAAGCTAAGATAAAGTGGCGTAAAGCCAAAGCGCATTAGCCCCGGTTCACGGTAGTCGCCGATAACACCGCGAGCAATGAGCGCTTGAACGATAGCGTAACCGTTTTGGGTGTCGATAAGTGATACCTGACTACCGCGCTGGCTGGACGCCGGGGTGATATCTTCAATACCGTGGCGGTGAAAAATATCGCCTAAACACGCAAGAAATAACTCACTCATTGCCACGCTTTTAGCTCTTACGGCTGCCATGTCGACCTCGGCCCACAGGGTTAGAGAGGCTTCCAACGCTGCGTAAATGATGGCTGAGTGCGTGCCTGTGCGGAAATGAGAAATATCGTTAGCCGGGATATAGTCAGCATCAAACGCGAAGGGCGATGCATGCCCGTGCCAACCGGAAAGCGGTTGCCAGCCTTGGTCTTGATAGTTGCTATGCACGTAAAGAAAAGCCGGTGAGCCAGGGCCGCCGTTGAGATATTTATAGGTACAGCCCACCGCATAGCGGGCGCCGCTTCCGTTAAGGTCGATCGGTAGCGCGCCTGCCGAGTGAGCCAAGTCCCAAATCACTTCAGCGCCGTGTTCGTGTACCAATCGAGTGGTGGCCGTTATATCGCGAAGCTTGCCGGTGCGATAGTTGACCTGGCTAAGCACTACCACCGCCACGCCGTCCAAGTGCTCTGCCAAGTCGCTATTTTCAGGGAGAAAACGATGCTCTGAACCGCTTATCCGGCAAAAACCCTGGGCGATATATCCATCGGTAGGAAAGTTGCCACCCTCGCTAAGCACCGCTTTGCGCTCCCCTTGCTGCTGGCCGATGATATAGCCAAGCAGCTTGAAGATGTTCAAAGTAATATTGTCCGTAACGGTAACTTCACCGCGTTGTGCGCCAATCACCGGCGCTAATAGATTGCCTAATCGCTCGGGAGCGTCAAACCAACCCTGGTTCCAACCCTTAATCAGCTCGTCACGCCATTGATCTAAGGTATCGTCCACGGCCTTTTTAGCAGCGATGGGCTGAGCGCCAAGGGAGTTACCATCTAAGTACAGCATGCCTTTCGGTAGGGCGAAGCGGCGCTTAAAATTGGCTAAAGGGTCGTTTTGATCCAGCGCTTGAACACTGGTAAGACTCACCCCATTTTGGTTTGTACTCATATCACTACTCCCGAAAATTGCTTAGATTGCCTCGTTCGTTGCTAGTTTTTTTGCCTGAGGTTCGCCTAAATCCCAGAATACGCCAGCGGCCATTTTAAGTCCCTGCTCAACGATGGTTTCAAGCAGGTGTTCGTCGGGCGCATGCTGATTGCAAGATGGGTAGGAGTGGGGCAGCCAGACCGTCGGCAGGTTGAGAGCTTCCGAAAAGCAGTGATTGGGGATCGTGCCACCCAGGTTAGGTAAAATATGCACGTCTTCTTTAAGGCTTAGACGGGCTGATTCCGCCACAAAGCCGACCCACGGATGATGAGGGTCCAGCCGAGTTGCGGTATAGCCACCTAGCATTTCAAGCTGAATAGCCTGGAAGCCGTGGGCATCAAGATGCTGACGCAAATGGCTTTCGATGGCCAGCCAGTCAGTTCCTTTAACAAAGCGCAGCTGTAGAACGACTTCAGCACTTTCAGGAATCGCGCCCACCGGTTTGTCCGTTCTGCCTGCACTCATGCCTAAAATCTCTAGCGTGTTAGTGCCATACAGGCGCTCGCCATCACTAAGCTGGTTTTCACCCCACGCGGGATTGATCGTCGGGTCGGTTTCGCCTCCGCCCACCGGCAAGTCGCGAATTAGCTGGGAAACCTCGGCTGGAATCGCCGGTGCTTTGAGGAAATCGACCTGGATTCTGCCTTCTGAAGAGAGCAGCGTGGCAATGGCATTACAGACCACCACGGCGGGGTTGGTGATGATGCCTCCCCAGTTGCCGGAGTGGCGTCCGCCGTTGCCGGTCGCCAACGAAAGCTTCAGCTGGAGTATGCCCCGCGAACCCAGGAATAGCGTGGGCATGTCGTGGCGGATACGCGGGCCATCCGAGGCGAGAAATAGATCGGCTTTCAGGGCTTTCTTGTACGCAAGGCAGGTCGCTTCCAGCCCGGGTGAACCGATCTCTTCGCCCATCTCAAAGAGTATCTTGACGTTATAACCCAGCTTGCCCTGGCGGGCCTTGATCACCGTCTCAAGGGCGCTGAGGTTAACGCTGTGCTGGCCCTTGTTGTCAGCAGTACCGCGACCATAAACGCGCCCGTCAATGAAGGTCAGTGCCCATGGGTCGATGCCATTGGCCCATTTGTCTTCCTGACCATCGGTAACATCGCCATGACCATAAAGTAACAGCGTCGAAAGTGCTGGGTCTTCTATGCGTTGGCCGATCAGTAAGGGAGGTAGGCCAGCGGTTGGGTTGGCAATGATTTGACAGTCAAACCCTAGCTTGGTTAACAGCGGCGACATTTCATTGTTCAAGTAGTCGTGCAGGATGTCGTGACGAGTTGGGTCCTGGCTGACCGTTTTAAGCGCCACTCGGCGTGCCAGGCTGCGATAAAAGTTGCCGTTGGTAAGCTCGTTAACCGCCAGTTGAAGCGCGTGTTCGCGACCTGAAAGCTGCGTTGTATCCATGAACCCCCCTTATGGTCGTTGGAATGTTGGAAGTCGTCGAAAAGAACTGTGCGTAAGACGCCACTAAAAAAGAGTAATTCTTGGCTACCTTTGCGACTATTATGAATCTTTCAAATATTCTTTCTAATCATTAGAAATCAGCTGCGCTCGCCAGGCGTTAATCAAAAACGGGGAAGAGCACGATGCAGGAACTCAACTTGCGTTTTTTTCACAGCGTGGCTAAAACGGGCTCGCTTTCTGCCGCGGCAGAAGAGCTGCACGTTGCCGTCTCTGCGGTGAGTCGTCAGGTCACGAACCTTGAGCAACGCCTGGATATCAAGCTGTTCAATCGTCAGCCTCGCGGCATGCAGCTCACCGAAGCGGGTAGGCTACTGCAAGCCTATGCACTGCGTAATCAGCTGCAAGTCAGCAGCGTCATCGAACAAATGCACGACGTGATGACGCGTCAGCAGCGTAAAATCACCGTGGCATGCCCCGATGGTATGGCCTGGCATTTTCTGCCCAGCGTTATCTCTGAATTTATTACGCAATGCCCGGACACGTGTTTTGATCTACATATGGTGGATTCAGTGCGCGCCTCGGAACTCGTCAAAGAGGGTGAGGCGGATATTGCCCTGACCTTTAGCCTTTCACCTGATATCGGTATTCACGTCGTCTCTAGCCATAACGCGGCGATTCGGGCGCTGATGTCCAAACATCATCCTTTGGCCAGCAAGGCTGAACTGCACGTGGCAGACCTGAGCCAGTATCCGCTTAGCATGTCCTTGAACGGGTCCACCATGCGCTATTTGTTTGATGTGGCATGCAGCCTTTCAGGTATCAGCATACAGCCCAGCTTTTCCTGCGACTCGCTGGGCGCTACTTACACTATGGTGTGCGAGCATCCTAATATGGTTGGGCTGTGTAGCGCCGTGGCGGTGAGTGGTAAAACGCAAGCGCAAGGCTTGGTGTTAAAACCGCTGTTGGAGCCGCAGCTGGCGCTTCGCAGCCTTCAAGTACAGGTCATGGCAGAGCGCCAAATGCCTGCTCACATGAAGGCATTTCTGGGCTTTTTAGACCACCGGCTTATCACTGCCTCGCAATAAATTTCGGTACTGTTGCGCTAGAGGGGCCCTAAAAAGGCCCGTAATTAATGCTGACCGCAATGGCCACGAAGGCGCTACCTGCGGCGATCCACAGTATCACCAGCGGCAGCACAAACTTGAACCACTCCACATAGGAAATTCGGGCGATAGCCAAACAGGCCATTAGAGTGCCGGAAAGCGGCGTAATAATATTAGTCACAGCATCGCCTAGTTTGAAGGTAATGAAGGTGGACTGACGGGTTACCTCAAGCATATCGCCAATGGGCACCATAATAGGCATAACGATCGCCGCCTGACCGGTGCCGGAAGTAATTATGCCGTTAAAGGTCAGGTTGAAGAGATAAAGAAGCTGCATAGCCATGATTTTGCCGTGACCATCCAGCGAGCTGGCAACGCTATGCACAATGGTGTCAATCAGCTGGGCCTGCTTGAGCAATACGATCACGGCTGCCGCTACCCCAACGACCAGCGCGCCATACATCACTTCACCCGCGCCATTCATCAGCCGTTTGATAAACGCATTGGGCGAGATTTTGCCGAGCACTGCGGTAATAATTCCAAGCATCAGAAAGGTCGCGGAAAGCTCAGTAATACCCCAGCCAAACGAAAAACCGCCGTATAAGAAGAAGGCAAAGGAGGCGGCAAACATCGTCAAAATAACTTTGTGGGAAAAAGTGAAATCTGGCGCAGACTCTTCTTCAAGGGCTTCCTGAGCTTCGCTGGTCGCGCTAAGCGTGACATTCTCGGCGCTGTTGTTAGCCTGTTTGCTCTTAACTCGCTTGTCATAATGGCAAATATACGCGGCAGTAATGGCCAGAAAGACCACAAAAATCGCACTGCGATAAACAAAGCCTGAAAACAAAGGCAGCTCGGCAATGGTCTGCCCGGTAACGGTCACGGTGGGGTCGAAAACGCCTGCGGCAAAGCCCGCATAAGAACCCAGAAATATAATCGCTACTCCAATAATAGGGTCAAGTTTCAGTGAGCGTGCCAGAAACAGGCCGATAGGTATAAACGCAATCGCTAGGTTAGCGCCTACGCCCACAGATGCTAGCGTTGCAAAGGTGGTGCAGAAAATCACGATGAGAATGTTTTGCCGACCTTTGGCTAGACCAATCATGCGGTGAATGCCGGCGCTAAGAGCCCCCGTCGATTCGATAACTTTAAGAACGCCACCGACGATCAAAATCAGAAAGATAACCCCTGACGCTGCCACCAACCCTTTATGAATGGAGGTGAATAAATCCATTAAATTTAGTGACGGAGCCGTGATATAGCGAAAGCTATCGGTAGATACCTGCGTCAAGCCATTAACGCTACTTCTCTCGTAAGTACCGGCGGGAATGAAGTAGGAAGCAATCAGCACTAAAATCATGAAGCCGAACAAGATGATAAAGACATCGGGCATCGGTAGCTTTTTCTTTTTGCGCTCTGTAACGCCGGTTTCGCTTGAGTTTGCCTTTAAGGACATCGTTGTCTCCACTTCAAGAGGATTGTCATTTTAATAATGAGGGATATACGGAAGGCATATTTATATAAAAATCAACCTACCAAGGAAGGCGAAAGTGGACAATTGTGGATTAATCAAACGTGTTTTCTATTTTTGGTAAGTGAGTTATTGGTTAGGTGTTGTGTATGACGTGCTGGCCTGTAGATAATGGCTGGCGCTACAAAATGGAGTGGTATTTACCATTGAGCTCATGATCAATCAGGGCAAGGCTAATATTCTATGGCGACTATTATTTATATATTGCTGTTATCGCTGCTGGCAGGTGCGGCGATGCCCGCGGGGGCGCTATTGGCAAGACTTGATGTTGTCCATCCAGCGCTATTGGGCAGCTCTTGGCGTCATTTTATTGTCGCTTTCGGTGGCGGTGCTCTTATCTCAGCGGTGGCGTTGGTATTAGTTCCCGACGGCGCCAGCAAGCTGCCTATTCTACCGGCTGCCTTATGCTTTGCTGCCGGTGGCGTGTGCTTTTATTTGTTAGATGCCTATTTGAGTAAACTGGATAGCGCGATGGGCCAACTGGTCGCGATGCTCTCTGATTTTATTCCAGAGGCCATCGCGTTGGGCGCGGCTTTTGCGGTAGGCGAAAGCACGGGGTTATTACTCGCGTTACTAATGATTTTACAAAATTTGCCTGAAGGCTTTAACGCTTTTGAAGAGTTGAGCAGTCGTTCTCAACTTTCTGCAAATACAATTGTTTGGGCTTTCAGTGGCCTCGCCTTGGTGGGGCCACTATCAGCGGCAACCGGCTATTACCTATTGGCGCAGTATGATGGGCTGATGGGCGCGTTAATGCTGTTCGCTAGTGCGGGGATTTTGTATCTGGTCTTTCAAGATATTGCACCGAGCTCAAAGCTTGAGATGCGGGGCATGCCTGCCCTAGGTGCAGTGGCGGGTTTTTTGTTGGGCTTGATCGGCAACATGATGCTTCTGGGCGGTTAACGATAAGCCTGAATTAGCGGTAGGTTTTTATCTTTAAATAAAGGACAATTAATAATCATTTTTATTAAGGATACAGACATGCCTGCAACCTCTAAAACGTTGATTTTAACTGCTGCTGGCGTTGTAGTGTTGGGGGGCGGGGGATATTTAGGTGCGCAGGCGGTAGTGGGTAATGAGGTTGAAAAAGCGCTTACCCAAAGCTTTGCGCAGATGGATGACTCGCTTTCCTGGTACGCAAGGGATGTGACGATTGATAAATCGCTGTTCAAAACAACGGTGACCGCAACGATCGGCATGGTAGGTGTTGAAAATGCCAACGCGCAGGTAAACCTGCTGGTCGATCATGGCGTTATTAAAAGCCCGATCACGGGTACGATTCATCCGAATGAACAGTTTGTGATGGGTGATATCGATGTTGACTTGGTGGCCACCCGCAGTTCGATAAACGGCCAACTTACGGCTAGTTCTTTAAGTACGGTTGATGTCGACAGCACGCTCCATGATCTGGTGGTAGATTTAAATCGTGAAGATCTCAATGCTTGGAATGTTGAAGGGCAGGCGCGTGAAATCCTGGTTAATAATGAAAGCGATTCGGTGCGAATAATATCGCCTCGCGCTACGATGCATACACAAGGTGACGAGAACCGTGTGATGCAGCAGTATTTGGCAATACCCAGAGTCGAGTTTTTGGCGCAGGGTGTCAGTGTCTACATGGAGGATATCGAGCTTGAGGGAGAGTCTGAATCCGTGGGTGATACGTCAATTGTTAATTCAGGTGCTTCTTTCAAAGTCGCCGATATGGGTACAGACGACACATCCATAGGCAGTGTTTCGCTTGAGATGATGGCCAATAATTGGGATGTACAGGCCTTTCAGACGTTGCAAGAAGCCTATGCGCCGCTGGAAGCAATGCGCTTAGAGTACGAAGAAAGCGGCGAGCGGGGTGACGAGCAAGAAAAGCGTGAACTGCTAACCCAGGCCATTGAGAGCGGCTACGATGTACTGATTGCCAATCCGTCGATTGCCTTCCAGCCTTTGGAAGCACATGTTGTGCTGCCGATGATGGGTATCGACTTCAAGCCGCGCCTCACGGCCGATATAAGCTTTGATGGCGCCGATCTTTCTAAACCTGCCTTGTACAGCGCGCTTTGGGATGAAGAGTTGCCGCAGCCTGAGCTGTTGCAGGCCTCAGATGACGTGATGAGCGAAGCCGACGCACTGACGTATCTTGCCAATCGAGTGAGTCTGGATGTCAGCCTGACAACGCCTCCTGATCTCGTTATCGGCATGATTCCAATGCCGTTTGCAGGCTTGTTAGACCCGACGAGTGATATGCAGCACGTCGTGTGGAAAGACGGCACGTTAACGGTTAATGGTCAGCCTGTGATGTAACACGCTTGAAAGGTGCGGAGATTATGAATGACATTATCTTCGCACCTAATCATCTCAAGGACTTCTGGAAAGATTGCTTTTCAAAAATAGCTCTTCAAAAATAGCTCTTCTACGTATTTAGGCGAGTTCGGGCGTTGGAGCGTCCCTAAACGTCACCTGTAACTCACTCACCAGCATTTCAACGTTGCGTAGTGCTTGAGCAGTAGACGCGGCCAGCACTTCGCCACCTATTTCCTGCCCCTCAATGGCAATGTAATGTAGCCGGGTAATACCCATAAACTCAAACGCTGAGGCCAGATTTGGCTCCAGATGGTTCATGTGCGCCATTGCTTCGCCGGGTGCCATATCAACGCCGCCTCTGGCGGTGAGAACGGTAATCCCCCCGAAAAACCAGGGTGCTTAGAAGTAGAATTTTCCGTAAGCTAAACGAGGGGGTATTCGGCATAAAAAAGCACGTTTTTCCGACAGCCAGATCAGCTAGGAGGTGGGCGTAGTTACCGGCTATTTAATGTGATTGATGACCACAATCGAGAAGGCTTGGGTATTGAGGTGGACCTGCCACTATTCTCTGAAGGTGTAATGCGAGCCCTTGATCTGATCATCGAGTAGAGAGAGAAACCTGCTCAGAACCGCTGTAACAACGGTCCAGAATACATCAGCACCACTCTGGCCGCCTGGGCCGAAGAGTACGAGGCAACCAGGCAATTTACAGCAAAACGTTTATATCGAACGCTACGAGCGCAACGTGCGTTATGACTGGTTGGCTCACTACTTATTCAGCTCTATCGAGGAAGTGCAGGAATATGCAACGCAATGGTTATGGACCTACAATCACGAGCGACCGATCATGATGCTCGGGGGCATAACCCCCCAGCAAAAACTTGCCCCTGTGGTCTGAACTCTACTTCTGAAGCCCTCTAAAAATGGGGGGATTACCTAACTACTAAACTCTTCTGAAGAATAAGTAATGTAAGACAGAATCGTGGCAATCATTCCGTTATGGTTTCGAAAGTCTAGTCCACAGTAAGCTGAAGCAAGGTCTATACCGGCATTATGCAATGGCATTGCAACATCATGAATATGTCCCAACATAGATAAGGGCACAATGCCAAAGGGGATATCTTCAGTGAAGTAGCGCGTTGACATTGCAGTGGGCCCCAGAGTTCCAGGCGACTTCTTGTAGACTTGATTAGCCATTTGCGAAACACTCCCAGACTTAATGCCGGGGAACGTCCGTAGATAATGCTCAAAGATATCGCGCACTTCCACCTTGAGAGCTCGGGCCAAGCAAAGACGTTCATAATCTAGCTGTTCAGCTAGACGCCCTACGACCGGAGTTATATATCGATAATTATCCCACGATTCGCCTGCTTCAATGCGGGTTATATTAGCTATGCCGTTTGCCAAGTGTATTTGGGGGTTTAGGTTACTAAGGCCAATAGCTACATCGCCGTTAACTATGCGAAAAATCGGCCCAAAAATCGCATTACAAAGTGAGAGAGCCGCATGTTGATCAGCAAACCCAAAGGCTCGCATATCGACTAAATCACGCATTGTTCCCACTCGAACAATATCATCAACACGCTGAGCTGTCGCAACAGTAGTTGACCAGGCAATACATCGAATGCACTTACCCATCCGTTTTGCACTTTGTTGAAAATAGATGGCACTCATCGATAGCTCCGCACTAAATACCACCACCTGATTATTACTCAGAAGAGGCAATATACGATCTATCATTTCCTGCACGTCGTTCGCACGCCGAGCGAATATAATAATGTCTGTATTAGCTACTGCAGCATCTAACGTTTCCACTACTGCAATCTCTCTCTCTCCTTTGATCAGCCCATCAAATCGGACAGGGTTAGAAGGAGCATGCTCCTTAGACCACAGCCTTATGCTATGTCTATCTTTTAAAAGCATAGCACAATAAGTCAGCCCTATTGGCCCAGCGCCAAGTATTGAAATATTCATATTTTCTCTATTTTTCTTAACAAAAAAAGGATGCCAAGTTTAAATGCTATCTGGGAAGAATGTTTTAGGTAAATATAGATAAATGCTTGGAAAGAAAATCACGCTGAGAATCACTAATAAAGTAATCATGATGATTGGCAAGACTGCTAAGAAAGCGCGAGGTGCATCAACTTCACCAATTTGTGCGGCTATTAACAGACAGATACCATAAGGCGGAGTCGTAAGGCCAATAGCTAAAGAAAGGCAAACAACTAAGGCCAAATGAATATCTGGAATTTGTGCTAAAATTCCTAACTCCGTAATAATAGGCAAGAAGATTATGACAGCGGTGATTGGGCTAAGCACTGTGCCAATTAACAAGCAAAAAATCATTAGCATGACCATTACTGCGATCTGGCCACTTGAAATGGAGATAATAAGCTGTGCTACTAACTCGGCGACACCCATATAGGCTATTAACCAGCCCATAATACCTGCCGTAGCAACTGCGAACATTGGCAACGCATAGGCAACAACAGTAGAGCATAGAATTTCGAATAACTGGCCTGAGCGCACTGTGCGATAAACTATAACTGCTAGTATTAAACCAACTAGAGAAGCAATTGCTGATGCCTCGGTGGCGGTAAAGAAACCGCTGGTAATTCCTCCAAGGATGATAATGGGAATAAGTAGCGTAGGTAAAGCACGTTGCGATGTTTTCTTGCGTGATTCCCAAGATGGCTTCTCTATATTTACAATATTATGACGAGAAGCGACATAATATGTATATCCCATTTGCCCCATGCCAACTAACAAACCAGGTAGAATACCTGCTAGAAACAGCCCTGCTATAGAAATATTGCCGAAAGCCCCATAAATCACAAAAAGAATTGAAGGTGGAATTATCACGCCTAACGTGGACGACGTTGCAGTGAGTGCGACAGCAAATGGAGCTGGGTATCCAGCTTTTTTCATCGCAGGTATCATGATTGCCCCGACACTGGCTGTATCAGCTGCGGCTGAACCTGACATGCTGGCAAACATCATACTAACCAATACATTGATATGGCCCAGCCCACCTTTAATATGACCAACAAAAGATTGCGCAAATGCCATAAGACGTTCGGTAATGTCGCTGTCATTCATTAAGCGTCCCAACAGCAAAAAAAATGGTACAGCCAGAAGGGCAAATGAATCAATGTTAGACATAACCTGATTGGCAATGGATGTGGCGGGAAGGCCTAATTGGATAACAGTTGCCAATGAGGCAAGTCCAATGGCAAAAGCTATTGGTACTCGTAAAGAAATTAGAGCTAGGAAACCAATCAAAAGTGTAATAATAGGGTGCATAGTTTGTCCTTATTCGCCAAAGCGGAAGAGTGAGCGGACATCCCGAACAACAAGCTCGACAGTGAAAAAAGCCATAGCGATCGCCGACAATGGCAATGCAACAGATTGATAAAACATTGGAAACCCAATTGAGAATGACTGTCTCCGCCAGCCCATTTGTGCGTAATCCATACCATGTTTTATGAACACCCAAACTAAAGGTACACATAGCAATAGTGCGATAAATCGCAAAGCGCCATTGATTCGAGTATATGGAGCAGGAAAGATCTCTACGACGTAGTGGATGCCTTTACGAAAACCTACTGCTGCACCCAGAAAAACACTCCAAATAAAACAGAACATCGCAACTTCATCTGTCCAAACATATGTGCCTGATAGTATGTTCCTAGCGAAGACTTGAAACAGTATGGTGATGATAAATATGAGGAAGAAAAGGCCGCCAGTGATGTAGTAAGCCTTTTCTAACACGTTACCTAAACGCGTTAGCATATTATTCCCTTATTTGTGAATTATTTGCAGAATGGGAGTAAGTGCATAATCAGTTAATAGCGCGAATACTTTCCAAGATTTCCGTTGCACCGAACTCTGCAGCCGCATCATCATGTAAAGGGCGCATGCTTTGAATAAGAGGTGCAGTGTCGATGGTGGTCAGCGTTACTGCACCGCTTTTTATCAAGGGTTCTAGCAAGGAGAGGTCGTATTCGAACCCTTTATCGATAGCCACTAATGCCGCAGTGGCGGCGGCATCACGTACAACTTTTTGGTCCTCATCGGAAAGGTGGCTAAATGAATAGTCAGACATTGTAATGTGGCTTACCATGAATTGGTGCTGTGTCTGAGTATGATAAGGGGCTGCCTCATAGAGCTTACCGCCAACATATCCGCTGACTGTGCTCTCAAATGCATCGGCCACTCCAGTTTGGAGTCCAGTGTAAAGCTCAGTGAATGGTAATGAGATAGGCTGTGCCCCCATTGCTGCCCACATACGTGCATCCATTCTTGATCCTGGTACACGCATTTTCATTCCCTTCAGATCCTCTGCCATAGATACTGGAGCTCCTGTATTACTTAAGTTTCGAACTCCACCGCCAGTCAAGGCAAGTAACACTAGGCCGCTATCAGAAGTTTCATATGTTTCTTGGAAATAACTGAGAACCTCACCGTCACTCTGCATTGCAGCACGGAAAGCCTCCTCATCTGGAAAAAGATAGTTTAGGCTAAAAAGCTGAAATTCTGGAAAGAATGGCGTGGCTTCTTGAGTTCCTCCAATAAGTACATCAATGGTCCCAAGGCGCATTTCGTCTAGTACGGTCGCATCGCGGCCTAGGCTGCCACCGCCGAATACGCGGACATTAATACGCCCACCGGTAGCCATTTCTACCTCGTTCTTGAAAGTCTCGGCGGCATCCAGCCAAGGGTGAGGCGCATTTACCTGAGTACTTAGCCGGAGCGTTTGTGCTTCTGCTACGACACTCAACAGCGTGATAGTAACGCCCATAACTGTCGAAACTTTAGACATTTGCATATTGTTACTCCGCATCAGAAAGTCTTTTGAAATGTAAAGCGGCAATGAGTTGCTTATCAGAGAACTTAGAGAATGCCCAACGGTTATGATAATGTCTAATCGCAATTAATGATCTTACTATGTGTAAATCTTATAATTATGAGTTTGAAATATGCCCACAAAAATCACATTTCGGCAGGTTGATGCATTTCGAGCCCTTATGACGAGTAAAACTATGACTGGAGCGGCTTATCAGATGTCCATCACTCAGCCTGCTGTCAGCAGGCTGATATCAGATCTAGAAGTTGCATTAGGCTTGCAATTATTTGAGCGTTATGGACCCCGTATTAGACCAACCAATGCTGCAATTAGATTAATAGAAGAAGTTGATCGTGTTTATTTTAGCCTTGACTATATTCAAAATGTGGCCCAAACGATTCACCGCTTCCCGGAAGATCCAATTCGAATTGCTGCACCCCCTTTTCTGTCATATGGTTTTGTAGCGCGGCTTATTTCACACCTTTCATCCACATACCCCGGCCTAGTAATAAGCTTACATACAGACTCCTCGCGTGCGGTTGCCGAGCAGGTGTCACGCGGTCAGCATGACATTGGGTTCTGTACACTTGTGTCGGCTGAACATAATTTACGGGTGCTATACCGCAGTTCCGTTAATGCTGTCTGTGTACTTCCTGCACGTCACCCATTGGCTCGTCTACGTAGTATTCATGTAAATGATCTAGCGCAGGAACGCTTGGTCGTTTTAGGGCCAAGTGGCACTATCCGACCTCAGATTAATAATGTGTTTAAGAGTGCCGGAATCTCTCCCCTGATTGCAGCTGAGGTTATGTTATCGGCAAGCGCTCTGGGATTTGTGGCCGAAGGTTTAGGTATTGCGTTGATGGATCCTTTTTCGGCGGTAGCCTCACGGGATGAACGCATTCGTATTCGGCCATTCACCCCAGTAGTGGGCATGGACTTTACTGCGATAACCCCTCGACAAGGAGTACATCCTCGTATTATGTCGAGCATCGCACAAATACTTGAGCTAGCAATGAAAGATGAGGTTGCTAACTGGGCGCAGGATTTACGCGGACCTTTTGATTTATGAGGTGCGGTAATCCCCCATTTTAAGAGGGCTTCAAAAGTAGAGTTCAGGCCACAGTGGCCAATTTCTGTTGTGGGGTAATACCTCCACGACCCATGTTAGGACGCTCGTTATGGTAATGCCAGAGCCAACAAGTGTCGTAATCTTGAACTTCTTCAGTACTTTTGAACAGATATTGAGCTAAACAGTCATAGCACACCGTTCGATTGTAGCGTTTTATGTAAGCATTCTGCTGAGGCTTTCCTGGCTGGATAAACATTAGCTTAAAGCCTCAGCAGAATGCTTACCGCTGATATATTCTTGCCCGTTGTCACAACAAATAGAGTGCGGCTTACTCCGCCATTCAATGATCTGGTTTAACGCCCTGGTCACTTGCTCAGGAGGTAACGAGATAGCGACCTCGATACCAAAGCCCGCTAGTTTAAAGTCGTCGATCACGTTCAGAAGGCGATAACGACGACCATCGCTCAATTGGTCATACATATAATCCATAGATCAACTGCTGTTAATCATTTCGGACACCGCTATGGGCTCTGGCTTCTCTCAGATCAACCGTTTCTTCGGTTTGATGCGCAGATTCAGTTCCAACTCGCGGTAAAAGCGGTAGACCCGCGTAGAGTTCCAACGAAAACCATCCACATTACGCAGGTGCAGGAAGCAAAGGCCAAACCCCCAGTTCTCTGGTTATACGTTAGCTTGATCAACCAATCGGCAATCTGATTGTTCTCGTCGCTGAGCGTTGCTTGGTAGCGATAGCAACTCTCACTGATGCTAAACATCCAGCAGGGTAGGCGGATACTGATGTGCTTTTCTAGGACGGCTTTCTGCGTCATCTCTCGGCGACGAGACGGCTTCACCACTTTTTTTCGATGGCTTCCTTGAGGATGTCCGCCTTCAATTGTTCCTCGGCGCACATCTTTTTGAGCCGTCGGTTGTCATTCTCGAGCTCCTTCAGCCGTGTCATCATGTACGCATCCATACCGCCGAATTTAGCCCGTCACTTGTAAAAAGCCGCACTGCTAATGTGATGTTCACGACATAGCTCAGGAACGGATGCACCGCCTTCGGCCTGCTTGAGGATCGACAGTATTTGTCTGTCAGAAAAGCGTGATTTTTTCATGCAGAATCTCCCTTCGTTTAGCTTACGGAAAATTCTACTTTTGAGAACACTGGCTTTTTGGGGGATTACCTTCTCACCGCCTCAGATTTTAGCTCCGCACTAATTTGCGAGTTCTCTCCGGACAATTTCTGCACCTGCACTCAAGGCCTTTAGCTTGCCGCTTGCTACTCGACGAGGTAATGGGGCCATGCCACAGTTGGTACAAGGGTAGAGCTTATCGGCATCTATAAACTGAAGTGCTTTTCGTAGGGTCTTGGCTACTTCCTCTGGTGTCTCAATGGTATCGGTGGCCACGTCAATCGCGCCTACCATTACTTTTTTACCTCGGATGAGCTCGAGTAGCTCCATTGGAACATGAGAGTTGTGGCATTCTAATGAGATAATATCGATATTAGATTTTTGCAGCTTGGGAAAAGCTTCTTCATATTGTCGCCACTCTGAACCCAATGTTTTTTTCCAATCTGTATTGGCTTTGATGCCATAGCCGTAGCAAATATGTACAGCCGTTTCGCATTTAAGGCCTTCAATTGCTCTTTCTAACGTAGCAATTCCCCAATCATTAACGTCATCAAAGAATACATTAAACGCAGGCTCATCAAATTGAATAATATCAACACCTGCCGCTTCTAATTCTTTGGCTTCCTGGTTAAGGATTTTGGCAAATTCCCAAGCTAGCTTTTCGCGGTTTTTATAATGATCATCATAAAGCGTGTCGATCATCGTCATGGGGCCTGGTAGCGCCCATTTTATAGGTTGCTTTGTTTGCTGACGTAAAAACGTGGCGTCATCAACAAAAACTGGCTTTAGGCGAGTCACAGGGCCTACGACTGTTGGTACGCTCGCATCATAGCGATCACGAATTCTGACGGTCTTACGCTTCTCAAAATCAACGCCGCTGAGATGCTCTATAAATGTGGTGACAAAGTGTTGGCGCGTTTGCTCGCCATCACTAACAATATCGATACCTGCCTGTTGTTGTTCGTGCAATGACAAACGTAAAGCATCATGTTTGCCCTCAATTAATTCTTCATCCTGCAATTTCCAGGGTGACCAGAGTGTCTCAGGTTGTGCAAGCCAAGACGGTTTAGGTAAGCTGCCAGCAGTTGAAGTGGGTAGCAATTTTTTCATAATAGATAACCTTGTATTTTTCGATTAATCACAGAGCGTAATTAGTGGACCACTGCTCAAGAATCGCTTGGTATGGTTTGATAAAATTTTCTTCAACAAATTTTCCCTGTTCAATAGCCAGTCCGCTGCGTTCTTCTCGATCATAAATAATTCGAGTTAATGAGTAATCTTGATGCTTCAAACTTGGTTGATAGGATTTTCCTGCCGCAGAATTAGCATTGTAAATCTCTGGCCGGTAAATCTTTTGGAAGGTGTCCATCGTGCTGATGGTGCTGATAAGCTCAAGATTAGTGTAATCACCAAGCAAATCGCCGGTAAAATAAAAAGCCAAAGGCGCAACACTATTCGGGGGCATAAAGTAGCGAACCTTTAATCCCATTTTTTTGAAATATTCATCAGTTAAAGAATACTCGTCTTGCTGGTATTCCATACCTAGTACCGGGTGCTGGTTTTCAGTCCGTTGATAGGTTTTACTACCTGAAACACTTAGGCATATAACAGGCGGTTTGCTAAAGTGATCTTTGTATGTATTTGAGTTTACGAAGCACTGAAATAGCTTTCCATGCAGGCCGCCGAAATCATCTGGCGTGCTAAAGGTGGGCTGATCTTTATTGTGCCCCAGTAGCAGTACACTAAAGTCATAGTCTCGCACGTAAGAGGAAAAATTATTTCCTACAATACCCTCAATGCGTTCATTCGTTTTTCGATCAACAATATTGGTTTTCAATACTTCAATCAGAGGGAGCGAATTGCTAGTGCTTTCAATATCAATATTCATCTCAACGGAGATGATTTCAAGTTCGACAGTATAGCGATCGCCTTTAAGATTGTCCCAATGTGCCAGTGCATTGAACCGATTGTTAATCATATTTAAAGTATTACGCAAGTTTTCTTGGCGATTCTTGCCTCTAGCCAAGTTGGCAAAGTTAGTAGTGAGCCGCGTATTTTCGGAAGGATGATAGTTTTCATCTAAACGAATACTTTTAAGAGAAAATGTAAATTCGTTGCTCATGGTGATTGGGTATCCTAATGGCCTGCGTTTATTGCTCAGCAGTCTTAAAATTGTCTATAGTTAAAGGCTGTAGGCATTTTACGCTGAGTCATTGATTGAGCAAAAACGAATTAATTTCATTACAGTATTAGCGACACTCATGACTCGGTAAGTGGCACAGTATGGGTGGTGTGGCTCTTATTGCTTGAGTTTAGGTTGTAGAGCGTGCGGCCGGTCATAGCCGTGTGATGGTTTTACGGTAATTCTCACAAAGCACAGATGACGCCATTAAGATAAACGTTGCGCCGACAGAAAGTATGGTTGGGTGGGCGTTACTTTTTTCTCACGGCTCTTCTTTTGCGCACCGCTTTCTTACCCATGCCACGTAGCGCAGAAAAGTCACCGCGTTCTACTTCAGCAATTAGCGCTTTCAGGCCATCAGTGAGGGGCTGCATAAACTGACCGTAACGCATCCGTTTTTCGCTGATTGCCTCAAGCTGAGATTCCCAGTGTGCCGTCATATCAGGAACGACCATCCGTTTAGGCAGACTGTTCACAAGATGCTTGCCTGCTTCTGTCGAGTGAATTTCCTTACCTTTCTTCGTCAGAAACTGCCGTTTAAACAAAAGTTCGATAATTCCAGCACGGGTGGCTTCTGTGCCGAGTCCGTCTGTATCCCTGAGTACTTTTTTGATTTCAGGGTCTGATACATATCTCGCTATTCCCGTCATGGCTGAGAGTAAGCTCGCGTCTGTGAAGCGTTTCGGAGGGCTGGTTTGTTTCTCGTCCATTTTGCCGTCGATGCAGGTAACAGAGTCTCCCGACTTCACGTTGGGAAGAGCCATTGATGAAAGCTCTGCGTCTTGTTTCGACATCTTTTGAGGTGGTAGCAGGGCCTTCCAGCCGTTAGAAATGACTGATTTGTGCTTGGCAACGAACAAACCGCCTTCCACCTCGCTGTCTATTTGGTGTTCCGCATACTCAAATGCTGGGTAAAACTGCATCAGGTACTGGCGGGCAACTAACTCGTAAATATTCTTCTCATCCTGAGATAGACGGTCATCTGGCACTGCTCTGGATGTCGGTATAATCGCGTGGTGAGCACCTACCTTGGCATCGTTCCACGCCTTGCTCTTAAGATCGAGGTCAGCCTTTTGTACGCTACCAGCAAGCGTCGCCGATGTTTTGGCAATCGACTGAGCCACCGTATGGCGCTCGCCATAGTGGCCTTTCGGCAGATACCGACAGTCTGAACGTGGGTAGGTAATCAGCTTATGGCGTTCATATAACTGTTGGCATACGTCCAGAGTCTTCTGAGCACTTAAGTTGAACCGCTTTGATGCATCAATTTGCAGTGAAGACAGGCTGTAGGGCAGGGGGGCGGGCTGTTTTTTCTTGTCACGTTTAGCTGCGATGACCTTGCCTGGATGTCCGATCACCTTTTGCAGAACGACTTCAGCAAGCTTTCTTGAAAGCACGCGGCCTTCTTCGTCCATATAAGGCTCACAGGCAGTGCTAGGCTTCCATTTTGCTGTAAAAGACTCACCAGCCACTGTCTGAAGCGTTATAAAGACTTCATAAAATGGCTTGGTTATAAAGTTTTCGATTTCTTGGTCTCGGTGAACAACCAAGCCCAACACGGGGGTCTGCACCCGGCCAACTGACAAAACGCCGTTATAACCAGCGCTTTGGCCAAGAAGGGTGCAGAGGCGTGTCATATTGATGCCATAGAGCCAATCGGCCCTTGCCCTTGCCAGGGCTGATGTTGCTAACGGTATGAAATCAGTATTCTGGCGAAGATCATTCATCGCCTTTTTGATAGCGGCAGGGTTCATATCGTTAACGAGACAGCGCAAGGTAGCTTCGCGTTTAGCTTTATTAACACCTGAATAATTGATCACTTCATCGACCAAGATTTGACCGACTCGGTCAGGGTCACCCATATTGACCAGTTGATCGGCTTCTTTAATCAGTTTTTTGACAGTATTAAACTGCGAGCGGGTTTGGCTTTTTACGTGATGTTTCCACTTGATCGGGATGATGGGTAGGTGTTCTTTTTTCCATTTTTTGTACTCAGGATCATAAGCATCTGGCTCAGCTTGCTCCAATAAATGACCAATACACCAGGTGACGACATCGCCATTAGCAACCCTGATAAACCCATCACCCTTTTGGTGTGGTCTGGGCAGCACGTCTGCAACTGCGCGCCCGACACTCGGCTTTTCGGCAATATATAGAATCAATTTTTCTTACCTCGACTGAGCCCTATAACGTGTGAATTTTGAGCTCTTCGTTAACCAATATTAGATGGAAATCTCATCGAGTTCATGATGTTAGTTTTGGGGGAAAGGTCATTAAGTGTCAAGAGAGGGCAATGAATGCGTGAGCGTGGCAGAACAAGGCGTTTAATGGGCTTGGGCGCACGTACCGGCGGTGCGCTGCTTAAAACGCGCTTAGGTGGGCAGGCGGATTGGCGTGCCCTTGGCGAGGCGCTGTTTGAGGGGTTATCAGAGTTAAAGGGCCCTGCCATGAAGCTCGCCCAGGTCATGTCTCAATGGGATGATCTGCTGCCTCCCGGCCTAGCTGAGGAGCTTGCCCGCCTGCAGCGCCAAGCCGAGCCAATGCCCTGGCCGCGCATTCGTGAAGCGTTGTTACTCCAGTATGGCGATATTGATCATTACTTCAGCGAGATTGAAGAGCGGCCTTTCGCCAGTGCTTCGATGGGGCAGGTGCATCGGGCAACCACTCACGAGGGTGAAACGATCGTACTCAAGGTGCAATATCCTGGCCTTGCCGAGGTGCTTGAAAGTGATTTGATTCAGGTGCGGCGCATCATGCGTCTAGGCCGCTGGTTCAAAGTCCCCCAGGCTCGTTTGGATGCGCTATTTGAAGAGCTGGCCGACAGCCTGCGCAAGGAGCTGGATTACGTCGCCGAGGCTGAAGCACTGGCTCGCTACGGTGAGCGCTATAAGGATGACCCGCGCCTGATGATTCCCGAGCCACTCCCGGCGCTCTCCGGCCAGTACGTATTAGCAATGCGTTTTGTTGATGGCACGCCGCTACGTGAATTGTCGGAGGCGGATGACGCAACGCGCCAGGGCATTGCTCAAACGTTGGCGGATTGGATTACCCAAGAGTTGTTTACGTTCGGTGAGCTGCATGCCGACCCTCACGCGGGCAACTTTGCTGTGGATGCCCAGGGCCGGCTGGTCATTTATGATTTAGGTGCGGTCATCGAGGTGCCTGAGGCGCAGGTAAAGGCGATGATGCAACTGCTGGATGCCACGCTGAAACATGACCCCATGGGGATGGATGAGGCATTAATGAAAATGGGCGGGCGCCAAGGGCAGGGGGCGCCTTTGGCGCTGTACAGCGAGTCGGCCGAGTGCATTGCGCCACTGTTTGCGCCGGGCGAACAGGATTTCAGCGATGTGCGAGTCCATCGTCGCCTGCGTGAGCTTACCCCAAAAGTGTGGGCTGCCATGGACCGCTTGCAACCTCCCGCGGAGACGCTTTTGCTTTCGCGTGCGCTAAACGGCCACTACTGGAATTTGGTGCGACTAGGTGCTCGACTGGACATGCATGCGCGGACGTTACCTCTTATAGCGCGGGCCCATTAACGATAAAACGATTGCCACTGCGGCGATGACGGCCTTCGTGATAAACTATGTCGCTTTCATTTTAGACATCGTTATTTATAGACACACGATTGATAGACATCGTTTAACGCAGTGGAGACGGCAATGCTAGCGGTATGGGTCGATCAGCTGCTGGGATTTGCCTCCGGGGCACTCTCGGCAATCAGGCAGCAAGAACATTATCCGGACTTCATGACCTGGGTGCGCGCCAAAGGCGCGGACGCCTTTAACGGCGACGTGGCTATGGCACAGGCGCTGGCCCCGGTGCTGTGGTCGCAGGCGCCGTTAGAGCGGCTGGATTTTGGCAGCGAGCCGCTTGCCACGCCTGGGCGCAACGAGCCGTGCTGGTGTGATTCCGGTCGCAAATTTAAGCAGTGCTGCTATCAGGTTGAGTTTCCTACTGACATTCCCGAGCAGATGATGTGGATGCTCTCGCTGCGCGAATGGAAGGGCGCTACCTTGAAGGCTGCGCTGGATAGCCAGCAGGCGCCCGCTCAGGCGCTATTAGAAGCTGGCCTTATCGCTGCGGAAAGTGGCCAGACCGGCCGCGCAATGCAAATCCTCGAATCGCTCTTTGACGGTAGCGATTGGTCACGTCTACCCGAGCAGGCTGAGCCTGCCTTCGAGATCCTGCTGGATATTTATCAAGAGCGCGGCTTTACCCGCAAACGTGCCGATTTGCTCGACGAAGTGATGGAGCGCGGGCCGCTATTTTTACGCGGCGTGGCGCTTGAACGTTTGTGCTTAATGCATCTTGATAACGACGATTTGGACAGCGCTCGCGGTGCTTTCGTCAAAGCTCAGCAGGCGCTGCCTGATTCGCCCACGCTGGCTTACATTGAGGCCATGCTGCTGCTTCATGAGGGGCATGAGCAGGAAGCTAAGGAACGGGCTAATTTCTGGTACCGACGGTTAGTTCGTCAAGGCGAGCTAGATGAAGATCAACTGGAGTTTTTAGCCGCGCTGGCGGAAAACCCCGGCGCAACGCTCGCTGACCAGCTACTGAGCGCTGAAGAAGATTTGGCTACGCCGCTGGTAGCGCTGCAGGCGCTGCTTGCCGCACTGCCTACCGCCCCCAAAATCGACATTCAAACGGACCCGGAAAGCGGTCGATTGCTTTACCACTCAAGTGCCCGTGAGGCGACGCTGTTTGCCGCTTGGCATGAGCAGTTTCAAGTGCTGGTGGATGAAGATGTAGCGCTGGGCTTTCGCGATGACCCCTGGGGTAATGCGGTTGAGTGGATGACGGCGGTATGCGCTCACCCGGAATGGCTGGACGCGCCGCAAGTGGTGCAGGATCTCACTCTGGCATTGACCAGCCGATTTGGCAGCCTGCCCTGGATGGCCCCAACCCTGCTAGAGCCCTTGGCACTGCGCCTCTCACGCTGGCTAGAGCAGGCCCGTGCCGCGGGTGACGGTAACCTGTGCTGGGATGATGCGAATAATGCGATGTTGCTGCGCACCGGGTTAGCGTTGGTGGTAGGCATGGAACGTGGGGCGCGCCAGCACTCTCGCGAATTAGCAGAAGAGCTGCTACTCATCGATCAAGAAGATAGCCTTGGGCTGCGTGAGCTGGTGCTTGATCAACTGCTGCGTGATGATCGCAACGAAGAAGCGCTGGCCTTAGCCGAAGAGAATGATGATGACGGCTCGTTAGTGCTGGGGCTGTTAATGGGTAAAACCCTCGCCCTCTATCGGTTACAACATCTTGAAGCGGCAGAGACTGCGCTTAGCGATGTGGTTGGCCATAATCGCCATGCCTTAGAGCTTATTTGCTCTGAAAGCCCGCGCCCCTCTATGCCCCATGCGGATGGCCAGGTCGACCCCGGCTCCCGCGCGGAAGCATGGCAGTACCGCACCTTGATGCGCGATCAGTGGCGTACCACCTCTGGGGCGTTGGACTGGTTAGAAGCCCATCGCTAGGCGTTTTGCATAACTTGCGCTCATTAGGCTAATGAATGTCTTCTGGTTAGACGCCATTGAGTTTAATGAGCGTAAGGTTCAGGGGTGGGCACCAGCTGTTTATCTCGGCTGATCCAAATCGCTAGAACGATAGCGGGTATTCCCAGCAGGGTCGCGATCACAAAAAAGCTCGGATAACCCTGCGCCGTGACCACCAGCCCGCCAAAACCACTTAAGAATTTTCCGGGTAGCGTCATCAGTGACGAGAACAGCGCGTATTGTGTTGCGGTGTAAGCGCGCGAGGTAAGACTAGAGAGAAAGGCAATAAACACGGCGCTAGCTAGCCCGTTGGCAAGGTTATCGCCAATGATCGTGACCACCAGCATGGGCAGCTGATTACCTACGATTGCAAGTACGGCAAACAGCAAGTTAGTGACCATTACTAATCCTGCACCGATAATAAGCAGTGGGCCGATGCCATAGCGCGCGACCAGCAGTCCACCTAAAACCCCGCCGGCAATGCTCATTCCAATGCCAAATATGTTGGTAACATTGGCAATGGTCGCCAGTGAAAACCCTAAATCTATATAAAGCGGGTTCGCCATCGAAGCCATGGCCAAATCGCTGATTCTAAACACTGCAATAAAGACCAGAATCCACAGTGCTTTCACCCCGTAGCGTCTAAAAAAGTCAGTAAACGGGCATACCAGTGCGCCAATACTCCAGGCGCCAAGGCGGCGTAAGACTTTGGGTTTTCCGCGGCTTGAACGAATAAACGCCCGAACTTTAGGTTCATGAATTAACTGAATAGAGAGCGATGCACGCTTTGGCTCGGGGCGCAGTAATACCGTGAGTACGCCAATGCTCATCAGCGCTGCCATGGTCAGATAGGCCATGCTCCATGAAGACGATGCGGCGATGTAAAGCGCCCCAGCGCCGGCGGCAAGTAGCCCCCCGCGATAGCCGACAATATAAGTGGATGCCATGGCTGCCTGGACATCATCCTCGGCAGACTCAATGCGATAGGCATCGATGGCAATATCTTGAGTGGCGGAGCCAAAGGCGACCAGCAGCGCAAAAACGGCTACCCAGCCCAGGTTGCCAACCGGGCTTAGACCCGCCAGCCCAATTAAGCCTGCTGCAATTAAGCTTTGTGCCAAAAGCATCCAGCCACGTCGTTGGCCGAACGCACGAGTGAGTAGCGGAAGCGCCAGCCGATCAACCACGGGCGCCCAGAAAAATTTTATTGAATAGAGCATGCCGATCCAGGCAAAAAAGCCTATGGCCGCCACTTCAACGCCGTCGCTGCGCAGCCAGGCTGAAAGCGTTGAGAACACCAATAGAAAAGGCAGGCCTGCTGAAAACCCCAAAAAAAGCATGGTAATAACGGACGCACGGCAATAAATAGCCAGCGCTGCAAGCCAACTGCGCTGGGGGAAAAGGCTGGGCATTAAACGCTACTCCTGGAAAGACGTTGGCAACGACCAAGTGATAAACTGGGGCTGTCATTCATCACAAAGCCGACAGCTTACCGGAGAGGAGTTTTCAATGTCGATTAAGGCGCATCAGGTTGTGACCTTGCACTATGTCCTTAGAGATATTCTCAGCGATGGCAGCCAGCGAATACTGGATGATTCCAACGCGCGCGGTAAGCCGCTTGAGTACCTTCACGGCCACGATAATATTGTCCCTGGCCTAGAAAATGCGCTAATAGGCCAAGTGGTTGGCGCTCAGTTAAGTATCCAGCTGTTGCCCGCTGATGCCTACGGTGTTCGCAATGAGGCATTGATTCAAGACGTCAGCCGAGGCTCGTTTGGTGGCGCAGAACTAGTCCCCGGCGGCAATTTTCAAACTGAAGGCGAGGCGGGCCCACAAATTGTGACTGTGTTAGATGTTAGGGATGATCGGGTCACTATCGATACTAATCATCCTTTGGCAGGGCGTACGCTTAACTATCGGGTAAATATTCTTGAGGTGCGTGAAGCAACGCGTGCTGAGCTAGCTAAAGGGCATCCGCTACCGCCCGGCACCGAGCATAGTAAAGTCGAAGATCGTAAGGTGTTATAGGTTTTACCTAGCTTAATGATAAGCCAACATTTGTAACAATGAGCAAACAATAGGGAAAAGGCTTGGTTGAGTGGCACTCTGACGACGCGTTGGTTAAAGTGAATGCAGAAATCAAACAGTGTTCGATAACTGCGGAGAAAAGAGATGAGCCAAATCGAAGAGCCTACCTTATTAAAGCAGCGTCGTTCCCGCCGTCAGGTGTTAGCCAGCTTAGGCTTGGGCGCGGCAGCTCTTTACGTGGCACCTACGCTGCTTTCAATGGATCAAGCGCAAGCCCACGACCATCGTTCGCGGCCTAGTTACTCAAGAGCGAGCTACTCAAGAGCAAGTTACTCCAGACCCAGCCATTCAAGACCGCGTCATTCTCGACCTAACCATTCTCGACACCGCCACGCCAACTCGCACGACAATCGTCGCCATGGTTCATCCCGTGGCTATGAGCCTCGGGCCTACAGGTCACGCCTCGATGAGCTTTCACGATTTGAACGCGACGGTGTGATCGAGCTGCGTATTAGTCGTGTACTGAAGCATTTATGGTGAGGTGAGTGATGAACGCTGCAGACGGTCTTGCCCATGACTATGCGTTACCCGGCATCGGCCCATATATTCGATTGATGAATGCACAGCCGCTATTGCCGGTTCTGCGGGCGGCGATGCCTGGGTGGCCGTTAACCGAGTGTTCGCTTCAGCCGACTGCCCCTGAGATTTGCGTTTGGCAGCAAGAAGATGGCTTTTGGCAGCAGGCGCCAGCACTGCCAAAAGGTATGTGGCTGGATACGCCCGTCAGCGCTGCATGCAGCGTTATTGCCGATTTAGCCGGGGCATTTTTACATTGTCATCCTGATTACATTGGCCTGCACTGCGGTTCTGCACAAATAAACGATCAGCTTGTGATCTTTCCTGACTCACATCGTGCGGGGAAGAGTACGCTTACAGCCGCTTTTGCGGCTGCCGGTTACCGAGTGTTTGGCGATGACGTAGTGGCATTAACCCCTGAAGGTGAGGGTCTGTCGCTTGGCGTTGCTCCCAGGCTGCGTTTGCCGCTTCCCGCTTCTCTAGACGAAGAGTTTCGGGACTTTATTAATCATCATCAGGGGCCAAGCGATGATCGCTATGGCTATGTCGCACTGGATGAAACGCTGTTAGCCAGTCATGGTGAAAAGTGCCCGGTTGGCGCGATTATACTGATTGATCGTGATGATAGTGTTACTTCCCCGCAGCTAACAGCGCTTCAGCACGGCGAGGGGCTGTGGCAACTGTTAAAGCAGAATTTCGCTGACACGCTCTCTGACCAAGTATTAGTCGCTAAGTTTTGGTCCTTGATGAAGCATGTCCCTTGTTTTCTATTGCGTTACGCCGATGCTTTTCAAGCGGCCGATTTCGTGGGGCGTGAGCTAGAAAAGGTGATGAATGCACGGCCGTCAAACGATGCGCTAGCGTCACAAGACGTGCCTACACCTGGCGTTGCTGCCTTGGATCGAAACGATCAGCGCTGCTGGCACGCCTGCCAAGCCGCGTACGAATATCCGCTGGGCGATGAGCTATTTGTGATTGTCGAAGAGGGTGGCGCCATTCACAGAATGAATCTGACGAGCCGGGCGGCATGGGGGTTATTGCAGCATGAGGCGCTTACTATAGAGGAGCTTAGCCAAACGCTGGCAGCCTTTTTTATGCCGGTCTCGCTTGAGCAAGTCCGCAAAGATATCGCCGAGCTGCTGGGGCAATTTTTAGCCGCTGGTTTGATTGAAGAACCACCGCGCCGTTAGCTGCGCGGTGGCTTTAACTCATGTCTTAGCTGGCTTTTTCGCGCAGAAAGTCAATGATTTTATCCGCAGAAACCATGGTCGCTTCGCTGTCTCGACGGCCTTTATATTCCAGTTCGCCGTTGTCTAAGCCACGATCGCCAATCACTAAGCGGTGAGGCACACCCATCAGTTCCAGGTCGGCGAATTTAACCCCTGGGCGAGTATCGCGGTCATCCAGCAACACGTCTAATCCCGCAGCGCTCAGTGCTTGGTATAGCCGTTCAGACTCTTCGCGCACACGCTGAGATTTGTGTGCATTCATCGGCACCAGCGCCACTTGGAACGGTGCAATCGCGTTGGGCCAGATAATGCCGGATTCGTCGTGATTTTGCTCAATGGCCGCCGCGACTACGCGCGTTACGCCGATGCCGTAACAACCCATCCATGGATGGCTGGTTTTGCCGTTGTCGCCCAGTACGTTCGCGTTCATAGCCTGTGAGTATTTTTGACCCAGCTGGAAAACATGGCCCACTTCAATGCCGCGCTTAATAGACAGCGTGCCTTGGCCGTCTGGGGAGGGATCGCCTTCGACCACGTTGCGCAGGTCGGCAACGTCGGGCAAGGCGACATCGCGCTGCCAGTTAATGCCGAAGTAGTGTTTGCCATCGACGTTGGCGCCTGCGCCAAAGTCGCTCATAAGGGCGACGCTTCGATCAATAATGATCGGCATCTCAAGACCTACTGGGCCAAGTGAGCCAGGGCCTGCACCAACAAGAGCGCGAATTTCTTCTTCTGTGGCCATGGTGAGCGGGGCGGCTACCTGGGGAAGATTTTCGGCTTTAACTTCGTTTAACGTGTGATCACCGCGTATCAGCAGCGCGATCAGCCCACCTTCGGCTGCTTGCACCATTAGTGTTTTAATCGTTTTCTCAATGGGCAGATCAAACTGCTCAACTAAGGCTGCGATGGTCTTGGCATCGGGCGTCTCAACTAAGCGTAGCTCTTCGCTAGGCTCGGAACGAGCGGCTTGGCTGCCAAGCGGTGCGGGCAATGCCTCGGCTTTCTCTATGTTGGCCGCGTAATCTGACGCGTTAGAGAACACGATATCGTCTTCGCCAGAGTCGGCTAAGACGTGGAATTCGTGTGAGCCGGAGCCACCTATGGAGCCGTTATCCGCGATCACAGGGCGGAAATTAAGCCCTAAGCGTGTGAAGATACGCGTGTAGGCGTCGTACATGTCTTGATAGGTCTGTTTCAGCGAGTCTTCATCAAGGTGAAAAGAGTAAGCATCTTTCATGATAAATTCACGCGAGCGCATCACACCAAAGCGTGGGCGAATTTCGTCACGAAATTTGGTTTGAATTTGGTAGAAGCTGACCGGTAGCTGTTTATAGCTGGCGATTTCTTTGCGCACCAGGTCGGTAATAACTTCTTCGTGGGTAGGGCCCACGCAATAGTCACGGTCGTGACGATCTTTCATGCGTAGCAGCTCAGGGCCATATTGCTCCCAACGGCCTGATTCCTGCCAAAGCTCAGCAGGTTGCACGGCGGGCATCAGTACTTCTTGAGCGCCAGCGCTGTTCATTTCTTCACGTACAATGGCTTCCACTTTTCGCAGCGTGCGAAGGCCAAGCGGCAGCCACGTATACAGGCCAGACGTTAAGCGGCGAATCATCCCGGCGCGTAACATTAACTGGTGGCTAATGACTTCGGCATCGGCCGGCGTTTCTTTTAACGTGGCAATCAGTAATTGGCTGGCGCGCATGGGCGTGAGCATTCCTTAGGTACGTGTACTGAAAAATCAGGGCTTAGTGATAGGGCGTTATAGCCCCGTTAGCGTTGGATGACGACATTGTACGGCCTAGTCGTTAAAGCGGCAAAATCCTACTTCTCACCAGCGCCCTATGCTTTTGATAGATTGTGCTAAACTGCTTTGGTTTACGGTGCGGTCATCGGCAATAAGACGCCAAGTCACAATATCTACCCGGCGACCGTTATTCTTATTACTTGAGGGAACCTTCATGCATCATGTAGTGCGTCGCTGGTTGACGGGGGCCGTCGTTGGGGCTTCTGTGGTGGCACTAAGTGGTTGTGGTACGATTTTTCATCCTGAGCGAAAAGGCCAGCTAAGTGGCGATATTGACCCGGTCATTGCTATCGCTAATAGCGTAGGGCTGCTGTTTTTTATCGTACCTGGGGTGATTGCTTACGCCGTGGATTTCTCTAATGGCACTATCTATCTGCCGGGCCGCAATAGCGCGTCAGTTGATGTTCGCCACTTAGACGACGCTATGGACGTAGCCTCACTAGAGAAGTTGCTCTCAGAGACCGCGGGCAAGCCGGTGAGCTTGGAAAATGAGCTGGTAATGATTGAAGAAATGGGCAGCCTGGATGAAGCCTTGGCGATGGTTCGTATGTCAGGCGTGCTGGATGATGAGAAGCTGTCAGCGATGTAGTTAAATGACATACAGCGATAGTGACTGGCTTTAAAAGCCCAGCGCAGGCTTCACGCCGTGCTGGGCTTTTTTGTGGTTATCGTTAATACCATTAGACCCGCCACCAGCCCCCAAAATGCGCCTCCAATTCCCAGTAAAGTAATGCCTGAACCGGTCAGTAAGAACGTCACAATGGCTGCATCACGCTGCTTCGCGTCATAAAAGGCATTAGCCAGGCCACCGCCTAAGGTGCCTAGCAGAGCAATGCCCGCTAAAGCCATCACGAGTGCCGAAGGCATTGCGTTAAATACCCCCGTAACGGTGGCACCGAAAATGCCTAAAATGATATAGAAAACACCCGCTGCCACGCCCGCCGTGTAACGCCTATGTGGATTCTCATGCGCGTCAGGGCCCAGGCACACTGCCGCGCTAATGGCCGCCATATTAAGCGCAAAAGCGCCAAACGGCGCTAATAGCAGCGTAGTGACCCCTGTCCAGCCAATCAGTGGCGAGCTATTGGGGTGGTAGCCGGCCGCGCGCAGCACCGCGACACCCGGCAAGTTTTGTGTGGCCATGGTGATGACAAACAGCGGTATGCCAATGCCAATGAGCGTAGAAAGAGTAAATGCCGGTGCCGTAAACACGGGAATGGACGGAGAGAGAGGGACATCATGCAGGTTGATTTGACCTTGCAAGGCGGCGATAGCCAAGCCCGTTATCAAGACGCCAGGTACTGCCAGTGATGGCCATAAACGTCGTCCCGCTACCCAGGCAGCGAGCATTAACAGCGGTATCAACCACTCGCGTTCCATGACCACGAAAAGATCTAATCCAAAGCGAAGTAGTATGCCAGCTAGCATGGCCGAGGCAATCGCACTGGGTATATAGCGCATTAAGCGTTCAAACATGCCCGTCACGCCGCACACGGTAATTAACAGCGCCGAAAATAGAAAGGCACCGATAGCCTCTTGCATGGGAATGCCAGGTAAGCTCGTCGCTAGGAAGGCCGCGCCGGGAGTAGACCATGCGGTGAGTAACGGCATGCGATAGCGTAATGATAGACCCAGTGAGGTCGCCCCCATGCCAAGGCCTAGCGCCCATAGCCAAGAGCTGATTTGTGCCGGTGATGCGCCTGCAGCGGCAGCCGCTTGGAAAATAATCGCCGCTGAGCTGGTATAGCCAATAGTAACGGCGACAAAACCCGCGGTAACGCTTGAGACACTCATGTCGTGCCATAGCGAATACCGCCGCGCTGGGGGCTGGGATGAAGGGTCGTCTGATGTTTCCTGCATGAGGCCTCCCGCGAAGCGCGCCAACATAAGTCGTCAAATAGCGCTGCATTGTGCGTTACAGCGCACTGTGCGTCCAGGCACCAGCTTGTCTGGCGCCTCTGTTATGAATGACGCTCGACGTTAATGGCTATCTAAAAAGCGTTTGAATGCGGCGGGCTCATCGGTGATAACGCTGCTAATGCCCCATGCCCACCGGCTATGAAAGGCGCTTGGGTCGTTGGCGGTGTAACAGAGTAGCTGGTAGCCATCGTGCAGTATGGCTTCGGCTTGGGTACGCTTTAAGCGTGGCCAATCGGGGTGCACGCTGAAGGCCTCAATAGCCTCGCACTGGGGGCGCCATATTTTAGGCACGCTGCCGAGCAGCACGCCCAGTGCTAGTCGGTCGCTGTTCGCAAACTGACGACAGTGGGCAAGCGCGCGGCTATCAAAGGAGGAGATAATCAGCCGCTCGGAGGGCAGAGTATCGAGCATTACCGGTAGTGTGCGCTCCACCAGTGCGATGGGATCACGGCCTTTGTTGACCTTAATCTCCATATTGACGCCCATGCCCAGCTCGTTAAGCAGCGCTAGCATCGCCTCTAAGCTGGCCATTTTTTCGCCCGAAAAGGCATCGCCAAACCAGCTGCCCACATCTAAGGTTTGGGCATGGGCCCAGTCCATCGACGCAAGCGCTCCGCGGCTATTCGAGCAGCGCGCTACGTCAGCATCGTGCCAAATCACCGGCGTGCCGTCACCGAGTAGCTGCACATCTAACTCTACCCAGTTGATCCCGGCCTGATAAGCGGCGCGCACTGCCGACAAGGTGTTTTCAGGGGCAGCGGCTGAATAGCCCCGGTGAGCAATCAGCGTGGGCAGTTGAATTGCAGGGTGGGTCATGAAAAATCCCTAAGCCTTCGACGATAGATATGCGTTAAGTCTAGCATGGGTGCATGACTGCTGTGTTTCAGTGCTCAGGTGCAGGCATGTATTCAAATGCGCTAGCATGCGAGCTTGATTTATAGGACGCAACACGCTTCGATAGCAGTATCAGCCGTACGTCTGCTATTCACCAGCTATCTGTTATTAACCGGTTGAATAGTGACTAAACTTAACAATCAATAAGGACGATCTAATGTCTCAGCGTATCCAATTTACACGTACCGGCGCCTCCGATGTGCTTGAGCTGGTCAATGTGAACTCTGCTGATCCAGGTCAAGGTGAAGTGCGCATTGCCAATAAAGCGATCGGCCTTAACTTTATCGATATTTATTTTCGTACCGGCCTTTATCCAGCGCCGTCTATGCCTTCGGGGCTAGGTACCGAAGGCGCGGGCGTTGTCGACGCCGTTGGTGAAGGCGTCACACACTTAAGCGTCGGTGATCGCGTCGCCTATGCGCAAGGCCCGTTAGGCGCCTATGCTCAACTGCACACACTGCCAGCGGCAAAGGTCATCAAACTGCCCGACTCGGTTGATTTTGAGACAGCGGCGGCCAGTATGCTCAAGGGCCTGACCGTGCAGTATCTGCTTCGTCAAACCTATGCGCTGAAAGGCGGCGAAACTATTTTATTCCATGCGGCCGCCGGCGGAGTTGGTTCGATTGCCTGCCAATGGGCGAAAGCGTTAGGTGTAAAACTGATCGGTACGGTCAGCTCGCAAGAAAAAGCGGATCTCGCGATGGCAAACGGTGCCTGGGCGACGATTAATTACAGCGAAGAGAACGTTGCCGAGCGTGTACGTGAGCTGACGAACGGTGAAATGTGCGACGTGGTCTACGATTCTGTGGGCAAAGATATGTGGGAAACATCGTTAGATTGTTTAAAGCCCCGCGCTCTAATGGTTAGTTTTGGCAACTCTTCCGGCCCGGTTGACGGTGTGAATATTGGTATTTTGAATCAGAAGGGTGCGCTGTTTGTCACTCGTCCAAGCCTTAACGGCTATGCGGACACGCGGGAGCGTTTGGAAGCAATGTGCGATGACTTCTTCGCCATGCTTGAGAGCGGTAAAATTACGATTGATATTGCTAACCGCTATCCGCTGGCCGAGGCTGGTAACGCACAGGATGCGCTACAGAGCCGCAAAACCACGGGTTCAACCGTATTGCTTCCCTAAGGCATCATGCTAGTAACAAAAGCCGCTGTGAGCGGCTTTTGTTACTTACGGCTTAGGTTATTTTAAAGCATTAATAGCTACCGCTTAAATAGTGGCAGTTTAGGGTTATACCTCAAAGGCCATATCAAAAAAACGCTGCTCAATTTGGCTGGCTTCAATAAACGGCTTGCTAAGCGTTTCAAAATCGCGCTCGGCGCCTACGCGGTTTAGCTCGTTACATAAAAAATTAACCCAGCGAACAAAATCAGGCTCGTTATGGAGCACAATCCAGTCGCGGTGTTCAGGGCGTATAGGCAGCGGTTCTTGAGCACGCTGAGCCCACTCGAGATAGAGCCATTCAGCGACTACCAGTACTACCAGGATAAAGGCGTAATCCTGTGAATTGCAGGCGCTTTCCATTAGCGCAATAAACGCGTGGGTTGGCTCGGCCAGTTCCGGATTTTTCCACTGTGCTTCGGGAATGTTTAATGCTGCAAACGAATCAATAAAATAGCGATATTCGCTACCCGCCAGTACCGAAAGCTGGCGTGCATGCGTTAGGCGGGCATCTGGATCGTCGGCGACACAAACCGCAGCGCCAAGTAATCGTACAAAGCTATCGCAAAAGTGAAAATCCTGAACCAAATAGCGAGCAAAAACGTTATCCGCAATCTTGCCTTCAAGCAATTGGTCCACAAAACGATGATTGACCGAGGCATTCCAGTGGGGCTGGGCAGCTTCGCGCAGGCGGTGACATAAATCCATACGATCTCCAGTGTGCTGAATAACCCTTGACCGCTATCTTATCGATTTCAACGGTAGAGTGCAGTGAATGCTTGTGTAGGCAGTGAGTTAGTTATATTTTTCACGCGCCATCTGCAGGTCATATACGGCTGTATAGATATCGCCTAATGTATAGGTGATGTATGCACCGTTAGCTTATACGGCAGTTCGACAAGTAAACTGATAGGGCGGTGCAATCGCCTTGCTCTTATTCAATGGCGGCACACGGAGGTGATTAGCATGGCAGCAGACGTTATCGGTTTGGCACCAAGTACGTTAGTGTTTATCGTACTTGGACTAACGCTGGTTGCTTTTATATGGGGCCGTTTTCGCTATGATTTAGTCGCGCTGGCAGCACTGTTAGGGTCTGTGATGCTGGGCCTGGTGCCCGCTGAAGGCGCCTTCGCTGGTTTTGGCCACCCGGCGGTAATTACCGTCGCCGCTGTGCTGGTGCTTAGCCGTGGGTTTGAGCGCTCTGGTGTGGTCGATATTATTTCAAATCAAGTGCTTAAAGTCGGTGAAAACCTGCTTCTCCAGCTGTTAGTGTTGGTGGGCACCGTCACACTGCTGTCGGGTATTATGAATAATGTGGGTGCCTTGGCGCTGCTGCTTCCAGTGGCGATGCGGCTGGCCCGTGAGCACAACACCTCGCCTTCTTTACTGCTGATGCCGCTGGCATTTGGATCATTGCTCGGCGGCCTGACAACGCTGATCGGTACGCCGCCCAATATCATTATTTCCAGCTATCGACGTGAAGTGACGGGCGAAGCGTTTAGTATGTTTAGCTTTTCTCCCGTGGGTGTTGCCGTCGCGCTGGCGGGGCTGGCTTTTATTGTGTTAATCGGCTGGCGCCTGACGCCAAAACGCAGCGGGCAAGCCTCTACGGATGAAATGTTTGATACCGCCAACTATTTGGTCGAGTTAAAAGTGGCAGAGGGATCAAAAGCCAAAGGCTTAACGTTGCAGCAGCTGCGCGACGAGCTGGACGAAACGATCCCCGTGCTGGCGGTGGTGCGTGATGATGAGCGCCGTGCAGGATATGATTTTCACGGTGCTTTGGAAGAGGGCGACATTCTGCTATTAGAAGCAGGCCCTGATGAGCTTCAAATGCTGGAAGACAAAGTAGGGCTTAGCGCGATTGCCGAACGGGAAGAGGACGCTGAGGAAGAATCAGATACATCCGAGCACCCTGACGCTGAGCCTGCTAAGAAAAAGCCAGCGAAGGAGGCCGCACCGGTCGATACCGAGGGCCTACAGCTAATCGAAGCGGTTGTGCGCAATGACTCAATGATGATTAATCGCAGCGTGCGGCAGCTGCGTTTAAATCATCAGTTTGGGCTGCACTTAGTGGCCGTTGCCCGTGACGGCGGGCGCTTGAAGCAGCGCTTGCGCGATATTCGTTTTAAAAATGGTGATGTTTTATTGCTTCAGGGCAGTGAAAATGAAATTTCAGAAAATTTAGCCTCACTTGGCTGCCTGCCACTTGCAAAACGTGAGCTGCATTTAGGTCAGCCGCGCAAGTTGGTGATATCGATTGCCATTTTTGCTCTCGCGATCATGGCGATGATATTTGATTTATTGCCTGCAGCCGTTGCCATGAGTACCGCGGCACTGATTTCACTGCTGATCGGCGTGCTGCCGTTACGTGAAGGGTATCAGGCGATTGACGGCCCTGTGATCGTACTGCTAGCGGCAATGATTCCGGTTGGCGAAGCATTAGAAACTAGCGGTGGCGCGGACCTGGTGGCCAATACGCTGCTGCATTTTGGCAGCGACTGGCCGGTAGTGGTCACCATGATCGGATTGTTCCTTCTCTCCATGTTACTTTCTAATGTGGTTAACAATGCGGCAGCGGCGCTGCTGATGGCGCCAATTGCAGTCAGTTTGGCCAATGGCTTCGACGTTTCGCTTGATCCATTTTTAATGGTCGTGGCGATCAGTGCATCCTGTGCGTTTTTAACGCCGATTGGGCATCAGTCAAACACGTTGGTCATGGGGCCCGGTGGGTATCGGTTTAGTGATTATTGGAAGCTGGGCTTGCCACTGTCAGTGGTGGTGTTAGCCGTTTCTATACCGCTCATTTTGCTGGTGTGGCCGCTTTAGGAGAGCTTGTCACTCTCGGCCTATTAATAGATATAGAGCGAATGGTGGATGATTGTTATTAGGTTTCGAAAATTTTGCTAACCTACTACGCTCTGATACCAATAAAAATCGAACAGGCCGGGCCTATGAACCAACAATTTCGTCAGGATGCCATTGTCGAGCTAGTTCGGCAGCAAGGCTATATGAGCATTGAACAACTCACCGCCCACTTTTCGGTGACGCCGCAAACCATCCGCCGCGATTTAAACACGCTGGCTGATGAAGGGCGGGTTCGACGAGTCCATGGTGGCGTAGGGATCGAGTCCAGTACGGTCAACACTGCGTACAGCACCCGCAAGACGCTGCACTTGGAAGAGAAAGAGCGCATTGCCCACTGCTTAGCTCAGAATATTCCTAATCACTCGTCACTGTTTATTAATATCGGGACCAGTAATGAAATGGTGGCTCAGGCGTTGCTAGAGCATCAGGGGTTGGAGATTATTACTAATAATCTTAATGTCGCCGCCATCTTGCAGCATAAAGAGGATTTTACCGTCATTATTGCCGGTGGCCAGGTGCGTTCTCGCGATGGCGGTATCATTGGCGAAGCCACTATCGACTTTATCAATCAGTTTAAAGTGGACTACGGCATTATCGGCATCAGCGGTATCGATGAGGATGGCTCTCTGCTTGAGTTTGATTATCAGGAAGTCCGCGTTGCTCAGGCTATTATCGCAAACTCGCGGCGCATCTATTTGGCGGCAGACTATTCGAAATTCCACCGCAATCCGGTGGTGCGCCAAGGTAATTTGGATCAGCTTGACGCGTTATTCACCGACCGTAAGCCCCCAGAGTCGATTCAGCGTTTACTCACCCAGCATGATGTTGCGCTTCACATCGCCAGCGCTTAATTCGCGGTGATGTAGTTGGGTTACAACGGCGCCTGCGGCCAATGACGCATTGTTCGCTTTGTTGTCGTGACCCATAGTGAATTCACGGATCAGGCGAGTGCTTCGTTATCCCGAGCCACTGAACTGATCCCTGCTACAGAACCATAGCGCTTCATGATTACCCAGTGCTAAAGGCGAAGGTCTTGTAACGCTTGTGACCATCTCGCAATTACCGAACTGGACACTTATCCGGTCCAGCATGAGTAGCAATGTCACCCTTCTTTCTCAATAAGATGGCTGCTTGGTAACCGATTAACGGACCGGCAGCGGATGACCATACCATGAGGTATTACTAATGAACTGCATCGAACTTAGCCAACAAGCCGATAGCATCGCTAGCTCTTTCAGCAAGCAAGATCTCGCTAGGCTGGTCGTGGCGTTAAAGGGCAATCGTGAGTCACTACAGCATGCGGTTGAGGTTATCGATACCGTAGACAGTCGTTCAGGCTGCACGCTGGAAGAGGCCTGGGATGAAGTGCTCTCTGGAGATTCTCAGCTGCGCATTGAAGACGAAGAGTAGGGCGCGAGGTTTTAACCGGTAAGCAACAACTAGCCCCCTTATTACGTAAGGGGGCTTTTTTGTAGCGGCGAAAAGCTTAAGCGTCAGCCGCGGATATCGCTGGCCGTGAGGTATCCCGGTGCAGTTCAAAATAGCTATTAAAGCGCTCTTCAGCATCGTCGCCAAATAACACGCGGCAGGCCTCTTTTAAGCCACTGGATTGGCGCAGTTGCTCATGGGGTACGACAAGCGAGACTTTGGCGCGACGACGTAGAAAATCTTCAAGCTGGGTGATCATTTCGTGGTCGCGGGCGTGCTCTAACTCGCAGCGAATATATTCGGTGCCTTCAATTAAGATGTCAGCTTGAGCAGGGTCCTCTTGGATTTTGGCTAGCATCTGAACAGCTTGGTCAGCGTAGCGCCGCCAGATTCGCGTCGAGAGAGGCTCTGATGAAGTAGCTGCGGTCATCGCATCTAAGTTCATGCGTTTGGCCTGATCCATAAACTGCTGCTTCACGGCGTCTGCTGGCTCGCCATACCATTTAAAATCAGGCGCGGATAGCGTTACGCCCAAGCGCGTCATTTCCTCGGCAATTTCATCACCAACGTTTAAACAGTCGGTGAGTTTGCCGCCAAAGATACTGATATGGGCGCTGTCGTCATTGGTATCGATCACGTGCTTGCGCGAAAGCTGCAAGAAATCACGGTCACTGCCTTGATCGCCTTTAATCGCTAACGGCCGCACTCCGCAGCGTGTCGAGATAATGTCGTCTTGGCTAAGCGGTTTATCTAACGTTAAACGCTTGTTGATATTTTCCAATACAAAGGCGATATCGTCAGCGGTGACGTCAACCTCCGGGTGCTCCATATGCGTATCGGTGGTGCCGATGCAGGTACGATTCCCCATGGGAATGACAAAAAATAGCCGCCCGTCGTCAGCAAAAAACGCCAGTACGCGCTGGGAATCGGTTAACTGCGGGACGATAAGGTGAATACCTTTGGAATAAAGATGGTGGTGCGTCGTTTTTTGACGTGTTAGCTCATTATGTTGATCTACCCAGGGGCCTGCCGCGTTAATCAGTACCTTGGCGCGAATGTCAAAGGTACTGCCATCCATTACGTTGCGGGCCTTGGTGACCCATAAATCACCCTCGCGCTCGGCACCGAGTGACTCAACGTAGTTTGCGGCAACCGCGCCATAGTTGAGCGCGTGGCGCATAAAATTAAACACAAACCGTGCATCATTATCGTGAAGATAAGCATCGGAGTATTCAAAACCACCGACCGAGTTCTGCGTGTTGATGATGGGCTCTTCGTGCTTGATCTTTTTCGATGAGAGTAGTCGTGGCAATTTGGTAAAGCCATTACCCATTAGCCAATAAAGCCAGGTGCCTGCCCATAGGTAGCGCGGTGAGTGGCGAAAACCTTTTGAAATAGTGGTTAGAAAGCGGATTTCCTGCACCGTGGAAGGATAGCTCTTAATCAAGTGATTGCGGCTTTTACACAGCTTTCGAACCAGTGAAAAGTCGTTGCTTTCCATATATTTAATGCCTCCCCATACTAAATTGGAGGAGTGCATGCTGGTGCTGCCGGCGAAATCGCCACGGTCAATCAAGGCAACTTTTGCGCCTTTTCCTGCCAGTGCCGCTGCCGTGGCCGCGCCATTAATACCGCCACCGATAATGAGCGCGTCAAAAATATCGGTAGGTAACTTTTCAGTGTTTCGATTTCGCAGTGTCATGGCGGGCCCCGTTAACATAAAAAACTCGCTTACCGTCATGGTGTGAACAGTAGGAGGTTTATTGTTTTTTTCACTAACGAAACTATAGGTGATCATTTTCGAACATTCAATGTTCTTTTGGACGCATTAGGCTAGCATCGCCTTATAGACTGCTCGGTAGGTAGATAACGTGGGCGCAAAAAAAACGGCCCCTTATTATCAGGGGCCGGTTGAAGGCGAGCAGAGCAAAAAGCGTTATTTAATGCCGGCTTCTTCCTGCTGAGGTGCTGGCGAGGATTGGCCGTTATGATCAATTAGCGTGGATTTGTTCTTGGCAAAGGCATCGTAGGCGAAGTCATCGACGGTGAGCATTTCCAACACTTCCGCTTCAAAGGTACGCATGAAGATGGCATCGTCCTCGCTGATGAGGCCTTTTTCCAAACCGGCCTCAATACGAGCTTCCGGGTGAAGCGCCGTTTGCGGTATCTCACCTTTTGAATAGGCTTTATTCACCGTTCGATAGAGTACCTCGGCGCGGTCATAGTCAACCAGCAGGGCGTTATAGCGTGCTAGCGGGTTGCGCTGTTCACCGTCATCCGCGTCCCAAGTGTTATCCAACAGCTTTGTGCGCAGAGCGCTGTGGGTGGAAACGCGCTTGGCGATGTCGCGGGCAAGATCGTCATGGGGCTTATTCCAGCGACGGCCGGCCGGCATGACCAAGGCATTGAGCGTTTTACCCAGGATACGATTGGGAAGATTATCGAAAACCTCCACAAGCGCTTGCTCGGCACGCTGGAGTAAAAAGCGGCAGCTATAGTGCAATAGCGCTTCTTCGCCTTCTACCTTACTGCCGGCTTGCCACTGCTTCAGCACCATTGACGTGAGATAAAGATTCGAAAGCACATCGCCCAGGCGTGCAGAAAGCATCTCGCGCTTCTTAAGCGCTGAGCCTAAGCTTGCCATCGCGGCATCGGCACATAGCCCGAAGCCCGCAGAGAGACGTGCCACGTCTTGGGCATACATAGCGGCAGGAGCATCGAAAGGCACGCTAGCTTTACCCAGGCCAAAGCCGAGGGTTAAGGCGCGGGCTGCGTTGCCGAAAATCAGCCCTGCATGGCTGAAGAAGGCTTTATCAAACGCCTGAATATCGTTTGCGTCTTTAGCGGCCAGTTCATCCAGCACATACGGGTGACAGCGGATAGCGCCCTGACCAAAGATCATCAGGTTACGGGTCATAATGTTGGCGCCTTCCACGGTGATCGCCACCGGGTTTGCGCTGTAGCCGATGCCCAAATAGTTGCGCGGGCCAAGCGTCACGGCCTTACCGCCATGAACATCCATGGCGTCACTAAGCAGCACGCGCTGAAACTCGGTTAGCTGACTTTTCAGAATCGCTGAAGGCACCGCGGGTTTTTCGCCGTGATCAATCATGTTCGCGGTTTGGTACACGGTTGCCTGGGAAATGTAGGCCATTGCTGCCATGCGTGCGAGCGGCTCTTGCACACCTTCCATTTCCGCCACCGGCACGTTGAACTGACGACGAACACGGGTGAAACCGCCGCTCCAACCCAGCGCATAGCGCGCAGTGCCGGTAGCGCCTGACGGCAGCGTGATACAGCGGCCAATAGATAAGCATTCCACCAGCATGCGCCAGCCTTGGCCGATCATGTCCTGGCCACCAATGATGGTGTCCAGCGGTACAAAGACATCGTTACCCACAATCGGTCCGTTCATAAACGGGCTGCCGATAGGGTGATGGCGACGACCTATTTCCATGCCAGCGGTGTCACGGGGAATCAAGGCCAAGGTTATGCCGCGATCTTCTTCGTCACCCAGCAGTTTCTCTGGATCAAACAAGCGAAACGCAAGGCCCACAACGGTGGCGATGGGGGCGAGGGTGATCCAGCGCTTTTCGAAGTTAAGACGAAGACCCAGCACCTCTTCGCCATTGATGGTCTGCTTGCAGACGATGCCGGTGTCGGGCAGAGACGTGGCGTCTGAGCCCGCGCGAGGGCCGGTGAGGCCAAAGCAAGGGATTTCACGGCCGTCGGATAAGCGCGGCAGGTAGTGATCTTTTTGCTCTTGGGTGCCGTATTTAAGCAGCAGTTCACCGGGGCCGAGTGAGTTGGGAACGCCCACGGTGACCATCAGCGTTTCATTGGCAGAGAGTTTTTGCAGCACCATCGACTGGGCTTTCGCGGAGAAGCCAAGCCCGCCGTACTCCTTCGGAATAATCATGCCGAAGAAGCCTTCTTTTTTCAGGTAGTCCCACAGTTGCTGGGGCAGGTCGGCGCGCTCATGGGCGATATCCCAGGCATTGCACATCCCCGCCGCTTTGGCGCACTGGTTGGCTAGAAAGGCTTTCTCATCGTCGCGCAGCCCGTCGTCTTTAAAAGCCAGCAGTTTGTCCCACTGAGGCTTGCCTGAAAATAATTCGCCATCCCACGAAACGCTGCCTGCTTCTAAAGCCGTGCGCTCTGTCGCAGATACTTTCGGTGCCACCTTTTTAAACATGGTAAATAGGCGCGGCGTTAGCCATTGGCTACGCAGCGCGGGGAGGCCAGCGGCGGCAACCGCCGCAGCGGCAATAAGCAGCAGCAGGCCGATCACTTTCGCGTCAAACAGCAGGCCAACGAGGCCCAGCACGGCAAGCACGATCAGCGCCGCGGGAGCGCCAGCTTCACGGCGCATTACCACGAGCAGACCTGCGATGGCGAGCACGATAAGGAGTAGGGTGAGCATAGACTCTCTCTCTGTTTCAGGCCTTTTATTTCAGCCTGCTGTTGTTAGTAAAAAGGCAATACAATAACGGGTCGAACGGATGTTTGAATATTGGCAGATGGGTGCCGTTTGGTGCAAGTATTTAGGTAGGGTTAAGGCCATTATAGCCGCACACACTATAAAAAAACGCCATGGCAATAAGCCATGACGTTTTGAGTGATAAACGGACTAAATGTTCAGGTGCGCTTATGTTTAGACGCGCTGTGCGGGTGCGCCGTTTGCTACATAGTAGTCAACGCTGGCACGAGGCAGCGGTGCGCTGCCTTTTATACGGTCAGCGATTTTTTCCGCCAACATAATGGTCGGGGCGTTTAGATTGCCAGTAGGGATTACCGGGAAAAGTGACGCATCGACCACGCGCAGACCTTCAATGCCATGGACGCGGCCCTGGCCATCGGTCACCGCGAGTTCATCGCTACCCATTTTGCAGCTGCCACAGGGGTGGTAGGCCGTTTCGGCGTGTTCCTTAACGAATGCATCGATTTCAGCATCTGACTGAACGTCAGCGCCAGGGGCTATTTCACGACCGCGATATGGTTCAAACGCTGGCTGGGCGATGATATGGCGGGTAAGGCGAATGGCGTCGCGAAACTCTTGCCAGTCGTTCTCTTTAGCCATGTAGTTGAACAAAATGCTCGGCGCCGCGTGAGGATCTTTCGACGTTAAGCGAATGCGGCCACGGCTTTCTGAGCGCATAGAGCCAACGTGGGCCTGGAAGCCGTGAGCCTGCACCGCGCTTTTGCCGTTGTAGCTGATGGCAATGGGTAAAAAGTGGTACTGAAGATTGGGCCACTCTTCTTCATCACGGCTGCGGATGAATCCACAGGCTTCGAACTGGTTGCTGGCGCCTACGCCGGTGCCATTGAAAAGCCATTCCGCGCCAATTTTAGGCTGGTTATACCACTTCAGCGCCGGATAGAGCGAGATAGGTTCCTTGCACTCGTATTGAATGTACATTTCCAGGTGATCCTGGAGATTTTCACCCACGCCGGGCAGGGCGTGAACCGTCTCGATATTAAGCTCTTTCAGCAGTTCTGGATTGCCGATGCCTGAGCGCTGCAAAATCTGCGGCGAGGCGATAGCGCCCCCGCATAAAAGAACTTCACGGCGTGCGTAGACCTGCTGCTTTTCGCCTTTCTGTTCATAACGAACGCCAACGGCGCGTTTACCTTCAAACTCAATAACGTCAGTAACCGCGTGAGTTTCAATGGTGAAATTTTGGCGTTTTTTGGCAGTGTCTAGGTAGCCACGGGCAGTGGACGCACGACGGCCCTTCGGCGTCACAAAGCGGTCCATGGGGCCAAAGCCCTCTTGCTGGTAGCCGTTTACGTCTTCGGTTTCCGGGTAGCCTGCCTGCTTACCAGCTTCAATAAAGGTGCGATAGAGCGGGTTGTTATCCGCTTTTGGCGTGGTCACGCTGACCGGGCCTTCACCACCGTGGTAGCTATTAGCGCCGGTATCGCGGGTTTCGCATTTTTTGAAGTAGGGAAGGCAGCTGAGGTAGTCCCAATCTTCAAGACCGGGCTGTTTGGCCCAGTTGTCGTAGTCGAGGGCGTTGCCACGGATGTAGCACATGCCGTTAATCAGCGAGGAGCCGCCCAGGCCTTTGCCTCGGCCACACTCCATGCGGCGGCCATCCATATGCGGTTCGGGATCGGTTTCGAACGCCCAGTTATAGCGTTTGCCCTGCAGCGGGAATGCCAGGGCCGCTGGCATTTGGGTGCGGAAGTCGAGGCGATAGTCTGGGCCGCCCGCTTCCAGTAGCAGCACACTGACGCTGCTGTCTTCGGTCAGGCGAGTAGCAAGCACGTTGCCTGCGGAGCCTGCGCCGATAATGATGTAATCAAATTCGCGTGGTTGAGACATAATAACTCCTTAAAACACTGACTCAAACGGGCCCATTTCAATCTGTACGGACTTAGTTTGGGTATAGTGATTAAGCGTCTCGATACCGTTCTCGCGACCAATACCCGACTCTTTATAGCCGCCTACCGGCATCTCGGAGGGTGACTCACCCCAAGTGTTAATCCAGCAAATACCGGCTTCCAGTTGGTGAATCACGCGGTGGGCACGATTGAGGCTTTCGCTAAAGACACCGGCGGCAAGTCCATACGTGGTGTCATTGGCGCGGCGAATAACTTCATTTTCGTCATCGAAAACCAACACTGACATTACCGGGCCGAAGATCTCTTCACGCACGATACGCATGTCGTCGGTGCAGTCGGTGAACACGGTTGGTGCAGCCCAGGCGCCATCTGCAAAACTGCCAGTGCTCCAGTCGTCACCGCCTACGAGCAGACGAGCACCTTGCTCTTTGCCCAAAGCGATATAGGAAAGCACTTTCTCTTGATGCTCGAAACTGACCAGCGGGCCAAAGTTGACGCTAGGATCCATAGGGTCACCCGCCTTAATGCGCTTAACGCGCTCGACCAGCTTGGCTTCAAAGGCATCTTTGACGCTGCGCTCCACAAACACCCGTGTGCCGTTAGTGCAGATTTGGCCACTTGAATAGAAGTTGGCCATCATGGCAGCGTCAGCGGCACGGTCCAGGTCGGCGTCGGCGAATACCAGCAGCGGCGACTTGCCGCCAAGCTCCATAGTGACGTCTTTTAGCGTCGAGCTTGCGGCGGCAGCCATGACTTTCTTGCCGGTGCCCGCTTCGCCAGTAAACGAGACTTTGGCGATACCAGGGTGCTGGGTGAGCATGGCGCCCACGCGGCCATCGCCTTGCACCACGTTAAAGACGCCGTTAGGCAGGCCTGCTTGTGTAAAGATCTCGGCCAGCTTCATGACCGTGAGTGGGGTGACTTCGCTAGGCTTAAATACTACCGCATTGCCTGCGGCCAGCGCCGGCGCTGCTTTCCAGCAAGCTATTTGGATGGGATAGTTCCACGCCCCAATGGCACCAATCACGCCCAGCGGCTCGCGGCGGGTGTACACAAAAGAGCTGTCACGTAGGGGGATCTGATTGCCTTCAATAGCAGGCGCCAGGCCAGCGTAGTACTCAAGCGCATCGGCGCCGGTCACGATATCAACGCTCGCCGTTTCGCTAATCGGCTTGCCGGTATTGCGGGTTTCCAATTCGGCAAGCTCGTCATTACGTTCTCGTAACAATGCCACGGCGCGCAATAATACGCGCGAACGCTGCATGCCGGTCATGGCGGCCCACTCACGCTGGCCGCGCTGAGCGGCTTCAACGGCGGTGTCAACATCGGACTGGCTGGCTTGGCCGATCGTAGCGATCAGGCTGCCATTAAAAGGATTGGTGACGGTAAAGGTTTCACCTGACGTGGCGCTTACCTGGCGACCATCAATATAGAGAGGCTGTATGTCTTGAGCGGCCATGTAGGTCTCCTCGAATAAAAACTAGCGATATGTATCGGATGCAGACGTTGCACAGCCATGATGATCAAGCAGTTGATCAAGGTAGGCCTGCGCGATAAGCCGGGCTTCATCTGCATCAAGCCCTGCAGGCGTTAACGCTCCGCGCAGCCATAGGCCGTCAATCATCGCCGCCAAACCGCGGGCGGCGCTGCGGGCATCATGGCGTGGCATTACGCGTCTAAACTGATGGCATAAATGGGTGTAAAGGCGCCGGTCATTGACGTTTTGCAAGCGCTGAAGCATGGGCTTGTGCATGCTGCTCGCCCAAAAGGCTAACCATGTCTTGGCAGCGGGGCCGGTGACTTGAGTGCGGTCAAAGTTGCCCTCAATAATAGCGCTAATGTGGGCGCGCGGAGAGTCGTCTGTTAACGCATGGCGGCGCGCGGCAACGGCCTCGGTAAGATCGGTGAGGATTTGCCGCATGGTTGCTTCCAGCAGGCCATCTTTGCCGCCAAAGTAATGGCTGATGATGCCCGCAGATACGCCCGCATGACGAGAAATGCGCATCACGGTGGCTTCGGCTAGACCAACTTCATCAATGGCAGCCATCGTTGCGTGGATTAACTGCTGACGGCGTATCGGTTCCATTCCAACCTTTGGCACGTTGATCTCCTGCGAACGCTCACCTGTATACGTTGAATACTTAGCGTGAGTGAAACTTGAAACCCACTGTTAAGCATGATTACCTAACCATGATGGCATTTTTTTATTGAACGTTCAATCAATAAAAGATCGGTCTATACAGGCGACGTACTTTTTTCTGAATGTGAGCTGAGCTCTCAGTGCGCTCGCATCAGACGTTTCAAGGGGACAACGAACATGAGTAAAATTTCGACGTGTTACGCCGGTGCTTTACTGCTGGCCGCCGGATTGCCAGCGGTGGCTTATGCCGACGAATGCAGCAGCGTACGCTTTGCTGAAGTCGGCTGGACAGACATTACCGCGACCACCGCGCTGGCCAGTGAAGTGCTTGAAGGGCTCGGCTATGTATCAAGCATAGATACGGTCTCTGTGCCCATTGCCTACGCGGGGATGCGCAACAATGATTTTGATGTATTTCTGGGCAACTGGATGCCTTCAATGGCATCTATTAGCGACCCTTATATAGAGCGAGGGGAGGTCGAGCGCTTGGTAGCTAACCTGGAAGGGGCAAAGTACACACTGGCCGTGCCGCAATACGTTTATGATGCGGGTGTGACATCGGTCAATGACCTGGCGGCGCATGCAGATCAGTTTGACCGCAGCGTGCACGGCATTGAAGCAGGCAACGATGGCAACGAGCTAATCGAGCAAATGATTGATGATAACGCCTATGAGTTAGGCGACTGGCAGGTGGTTAACTCCAGCGAGGCAGGGATGTTGGCGGAGTTGCGTGCGCGCGTCCCGAATGAGCAGTGGATGGTGTTTTTAGGTTGGGAGCCACACCCCATGAACTCTAACTTTGAGATGGCCTATCTCTCAGGCGCCGATGATTATTTTGGCCCTGAGCTAGGGGGCGCGACGGTGCATACAAATACACGCGCGGGGTTTGTGGATGAGTGCCCAAATGTGGGGGTGTTATTACGCAATATGACCTTTACGCTGGAAATGGAGAACCAGCTGATGAGCGCGATTATGGATGATGGTGTCGCGCCCCGTGACGCCGCGCGTGACTACTTAAAAGCCAATGACAGTATCCTGGATGAGTGGTTAAACGGCGTGACAACGCGTAATGGCGAGCCTGGCGCAGAGGCCGTGCGCGCTGCCATTCAATAAGCTAATTTAGGTGGGGAAGGTGAGTCGGAATCCGGCTTGCCTTTCGCATTTAAGATAGGCATAATCTGCACCCGTTGATGAGGAAAAGGCTACGTAGCTCAGCTGGTTAGAGCACATCACTCATAATGATGGGGTCCCCTGTTCAAATCAGGGCGTAGCCACCACATCAGCATTAGCACACTTATTTCATACAGAGTGTGCCGTTATGGTGGCCCCTTAGGTCCTCCCGCAACGCTAAACTGCGAACCCCGCCAGGCCCGGAAGGGAGCAACGGTAGTGGTGGCTGCGTGTGCCGGGATGTGGCTTCTGGGGCTACCACCATTTCTAGCCTGCATTATTTTATTTCCCTCCTTTAAATACTGCTGACGCACAGACTCGTCAAGCAATACGCTTGCGTCTTGTAAGCTAGTGCGGTACTTACATTTAATATTAGCCTTACGGGTATTACGATGAAAACGCTACTGCGATGGCTGCTCAGCCTCGTGGCGCTTTTGGCGCTGCTGTTAGTGGGACCTGCATGGTTATTGGTGACGAATCAGGTGGTCACGGATGTTCATTGGTCATCGTTAGATCGCACCTCGACGGGTATTGCGCCTGACCCTGCAGCCTATTCTGAGGCTGTTGTGCAGGTCTATTCGGCCCGGGCATACAATTGGCGAGGGGCGTTTGGCGAGCATATTTGGATCGCAACCAAAGCGGAAAATGCTGACAGTTATCGGCTACATCAGGTATTGAGCTGGCGCCAGCCCACGGTGGTGTCCTCTATTGATACGCCTGACCGGACTTGGTTTGGAAATGCGCCTACGCTGTTGGCCGATTATCGCGGGGAAGCGGCTGGCCAGATGATTCCGAAAATAGAGGCCGCCGCCACGGATTATCCTCAAGCCGACCTTTACCGCGTGTGGCCCGGGCCTAATAGCAATAGCTTTATTGCCTGGGTAATACGTGAAGTACCAGGGTTTGAGGTAACGCTGCCTGTGACGGCTATCGGTAAGGATTATATTTTTAACGGCGTGTTTGCGCCTGCCCCCAGCGGCACTGGCTACCAGTTTTCACTAGGCGGCATGATCGGCATTATGTTCGCGCTGGAAGAGGGTCTTGAGATTAATTTTTTAGGGCTCAGCGTTGGTTTTGATGTTATGCGGCCTGCGTTAAAGCTGCCGGGTATCGGGAGGCTGGGAATGCCCGCCCGAGTATCAGGCAGTGGTGATTAGCTTTTAATTTTGCTGGTGGTCGGTAAAGCGTTGCATGATCGTGAGTGTTTCATCGCTTACGTGATGCTCCATGCCTTCAGCATCAATGCGGGCGGTGGCATCTTTAACACCCAGTGCACGCAGGAAGTGCAGCACGATGTCGTGGCGAGCACGCGACGTCTCGGCCATTTTTTGGCCAGCCTCGGTGAGGAACAGCGATCGGTAGGGCTTGCTAGTCACTAGCTCCAGCTCATTTAAACGCCGAATCATTTTCGATACAGTCGCTTGGCTAACCGCCATGCGATTGGCTATATCCGCTGCACGGGCTTCGCCACGGTGCATCAGCAAATCACCTATCAGCTCAACATAGTCTTCAATCAATTCGGTTTCGTGAGCGTTGCGCACCGTTGCGTATTGCAGGGCGTGCTGCTCCACGGGGGGCAGCGCATCGCCAGGAATGCTGGCGGCGGGCAATGAGGCGTTCGGATTAGATTCAGTCATCGGCAGATTATATCGGAGGCTGGTGTAACAATCATTGGATAGTCGCGTATTTTTACGCACAAAGCTTTCCAGTTGATAATACACAAAAGAGATCCGCTAAGAATCAGTACTTTTGCTGAGTCCCCCTGCTTAGGTTTGTTGTTTTATTCTGCTAAAATCCGCCACCTTCGCTGTAAATAGCCTTTCAATAGCTTTAGGGATCTTCATGAATGCAGTAATTCTGGCGGTGCTGGTGATGGTTGCGCTATCGCTGGCGCGTGTCTCGGTGGTTTTCGCGCTGGTGCTGGGTGCTTTAGTGGGCGGCTTGGTGGGTGGGTTGAGCCTTGAGCAAACCATGGATGCGTTTAATGCAGGCGTGGGTGGCGGTGCCCAAGTTGCATTGGCCTATGCCACTCTAGGCGCGTTTGCAGTGGCGATTTCCCGCTCTGGTTTGCCGGACATGCTGGCGAATCGTCTGATTACGTTACTGGGCAAACAAACCACGCCAGCACATCAAGCGCGCGTTAAAGTGCTGCTGCTAACGGCGGTTTTGCTGGTTGCCATCTCGTCACAAAACGCTATTCCTGTGCATATCGCTTTTATACCCGTGCTTATTCCGCCGCTCTTAATCGTGATGAATCGCTTGAGGCTAGATCGGCGCGCGGTGGCCTGTGCACTCACGTTTGGATTAACTGCGCCGTACATGCTGCTGCCAGTCGGTTTTGGGGCGATCTTCCTCAACGATATATTGCTCGCTAACTTAAATAGCGCCGGCGGGCCGTTAGGCTTAGAGATTACCCGTGGCATGGTGCCTATGGCCATGGCGATCCCGGTAGGCGGTATGGCGTTAGGGCTAATCGTCGCGCTATTTTGGAGCTATCGGCGCCCGCGTGACTATCAGGCTCAAGACATTGCTAACGCTAACGTGATGGAAGGGCATACGCCCGCCGAGCCTCACATGCTGGGGCTTATAATGTCGGGTGTTGCCATCGTCGCTGCGCTGGGGCTGCAGCTATATAGCGGCTCAATGATTTTAGGTGGCTTGGTAGGAATTGGTTTGCTCTCGCTTGGGGGAATATTCAAGTGGCGAGAAGCTGATGATCTCTTTACCAGCGGCATGCGAATGATGGCGCTGATTGGTTTTATCATGATTTCAGCGGCGGGCTTTGCCGAAGTGATGAAAACCACGGGTGAAATCGACACGCTGGTATCGGGTGCCTTTGCGGTACTGGGTGATAACCGAGGCTTAGCTGCGCTAGTAATGCTGCTGGTCGGGCTGTTTATAACGCTGGGGATTGGCTCTTCGTTCTCAACCATTCCCATTATTGCCGCTATTTTTGTGCCCTTAGCGGTGCAGTTTGGCTTTTCGCCCATGGCCACGGTAGTGCTGGTAGGTACGGCAGCGGCGCTGGGAGATGCGGGCTCACCTGCGTCTGATTCAACCCTGGGGCCGACCTCCGGTCTTAATGTGGATCGTCAGCATGATCACATTTGGGACAGCGTTGTGCCGACGTTTCTGCATTACAATATTCCACTAGTGGGCTTTGGCTGGCTGGCGGCAATGATGCTGTAAGCATGTGGCTTTGATATGCAAAGGGACAACAGGCGTTGTCCCTTTTTTATGAGTAATCATGCCTCACTGCTTAGGCAAATAAGACTCAAAAGCGCTTAGTAGGCCTCGCAGCAGAGAAAGCTCTTTGCGGCTAGGCTGCGCGCGAGCAAAGAGTGCTTGGAGCTGCTCTTCAGTGCGGGCGTGGGGTTGGGTTAAAAAGCCACTTTTTTGCATTAACTCCCCGAGATGCGCTTGGAAGTGTAGAAACTGTTCACGGCTAGGGGGTATCGCTTCCAGCGGCCGTTGATATGCGAAATCGTTATCTGCGCTTTTACGCCATGCACGGTGCACTTCGTACGCTAAAATTTGCACCGCTTGAGATAAATTCAGAATGCCGTAATCGGCATTGGCTGGGATGCTGACCTGGTGGGTGCAGCAGCGAATCTCATCGTTTGTAAGTCCTGAGCGCTCTCGTCCAAATACTAGTGCTACCGGTGCAGTTTGCGCATTCTGAATGACGTCTAAGGCCATATCGTCGGGTTCATCATAGTGGGGCAACGGTAGGCTGCGCAGGCGCGCGCTAGCCCCCACCACTTGAACACAGTCGATAACAGCGGCGTCTAGCGAGCTGACAATGCGGGCATTATCAAGCACATCGTTAGCGCCCGCGGAAAGGCGAGTGGCTTCTTCATCAGGGTATGAGCGTGGGTTAACCAGCACCAGCTCAGTCAAACCCATGGTTTTCATTGCCCGCGCCGCAGCCCCAATATTGCCTGGGTGAAAGGTCTGTACGAGCACGATACGGATATGCTGCAACATGCGTTATCGCTCTATAGCCTTAAAAAATCGGCCTGATAATAGCACGTTGGCTTAGCTGAATGGACGATAAGTTATGATGTAGCGTTAATGCCGTGCAGGTCTTTATAACGCAACAACCCCGCACAAGGCGGGGTTGTTGGTGATGACATTAACAGCTAGTCATCTTGAGCAAAGGGCTCAGGGTTGCGTTACATCATGCCGCCCATACCACCCATTCCACCCATGCCGCCCATATCAGGAGCGCCTTCTTTCTCTTCGGGGTCTTCTGCGATCATGCACTCAGTGGTGATCATCAGACCTGCAACAGAACCAGCGGACTGCAGCGCAGTACGGGTTACTTTAGCGGGGTCCAGAACGCCCATTTCGAACAGATCGCCGTATTCGCCGGTCTGTGCGTTGTAGCCGAAGTTGCCTACTTCATCTTTAACGCGATTAATTACGATGGCAGCTTCTTCACCAGCGTTAGTCACGATTTGACGAAGCGGTGACTGCATAGCGCGCAGCGCCATGTTGATACCGTGGTTTTGGTCTTCGTTTTCGCCAGTCAGGCCTTGTACTTTAGCCATAACGCGAACGAGTGCTGTACCGCCACCAGGTACCACGCCTTCTTCAACGGCTGCACGAGTAGAGTGCAGAGCGTCTTCAACGCGTGCTTTCTTCTCTTTCATTTCCACTTCGGTCGCAGCACCAACGCGGATAACAGCAACACCGCCTGCTAGTTTAGCAACACGCTCTTGCAGCTTCTCTTTGTCGTAATCAGAAGACGTATCTTCGATTTGCGCGCGGATCTGGTTAACGCGAGCTTCAATGTCGTTTTCTGCACCAGCGCCGTCGATGATCGTGGTGTTTTCTTTAGACATCGTCATGCGCTTAGCCGTACCCAGGTGATCCAGGGTAGCTTGCTCAAGCGTCAGGCCAACTTCTTCAGAAATGACCGTGCCGTTGGTCAGGATAGCAATGTCCTGCAGCATGGATTTACGACGGTCGCCGAAGCCAGGTGCTTTAGCAGCAGCGACTTTAACGATACCGCGCATGTTGTTAACCACCAACGTTGCAAGCGCTTCGCCTTCGATATCTTCAGCGATAATAGCTAGCGGCTTGCCTTGCTTAGCAACGGCTTCAAGAACCGGCAGCAGCTCACGGATGTTGGAGATCTTTTTATCCACTAATAGGATGTAAGGATCTTCCAGTTCAACCGTCATGGTGTCCTGGTTGGTAACGAAGTAGGGAGACAGGTAGCCGCGATCAAACTGCATACCTTCAACAACTTCTAGCTCATCTTCAAAGCCACGGCCTTCATCAACGGTGATGACGCCTTCTTTACCTACTTTTTCCATCGCTTCAGCGATGATTTCACCAATACGCTTGTCGCCGTTGGCAGAAATCGTGCCGACCTGAGCAATCGACTTGGTGTCGGTGCAAGGTACAGACATTGCTTTGATTTCTTTAACAGCGGCCGCAACGGCTTGATCGATGCCGCGCTTGAGGTCCATCGGGTTCATGCCGGCAGTCACGCCTTTCAGGCCTTCAGCAATGATTGCTTGGGCGAGAACGGTAGCGGTGGTGGTGCCGTCGCCAGCCGCATCAGAAGTCTGTGAAGCAACTTCTTTAACCATCTGGGCGCCCATGTTCTCGAACTTGTCTTTCAGTTCGATTTCTTTAGCGACAGAGACACCGTCTTTAGTAACGGTGGGGGAGCCGAAGGATTTTTCCAGCACCACGTTACGGCCTTTCGGGCCTAGCGTTACTTTTACTGCGTTGGCAAGAACATCAACGCCGCGCGCCATACGTTTGCGTGCGTCATCAGAAAATTTAACTTGTTTAGCTGACATAGTGGTTACTTCCTAAATTGAATTCAAAAACGTGAAAGTAAATAGCTGAAATGAGGATTAACCTTCAACAACGGCAAGGATATCGGTTTCACTCATAATCAGAACTTCTTCGCCGTCGACTTTTTGTTTCTCAACGCCGTAGCCATCTTTAAAGATCACGTTGTCGCCGACTTTAACGTCTAGCGGACGTACTTCGCCATTTTCAAGAATGCGACCATTGCCGACGGCTAATACTTCACCACGGGTAGGTTTTTCTTGTGCATTACCAGGAAGCACGATGCCACCAGCCGTTTTCTGTTCTTCTTCAACGCGACGGACGATGACACGATCATGTAAAGGACGGATGTTCATTCACGTTCTCCTAAGTAGGTTGAAGCCCTTATTGAGGGCAGCTAGCTAAAAAATGTTCTCGTGGGAGTCCCCGCGAGACGTGAAGACCTTGCGGTCTTCATTGTTAATGGCGGCTGCTACATTAAGCAGTCACCGAAATTATGTGCTGGCTAAAAAGTGGGGGCTGCAGGTGGCCTTTCAAGGGGGGAGAGCAATAAAAAATTGCTTTTGTGCAGATTTTCTTCCAAACGGTGCGTTATCGATGGCGTGACGACTCATCACGGCTAATGAAATCACCTTCAATGGGGCCTTTTTGATCCGATGAGGAAGTTGCGGAGTCTTTAGCTGGCCCATCAAACCATCCGTCATCGTTGTCGGCGCGCGTTGAGCGTGAGTGGGTAGACGATGTATGCGGGCCTTGCTGCTGTCCTGCAATGGTCTTAATGCCTAGCCACGTTAATGCTTTAAGCATTAAATGGCGTGCACTGGGAATCAGGCATGCAAGGCCAAGTGCGTCCGACAAGAAACCCGGTGCCATCAGTAAGGCGCCGCCAAAAATAAGTGCGGCGCCAGTCAGAAGCTCGCTAGAAGGAATTTCACCTGCCTGCATGCGCTGGCGTGCACGGGCGAAGGTTGAGACGCCTTCTTTACGAATAAGATGTAGCCCGGCAAAGCCTGTGCCAAGCACTAATAATAGGGTAGTAATCAAACCTATTTGGCTGCCAATTGAAAAAAGCACAATAAAATCTAGTAAAGTGAACAGCGATATAAAAATCAAAATAGGCATGGTTAACTCCAGAAATAAACGACTCAATAACCGTCGTAGCTGGCTAATATGGTGCCAGAAATACAAATAACAAGCAGCTAAAGATGTGCGTTTTAGCGTTAGTGCCGTGCGATTCGGGCTAGTAAATCCCTTGTTGTGCGGCGCACAATGAGGCGGCGTAAATCTTCTTAAAGGAGTCAGTGATGGTTATTACCGATAAAGTCATTGCTATAACCGGTGGCGCACGAGGATTGGGCTATGCCACGGCCCTGCGTTTGGGCAAGCAGGGCGCGCGCGTGGCGCTGCTGGATATGAGTAGTGAAGCATTGGCTCAGGCGGTATCACAGCTTTCTGCTGAAGGGGTTGATGCGCAGGCCTTTGTGGTAAACGTTGCGGAAGAGGCTTCCGTTATTCAGGCATTTGCCGATATTGCAAAACGCATGGCGCCGGTAAGCGGCTGCGTGAATAACGCAGGCATTACCCAGGACGCACTGCTGGTCAAGGCGAAAGATGGCCACGTTGAGAAGCGTATGTCGCTGGAAAGCTGGCAAAACGTCATCAATGTTAATTTAACCGGCGTTTTTCTGTGCGGGCGTGAAGCGGCTACTCAGATGATTGAGGCAGGGCATGAGGGGGTAATCGTCAATATCTCAAGCATTTCGCGTGCGGGCAATATGGGGCAGAGTAACTATGCGGCGGCCAAGGCGGGAGTGCATGCGTTAACGGTAACCTGGAGTAAGGAGCTGGCGCGCTATAGCATTCGTACAGGTACCGTTGCACCTGGATTTGTGGCCACTGAAATGACTGCTGGTATGCGCCCAGATATGTTGGAGCGCATTACCTCTAGCGTGCCGTTAAAACGTTTGGGGGATCCCGATAATATTGCCCAAAGTGTCGCTTTCATTGTTGAAAATGATTATTTCAGCGGGCGCATCATTGAGTGTGACGGCGGATTGAGGCTATAGTTTTTACTGAGTATAGCTTTTACTGAGTATAGCTTTTACTGAGTATAGTTTTTACACCAGCTCTGCCTGGGCGGCCTGTATGGCCGCTCTGCAAGCATCATTGATACGCCCGCAACATCAATTAGCAATTAAACAGCGCAACGGTTTTGCATTAAAAGTAGTCGCGGCTGATTTTGCCTTGCTCTCGGTTCAGCTTAAGCCGTTCACTTGGTTCTGCTTAAGTAAGTGCAGCTGTGTAACGAGCAGGCACAAAAAAAGCACCTCATGGGTGCCTGATATGCTGACTAATTCAGAGAAAATTTTAAAGCTAACTTCTTGAAAACTAACAAGTAATTGGTGCGGATGGGGAGACTCGAACTCCCACACCTTACGGCACTAGAACCTAAATCTAGCGTGTCTACCAATTCCACCACATCCGCGAAGACGAGGCGTATATTATCATTTTTGTGATACAAGTCAACGCCTAGTTTGATATTTGTTTAAATGGGTGAAGAGCGGTCTATGTTTTCTAAGAAATCGTTTTTGAAGCAAGGCCTGCAAAGAGGGAGTTGTTGGATAAAGCGAAACATGCCGGGCTATTGCGCTTTTTGCCTAGCTCCTACGGCGCAGGGGTGTGGGTGGTGTGATGCGTGTGCCGATGAGCTTCCATGGAATTTATATGCCTGCCGCCAATGCGGTGAGCCGGTAAAGCACGGCCAGCGATTATGCGGGCATTGCTTAACGGAGCCTCCGGCCTTTTTGGCGACTCAGGCGGGGTTGCTGTATCAGGGTGTCATTAAAGAGCTAATACATGATTTTAAATTCAACGCCTCACCGAGGGCTGGGGTATTGCTTTGCGAACTGATGTTAATGACGCAGCCCCAGCTAACTGGGCAAGCGTTCGTGTCAGTACCGATGCACCCTGCAAATGCCCGTGAGCGTGGATTTAACCAATCATATTGGCTGGCAAAACAGCTCAGCCACAGATTGACTGTTCCATTGCACACTGCTCAGCGAGTTAAGAGAAGCCGTTCCCAGCGCACGTTGAATCGCCGCGAGCGGGCATCCAATTTAGCCGATGCTTTTGCATTTCAGATGCCGCCACCGGAGCATTTGGTGATCATTGATGATGTGGTGACTACCGGTGCTACTGGGCATGCAATGGCGTGTGCCGCGCTGGAGGCAGGTGCTAAGCGCATCGATATTTGGGCAGTAGCGCGGACGCCCCTGGGCAAGGGTTGATAGAATAGGTTTTTTGCCGACCCCAGGAGTGACCTATGTCACACCCGTTTAGCTCTCTTTCGCCCGATTTAGTGATGTCTGCAGCCGAGTCGCTTGATATTTGGCCAGCGGGTGAGCCTTTCGCGCTAAATAGCTACGAAAACCGCGTGCTAATGTTTCGCGATGAGGATGGCAAAAACTGGATTATTAAGTTTTATCGGCCTGACCGCTGGTCAGAGGCGGTGATTCAGGAAGAGCATGATTTTTTACAAGAGCTAGCTGACAACGATGTGCCGGTCGTGGCGCCTTGGCGAAACACTCAGGGCCAGTCGCTACATAAGTTTAAAGTATTTAACTTTGTGTTATTTCCTCACTGTCCTGGTCAGGCCCCGGAGCTTGATAACCCTGCTCACTTATTTGCAATGGGCGAGGTGCTGGGGCGCTTACACAAAATCTCCGCTAAACAAGCTTTTCAACACCGCCCGCGATTAGAGATGGCGAGCGGTGTCCTTGATGCTCAGCAGCGTGTGCTGACAAGTGAGCGATTGAGTGGTCATCAGCGTCGAGCGTATGAAAACGTCATTACGAAAGTACATCAGCAGCTTTCAAAGCACTGCGTACCTGCTAGCAGCATGATTCGGTGTCATGGTGACTGTCATTTAGGCAATGTGCTCGGCCGCGATGAGCAGTTTACGCTGATCGATTTTGATGACTGCCTTATGGCGCCCGCGATTCAGGATATCTGGATGATGCTTCCCACCGACGACCCGCAGGGCTGGGGAGCACACTTGAATGAGATTACCGAAGGGTATGAGGAAGCGCTGCCGTTTCCGACGGAGCAGATATCGTTAATTGAACCGTTAAGAAGCTATCGGTTGATTCGTCATACTGCTTGGCTGGTATCGCGCTGGAATGACCCCGCTTTCCCACGGGCGTTTCCGTGGTTGGCGGATAGCGGTTACTGGGATCAGCATATCCGCCAGTTAGAGCAGCAGTGCCTGCAGTTAGAAACCCCGCGTTGGTTGGCATAGCGCGGGGAGGGGAATGGCCGCGTAATGTGTGGAGCTGAGCGGTGTCTTCGCATCGCCTTGTTAGCTACGACGCTGCCATAAATGAGAGGCTTACGTTAAAATAGGTTATTCCAGACAATAATGGTTCAGCAGTCTTTGTAGCTATTTTTTGTACCTTAACTGCTGGCCAATATGCTCGTAAATTTTATATTTAGACGGGTCTAATATTAATTCGCGTAAAGAAAGAATTGACGTAGGTGTCAGTCTTTTTGCATTTGTGCACCGTTTTTGATGAGGCTTAACATGTCCGATGATATTGCTCACCACTATCGCCAGATAATCACTGCTTTGGGAGAAGATCCCGATCGGGAAGGATTGCGGGATACGCCAAAGCGGGCAGCGAAAGCCATGCAGTTTTTGAATGCGGGCTATAATCAGTCGCTGGGAGAAATTATTAACGGTGCCGTGTTTGAGTCGCACACAGACGAAATGGTGCTGGTAAAAGACATTGAGCTTTATTCAATGTGTGAACACCATCTGCTGCCCTTTATTGGCAAGTGCCATATCGCCTATTTACCTAACGGCAAGGTGCTGGGGCTATCTAAATTTGCGCGCATTGTTGATATGTTTGCACGACGTATGCAGATCCAAGAAAATCTCACCCTACAAATCGCCGATGCCGTTCAAGAAGTCACGCAGGCAAAGGGCGTCGCAGTGGTCATTGAGGCTCGCCATCTTTGCATGATGATGCGTGGCGTCGAGAAGCAAAACTCCAGTATGACCTCATCCGTCATGCTAGGCAGGTTTCGCAGCGACCAGGCGACTCGGCAAGAATTCCTAATGCTGATTAATTGAATCTGGTGCCGCTAGCCGATAATCAAGGCACGCTAGAAACTTGGTTTATAGGGGTGTTTCGTCTTAGCATGAAGTGTTAACAAGCCTACACGGCCATCATTTGGTCAGGAGTCTGTCATGGAAGCGCTTAAAGAAACGCAGCTGTATTGTCCTTTTGCCTATATCGACGGCAGTTGGGTTGCAGCCGATAGCGGCGAGCAGATCACGGTCTTGAATCCGGCAACCGGTGAGGCTGTCGGCAATATTCCGCGGTTAGGTAAAGTTGAGACTGAGCGGGCCATCGATGCCGCCGACGCCGCTCTGCCTGCATGGCGTGCATTGACCGCTCAGGAACGCGCCGACTTATTATTAAAGTGGCACGACCTGATGCTTGAGCATCAGCAAGACTTAGCCATGCTGATGACCTACGAACAGGGCAAGCCGCTTAAAGAAGCCGCGGGCGAAATTGCCTATGCCGCAAGCTTTTTGCGCTGGTTTGCTGAAGAGGCCCGGCGCGTTTACGGTGAAACGATTCCCGCGGCAAACGCCAATCAGCGTATCGTCGTGACTAAGCAGCCAGTGGGCGTTGTGGGCGCGATTACCCCGTGGAACTTCCCGGCGGCGATGATCACCCGTAAGGCGGGCGCTGCACTGGCCGCTGGCTGTACGATTGTCGTCAAGCCTGCGAGCCAAACGCCGTTTTCAGCCACGGCATTAGCGCTATTAGCTGAGCGTGCGGGCATTCCGCGTGGGGTTTTTAACGTAGTGCCGGGGAGCGCCAGTGATATTGCGCAAGCGATGACGCACTCGCCGAAGGTGCGCAAAATCACCTTCACCGGTTCTACCGAAGTGGGTAGTAAACTGATGGCGCAGGCGGCTGAGCATATTCAGAAAATCTCGCTAGAGCTGGGTGGCAACGCGCCATTTATTGTCTTTGAAGATGCTGATTTAGATGCCGCAGTAGATGGTGCTATGGCGGCGAAGTTCCGCAATGCTGGGCAGACCTGCGTATGCACCAACCGCTTCTTAGTCCACTCCAGTGTCATCAACGCGTTTTGTGAAAAGCTGGCTGTGGCAATGAACAGTGAGTTGCGCGTTGGCGATGGCACCAAAGCGAATATTAATCTTGGCCCGTTAATCGATGAAAACGCGGTTAAGAAAGTCAGCGAGCACGTGCAGGATGCGATAGATAACGGCGCTGAGCTGCTGCTGGGTGGGCACCCCCATCCATTGGGCGGTAATTTCTTTACGCCGACGCTGATTAGCTTTGCCACCGATAAAATGAAAGTGGCTCACGAAGAGACGTTTGGCCCGCTTGCCGCTGTCTTCCCGTTTGACGATGAGCAAACCGCGATAGCAATGGCCAATGACACTCAGTATGGCCTGGCCGCGTATTTCTACTCGCGTGATCTGGCTCGCGTGTGGCGCGTCGCTGAAGCGCTAGAATATGGCATGGTAGGGATTAATACTGGCGCCATTTCTAACGCAGCGGCACCGTTTGGCGGGGTTAAAGCATCGGGCTTAGGTCGCGAGGGCGGTCATCAAGGGTTGGAAGAATACCTTGAAACAAAGTACCTATGCATTGACCTTGGCTAGCGCTTTGAAGCCTGTCTTTTAATCGGCAGCCACTGTCATTAACAAGCCCCCATTGGCAGAGTGCCAATGGGGGCTTGTTATGTGCTGGGTGGGCCAGCGGTGCTAGTGAAAAGGCTTAGTGGCGGAAGTGGCGCATGCCGGTAAATACCATGGCAATGCCTGCTTCATTGGCGGCGTCGATCACTTCCTGATCGCGCATTGAGCCACCGGGTTGAATGACCGCGGTAATACCCGCTGCTGCCGCGGCATCAATGCCATCACGGAACGGGAAGAAGGCATCAGATGCCATGACCGACCCAGGCACTGAAAGGCCTTCGTCTGCGGCTTTGATGCCCGCAATTTTGGCTGAGTAAACGCGGCTCATTTGTCCTGCGCCCACGCCCACTGTTTGCCCATCTTTGGCATACACAATGGCGTTGGACTTAACGAACTTAGCCACTCGCCAAGCAAAGGCTAGGTCGCGCAGTTCTTGCTCGCTGGGAGCGCGCTGGCTGACAACCGTCAAGTCCTCGCGTGCCACCATTCCCTCATCGCGCTCTTGTACTAATAGCCCACCGTTGACGCGCTTGAGATCAAATGCAGTCTGGTGTTCGCCTGACCAATGATCGCTGACATCCAGTAGGCGAACGTTCTGCTTGCTGGCCACAATGGCGGCAGCGTCATCGCTAATCCCGGGGGCGATAATTACTTCGACAAACTGGCGATCGATAATTGCCTGGGCGGTTTCAGCGTCCAGCGCTGTATTGAAGGCAATGATGCCGCCAAATGCGCTGGTAGGGTCGGTGGCGAAGGCTTTGTCATAAGCCGCTAGCGCTGTTGAACCAACGGCAACGCCGCAGGGGTTGGCATGTTTGACGATCACACAGGCGATCTCTTTAAAAGCCTTGACGCATTCAAACGCCGCATCGGTATCGGCAACGTTGTTATACGATAGCGGTTTGCCTTGCAGCATTTTTGCCGTGGCAACGCTTGGCTCGCTAGCCTGCGGGTCAACGTAGAACGCTGCCTGCTGATGGGGATTTTCGCCGTAACGCATATCCTGCTTTTTATGCAGCTGAAGATTAAAGGTGCGGGGAAATGCTTCGTCTGCAGCGTCAACCTTGCGGCCCAGGTAGTCGGCAATAGCGCCATCATAGCCGGCGGTGTGTTCGAATGCTTTGACCGCTAAATCGAACCGCGTTGCCGTGCTTACTTGACCATTTTGAGCGGCCAGCTCACCAAGCACGCGGGCGTAGTCAGCGGTATTCACGACGATTGTTGTATGCGCGTGGTTTTTAGCGCAGGCGCGTACCATGGTAGGGCCGCCAATATCGATATTCTCGATAGCATCTTCTAACGTGCAATCAGGCTTAGCGACAGTCGCGGCGAAGGGGTAGAGGTTAACGACGACCATATCAATAGGGGTAATGTCGTTTTCGGCCATGACCGCATCATCCTGGCCGCGCCGTGCCAAAATGCCGCCGTGAATTTTGGGATGAAGCGTTTTGACACGACCATCCATAATTTCGGGAAAGCCGGTATGTTCAGACACTTCTTTCACCGCAATGGCATTTTCTTGCAATAGCCGGAAAGTGCCACCGGTTGAAAGCAGTTCAACGCCATGCTCAGTTAGGCCGCGGGCGAATTCTACAATGCCAGTTTTATCAGAAACGCTCAGAAGGGCGCGGCGGACGGGAGTAGCGTTACTGTCAGTCAAAGTAGGGTTATCAGCCATGAGGATGCTCGTGTGCAGCGTTGTGAAGTCAACGTGGGTAAATAAAAACAACAACGCCCCAGTGTTATGGGGCGTCGCCTTCGATAAGACCGTAAAGCTTTAGCTTTTTACGCAGGGTGCCGCGGTTCAGGCCCAGTGCATCAGCGGCCCGGGTCTGGTTGCCGTCAGTGTGCTCCAAGACGCAGGCCAGTAAAGGAGCTTCTACTTCGGCCATCACCATGGCGTATAGGTCAGTTGCCTGGCTGCCATCGAGATGCTCGAAGTAGCGGCGCATCGCTGTTTCCACGGCCTCCCGCAGAGGCTGCGGTGGTGTGCTCACCGTTGGATTAGCCAGCATGCGGGTGAGGTGAGAAACAGTATCGCTAGAGAGAAGATCGCGTTCGGTCATGCAGCATAGCTTCCTTTGGCTAGCAAACGTGTGGCGGCATCGGGAGCCATCGCGTCGTTGATCCAATCAAATTGCGTTTCGGGTGATGCTAACGCATTGAACTGCTGCTTCAGCGCGTGCTGTTGAGGCGGCGTAAAGCGCGGGTCGTCGCTGAGGTACCAGCCGACATGCTTGCGCGCTATGCGTACGCCCATCGTGTCACCATAAAATTCATGCAGCGCGCCAACGTGCCCATTAAGCACCTGCTGGCGCTCGGCTAGGCTGGGTGGCGCCATTCGCGTGCCATGCTGGAAATAGTGGTTAATCTGTTGAAATATCCACGGATTTCCCTGCGCACCACGGCCTACCATGACAGCATCAGCACCGGTGTAAGCGAGCACTTCGGCGGCTTTTTCAGGGCTTGTTATGTCGCCGTTAGCAATCACTGGTATCGAGAGACGAGATTTGATGTCGGCAATCGTGTCGTACTCTGCCTGTCCAGTATAGCGCTGTTCGCGATGTCGGCCATGTACGGCTAGCGCTTGAATGCCTGCGGCCTCGGCCAACTGAGCAATGCGCAGGGCGTTGTTCGATGCCGCGCACCAGCCCGTGCGGATTTTAAGCGTCACGGGAATATCAACGGCGCCCACCACCGCCTGCAAAATGTCAGCGACCAAGGCTTCATCGCGAAGCAGGGCAGACCCTGCCGCTTTATTACACACCTTCTTAGCGGGGCAGCCCATATTAATATCAATAATTTGAGCACCTAGTTCAGCATTCAGGCGGGCTGCCTGGGCAAGCATATCAGCATCACCACCCGCAATTTGCACCACACGCGGGGCTGGCTCGCCCTGGTGGTCCATTCGCAGCTGTGATTTACGCGTATGCCATAGGCTAGGGTCTGACGTGACCATTTCGCCCACCACCCAGCCAGCACCCAGCTGTCGGCATAGCTGACGAAAGGGGCGGTCGGTAACGCCGGCCATTGGTGCCAGGATTACGCGATTTGATAATCGATAACGACCAATGCTGGGTAGGGTGTTCATTAACGTCATGGCGTAGGCTATGTGGATGCTGGTCTGGCGACGAGTAAGCGCTTTCAAGGGTGCGTATGATACGCCTACTCGCCGTTAGGTTGAAGGCCGCAGGGTGCTTTAATCTGGGCGCTGGCCTGAGAGCCTTACCCAGCCTTCACGAATCACCGGCTCTTGCATGATGATGCCCTGGGCCGTGTAGGCTTGCTGAACATCGTCGGCCTGATTGGCTAAAATACCCGATAGCGCAATGCGCCCACCTGGGGCCACGTGCCCCGCAATCATCGGCGCTAGCTCAACCAGTGGGCCCGCCAGTATGTTAGCGGTTACGACAGGATAACGAACGTCATCGCTTAACTGCTCAGGGTAATAAAGCGATAGCTGCTGTTCGGCAATGCTATTACGTTCTGCGTTATCACGACTAGCTTGCAATGCCTGGGGATCAATGTCGGTAGCGTCGGCATGGTGTGCGCCAAGCTTTAGGGCGGCGATAGCGAGAATGCCCGAGCCACAGCCTACATCAAGTACATGCTGCTGCGCTAAGTGCCCAGCCACTGCCAGTTCATCCAGCCACTCTAGGCACAGCGCGGTAGTCGGGTGCGTGCCGGTGCCAAACGCAAGGCCTGGATCTAGAATCAGGTTGACCGCGTCTGCCTCAGGCGGCTCGTGCCAGCTGGGCACAATCCATAGCCGCTGGCCCATGCGTAGAGGGGTGAAATCATCCATCCACTCACGCTCCCAGTCGCGGTCGGCAAGTAGCTCATACTCGATCGTGGGGCAGGGTTCGCTCGCCATGTGCTCCGACCAGGCCGCCTCAATGCGCGTAAGCATGTCGTCAACGCCTTCAAGGTCATCATAAAGCCCCGTCAGAATCGTATCTTGCCAAAGCGGAGTGGTGCCGCGCTCAGGCTCAAATACCGGGTCGTCGTGGGCATCTTGAAGGCCAATGGCAGTCGCGCCTTCTTCGAGCAGCAGCTCTTCCAGAAATTCTGCTTGCTCGGGTGCGACATGAGCTTTGAGTTGAAGCCAGGGCATGCAGGTTCTCCGCAAGGCGAATTTAAAAATAGAGACAGTAAAGACAACTACAGTAAAGACAGTACCGTAAAGACAACTACGGGGTGGACGTGGCCACCCCGTTGGGTATCGAACATAGCGCTGGAGTGGCGTTAGCCGCCGAGTTTCTTTTCCAGGTAGTGGATGTTGACACCGCCTTCGCGGAAGTGGCTGTCACGAACCAAATCTTTCTGCAGATCGATATTGGTTTTGATGCCTTCCACAAGTAGTTCATCAAGCGCATTGCGCATGCGCGTCAGCGCAATTTCGCGGTCTGCACCCCACGTGATCAGCTTGCCGATCAGGGAGTCGTAGTGGGGAGGCACGGTGTATCCCGTGTAAAGATGCGAGTCCATACGCACACCCAGGCCACCCGGCGAGTGAAATAACGTCACTTTCCCGGGCGAAGGCATAAAGGTACGGGCATCTTCGGCATTAATCCGGCACTCGAAAGAGTGGCCAGCGATCTTCACGTCTTCTTGACGAATAGACAGCGGAAGGCCAGAGGCTATACGCAGCTGTTCTTTGACGATATCCACGCCGGTAACCATTTCAGTAACCGGGTGTTCGACTTGAACGCGGGTATTCATCTCAATGAAGAAATACTTGCCGTCTTCGTACAAGAACTCAAAGGTGCCGGCGCCACGGTAATTGATTTTAATGCACGCCTGACGGCAGGCTTCAAGCACCTGCTCACGCGCTTTCTGATCAAGGCCTGGGGCTGGGGCTTCTTCAAGCACTTTTTGATGACGGCGCTGAAGAGAGCAGTCGCGATCATAAAGATGGATAGCGTTACCTTGGCCATCAGCCAGCACCTGCACTTCTACGTGACGCGGTTTCTCAAGGAATTTTTCCATGTAGACCGTGCCGTCACCAAACGCCGCCTGTGCTTCGGTACGCGTAACGGTAATCGCCGACAGCAGGTGGCCTTCAGTATGCACCACACGCATGCCACGCCCGCCGCCGCCAGAGGCTGCTTTGATGATGATCGGATAGCCGATACGCATAGCCGTCGCTAGATTGACAGCATCGTCATCGCCGAGTGGCCCATCGGAGCCTGGAACCGTAGGAACACCGGCTTCCTTCATCGATTGAATCGCGCTGACTTTATCACCCATCAGGCGAATCGTTTCTGCGCGGGGCCCTATGAAAGTAAAGCCTGAACGCTCTACCTGCTCGGCAAAGTTGGCGTTTTCCGACAGAAAGCCATAGCCCGGGTGAATGGCCGTTGAGTCAGTCACTTCGGCCGCGCTGATAAGGGCCGGTATATTCAGGTAAGACTGCGCTGACGATGCCGGTCCGATACAAACGGCTTCATCTGCCAAACGAACGTGCATGAGTTCACGATCAGCTTTGGAGTGTACCGCGACGGTTTTAATGCCCAGTTCTTTACAGGCCCGTAGGATACGAAGGGCAATCTCGCCGCGATTCGCGATTAATACCTTGTCCAGCATGGGAGAGTCCACCCGTGTTGAAAATGAAAGATTAAGCGATAACGATCATAGGCTGATCGAATTCCACCGGCTCGCCATCTTCCACCAGAATAGCTTCCACCACGCCGTCACGGTCAGCTTCAATCTGGTTCATCATCTTCATGGCTTCAATGATACATATGGTATCGCCTTGCTTAACGGTGTCGCCTACTTCCACAAAGGATTTAGCGCCCGGTGCTGGGCTGCGATAAAAGGTGCCAACCATCGGTGAGTTAACTGCTTCACCACGGTAGCTTACACCGGCAGATTCAATATCCGCAGGCGGTGCGCTTGCGACCGGCGCATAGGTTGGCTGCGCATACTGGGGCATTGGCTGCTGCTGCCAAGTCGCACCGTTCGGATGGCGGCTTATGCGGACTGATTCTTCGCCTTCTTGAATTTCAATCTCACTAATATTGGATTCTTCGAGAAGCTCAATCAGTTTCTTAACTTTGCGGATATCCATGGCATAGCCCCATCAATGTCATAAAAGGTAGTCACAGAGCAAACTCAGCCTCTAAGCGGAGGTGCTATGCGGCGCTGAACTAGCGCAGTAAACCAGATTTTAAAATGAAGAGAACGCGGCATGTTAGTGAACGTTACCTCGTTCTCACCCCTAAAAAGGAAGTTTTTAGCTAATATGGGAGCGGAGTTTGCCGAAAAAGTGCCACGATGTCCAGCAGCCGGCCCGGCAAGCGTTGACGTAGCCTTAGAGGATGCTGGGCAGTATCTGGCCGGCGATATCCACGATACGAGCCCTTTATGCATGTCACTGGGCCGCTATCCACTGGCTGACAGATTCAAGATGTTGCTGAAGCTGGTCGGCGGTTACTTCGCCCTGAATGCGGGCATCGCGCAGTTCCTGGCCTTGATTAAAAAATAGCAGGCTGGGCGGACCAAATAAATTGAACTGGTCTAGTAGCTCTCGGCTGTTGCTATCGGTGTGCGTGACATCGGCGGCAATCAGCTTATAGCCACTTAACGCTGCGGTAACGCGTGCATCTGGGTATACATCGCGTTCCATTAATTTGCATGAAATGCACCAGTCGGCAGTAAAGTGCACAAACACCGGCTGATGATTGCTTTTTGCGTTAGCAATTTCATCCTCAAGAGCGCTCAATGTGTCGACTTCAGTGAAGCTGAGTGCCTGTGCCTGTACAGCGTTTGCTGGATTGGGGGTTGCCGCGAGTGGGCGCAGCGGATTGTTGCCCCCTTGGGCGGCTCCGATCACCAGCAGTACGCCCCAAGTCAGTAGCATAAGCGCAAGCGTTTGGCGCGCGCGCGGCCAGCCCAGCGGCTGATTGACGTTTAAAGCGCCTAAAGCGAGCGCGCTTCCAATCGCTAGCGCAGCCCATAGCAGCAGCGCGACGGGCGCGGCGACCAAGCGCTCTACCATCCAAATAGCCACCCCCAGCAGCAGCAGGCCAAAGCCAATTTTTACGCCGTTCATCCAGGCACCGCTGCGTGGTAGCAAGGTGGCGCCGAACGTGCCGACTAAAAGAAGGGGCACACCCATTCCCAAGCCCAGCGCAAACAGCACTGCGCCGCCAAGTGCGGCATCCCCGGTAGACGAAATAAATACCAACGCGCCTGCTAACGGCGCCGTGACGCAGGGTGATACCACTAGCACTGAAAGGGCGCCCGCTACCGCTAAACCCGCAGGGCCGCTGCGCTGAGCGCGTGCCTGCCAAGCATCAATGCGGTTGGTTAAGCGCGGCGATAGATTGAGGTTAAACGCGCCAAACATTGCTAAAGCAAAGAGCGAGAAGAGTATCGCGAAGATGATTAAGACCGGTGCCGACTGCAAGCGCGCCTGAAGATTAAGTCCGGCGCCAAACAGCCCCATCAATACGCCCACAAGCGCATAAGTCACTGACATGCCTAATACATAGCTGGCAGAAAGCACAAATGCCCGAGAGCGAGTAGGGTTCTGGCCGACCACAATCGATGACAGAATAGGAATCATCGGCAGCACGCAGGGCGTAAAGGTAAGCCCTAAGCCAGCGATAAAAAATAGCCCCAGCGCCAATGGCAGGCTTGCGCTGCTAATCAAGCTGCTGAAGCGGCTGTCTTCACTTTGGGGGGCTGAAAAGTCACTCTGCGTTGCGGTGTCAGCTGTATCTTGTCCTGAGGCGTTGGCCGCTGCGTCGGAGCTGCTGTTATCGGCCTGCCAGTCAGCGAATTGGCTGGGTGGCTGTGTCTCACTGGCCTGAAGGTTAGCTTGTTCCGGGGGGTAGCAGAGCCCTGCGTCCGCGCAGCCTTGAAAGGTTAGGGTGATATCAAGCGGGCCTGAGTAGGGGGTGCTTAAGGGGACCTCAAAGACTAATTGATCCCTGAATACGTACACATCTCCCATGAATTCATCGTTAATAAACGTGCCCTGGGGGATGTTAGGCTCGCCTAGGTCGACGCTCTCGATTTGGCTGCTAACCGCAAACTGGTGGCGATAAAGGTAATATTCATCAGCAATGTCCACGCCGATATAAAGGGTGTCGTCATCATGCCAAGCAGTGGGTTCAAATGCCTCCATAACGGGCAAAAATGCGTCTTGATTACTGGAGGAAGAGAACCACTGGGCGTGAGCCATCAGCGGTAGTCCGATAAGTAGAAGGGTGAATAAAGCAAATCGGCTTAGGCGCTTAAAAGGTAACAAGGTATATCCTTAATTAATGGCATCGCAATGCAGGTAAACAGCATACCGCAAGCTTAAGCGTCTGACTTACTCGCTGCGGTGACATGACGCGGCCGCTCGTGCGCTAGCCCTTATCGCTAGGCTGATAACGCAAAAAACCGCCCGAAGGCGGCCTTTAGATGCATTAAGCGGGTATGAATTCCCGCTTAGGTGCTAATTATTACGCTTTTTGATAGGCGCTAACGGATTTTTCAATCGCTTTACGCGCCGCGTCGGCACCTTCCCAAGACTCTACTTTTACCCACTTGCCTTTTTCTAGATCTTTGTAATTCTCGAAAAAGTGAGCGATTTGCTGGCGCAGCAGTTCAGGTAGATCAGTGACTTCCTGAATGTTGTCGTACAGTGAGCTCAGCTTGGCATGGGGCACACATATCAGTTTGGCATCTTCACCGGCTTCATCGGTCATGTTCAGAATACCAACCGGGCGTGCACGGATAATGCTGCCAGGCTGAACGGGATGCGGTGTGACGACTAAGGCGTCAAGGGCATCGCCATCGTCGGCTAGGGTGTGGGGAATGAAGCCATAGTTGGCTGGGTAAAACATGGGGGTGGCCATGAAGCGGTCAACGACCAGCGCGCCCATATCCTTGTCAATTTCATATTTGATCGGGTCATGGTTAGCTGGAATTTCGATCACCACGTAAACGTCGTTGGGGAGATCCTTTCCGGCAGGGATATTATCGAAGTTCATCGTTGATTCCTTGATAGTACAGTGGCTGAGTCTTGCTGCGGCTAAGCAATCGATTCAGAGGCTTTGATAGCCGGAATTATACGAATATGGTTACACGATTGCCAATGTGACATAGCAGGAGGCCGAGAAAGGTTGGCGATTTTATAACATTTCAGCGCTTAAATAGGCGAGAGACACTTTGAATCGGCCGATAGAGACGTTTGGTGAGCATCGCTCCTGGTTCACAGTGTGTATCATAAGTGCTCGAGTCGACAGCCTAGGAGGATGCCTTGTCGCACGCCCAGTTGCTCATCAGTTATGGTCAAGCGTTTGTCGCCCCCGATCGATGCCTACATCGCAGTTCAATGTCAGTACGCTTTCCTGAGGCACCGCTACTGCGCGCCAAAGGCGGCTGTGCGGTGATTAGCGACTCGATTTCACGCAACACCATGGCCAAACAGGCCGGTGACCTAAGCGTACGCGGTTTTCTGGCTGACTATTTTTCAACGCCTGATCACTGGGATGTCAAAACATCTGCCACCCGCGTCCTGCGCGCACTGAATAGCTGGTGCTATAGCCAAAGCCAGCATGTTAAAGAGGGCAGCTTCGTTTCCTCTATGTCCGCCATGGTCTTTCGCGGCCGTGAAGCTCATCTATTTCATATGGGCGATACGCTGGTCTTTCGCTTGCGCGGCGCAGAGTTTGAGCAGCTAAGCCGCGACCACGTAACGGACGTGGGCGGCTACCGCTATCCTTCGCGGGCACTGGGCATGGACGGCAGTGTCGACATTGATTACACCCATATAGCGTTGAAACAGGGCGATTTATTTCTTTTCACTACCCAGGGTGTGCGCGGCACGTTACTGCCTTCAGACTACGTGCGCTTGATTCGCCAAGACGCGAGCGATTTAGACGCTGCCTGTGAGCGTTTAGCGGATGAGGCGAAGCAGCGCGCTCAGGAGCGTGGCTATGGAGGCGATCAATTTTGCTTCCAGCTAGTTCGCATAGATGAATTGCCGGAGGAAACAACCGAGCGCCCTGGGCAGCTTTATGGCGATTTGCCCATTCCGCCTGAGCTGGCGCCGGGCGATCGCTTAGATGGCCTTGAGGTGCTCGCGGTGCTGTCACGAACCGCGCAGTCTCGCGTTTATCGCGTTCGCGATGTGCACACCGAGCGTGAAATGGTGATGAAAGCACCAAGCCCCGAGCTTTCGTTGCGTAATGCCTACCTTGAGCATTTTCTGCTGCAGCAATGGGTCGTAGAGCGCGTTAATTCCCCCTTTGTCGTCAAAGTAATGGAGCGGTCTCGTTCGCGTCGCTACCTCTACTACCTTATGCAGCATATCGAGGGAGAAACGCTTCGCCAGTGGGCAGAACGCCATCCGCAGGCGAGCTTGGTGCAGCGGCTTGATATCGCCAATCAGCTCGGCAAGGCGGTGCAGGCTCTGCATCACCGAGATATTATTCATCAGCAAATTAGCCCTGATAATATTCTAATCGATCTACACGGTAAGCTGGTATTGACAGACTTTAGCGCTTGCCACATGCGGGATGGCGAAGGACATCGACATTCTGGCGAGCTGCTCAGTCAAGTTGGCCTCAACGAGCACACTGCGCCAGAGTATGCCCTAGGAGATGCCATCGGCCGTCGCAGCGATCAATATTCGTTAGCATCAACTGTCTATTGGCTGTTGACCGGGGCTCTGCCCTATACATTGACGCCAAATCGGCTGCGCAGCCATACCGACCTTGAAGAGCTGTCGTTTCGCAGCGCACGCACCACGAACCCTGAAATCTCCCCCGACTTAGACGATGCACTGCGCCGTGCGCTGGATCCACAGCGAGCGCTGCGCTTTAGGCGCATGTCAGAGTTTATGCATGCGATACGCGTGCCGCTTGGCCGTCGCTCTGCTCAAGATGAAAGCCGTCAGGAGCCACGACGTTTCTGGCAGGGCGTCGCGGGGATTTTACTGCTGCTGCTGGTGCTTTCCTGGCTATTGCGCTAAACGCAAAGCATAAAAAAACGGGGGATGATTGATGTCATCCCCCGTTTTTGATGGTGCGTTTTACCGCTAGGCTTTTTACTGCCGGGCTGTTTTACAGAACTAGGTTACTTGTTTACAGCGTAAAGACCGGCAGTTTGCGCTCGGCTTTGGCTAGCTTCAGCTTGGCTACTTTAGGCAGGCCGTTTTCAAACGGTGGGAAATCTTCACCTTGGATGAGCGGTGAAAGATAGTCGCGGCACGCCTGCGTAATGCCAAGTCCGTTTGCGCTAATAAAGTCGCGGGGCATGAACTTCTCTTGGTTAGCCACCTGAGACAGTGGGGCAGAAATCACATCCCACTGGTAAGGGTTCTGAGAAATGCGGCGAATGGCCGGCATCATGGCATTTTTGCCAGCAAGCGCCAGCGTTACCGCTTCGTAGCCGACCGCGTAGGCTTGCTCAACGTCGGTTTTAGACGCCAAGTGGCGCGCGGCACGCTGAAGGTAGTCTGCTACCGCCCAGTGATATTTGTAACCCAGGTCTTGTTTGATCATGCCGGCAAGCGTCGGTGCTACGCCGCCTAACTGGCGATGGCCAAAGGCATCGGTATTGCCCGCATCGGCTAAGAACGTGCCGTCTTCGTAACGGGCACCTTCTGACACCACTATCACGCAGTAACCGTACTGCTTAACGCATTCTTCAACCCGTGCCATTGCCACTCTACGGTTGAAGGGGATTTCCGGGAAGATGATTAGGTGCGGCGGCTCGCCTTCCTCTTGGCCTGCTAGCCCACCCGCGGCGGCAATCCAGCCGGCATGGCGACCCATCACTTCAAGCACGAACACCTTAGTGGACGTCGCGCACATAGAGGCGATGTCCAGCGACGCTTCAAGCGTTGAGGTAGCAATATACTTAGCAACGCTGCCAAAGCCAGGGCTGTTATCGGTGATCGGCAGATCGTTATCCACGGTTTTGGGCACATGGATGGCCGTGAGCGGATAGCCCAACTTTTCGGAAAGCTGCGAGACTTTTAAGCAGGTATCGGCGCTGTCGCCACCGCCGTTGTAGAAAAAGTAGCGAATATCGTGAGCTTTAAAGACTTCAATCAGGCGCTCGTACTGAGCACGATGCGTATCGATATCTTTCAGCTTATAGCGGCAGGAGCCGAAAGCGCCACCGGGCGTGTGGCGCAGTGCGGCAATCGCTTCGTCAGACTCTTGGGTGACATCGATGAGGTCTTCGGTTAGAGCGCCGATAATGCCGTTATGACCGGCGTACACCTTGCCAATTTTATCGGGCGCTTGGCGGCAGGCTTCAATAACGCCGCAGGCGCTGGCGTTAATTACGGCGGTGACGCCACCGGACTGGGCGTAAAAGGCATTATGCTGGGCCATGGAACGTCTCATCTCTTGAAAACGGATAGGGTAAATCGAAGTCATATACCATCGCTAGGAAAAATCGCTAGTGGTGGCAGGTTAAGCTTAGGTTATGCAGTGCGGCAAAGTTTAGTGCAAAGCTATGATGGCTGCATCAGCGGCTATCGCTGGTTAATCGGGGCCATCCATCTCTTGCTCGCGCTGGGCTAACTCCCAACCGCCAAGGTCTTTATAGCGGTTAACCATGGCGCAAAATAGCTCGGCGGTGCGCTCGGTGTCGTAGCGAGCGGAATGCGCGGCCTTATTGTCAAACTCAATGCCGGCAGCCCTGCAGGCACGCGCCAGAACCGTTTGGCCATATACCAAACCTGCCAGCGTTGCCGTGTCAAAGCTTGAAAACGGATGGAAAGGGTTACGCTTAATGCCGCAGCGATTAACCGCTGCATTCAAAAAACCTTGGTCAAATGCCGCGTTATGACCCACCAAAATAGCTCGCGTGCAGTCATGCGCTTTGAGCGACTTACGGATTGGGCGAAAAATCTCTCCCAACGCGTCAGCTTCGCTCAGCGCCACTTGGCGACGCAGCGGATCGTCCAGATTGATACCGGTAAAATCGAGCGCCGACTGCTCCACATTGGACCCTTCAAAGGGCTCAATATGGTAAGCATAGGTAGCATCAGGAAGCAGGTTGCCTTCCGGATCCATGGTTAGCGTGACGGCGGCTATCTCAAGCACAGCGTCGCCTTGGGCATTAAATCCCCCGGTTTCTAAGTCAATGACCACGGGTAGGTAACTACGAAAACGTTGGGCCATTAATTCGCGGGCAATTGCCTCGCTCATGCAGCTCTCCTTAGTAAAGCGAGTAATCAGTCAAGATAAGCGGTATGCCACCGCTTTGAATGGATTGATTCTAGCAGCTTTACCCCCCAAGCGTCGTTGGCGGTATTCGCTGGGCATTGAGAACGCTATACTCAAGGTCTGTTGCAAAGATATATCGCTTAGCCGTGTGCTAAATGATAGTGCCTTTTTCGCTAATGAATTTCGTATAGTCAATGAGGAGCAAAGAATGTCCGATGTCAAAAAGGTTGTACTGGCATATTCAGGCGGCCTGGACACATCCGTTATCGTTAAGTGGTTGCAAGAAACTTACAACTGCGAGGTAGTTACGTTTACTGCCGACATCGGTCAGGGCGAAGAGGTCGAGCCCGCCCGCACTAAGGCGCAAGCCCTTGGTGTAAAGGAAATCTACATCGAAGACCTGCGCGAAGAGTTTGTCCGCGACTACGTTTATCCCATGTTTCGCGCCAACACTGTTTATGAAGGCGAGTACTTGCTAGGCACGTCTATTGCTCGTCCGCTGATCGCTAAACGCTTGATTGAGATCGCTAACGAAACCGGTGCCGATGCCATTTCTCATGGCGCTACCGGTAAAGGCAACGATCAGGTTCGGTTTGAGCTTGGCGGCTATGCATTAAAGCCGGGCGTTAAAGTCATCGCCCCTTGGCGTGAGTGGGATTTGACCTCGCGTGAAAAATTGATGGCTTATTGTGAAGAACACAATATCCCCGTCGATTTTGCCAATAAGAAGAAAAAATCGCCTTACTCCATGGATGCCAACCTGCTGCATATTTCTTATGAAGGCGGCATTTTGGAAGACCCGTGGGCCGAAGCAGAAGACGATATGTGGCGCTGGAGCGTTTCTCCTGAAGCCGCGCCCGATCAGGCAACCTACGTTGAGCTAACGTTTGACAAGGGCGATATCGTAGCCATCGACGGTGAGCCGTTGAAAGCCCACGAAGTGCTGGAGAAGCTCAATAAAATGGGCGGCGATAACGGCATTGGCCGTTTAGATATTGTAGAAAACCGCTATGTGGGCATGAAGTCTCGCGGCTGTTACGAAACGCCAGGGGGCACCATTATGCTGCGTGCCCACCGCGCTATTGAGTCACTGACGCTAGACCGCGAAGAAGCTCACCTGAAAGATCAGCTGATGCCGAAATATGCAGAAGTGATCTATAACGGCTACTGGTGGAGCCCTGAGCGTCGCATGCTGCAAGCGGCTATCGACGAAACGCAGAAAAACGTCGCTGGCGTTGTGCGCATGAAGCTTTATAAAGGCAATGCAATCGTTGTTGGCCGTAAGTCTGACGAATCGCTCTTTGATGAGTCGATTGCGACCTTTGAAGATGACGCGGGCACCTACAATCAGAAAGATGCGGAAGGCTTTATTAAGCTTAACGCGCTACGTCTGCGTATTGCCGCTGGCAAAGGACGTAAACAAAGCTAATGAAGCGCTGATACAACGCTGCGTTTATCTTGTAGGGCGGCAGGCACGAACCGCCGTCCTACAAGCAAAGGAATAATGATGCTTAAAAAAATCTTATCCGGACTCTTTGGTAGTCATTCCCAAGCTGCCTCAGGTGCTACCACTGATGCCGCTGAGCCGGTGGAATACAAGGGCTACTGGATTGTGCCCCAGCCCGATAATAAGAGTGGCCAATACCGCGTGAGCGGTTGGATTCGCAAGCCCGGTACGTCAGAGGAAATGCTCGAACATCGCTTTGAACGTTCCGATCTGCTGCCTAGCCGTGAAGCGTGTGACGCCATGATGCTTACTAAAGCACAGCGCTATATTGATGAAGTGGGTGAGGCCATGTTCGAGCCAGACCCGCGTCGTGATACAGAAATGAATAGCACGGATATGAACAGCGCAGACCGCTAGTCATTGTGTAAAACGGCCGATGTGCCTCTCAACGTGATAAACCGCGCGTTAGCTGTTCGGCGCGGCGGGTAGCTCTAGTGTCAAGCAAGCGCCGCCTAAGTGTTTAGCATCCTCCACCCAGAGTCTCCCCCCCAGATGAACGATGATGCCCCGGCTGATCGGCAGACCTAGACCGCTGCCTCTTGGCCTGCCGCGGGGGATATCGCCGTCCTGCTGTAGTTGATGGAATTTTTCAAATACCCGCTCGCGCTCATCCATGCTGATACCCGCACCGTTATCTTCAACGCTCAAGCGATAATGGTCACGATGTCGATACAGCGCCAGGCGTACTGTTGGCTGTAGTCGATCAGAAAATTTACCTGCGTTATCAAGTAGATTGATGATGACTTGCTCTAGACGATCCTGATCGCCAACGATCATTGCAGGATCGACCTCTAAGCTGATGTCTAGAGCAACGCCACGTTCTTCATGCAGATGCGCAATAGCGTTAATGCTGTGCCGTGCTAGCGCTGTCAGGTCGAGTGGCACCGGGTTTAGCGTTAAACGGCCGCTTTCTAAGCGAGCAAGATCCAGTATCTCTTCAATTAGGCGTGATAGCCGCTGGCTTTCATGCACGATTACGCCAAGAAAATGCTGGCGCTTCTCGCTGGGTAGTTGCTTGCTATCTCTCAAGATTTCAGCAAAGGCGCGGATGGACGTTAGCGGTGTGCGCAGTTCGTGGCTGACCATGGCCACAAACTCATCTTTTAAGCGGTCTAACTCACGCAGACGCTCGTTGGCACTACGTAGCTCTTCGCCAATCTGCAGCAGCTCCTGAGATTTTTGCTCTAACCGGCGGTTGTACTCTAGCGTTTGTGAGGTGGTGTCAAGAATGCTAAGAATCGACTCAATATCCAGCGCTTCACCGCGCACCACTGAGTTGATCAGCACCCGTGCAGAGGCGCTGCCCAATGACCCAGCAAGGGCCTGCTCTGCGCGGGTGATGAGCTCAGTGGTGGCCGGTTGATCCGCCTCAAACGCGTTTTTGTTATTGCTATAGCTGAAGATGCGTCGAGTGGTTTGAAGGCCTAGGTAGCGAGCAAGCAATTCATTTAGTGCGCCTTGAGTGGTTTGCCCACGCCATAGCGGGGCAGTGGTCAGGTTAGGGTGCATAGCCTCAGTGAAGAGCGCGGCTTGGGTTTGCTCAAGGGGCGTAGGGCGAGTAAACAGCGACACGCACACTAAAAGCCCGACGTTTACCAGCATACTCCACAGCAGTGAGTGACTATAAATGTCCCAGTTTTCGAGCCCAAACAGGGCGTAGGGAGTGAGCCAAGTGATCCCCCAAGGCCCTTCGGTAAGCAGCGCAGCGTTCAACCAGCCTGACTGAGCAAAGCCCGGAAGAAGCAGTGTATAGCACCACACTAAAAAGCCGGCGATCAATCCACACGTGGCCCCTTGGCGAGTGGCGCCGCGCCAATAAAGGCCAATCAACAGCGCTGGGGCAAACTGGGCGGCCCCCGCGAAGGACACAAGCCCGATGGTGACGAGGCTGTAGGAATCACCAATCAGGGCGTGGTAGAGATAACCGAGCAATAGAATAAGCACAATGGCTACGCGGCGAATACCCAGCAGCCAGCCGGCCAGCTCCCCTTTAGTGCTCAGGTGTAACCGTCGTGAGCGAAGCAGTAGCGGCATCACCAGTTGATTGCTGACCATGGTGGAAAGGGCAATGGTTTCAACAATCACCATGCCGGTGGCCGCCGATAGGCCACCGATAAACACTAACAGCGGTAAGCCTTCCACGCCTGCTGAGAGCGGCAGCGTCAGCACAAAGCTGTCAGGGTCACCTGCGCTAGCGCCTAGCAGCATGCCCGCCAGAGCAATCGGTATGACGAAGAGATTAATCAGCAGCATATAAAGCGGAAATAGCCAGCTCGCCCGCGTTAAATGCTGCTCATCAACGTTTTCGACCACTAACACTTGGAATTGGCGAGGCAGCGTTAAAAATGCAAGAAAGGCCAGCACTAGCATGCCAACCCAGCCGGTAACGCCACCCGGCACGCGATCGAGCCGCATGCTGTCTACTAGCTCGGGCGTGGCCGCCACCTGCGAAAATAGCGCGCCGGGCCCTTCAAACATCACAAAAACCACGAAGATACCGACCGCCATAAAGGCCACCAGCTTGACCAGCGATTCTAAAGCGATAGCGGCAACCATGCCTTCGTGGCGTTCGCTGGCATCCAGGTGGCGGGTGCCAAAGAGAATTATAAACACGGCCAATACCAGCGCGACCCAAAGCGATTTGTCCATCCAAAAGCGTTCATCGATCAGCGTGGTATCGGGCGTGTAGGGATAGTTGATCAGCACCGCATGGCTGACGGTAATCGCTTTTAACTGCAGCGCAATATAGGGCGTGATACTGATCAGCGCCATTAGCGCTACCAGCGCGCCTAAGCTGGCACTTTTGCCATAGCGGGCACTAATAAAGTCGGCAATAGAAGTGATACGCTGGCGTGCAGCGATGCGCACCATTTTGCGAATAACGGAGGGCGCCAGCAGCATGGCCAGCGTAGGGCCTAAGTAGATAAGCAAAAAACTAGGACCATGCGCTGCGGCTCGGCCCACGCTGCCATAAAATGTCCATGCGGTGCAGTAAACGGCAATAGAAAGGGCATAGACAGTGGGTGATCCGATCAACGAGCGGCCCTGCTCAGCCCGCCGGTCACCCCAGGCAGCGACTAAAAAAAGTAGCGCAAGGTAGCCAAAGGCTGTGCCAAGAATAATCGGCTCAGTGCGCATAGTCAGCGATCCGCATGATGTTCCATTAGCCACGCAGTTAAGCCGATCACGACGGCCCAAGCGCTAAATAAATACAGCGGCAGCCAGCCTACGTGAAGCGTGGTTAAGCGGTCTACGACTATAATCAGCGGTGGGCAGAACAGCAGCAAGGCAACGGCCACTAAGGCCATTAAGCGTTCTGCTTTACGTGATTTTTCGCCGCTGGGTTTCATAAGGCGCTGGCATCCTGTCGATCAAAGGCATTCGCTTGCAGCGCTAGCAGTTGTTCAAGCGTATCAATGCTACGCGCTTCTAGGCGTGGCAGCAGTGCAAGCCACAGCTTGGCCGTTACGCGCGCATCTCCCAGGGCGGTATGGCGAGTGTCAGGAGGGAATGTCAGGCCATAGCGCTGAGCAAGGCTGTCGAGGTCGTGGCCGACTAGCGCTTCATCCAGCGCTCTAGAAATCAGCAGTGTGTCGATTACCGGTATATCAAAGGCGACGCCCTGCTGGCTAATCGCAAGCAGATCAAATGCGGCATTGTGGGCCAGAAGCACGGCTTCACCCACGTAGTCGCGAAAGCGAGTGAGCACGACATCCAGCAGCGGCGCGCCCGCCACATCAGCATCAACAAGGCCATGGATGGCGGTACTCGACGGCGGTATCGGGCGCTGTGGGTCGACCTTTTGATCGAAGGTCTCACTTGCCAGCAGGCGCGCATTGACGACGCGGCAGGCACCCAGGCTAATGACTGTGTCTCCCCGGCGCAGCTCAAGCCCAGTGGTTTCAGTATCAAACGCGACCACTTCGAGGCTGCGCAGTGAGCGGCTGGCGAGCGCATCGCTGGGGGGTGGAAGGTCGGCAATGCCAAAATCGTGAAACTCAGGGCGGGGAGGCGCAATTTCACGCGGGGCGCCCACGCGCTCCATGGCGGGCAGCGGCAGGCGCAAGCGTGCATATACGCCGTTGTCGTCGGCAAGGCTCCAAATATCGCTAGCGTGCTGATGCAGCACATCCGCAACGCTTGGGTTTAGCGGTAGCGAGGTCAAAGGCTGCTGGCGCCATCCGGCCAGCTCATGCTCCGGTATCGCTTTGCCGCGCCAAATAAGATCTAAATAGACGCGTTTATTGCCCAAGCATATTTCACCTTCAAAACCACTGTCAGGTAAGTAGTTACTGAGGTGCTTTACCAAAGAGTTAAACAGGGCGATCAGCGCGGGCGCATCGCCTTTAAACCAGGCGGGCATTCCCACAGGAGTAATTAAGCGCCGCTCAGGATCAAGACGTTCATCCAGTGCTTGCCAGAAGTCGTTGGACCACATGGGCGTTAAGCGCTCACCTTGATGCTGCATATCGTCGAGCAATTGGCCTATTCTTGCGACGTGCTCGCCAAGCGTAGCTCCTTCCTCTTGAATAACGCGCTCGAAACGTTGGCGTAATAACGATGTGCTGGGGTCATTTTGGTCACGTAGTTGAATCAGCGCATCGGCAGCGCTGGTCAAGCTCGCGGTATGCTGACGGAGTGGCGTAAGTATATGGGCAAGCTCTGCTCTCACGCCCATTTCATTCGACCAGGACGCTGTTGCATCGCTAAAGGTGAGCAGCGTTTCGCCGTCACTGCCCGGTACGCGGCGCAGTATCACTTTTAGCCAGCGATTATCGCAGGGCACCAAAAGTTCGCGCGGGGAGCCATCGCAAGGTAGCTGGCTAAGCGCTTGCTGCAGGCTGCTAACGGGGAGTAGAGCGTCCAGGCGTTTGCCTAAACCCAGTCCCGAATTGTCGATAAAAAAATCTTCAGCGGCTTGATTGAATAGCATCACGCGGCGATGGTGATCGCACAGCAACAGAGGCGTTTCGAGGACTTGCAGCAGCGTTTCAAGCTCCTGGCGAATACGTGCAGCGCTGCGTGCGCCTTCCGCATGGGCGGTCGACAAACGGCTGCGATCTGCTCGCCAGTTTTCGCTGACACGGCGTAAGTCTGGACCAAGCCCTTTTAGCCAACCTTCAGGCAACTGTTCATCGTAGGCATCGGGATTGCCGACCAAGCGTACAAGCTGGGCTTGGAGGTGTCGCAGCGGGGTAAACAGCATGCGTTCAAGAATCAATCCCGCTACAAAAATCGTGGCGCCACCAGAGACGCTGCCGACCCATAGGGCTGCTCTTGCCCAACCGGCAGGAGCCAGCTGAGTATCCAGCCAAACGGCAAACACCGTACCGCCAAACAGGCTAATACCGCTAAGCAGAAGCCATAAACCAACAAGATGCTGGCGCTTGGGCAGCCCATCTAGCGTCATAGCTGCTTTCCAGCCAGCAGCGCTTTAACTTTTTCCACCAATGATTGGGTTGAAAACGGTTTAGTGATGTAGTCATCGGCGCCCAGAGCCATGCCTTTTTCACGCTCTACGTCGCGGCCATGCGCGGTTAGCATAATAATCGCCAGATGCGCGGTGGCAGCATCGCCACGCAGGCGTTCTAACACGTCAAAACCGCTCATACCCGGCAGGCTTATGTCGAGTAATAGCAAATCGGGCCGGCTATCGTTAACGCATGCCATTGCCTGCTCGCCGTCTTCAGCCGTCATTACTTCGAAACCTGCCTGCTCCATCAAAAATTCCAGCGATAGCACGATATTGGGTTCATCATCGACCACAAGCACTTTGGCCATGAAAATCTCCTGTCTTTATCAGTGGTAGTGCCGGGCGCACCGTGTGCATAGCTCTGAGTGCATGCGTGATCAATCGTTAATATGCAGTGTAGTGAGCTAGAGGAGTGCGGCCAAGACGACCTTGGCCGAATGCTGGTAAATGAGTATTGCTAAATAAATAGGCGGGCTAATAAGGCTTATATCGAGATTTACGCTGCTTTAAGTACAACTTTAGAATCAACTCCCGCGATTAGCGCCGTATTGTTATGGACGTAAGCGTTTCCTCATACCACTCTGTAAGGTGATAAGAGCAGCAATTCCCAGGTTTATTAAATAAACAATAACAATCAAACCCAAAGGAGCGGCGCCCATGAGTGCTATTTTCCTTCTAGTGGTAGGTCTTGGCGCAATGGCCGTGGGGTACTTCGTGTACTCCAAGTTTATTGCGGAGAAGATTTATCAACTGGATCCTGATTTTAAAACCCCTGCCCATGAGTTTGAGGACGGCATTGACTATGTGCCGACCAATCGATTCGTCTTATGGGGCCATCACTTTACCTCCGTTGCGGGAGCTGCGCCGATTGTGGGGCCTGCGATCGCCGTTATATGGGGCTGGGCGCCGGCTTTTTTATGGGTAGTGTTCGGCACTATTTTCTTTGCCGGTATTCATGACTTCGGTGCTATTTGGGCCAGCGTACGCAATCGGGCTAAATCGGTCGGGGCATTAACTGGTGACGTGGTTGGTAAGCGTGCTCGTAGTATCTTTATGATCGTTATCTTTCTAGTGCTACTGATGGTTAATGCGGTCTTCGCCGTGGTGATTGCCGGATTAATGATGAACTTCCCAAGCGCAGTCGTTCCGGTTTGGGGCGCTATTATTGTGGCGCTAATTATCGGGCAAATGATTTATCGCCGGATTATGAGCCTGGCGGTGGTATCGGTTATCGGCGTCATTGCGCTCTACGCGCTGATTGGTATTGGGCCTTCTGTGCCTATTCAAATGCCTGCTGAAGTGGCCGGTATATCAGGCAATGCTATTTGGATTGTTATTCTGTTCGGTTACGCGGCGATTGCGTCATTGTTGCCGGTGTGGATGCTGCTGCAGCCACGGGATTATATTAACGGGCTGCAGCTCTTCATTGGCTTGCTCATTCTTTATGGGGCCCTGGTGCTGTTGAACCCGGTGCTAGTAGCGCCCGCATTTAATAGCGATGTTCCTGAAGGCACGCCGTCGTTAATACCGCTGCTGTTTGTCACTATTGCCTGCGGGGCCATCTCGGGCTTTCACGGGCTTGTTTCATCAGGCACTACGTCTAAGCAGCTGAATAAAGAAACCGATGCTCGTTTTGTGGGTTATTTCGGCGCGGTGGGCGAAGGCATGTTGGCGCTAGCGGCTATTTTGGCAGCGACCGCCGGTTTTGCCACCTTTGGCGATTGGCAGGCGATGTATAGCTCCTTCGGGCAGGGCGGCGTCAATGCCTTCGTACAAGGTGGCGCCTTTATTATTCATAACGGTCTTGGGTTGCCTGAGGTGACCGCGGCGACGCTACTCACTGTGATGGCGGCGCTTTTCGCGGGCACTACCATGGACACGGGCCTTCGCCTACAGCGCTACATTTTTCAAGAGTGGGGCGATATTTACGACCAGCCGTGGATGAAAAAACCATCGATTGCCACGGGGCTAGCGGTAGGCACTTGCTTGCTGCTAGCGTTTGGCGCAGGCGGTGCCGATGGTTCGGGTGGTCTGATTATCTGGCCCCTGTTCGGCACCACCAACCAGCTACTGGCAGGCCTAACGCTACTCGTGATTACTGTCATGCTTGTGCGCCTGAAGCGCCCTATGTGGTATACGCTGGCGCCGCTATGCTTTTTATTGGTCATGACGATCCTGGCGCTACTGATACAGCTGCGCACGTTCTGGAACCAGGGCAACATGTTCTTACTGGTGATGGATATTGTGGTGCTGGTGGCGGCTATTATGGTGGCGATGGAATGTGCCTCCGCGCTCAAGCGTTCGCGCGCTGAAATGGCTGCCCAAGGTGATTAACGCAAGTATGACTGAAAGGGAGTAATCGCTATGCATGATGACCCGATGCACGGGTCATCGCCGCGTCGTGACAAGTTACGGGCCTGGCTGAACCAGGCCCGTTTCTTTTCTGAAGAGGTATATAACTCGCGCTATCGAGGCGCTATTGCGCGAGCGCGACGCGACGAAGACGACCTGTTTATGCTGTTGGTGTTCTCTGAAATGATGGGCTTACAGAATCCGGCCTCGTACTACACCCTTGAGCTTCAGCCGCTGTTACTGGAGCGTTTCCATGATTGGCACACGCGAATGGGCATGGAGCGTTCGCCGCTGGACCATTTCCGTTGCTGCTGATGGCTATTGTCTTGCCTTAGAGAGCGCTACGTCGAACAAGTGAGGAATGCCATGCAAGCAGTACTCAATCGTCGCCTGCTGTGGGTAGGCGGCAAAGGTGGTGTTGGGAAAACCACGGTAGCGGCTTCTTTAGCCGTGCTCGCGGCCAGTCGGGGAAAGCGTGTGCTGGTGGTGTCGACCGACCCGGCGCACAGCTTAGGTGATGTCTTCGATCGCTCGTTAGGTGATGCTCCGCGGCGACTGCTGCCCAACCTGGATGCGATGGAAATTGATCCTGATATCGAGGTGGAAGCCCACCTTCAGCGCGTGACCCAGCAGATGCGTCGCTACGCGGCTCCTGAAATGATGCAGGAGCTGGAGCGTCAGATGCGTCTAACCCGCCAGTCTCCCGGCACCCAGGAGGCCGCGTTACTGGAACGGTTAGCGCGATTAATGATCGACGACACCGCGCCCTACGATCTGATTATTTTCGATACGGCGCCGACTGGCCATACGTTAAGGCTGTTAACATTGCCTGAAGCGATGGCCGCCTGGACCGACGGGTTACTGGCCCACAATCGCAAGTCCGCAGAGCTTGGCAAGGTGCTGGACCACCTCACTCCAAAGCGGGGCCGTGATGTGGCAACACCGTTTGATGATCCTAGTGAAGACCCTTTGAATGATTTAGACGAGCGTACCCGGGAAGTGGCCACGACATTGATCAATCGACGGCGGCTGTTTCATCAGGCGCGACGACGCATTGAAGACACCACAGCCTGTAGCTTTCTGTTTGTGATGACGCCCGAGCGGCTGCCCATCCTAGAAACAGATCGCGCCGTTCGAACGCTCGAAGAGGCGCATATTCCCGTCGCAGGGACGCTGGTTAATCGAGTGATCCCAACGGATGCGGACGGTGCTTTTTTACAGGCGCGGCGCGAGCAGGAAGCCAGCTATCTTGCGCGCATAGATACGTTATTTGCGCGATTTCCGCGGCCAAGTTTGCCGTGGCTACCTACCGATGTTCAAGGTATTGAGGTATTAGAAATGCTGGCGGGTAAGCTTGATCAACAGGGGTTTTAATGCGGGTATTACTGTTATCAGCCTATGAAGCTGTTAGCCATCGATACTGGGCGCAGAGCTTGATGGCACAGCTGGATGATGTGTCATGGACACTATTAAGCCTTCCACCGCGTCACTTCGCTTGGCGAATTCGCGGTAACCCGCTGAGCTGGATGTTAAAAGAGCATGCCACTCTCAGCCAGTCGTTTGACGTGGTGCTGGCGACTTCAATGGTCGATCTCGCAACGTTAATTGGTCTGTTTCCGCACCTTGGTCAAGCGCAAAAGATCGTCTACTTTCATGAGAATCAGTTCGCCTATCCGGAATCCAGCGACCAGATGCCGCAAGTAGAGGCCAAAATGGTCAATCTCTACACCGCTTTGGCAGCCGATAGCGTTGTATTTAACAGCGCCTATAATCGCGATTCTTTTATTGATGGCGCACGGGCATTTCTGAAAAAAATGCCGGAAAATTTGCCTGCCGCCAATCCGCTTGAAGCGCTGCGTAAACGCGCTCATGTGCTGCCAGTGCCTCTATCAATAAGGTCAACTTCTTTGCATGATACGCCTAGACGCCCTCAGCTTATTGTATGGAACCACCGCTGGGAGTATGACAAGAACCCGAATGATTTTTTTGAGGTGCTGTTTAGGCTAAGTGCTGAAGGCGTAGCGTTTGAGCTTGCCGTGCTGGGGCAGCGTTTTCGTCAATCCCCCGACATTTTTGAGCAAGCGGAACAGCGTCTAGCTAAGCATGTTGTTGCCTGGGGCCCGCAGCCAGAGGCTGAATACCGCGCGCTGCTAGAAGGCGCGGGTATTGTCGTCTCAACTACCTGGCATGAGTTTCAGGGGCTGGCCATTATGGAAGCGGCCCAGCGCGGGGCGCTTCCGCTGGTGCCTGACAGGCTTTGCTTCCCGGCGCTTTATCCGCCGGCCTATCGCTATGACGGCACGCGGGAAGGGCTTTATCAACGGCTTTACGACTGGTTGACAGACTCGACGACGCGCCCGGCACCCCTGGCGACCACTGCATGGGAATGGCCCGCCTGGCGCGATGCGTATCGCCAGCTATTAGCTGTTAGCGCGTAAGCCGTGCGCTGGCGTTAGGTGTTGGGTGTTGGGTGTTGGGTGTTGGGTGTTGGGTGTTAGGCATTAGGCAAGCTCAGTTTTGTCTTTAAAGTCGCATAGATCTTCAATGATACAGCTGCCACAGCGGGGTTTTCGCGCAATACAGGTGTAGCGTCCGTGCAGTATCAGCCAGTGATGCGCATCATGCAGAAACGCTTTGGGTACATGGCGCAGCAGCTTTTGCTCTACCTCGACAACGTTTTTACCTGGTGCGATGCCGGTACGATTAGAGACTCTGAAGATATGCGTATCGACCGCCATGGTGGGCTGGCCAAACGCCGTATTAAGAATCACATTCGCCGTTTTACGGCCGACGCCGGGCAGTGCTTCTAGCGCTTCGCGAGTATTAGGCACATTGCCTGCGTGCTGATTGACGAGCATATGACAGGTTTTCATCAGATTTTCGGCTTTAGTGTTATATAAACCGATCGTTTTGATGTGGCCTTTAAGCGCATCGACCCCTAAATCAATGATCCCCTGGGGCGTGTTGGCCACCGGGTAAAGTCGCGCAGTGGCTTTGTTGACACCGACATCTGTGGATTGAGCTGATAGCAGTACGGCGGCCAGCAGCTCAAACGGTGTATGCCAATTAAGCTCAGTGGTCGGGTGTGGGTTTTCTGCCTGCAGGCGGGAAAAAATTTCATGGCGCTTTAGGGCATTCATGGATGTTCTCTTAAATGATAAAACCAAACTGCGTATTAAACCGACGCGTTGAATAATACGTGTCGATTATTTAATCGTACCGGTCACGCGTACGCGCCGCTCTGTGCGAGGAGCCACTACCGGGCTGGCTCGGGAGCGTTGGCGCTGGTCGAGAACATTTTTTAGCGCGATTAGCATCCCAGCCACGAAAAAAGCCCCCGGCGGTAGCACAAAGAATAGAAACTGATAGTCATCGGCGATAGTGAGTTGCCAGCCGCTTGCCGCCGAGCCAAATAGCAGCGCCATATCGCTAAACAGCGTTCCTTGGCCCAGCAATTCACGCAGTGCGCCCAGCAGTATCAATACGGCGCCAAAACCTAAGCCCATCATAAAGCCATCTATGGCCGCGGGCAGCACGGGTTGGCGCGAGGCAAACGCATCCGCGCGACCCAGAATGGCGCAGTTGGTGACAATCAAGGGAATAAATATCCCCAGCACTTGGTAAAGCGGGTAGGCATACGCGGCCATCAGTAGCTCTGCGCAGGTAACAAAGGCCGCAATCACCATCACGAAGGCGGGCAGGCGTACTGCGCTGGGTACCTGGTGGCGAATCAGCGAAATGGTGGTACTGGCAGCGACCATCACCATTAGTGTGGCAAGGGCTAACCCCAGGGCGTTGACGACGCTAGTGCTAACGGCAAGCAGCGGGCAAAGCCCTAGCAGCTGCACAAGTGCAGGGTTATTGGACCACAGGCCCTCGCGAGCAAGCTGATGCCATTGGCTCATGGCGCTGGATTTCATGTGCCTGGCTCCTCATTTGGAATAGCTAGCGGCGTGTCGGCGGCGTATTGCAATGCGTTGTGCACGGCATTAACCACGGCGCGAGGCGTAATGGTGGCCCCCGTAAAGGCATCAAAATGACCGCCGTCTTTATCAACCGCCCAGTCGTCGGGTCGCAGGCTGTCTAAATCCAGACCGTCAAAATCGGTAATCCAGTCACTGCGGCGACGCTCAATGTCATCGCCTAAACCCGGCGTTTCCTGGTGCTGGGTAACGCGTACGCCAGTAATTCGCTGTTGTCCATCAATGCCAATTAAAAGATGAATTTCGCCATTATAACCTTGGCGTGTCACTACCGGGAAAACCAGCGCGCTGCGGCCTTGATCGCTAATCCGCCAGCCCTGAGCACCAGAAGCTAGCCCAAGGCGTTCGGCGTTGGGGAGCGTGAAGCTACTCTCTAATACGCGCTTCATGGGCGTATTAGCCAGCGCGCTGGGCAGCACTTGTTGAAGCTGACGGTGCTGATAAGCTAACTGATGCGTTGCTATGCGGTCGACGGTGAGTGTGCGCGTGAAAGCAACGCTACCGGCGGTTACCAGTGCAAAGGTGCCCAGTGCGATTGCGCCACGCTGCATAGCTTGGCGTGGCGTCATCGCCGACCTCCGCGCGCTGCGTGGCCCATTGGGCGAGGCACGCTATACAGATCCAGCAGAGGTACGCAGAGATTCATTAACAGCACTGCAAAAGCAACCGCGTCGGGATAGCCACCCACGCTGCGGATTATCATGATCAGTGCGCCAATACCGGCGCCATAGATGAGTTTTCCACGCCGGCTGGTGGCCGCAGAAACGGGGTCGGTGGCGATAAAAAATGCCCCGAATAGCGTTGCACCCGTCACCAGATGCAGTAGCGGAGAGCCAGCGTGGCTTGGATTGTTAAGGTAGAACAGCGTAGCCAGCAACATCATGCTGCTCAGCATCGCTACTGGAATGTGCCAGCTGATAATGCGCTTCACCAATAAAAGTAGGCCCCCCGCTAGCCAGGCGATAGCGATTAAACGCCAGGCGGCTAGCGTTCCTGAGGGCAGTGGCTGAGCTGCCCAGAATTCGCTGGCAAGCATCGCCTCGCTTTTATGTTTAAACGCATCCAGCGGCGTGGCGCCGCTCAAGCTATCAAGCTGGGCTGTCGGTAGCGATCCGCTAATTTGAGCCCATAAGTCGCTGGGTACAGCGCCTTGAGGGGGTGCCCACAGCGTCATATAAGTGGGAAATGACACTAGCAGCAGCGCATAGCCGACCATCGCTGGGTTAAAAGGATTGTGCCCTAATCCACCGTATAGCTGTTTGGCTACGATGATGGCTGCCACCATGCCCACGCCGATTAGCCACCAGGGGCTGGCAGGCGGCAGTGATACGCCGAGAAGAATACCTGTCAGCAGGGCGCTTGAGTCATTCAGCGTGACGCGTATCGGTCGTTTACGTAGCCGCAGTATGGCCGCTTCAAACGCCATACCGAACGCTGCAGCTAGCAGCATGTTGCTCAGTACGCCAAGGCCAAAAAAATAGCTCATCGTGACGATGCCCGGTAGGGTGGCAATGATCACCCAGCGCATGATGTTCGCAGTTGATGGCCTTTTGGCTGCGGTGTTCCCACTGCCTGTCTGAGAGGCCTGCATCATGCTCATAATGATTCCTTATTCTGAGCGGGCGCGGGCGCGGGCGCTTCAGCGGCCTGCTGCTTGCGTGCCTGGGCCAGCTGTAAATCGGCAGCGCGAAAGTTTTCCTGCGCGGTCGCAAGCTGTATTTCGAGATCTTCAAGCGACTGTTTTGGGTCTTCCTGGGCTACCCGAGCCAAGGTTTTTTCGGCTTTTTTGACCGACGCTTTGGCTGCAGCATGAGCAATCCGCAAACCGCGTAGGTCAACTTCTCCGCTGTTAGCGGGTGCAGTCGCAGGCGGCGTTCGGCGGTTTTGTGACTGGCGGGCCTCGCGCCGGGCCTGTTTCTCAGCCTCTTCCCTAGCGATCCGCGCTTGGCGGAACTCAAAGCGGTGCTTGGCATGCTCGGCTTTCAGCGTTTCTATACGCTGATGGCGTAGGCGGTTTTTGGCATCGCGATAATCATCGACCAGCGGAATGTGGCTCGGGCAGACATAGCTACAGGCTCCGCATTCAATGCAGTCAAACAGATGATAGCGCTCCATCCTGGCATCGTCTTTGGCACGTGCGTACCAGTGCAACTGCTGTGGCAATAGCGCCACCGGGCACACGCTTTCGCACTCGCCGCAGCGAATGCAGGGCGATTCAGCCGGAGCCTGCGGCAACTCATCTAACGTTGCGGCGATTAAGCAGTTGGTGAGCTTCGTGACTGGTGTCGCTAGCGTTAGCAGCGGAGAGCCCATCATGGGGCCGCCTTGGATGACATGGCTCAGCTGTGCGCGGTTAAGGCCTACCTGCTCCAGCAGTTCCTGAATAGAGGTGCCTAGGCGCACCCAGCGATTGCCAGGGTATGTAATGGCGTCGCCTGTCAGCGTCACCACTCTGGAGACCAGTGGCTGCCCGTCACGTACAGCCTGCAGACAGGCCAGTAGGGTGCCGGGGTTATGGCACACCACGCCTACGTCTGCGGGCAGGCCACCGCTTGGCACGTTAAGATTGAGCAGCTTTTTAATCAGCTGTCGCTCACCGCCGCTGGGGTAGCGCGTAGGAATGACGTTGAGTTGAACGGTCAGAGGTTGGCTAAGTGGCAGCGCTTGGCGAAGCGCTTCAATGGCCTCAGGCTTGTTGTCTTCAATGCCAATAACGATGTGCCTTGCACCGCATAGCTTGGCTATTAGCTGCGCGCCTTCGAACACATCACCGGCATGGTGGCGCAGCGTGAGGTCATCGGCTGTGATGTAAGGCTCACATTCGGCGGCGTTAATCACCAGCGTATGAATCGAATGCTGTTCCATCACCCGTGCCTTGATGTGGGTGGGAAAGCCTGCGCCGCCTAATCCAACAATACCGCTGTCGTTTAAGCGCTCTAAAAGGGCAGGTGGCTCGCTAAGCTGCCAGTTCATCGCAGGCAAGCGCTGCCAGTCATCACGTCCATCGCTGTCGATGGTTATCTGGGTCGCGCTAATCTTGGCAACGACGCCGCTAATGCTGGCGTGTAGATGGCTTGAAATCATGCCTTCTTGGCGGGCGATAATGCTGCCGACCTTCACCGCATCACCTTCGTTAACGCAGGGCGTGGAGGGCTGGCCGCTATGCTGGTGAAGGGGCAGTATCACCTGGCGAGGAAGCGGTGCTTCAAGCAGTGCCGATTGCTGAGAGCGACGCTTGCGCTCGGGCGGGTAAATACCGCCTGGAAAATCAAACGCGGTCGGCATGAGCATCCTCAGGCAGCGCTGATCGGTCGCTGGCAATGACGTTAGATGACTGCGCCCTGAGTGGCTGCCAATCGTTGAGAGGCTTGCTGCGCGTTAGCATATCGATACAGTCAACGGGGCAAGGGTCCAGACACAGGTCGCAGCCGGTACATTCATCTTCAATCACGGTATGCATGAGCTTGGCGGCACCAATAATGGCGTCGACGGGGCAGGCTTGAATACATTTTGTGCAGCCAATGCACTCCGCTTCGCGAATAAACGCTACCTTAACTTCGCTTTGCACTTCGCCATCCAACGGCGCTGACTCGCGACCTAACAAATCAGCCAGCGCGTGAATCGTTGCTTCGCCACCCGGGGGGCATTTGTTGAGCGCATCGCCCTGGTTTATCGCCTCGGCATAGGGGCGGCACCCAGGATAGCCGCATTGGCCGCACTGGGTCTGGGGCAAGAGCGCATCAATTTGCTCAACTAACGGGTTATCTTCACGTTTGAAGCGCTCACTGGCGAGGCCTAAAAGGGCGCCAAAACCAATGCCTAGGCCCGTAAGCACCGCCACTGCGCTAACAATACTGATGACATCCAGTGTGTTAATCATTATGCGCGGCCTTCATCCCTGCACTAATCCAGAAAAGCCCATAAATGCTAATGACATAAGGCTTGCGGTAATCATCGCAATGGCGGCACCTTTAAACGGTGCCGGGATGTCTGCACCCGCTAAACGTTCGCGCATCGCGGCAAACAAAACCAAAATCAATGAGAACCCTAGCGCCGCCCCTAGCCCGTATAGCGTGGTATGAAAAAAGCTAAGGTCGCGGTTTAGCGATAGCAGCGCGACGCCTAATACCGCGCAATTAGTCGTGATAAGGGGCAGAAAAATACCCAGCACTTGATGCAAAAGCGGGCTCAGCTGGCGCACCATAATTTCGGTGAATTGAACCACCGCGGCAATGACCACAATGAAGCTGATGGTGCGCAGGTACGTTACGTCCAGCGGCACTAGTAGGCCGTGATAAACCACAAAGCTTGCTGCCGATGCCAAGGTCAATACAAACGTGGTGGCAAGCGACATTCCCATGGCCGACTCCAGCTTATTGGAGACGCCCATGAAGGGGCACAGCCCCAAAAACTGGACTAATACAAAGTTGTTAACCAGCGCAGTGCTGATCAAAATAATAAATAGCTCACTCATGATGGCGTATTGTGCGAACAAAGCTCGGCAGTTGCTAGGGGGGCGATTGAATGATTGATGAGGGGCTAGCCTATAGGTTGCTCGGCACTAACGTCGTACGAAGTGGCAGTATGAATGTTTAAAAACGTAAAAGGGCAGAGCGCACTGTCTCTGCCTTTAACATAGCGTGTTTTATATACGTTACGTGACGCGCTGGCCTGGTTCGGCTCCGTTGTCAGGCGTTAGTAAATAAATGCCTTCTTCATTAGCACTGGCGAGCACCATGCCTTCTGATAGGCCAAAGCGCATTTTGCGCGGGGCTAGGTTAGCTACCATTACCGTTAAGCGCCCTTCAAGTGCTTCTGGTGCATAGGCTGAGCGAATGCCGGAGAACACGTTGCGCGTTTCGCCGCCTAAGTCGAGCGTCAGCTGCAGCAGTTTATCAGCGCCTTCGACATACTGAGCTTTAACGATGCGCGCGATGCGCAGGTCAACCTTGGCAAAGGTTTCAAAGTCAATTTCGGCAGCGATTGGGTCTTTTGCCAACGGACCTTTCGGCGCTTCTTTGAGTTTTTGCTCTTCCACAAGATCTTCCTTCGACGCTTCAATCATCGCATCGATTTTGTCGCGCTCAACGCGGGTCATTAGGGGTTTAAACTTATTGATCGAATGGCTGGTCAGTATGCGTTGACGGCTGTGCCAGTCTAACGAGTCAACGTTAAGGAATGCGCGCGCTTGTTCAGCCATAGCTGGGATGACCGGGGCAAGGTAAACCATTAGCTGGCGGAACAGGTTAATGCCTACCGAGCAAATCTCAAGCACGTCGGCTTCGCGACCCTCTTGCTTAGCCAGTGCCCAGGGCTCTTTTTCAGCGATATAAGTGTTCGCTTCATCCGCCAATTCCATAATGTGGCGCATGGCCCGGCTAAATTCACGCGCTTCAAAGTCTTGGGCGATCTCGTCACCGGCCGCAATAAAACGGGCGACCATTTGAGGTTCGGCGCAGTGCTCCGCTAGCTGCCCGCCGCCGAGCTTTTTCACAAAACCGGCGCAGCGACTGGCGATATTGACCACCTTGCCAACTAGGTCTGAATTTACCCGTGCGGCAAAATCATCCAAGTTTAAATCCAGGTCATCCACTTTGGACGTCAGCTTGGCAGCAAAGTAATAGCGTAGGTATTCAGGGTTTAGATGATCCGCGTAAGTGGCTGCCTTGATAAAGGTGCCGCGAGATTTTGACATCTTGGCACCATCAACGGTTAGGAAACCGTGGCAGTTGACGGCAGTGGGCGTGCGCAGGTCTGCACCATGCAGCATGGCCGGCCAGAATAGAGCGTGAAAGTAGACAATATCTTTGCCGATAAAATGATAGACCTCGGCCTCAGAGCCTTTCTTCCAGTAGCTGTCGAAATCAATGCCTTCTCGGTCGCACAGATTCTTAAAGCTCGCCAGGTAGCCAATCGGCGCATCTAGCCACACATAGAAGTATTTGCCCGGCGCGTCGGGAATCTCAAAACCGAAATAGGGAGCGTCGCGGGAAATATCCCACTCGTTAAAGCCAGACTCAAACCATTCCATGAGCTTATTGCGAATTTGCGGCTGCACGTGGCCATCATCAATCCAGAGCTGTAAGAAATCCGCAAAGTCGGGCAGCTTAAAGAAATAGTGTGTCGAGGTGCGTACTTCGGGCGTTGCGCCGGAAATAGCCGAGACCGGGTTAATCAAGTCCGCGGGAGTGTACGTTGCGCCACACTTCTCACAATTGTCGCCGTACTGGTCGTCAGAAGCGCATTTAGGGCAGGTGCCTTTGATAAAGCGGTCGGCGAGAAACAGTCCTTTTTGCGGGTCAAACATCTGCTCTATATCGCGCGTAGCAATATGGCCTTTATCGCGCAGGCGCTTATAAATCATTTCGCTGAAGTGACGGTTTTCAGAGGAGTGTGTGGAATGATAGTTGTCGAACCCAACCCCAAAGCGCGCGAAGTCCGTTTGATGATCCTGTGAAACGCGCTCGATCAGCGCTTCAGGCGAAATGCCTTCCTGCTCAGCACGTAGCATAATGGCGGTGCCATGAGCATCATCTGCACACACGTAGTAGCACTGTTGGCCACGGCTTTTCTGGAAACGTACCCAGATATCAGTCTGGATATACTCAAGTAAGTGACCGAGGTGAATGGCTCCATTGGCATAAGGGAGCGCGCTAGTCACCAAAATATTGCGCGTGGCGGTGTTAGACATGGTGAAGATTAGTTCCGAGTGGATAAGAGTGCGGGTGAGGCGGGAACAAACAAGGCGGCGAAGTCGCTAAACACTTCGCCGATGGCGCTGCCGTGAGTAGCGCTTAATACAGCGCCTGCTCTTCTTGGACCACTTCGCGCAGTAGCTCTAAAAAGAGTTTGTCGGCGTCAGAGTGCTCAGCGGGATCTTCTGGAATATGCACGCTGGTGGTGTCAGAGATTTCGTTGGCGATACGCACCATCGCCGCAGGGCTGTTGCCCTCGGTTAGCTGCTGACGCGCAATGGCCAATGATTGCTCGAGAATTTTTGGGTCTTCCAGCAACTTGCGAATGAAACCACGTAGCTCGTTGATGACACGTGTTTTCTGAATTTCTGAACCGGACATGGGTGTCTCCTTAAGATCGCGATCAGCATTAACACCAAGCGAGACCAATCAATATTCTGACCATAGCATTTTTTCAGCTAACGGGCATGACTTGTCTGCTATAAGCGGCTTTACCTTAAAGTGTCAAACGGCCCGCTTTATGCTTAACAGGGTTTGCGTACTGAGCAAGCCAGTAAGGGCGCAGCGGCGCCGGAACCTCGGCTAGTCGAGCATTAAAGCGTTCCCTATCTTGTCGAGTGATGGCCTTGCGTGCCACTAGCTCAGGCGCTTCACCAAGTGCTTCTAAGGCTAGGTAATGGCTTGGGAAAAGCCTATACCCGCCGATAACTTGGCGATCAATTTCGGCGGCTACTTCATCCGGCGTTGCCATGTCCGAGCCAACCGGGCTGCCAAAATGCAGCCTTACGCGGCCTTTAGAGCCTGTGATGCCGGCCACAATAGAGCGAATATCTTCAAATTCACCCTTAGCGTAGCTGCCCTGAGTGTCCACATCATGCAGCTCCTGGGCCTTTTGCACATCGCAAGGATCATACTCATAGCTAATCGATACGGGTACCAATTTTAGCTCGGCGATGGCTTCACCAAAGACCATGTCGCGTTCTGAAAGGCGCTTGGCCATGATGAGCATTTTGATTATGGCCGGCTCGGTGTGGTCGATGCCGTTCTTGGCGCGGCCTTCACGCTGAGCCATCCAAATGGAGTGCTGGTCTTCGGTAATGGTGTGACGAATATAGGCTGAAAGCTGCTGATAGGCCGCCAGCATTGCTCGCTTGCCCCGCGCGCTGCGCGGAACAATGAAGCTTTTGTTGAGCCGCATCAGATCGGTGACATAGGGCTTTTTAAGCAAATTGTCGCCAATCGCAATACGCACCGTGTCGCGATTGGCCTGGTACAGCGCGTAGTTAACGAAAGCAGGGTCCAGGGAGATATCGCGGTGATTACCAATAAAGAGGTAAGCGCCGTTAGGATCGAGTTTGTCAAGCCCGGTGACTTCAAACGCATCCGTCGTGGTGCGAATCATGCGTTCCATATAATGCGCAATGCGCATTTGAAACTCATAAACGCTCGATACATCTTTGACTTCACGGCGCACTGCACGGCTAGCAAGCGTACGTGCAATCGAAGGGGCCCAGCGCGCTAGGCGAGGCAGCCGAAAACGCGTCAGCGCATCCAGCAGCTCGTTATCGCGGGAGAGCCTGGCAAGCACATCGGCCACTTCATTATCCATAAAGGGCCGAATATCGGCCCATGGATCTGCCGTGGTAGAGACGTTGGTAGCGTTATTGTATTGAGTCATGCGAACCGTTGGCTGATAAATAAAAAGTGTCGACGAATAGTATCGAGGCGAAGGAATGCGCTATCCCTGCGGAGAACTGAATCCCTATGGAGAACTGAGAGCCCATTACTGAGCCGCAGGTTCCCGCTGCGTCTCGCCGCCTAACCATTCTATTAAGCGAGGAATGTCTTCAGACAATGCTTGCGCCATCAAAATAAAGTCCGTTTCCAGGCGAGCAAGGGCGTCATCGCCGTCGTCAGCATGGTCGGCTTCTTCAATGAGTGCATCGCCAAACCGCAATGATTTCAACGCAAGATCGTCATGCAGCACAAAGCTTAAGCGTCCTTCCAGGCTAATGGCGAGCTTGCTAGCTTGGCGGCCGCTTTCAAGCAGTTGCTGAATTTCATCGCTATCAAGATCGACTTGCCGGGCCCGTAGCACGCCATCATCGCCTTTTGCTTTGAGCTCTACCTGATCGCCTAGCTGCAGGTCGGCAGGGCGGCTGGCAGCGTCGCCTAGCCACGTCGTCATCGCACGGATAGGGAGCGTTTGCGAACTGAGCGGCGTGACCTTCAAACTGCCTAGCGTTTCACGCAGTAAATCCAGGATATCCTCGGCGCGGGTGCGCGAGCTGGCATTGATGCCAATCAGCTGGCCGCGGGTATCCCACCAGAGATCAATTTTCTGGCTACGAACAAACGCGCGGGGCAGCAGGTCTTCGGTTACTTGCTCTTTGAAGGCGGTCTTTTCTTTGCGAGTCACTTTGCGGCCTTCACTGGCCTCGATGTCTGCTACCAACTCGTCAACTTCTTCTTTTACGACAGATGCAGGCAGTAGGCGCTCTTGGCGCAGAGCTGAAAGCAGGCGATGCCCTTGGATTTCATGTACAAGCTGCCCGCTACCCAGACGTCCTGCTGGCGCTGTCCAGCCAAGTCGGCGCGCATCGGCGTTGCCCAGTGGTTTGGCGGAATGCTCATCTAAAGCGCTAGCGAGCGCATCGATGCTCAATTCAGGCGCGTCGTGCAGGCGGTATATATGCAAGTGCTTAAACCACATGAGGCCAATCCTGTTCAAAAGGTGGCACATTATGGCGAAAGAGTGGCATTCCTACCAGTACGCTACCGGCAATCCACATTGTTGCATCTGTTTCAAACTTGTGTTTGATTGACTTTTTGCATATCTAGCTTTCTTAACAGCTAGTTTTTGAACAGCTAAAGAGAGAGAAATGGCTATGACAGCATCGTTGTCGCGAGTTCAGCTGCGCGTGCGGGGATATCATCTGGATGGCTATGGCCATGTTAACAACGCCCGCTACCTAGAGTTTATGGAGGAGGGGCGCTGGGATTTTTTTGATCAATATCCCGAAATGATTCAAACGCTTCATAAGGCAGGGAGGGCGTTTGTTGTCGTCAATTTGAATATTGATTATCTCGCCGCGGCACGCCATGGTGATGACTTGGAAATTCTTACCGGTATTGTCCACGTTGGGGAGCGTAGTGGGCTATGCCACCACCGTATTATCCGTAAGGACGGTACGCTGATCGCCCAAGCGGATTTAACGTTTGTGCTATTGGAGCTAAAGGCTAATAAAGCCGCCGCTATTGAGGGTGATGTGCGTGAAACGCTGAGCGCATTAACGATCACAAAAGAGGCATTTAGCCTCTAAAAGGCTTTGCTGGGCTCTCTGGCTGCCCTTGGTGCTTTTGCGGTGGTATGATGGGGAATATTTGCGCGCCCAGATGCTGCGCCTTCATGGGCGGTATTTTTAAGCGCTTTCAACTCTCGCAGTGCCAAGGATCTGACTTTCATGGGTGACATCGCCAGAGAAATCTTGCCCGTCAATATTGAAGACGAGCTCAAACAGTCGTATCTCGACTATGCGATGAGTGTCATTATCGGTCGCGCGTTACCCGACGTACGTGACGGCCTGAAACCGGTTCACCGGCGTGTGCTGTTTGCCATGCATGAGCTAGGTAATGAGTGGAATAAACCGTATAAGAAGTCGGCGCGTGTCGTTGGCGATGTTATCGGTAAATACCACCCGCACGGTGATAGCGCGGTTTATGACACCATCGTTCGTATGGCTCAGCACTTTTCAATGCGTCATGTGCTGGTCGACGGTCAGGGTAACTTCGGTTCTATTGATGGGGATAACGCGGCTGCAATGCGTTATACCGAAGTGCGTATGTCGCGCCTTGCCCATGAACTGCTGGCTGATCTTGAAAAAGATACCGTTGATTGGGTAGATAACTACGATGGCACCGAGCGTATCCCCGCCGTGCTGCCCACCAAAGTACCTAATCTGCTGATCAACGGCTCGTCTGGTATCGCTGTAGGCATGGCGACCAATATTCCACCGCATAACATGCGTGAAGTGATCGCCGGCTGTTTGGCGCTCATTGATGACTACACGCTGTCGGTGGATGACCTGATGGAGTACATCCCTGGTCCTGATTTCCCCACCGGCGCGATTATCAATGGCCGTGCGGGCATTTTGTCTGCGTACCGTACTGGCCGCGGGCGCATTTACGTGCGCGCCTGCCATACGATTGAGCATCACGATAAAACCGGTCGCGACCACATTATCATCACCGAGTTGCCGTATCAGGTGAACAAGGCGCGGTTGATTGAAAAAATCGCCGAGCTGGTGAAAGAGAAAAAAATTGAAGGCATCGCTGAGCTGCGCGATGAATCGGATAAAGACGGCCTGCGCGTGGTGATTGAAATCAAGCGCGGCGAGTCCGGCGAAGTAGTGGTCAATAACCTGTTCGCCCAGACGCAGTTACAAAACGTGTTCGGGATTAACATGGTGGCGCTTGAAAACGGCCAGCCGCGCACGCTGAATCTCAAAGAGATGCTTGAAGCCTTTATTCGCCACCGCCGCGAAGTGGTGACTCGGCGTACGCTTTATGAATTGAAAAAAGCGCGTGAGCGTGGCCATCTGCTTGAAGGTTTGGCTGTCGCTATCTCTAATATTGATGAAGTAATTGAGCTGATTAAGGCCTCGACCAACGCTGCAGAAGCGCGTGAAAAGCTGCTGGCTAAAACCTGGCCGCCTGGCCAGGTAACCGCGATGCTTGAGCGGGCGGGCGCTACGTCATGCAAGCCAGAAGAGCTAGACGAAGGGTTCGGCTTAAACACGGCAGCCACGTCGTATCGTCTGTCGCCTGCCCAGGCCCAGGCCATCCTTGAGCTGCGCCTGCATCGTTTGACGGGTCTTGAGACAGAGAAACTCCTTGATGAGTACCTGTCTATTCTGTCGAAAATTGCTGAGCTGACCGAGATTTTGGCCTCGGCAGATCGCTTGATGGAAGTTATTCGTGAAGAGCTGCACGCCGTACGTGATCAGTTTGCTGACGACCGTCGGACTGAAATTCAGGCCAGTCATCTAGATCTTTCGATTGAAGATTTGATTGCCGAAGAGGACATGGTTGTCACCGTGTCGCGCTCTGGCTATGCCAAGACGCAGCCGCTGTCTGATTATCAGGCGCAGCGTCGTGGTGGTCGCGGTAAGTCCGCAACGGCGATGAAAGATGAAGATGTCATCGAGCACCTGCTGGTGGCATCGACGCACGATACCGTGCTGCTGTTCTCTAACCGCGGCAAAGTGTATTGGCTGAAAGTGTACGAAATGCCGAATGCTAGCCGTGGTTCACGCGGTAAACCGCTGGTGAACATGCTGCCGCTAGAAGAAGGCGAGGCGGTAAACGCTATTCTGCCGGTGCGTGACTACGATCCCGAGCACTATATTTTCTTCGCGACGGCCAAAGGCACCGTGAAGCGCACGAGCCTTGAACAGTTCTCACGTCCGCGCAGCGTCGGTCTTATTGCGATTGATCTGGAAGAAGGTGACCGCCTCGTCGGTGCGGCAATTACCACGGGTGATGATCATGCCATGCTGTTGTCGTCTAATGGCAAGGCTATTCGCTTTGAAGAGGGCAATGCCCGCGCTATGGGTCGTACCGCACGTGGTGTACGCGGCATGCGCTTGGCGGGTGATGCGGAAGTCATCAGCCTGATTATTCCGAAGAGTCAGCAGATTGATGCTGAAGCCGATGCCGAAGGCGAAACGCAAGATGCCTCAGTTGAGAGCGCTGCGGCCGAAACCGCCGACGGTCAGATCTATATCATGACCGCCAGTGAAAACGGCTACGGCAAGCGTACGCGCCTTGAAGAGTTTCCGCTGCGTGGCCGCGGTGGCCAGGGTGTTATCGCCATGCAAACTAGCGAGCGTAATGGAGCGCTGGTGGCGGCGATGCAGGTTTATGACAGCGATGAAATGATGCTGATCACAGACCGTGGAACGCTAGTGCGTACCCGCGTAGAAGAAGTTTCTACCACGTCGCGTAATACCCAGGGCGTGATGCTGATTCGCCTGGGTAAAGAAGAGAAGCTGGTCAAGACAGTCCGCGTTGATGAGCCGGAAGAAATCGGTGAGCCGGAAGAAGCTGATGAGCTTGGTGCTCTTGTCGAGGACGGTCTTGAACAAAACAGCCTTGAGCGTGCCGAGGCAGGCGAATCATCCGATGATGCACAGGAAACGGGGACTGATGACACGTCATTATAATTTCTGCGCAGGGCCCGCGGCCCTGCCAGTAGCCGTGCTTGAACGGGCGCGTGAAGAGCTGCTGGATTACCAAGGTCGTGGCCTTTCTGTTATGGAAATGAGCCACCGCAGCGATGAGTTTATTGCCATTGCAGAGCGTGCTGAGGCCGATTTTCGTCAGCTGCTGAATGTGCCTGAGAACTATAAAGTACTGTTTTTGCAAGGTGGCGCTAGCATGCAGTTTGCCATGCTGCCAATGAACTTGTTGGGCCAGGGCGGTAGCGCCAACTTTATTCAGACGGGTATCTGGGGCAAAAAAGCACTCTCTGAGGCTAAGCGCCTTGGTTTCGACTGCCATGTGTCGGCCAGCAGTGAGCTCAATGGACATACGGCGGTGCCCGCACGCGATAGCATCAAGCTGAGTGACGACGTAGGCTATCTGCATTACACCTCTAACGAAACAATTGGTGGCCTGGAGTTTGACTATACGCCTGACACGCAGCGGGCTGATGGCCGTCATGTGCCGTTGGTCTGCGATATGTCATCGAATATTCTCTCGGGGCCCATCGACGTTAGCGAGTTTGGCGTTATCTACGCCGGGGCACAGAAAAATATTGGTCCTGCCGGATTAACGCTCGCGGTCGTTCGTGACGATCTGTTAGGCCAGGCGCAGGCGAATATTCCCTCTCTGTTTGACTATAAAATGCTGGCTGAAGCAGGGTCGATGGTGAATACCCCGCCGACCTACGCATGGTACTTGGCCGGTTTGGTCTTTCAGTGGCTTAAAGATGACGTTGGCGGTTTGGCCGCTATGGACGCTATTAACCAGCGTAAAGCCGACAAACTGTATGCTGCGATTGACGCCAGCGATTTTTATAGCAATCCCATTGCTAAGGCCAATCGCTCGCGGATGAATGTGCCTTTTGTATTGGCCGATGCAGCGCTGGATAAGGCGTTCTTACAACAAGCCGACACCGCAGGTTTGCTGAATTTAAAAGGCCACCGTAGCGTCGGTGGTATGCGTGCCAGCCTGTATAACGCGGTGCCTGAGTCTGCAGTAGATGCATTAATTGCATTTATGGCTGATTTCGAACAAACAAGGGGCTAAATCACCATGTCCAATTCGTCGATCAACTTAGACGAGTTTCGCCAGCGTATCGATCAGCTTGATAGCGAGATTCTAACGCTGATCAGCGAGCGCGCTAGCTGCGCTCAGCAGGTAGCCAACGTTAAGCTGGCTGAAGACAAGGACGCGGTGTTTTATCGCCCTGAGCGAGAGGCTCAGGTGCTGCGCCGCATTATGGCTTTGAACAAAGGGCCGCTCGATTCCGAAGAAATGGCGCGTCTGTTTCGCGAAATTATGTCGGCCTGCTTGGCATTAGAGCAGCCGGTTAAAGTGGCGTATTTAGGTCCTGAGGGTACGTTTACACAGCAGGCGGCACTTAAGCACTTTGGTGAAAGCGCCGTTAGTCTGCCAATGGCGGCTATCGATGAGGTGTTTCGCGAGGTAGAGGCGGGCGCCGTTCATTATGGCGTTGTGCCCGTGGAGAATTCCACTGAAGGTGTGGTCAACCACACCCTTGATACTTTTATGGACTCCTCGATCAAAATTTGTGGTGAGGTGGTGCTGCGTATTCATCATCACCTGCTGGTCAGTGAAACGACCCGCCGTGACAAAGTCTCGCGCATCTATTCACACCCCCAGTCATTCGGCCAGTGCCGTAAATGGCTGGATGCCCACTATCCTCATGCTGAGCGTGTGCCGGTGTCTTCTAATGCTGAAGCGGCAAAGCTGGTGAAAACCGAGTGGCACAGCGCGGCGATTGCTGGCGATATGGCGGCTAAACTTTATGGCCTAGAGCATATCGCCGAGAAGATTGAAGACCGCCCTGATAACTCCACGCGGTTTTTGATTATTGGTAATCAGGATGTGCCGATGGCTGGCGAGGACAAAACCTCTATTGTGGTTGCTATGCGCAACCAGCCGGGTACGTTGCACGCGCTGCTAGAGCCGTTCCATCGCCATCAAATTGACTTAACCCGCCTTGAAACGCGTCCTTCGCGTACTGGTGTTTGGAATTACGTCTTTTTCATTGATTTTAAAGGCCATCGTGATGAGCCACGCGTTGCCGCGGTGCTTGAAGAAGTACGGCTGCGTGCGGCTGACTTGCGGGTGCTAGGTTCTTATCCCATAGGCGTGCTGTGACATTGATGGCATCGGAACATCTCTGTCAGTCTGCATCTCATGAGTCGCGGTTGTTAATTGTTGGCTTAGGGTTAATTGGCGGTTCATTGGCATCCGCGCTTCGCGTGGCGGGTTTTCAGGGGCAGATAGTTGCCTGCGATCCTGATGAGCATGAGATCGCTCGCGGGATTGAAATGGGCTTGATCGATTCAGGTGGCACTTGTCTTGCTGAACAGGTGGAAGGGGCCTCTATGATCGTGCTGGCAGTGCCGGTGCTGGCCATGGAGAGCGTTATGGCTAACCTAGCCGATGCGCTGCCAAGGGCTGCCCCGAATGTCGTTATGACGGATGTCGGCAGTACTAAGGCAACCATTCGGGCCTGCGCGCTGCGTGTGTTTGGCAGAGTGCCGACTAACTTGGTGTTAGGCCACCCGATTGCAGGTTCAGAAAAAAGCGGTGTAGCAGCCGCAAACCCACAATTATATGTGGATCATAAAGTAATTCTGACACCAGAGCCTGACGTTGACCGCGATGCTTTGGATCGAGTCCGCAGGCTATGGCAAGACTGCGGTGCCGAGGTGTTGGAGATGGACGTTGAGCGCCATGACCAGGTATTGGCACGGACCAGCCACTTGCCGCATTTATTGGCATTTTCGCTAGTTGATACGCTTGCTCGTCAGGATGAGCGACTCGATATTTTTCGCTATGCGGCGGGTGGTTTTCGTGATTTTACGCGGATTGCGGGTAGCGATCCGGTCATGTGGCGAGATATTTTTATCGCCAATAAACACGCGGTATTGGCATCGCTAGATGATTTTGAAGCAGGGCTTGGGCGCCTTCGTCATGCGGTAGAGTCCGGTGATAGCGATGCGCTGATTGCCACCTTTGATCGCGCCAGCCATGCCCGGCACTATTTCGACTCTTTATTGAATAAAACCAGCTATCAGGCGGAATATCATATGCAACCACAAGGTAAGGTGACCTACCGTGTGCGGCCAGGCGGCCAAGCAAAAGGGCATTTGCGCGTGCCGGGCGATAAGTCTATGTCTCATCGCTCTATAATGCTGGGTGCGCTGGCGGAAGGTGTGACTGAAGTTAAAGGCTTTTTAGAGGGCGAAGATAGCTTAGCGACGCTGCAGGCATTTCGTGAAATGGGCGTGGCGATTGAAGGGCCGCAGCAGGGGAGAGTTACTATTCATGGCGTAGGCCTGCACGGTCTAAAGGCGCCTGCTGGGCCGCTCTACGTGGGTAATTCCGGCACCGCTATGCGACTTTTTTCTGGTCTGCTGGCCGGTCAGGCATTCGACAGCGAGCTAACCGGCGATGAATCGCTAACTAAGCGGCCGATGGGGCGCGTAGCCGATCCGCTGCGCCAAATGGGAGCGACGATCGATACCGCTGAGGGCGGACGTCCGCCGCTCAAAATTCGCGGTGCCGCTGCGCTGAAAGGCATTCATTACGATATGCCTATGGCCAGTGCGCAGGTGAAGTCTTGCCTATTGTTAGCCGGATTGTACGCACAGGGCGAAACGCGAGTGCGTGAGCCTGCCCCCACGCGTGATCACACTGAGCGCATGCTTAACGGTTTCGGCTATGCGGTTTCTCGTGATGGCGATACGTGCTGGCTTCAGGGCGGCGGCAAGCTGTCCGCAGCTCCTATCGACGTGCCATCGGATATTTCTTCAGCGACGTTTTTCTTAGTCGCGGCGGCGATTACCCCAGAGGCTGATATTACCCTTAAGCACGTGGGCATTAACCCAACGCGCATAGGTGTGATTAATATCCTTACCTTGATGGGCGCTAATTTGCTGCTAGAGAATGAGCGCGAAGTGGGCGGCGAGCCGGTGGCGGATATACGCATTCGCTACGCACCGCTAAAGGGAATCGATATCCCCGTTGATCAAGTGCCGCTGGCGATTGACGAATTTCCTGCGCTGTTTATTGCCGCTGCAAATGCAGAGGGCATAACGCGGCTTAGAGGGGCAGAAGAGCTGCGCGTGAAAGAATCAGATCGTATTCAGGCAATGGCGGATGGTCTTGCTACTCTAGGCGTTCAGCACACCGTGGTAGAAGACGGCATCGATATTACCGGTAATGGTAATGCGCAGGTCGCCAGCTATGGCGGTGGGCGCATTGATAGCCTGGGTGACCATCGTATTGCTATGGCCTTTGCGATCGCTTCGCTGCGCGCTGGTGATGACATTGTCATTGAAGACTGTGCCAACGTGGCCACCTCTTTCCCGGATTTTGTTGAGTTAGCCACGCGTATAGGCATGGGCATCAGCGTGGAGGGCGCGCATGAATGAACGTGTCCCCGTTCTGACGATTGATGGCCCCGGCGGTGCCGGTAAAGGCACTATCAGCTGTTTAGTAGCAGAGAGGTTGGGCTGGCATCTGCTAGATAGCGGTGCGCTTTATCGGTTAACGGCGCAGGCGGCCATTAATCATGATGTGGCCGCAGACGATGAAATTGCTTTAGCGCGTTTAGCTGAGCAGTTGGATGTTGCGTTCCCGATTGAGGATGGCCGGCCGCGAACAATGCTTGAAGGTGATGATGTCGGCCAAGTCATTCGCACCGAAGACGCCGGTGAGCGTGCTTCGCGGGTGGCCGCTTTGCCATTAGTGCGCCAAGCTCTCTTGCAACGCCAGCGTGATTTTTGTCAAGCGCCGGGGCTTGTGGCGGACGGTCGCGATATGGGAACGGTGGTCTTTCCTGATGCCCCGCTGAAGATTTTTTTAACGGCGAGCGCCGACGAACGCGCTCGCCGGCGCTATCTGCAGTTGCAGGAAGCCGGGGTGGATGCTAGTCTTCCGAGTCTTTTAAAGGAGATTCAGGCACGCGATGCACGTGATATGCAGCGCAGCGTGGCACCTCTCAAGCCGGCAGATGATGCCATAACGCTTGATACCACGCGTCTGAGCATACCGGAAGTGGTTGATCGACTGACCGAACTGCTAGCCCAACGTGGGCTTGTAAGCGGCGTGTGATTCTCCCTTGCGGCGCTTTTGGATAGGTGTCACGACGTGGCAGGGCACTAAACTCACATCGGTGAGCCCGGTCAGGTCTAACCAGCGTTAACACCCCCGAAGGCTGAGTGACATTAGGCCCGCACTTGCTGGTGGTGCGGAGAAGGCATTTATGCCTCAACAACGTAATTACGTAGGAACACCATGAGCGAAAGCTTTGCTGAGCTGTTTGAACAGTCTCTTAACGACATCAACATGGAGCCAGGCGCTATTGTCGCCGCTCAAGTTGTCGACATTGACGGTGACTGGGTTACTGTCAACGCTGGTCTGAAATCTGAAGGTCAGATCCCTGCATCACAGTTCCGCGATGAACACGGTAATCTGAACATCGCTATCGGTGACGACGTACATGTTGCACTTGAAGCCGTTGAAGATGGTTTCGGTGAAACGCGTCTGTCCCGTGAAAAAGCCAAGCGTGCAGAAGCTTGGAAGATTCTGGAAGCAGCCTTCGAGAAAGACGAAATCATCAAGGGCGTTATTAACGGTAAGGTTAAAGGCGGCTTTACGGTCGAAGTTGACTCTATCCGTGCCTTCTTGCCGGGTTCGTTGGTTGACGTTCGTCCAGTTCGCGATACTGCGCACCTGGAAAATAAAGAGCTAGACTTTAAAGTCATCAAGCTCGATCCGAAACGTAACAACGTTGTTGTATCTCGTCGTGCGGTTCTGGAAGCAGAGAACAGTGCTGAGCGCGAAGCGCTTCTGGCCACTCTGCAAGAAGGTCAGCAGATTAAAGGTATCGTTAAAAACCTGACAGACTACGGCGCTTTCGTAGACCTAGGTGGTGTTGACGGCCTGCTGCACATTACTGACATGGCGTGGAAGCGTATTAAGCACCCGTCTGAGATCGTTGCTGTTGGTGACGAGATTAACGTCAAAGTTCTGAAGTTTGACCGTGAGCGTAATCGCGTTTCACTGGGTCTGAAGCAGTTGGGCGAAGATCCGTGGGTCAATATCAAAGAGCGTTATCCGGAAAGCATGAAAGTGCACGCGGTCGTCACTAATCTGACTGACTACGGCTGCTTTGCTGAGCTGGAAGAGGGCGTTGAAGGTTTAGTTCACGTTTCTGAAATGGACTGGACTAACAAAAACATCCATCCGTCTAAAGTCGTTCAAGTGGGCGATGATGTTGACGTCATGGTGTTGGATATCGACGAAGAGCGTCGTCGTATTTCTCTGGGTATCAAGCAGTGTACTGCTAACCCGTGGGAAACTTTCAACACTGATTACAACAAGGGCGACCGTGTTTCAGGTACCATCAAGTCAATCACTGACTTCGGTATCTTCATCGGCCTTGAAGGTGGTATCGACGGTCTAGTTCACCTGTCTGATATTTCTTGGACTGATACTGGCGAAGAAGCCGTACGCAGCTTTAAGAAAGGCGACGAAGCTGAAGCCGTTATTTTGTCTATTGATCCAGAGCGTGAGCGTATCTCGCTGGGTATCAAGCAGATGGATTCAGACCCCGTTGCTGAGTATCTGTCAGTTAACGATAAGGGCAGCATCGTAACCGGTCGCGTCATTGAAGTTGATGCTAAAGAAGCTCAGGTTGAGCTGGCGACTGACGTTATTGCTGTGCTGAAGGCTTCTGAAATCAGTGCTGATCGCGTTGAAGATGCGCGTAATGTATTGAATGAAGGTGACAGCGTCGAAGCACGTATTGTTAGCGTTGATCGTAAGAGCCGTCAGATTAATCTGTCGGTTAAAGCGAAGGACCAAGACGATACGCGTCAGAACCTTAAAAAACTGCGTGATCAAGAGCCGGAAACTGCAGGTGGTCCGACCACTATCGGTGATCTAATCAAGCAGCAAATGGGCCAAGACTAATAGTATATTAGTTATTGGTTTGTAAAAGCGCCGCCCTTATGGGCGGCGCTTTTGTTTGTAATATATGAATTGTCGGGCTTTCATATTGATTGAAACTGGTTAGGGTTCAAGCTGATTAAAATGCTATAAGTTTTAAAAACGAATAGTAATTGAGTAAAAATCAACTAGACTGTTGTCAGTTAGCTATTTTACAGGAATAATGTCCTAGCATTCTGAACTAGTGGGTGCCAGTGTTGTAAAGTCTGCACCTAAGCCAGTTGGACCCTGTTCAGTTGGATATGATACTAAAGGAACCCCGATGTCATTACTTAACGAATATATTCAAAAAGAACAACAGCTAAAACAGCTGCAGGAAGACCTTCAGCGTCTAGAGGGCGATCAGCGGCTAAAAAGCGAATTAGAGTTCAAAGCTAAACTTGAAGCTCTGATGACAGAATTTGGAAAGCGCCCGAGTGACGTTATTGCATTGTTAGATCCTGCTGCTGAGCAACGTGGTGGTGCTAAAGTCACCGCAAGTGGCAATGCGCGTCGTAAGCGTCGTCTTAAAATTTATAAAAATCCTAAGACGGGCGAAGTGATCGAAACGCGTGGCGGCAATCACAAAGGCCTGCGTAGCTGGAAAGATGAGCATGGCGATGAAGCCGTTGAATCTTGGCTGGTACGCATGGAAGACTAAGCTATTTAGTCACCGGCATTTCTTTATAGAAATGCCGGTTTTTTATTGGCAACATACATGTTTATGCTTCAACCTCGTAAGAGTTATTCTAATCGCGCGTTAACTGTTTGCATCCAGCATGTATAGCTCAGTGCCAGCTGTGCCTCAATAGCTGTTTGTCAGTCTCTATGTAGAATGTTCTCCCGTGAAGGCTTTTTTGGGGGAGGGGGCGAAGGCTTTGTTACTGTGTGCGACGAGTGATCTATGGCGCGGTAAGGCATACAGCCGTTGTGAGTAGTGACTGGGTCTGAACTGTTTTTGACACCGCTTGAACTATGCAAAATAAGCATGGTCTTTGTCCCTACGACGTAACTCATTTACGCTATATTAATGAGGTAAATGGCAGCAATATGGCGGTATGCGATAGCTGTATTTATCTTTTCTGTAAAGTACTTTGCTAGTGGTCGTTCTTATCGCTTTGGAAAATATGGCGATCATATCGTCATCCAGGCAAGTAGATGGTAATTAAATATTGCCTAATCGTTTCATGTGTTTGATATCTGCTTTAAAGAAAATGCTGCGTTGGTAGTCATATCAATCATTTCAAGCAAGGTGTAAATGAAACATCGATGAAATATCAAAAGGTTCAAAAGCAGTTAGATGAGCGCGATAAGCTGCGTAAATTTCGTGAGTTAGACGATGCTTTTGCGCAAGCATTGCGCCAGTTAGATGACCCCGATAGTGATTTCGATATTCCTACAGGGCCACCGGTACGATCGCTTGCAACGCTTGAACAAGATGATTTGGACGCGAAGCAGGAAGAGCAACAGCATGAGCAGGGGCGTATTTTTCAGCAGCGCTTTGAAGCATTGTTAAGCGAATATGATTTTACGCATTATGATTTAGCAGAACTGTCTGAGACGCTACTTTCCCATGGATTATGGCAACGAGACACGGTGCCTAGCGGTGAGCAGTCTTAAGTAAGGCGTGGGGAGTTACCCTGCGCTACCTGTAGCGATAAACGCGTATGCTCGGTAGAAATATTTCCTGTTCTATTTTCTCATCACGACGTCGAGCGCGAGTACGGGTTGTGGGGGGGTGTAGCGCAGGTAGATTAATGTGTGGCAGCCGCTGATTGTTATCGGGTACAAATATGGGCATAGCGGCATTTAATGCTTGTCTTGAATGTCCGTCTGCAAGCGGTTCGGTAAAAAATAAGTTTGCACGCATCAGCGGTGCCTGTGTTTGTACCTGAGCAAGGATCTCACTGCTTGGGATGCCCGCTAGTTGACGCAACTGGATGCGGATATGAGAGGCATCGGTATCTAGCTGTAATAGCTTATGTTCTGCTTCTTGTACCGTTAGTCGCTTAATGGAACGGCCGCTGCTATACCACGCAAAACGAACGCGTGAAACAGGTGCCTGTGCGATAGGTAGCTGCCGCCAACTTTGCTTAAGATGCAAGCGTGCTAGCCCGTTGCGTTGAAGCACCGCATCAACATGCGGGTGGCGCTTAGGTAGGCGGTTTTTAGCATCGCTGAGAGACTGTGGGTGAGCTTCTTTCGTGCGCTGTAGCAGTTCGCTAAATATTTTTTTAGCTTGATTGATAGCGCCTATCGCGGCAAGCAGTTCATCGTTCGCTGCCACTATAGAAATGTAATTGCGTGTTTCACGACCATCTTGATCCTGCCCATGCCACATATCGAACAGTGCTTCCCGCAGCCAGTGATGCGAAGGCGTCGTTTGATGAAAGACCCAAGTCGCCGGTGATTGTTGCTCGTATAGCGAGGCAGCGGTATCTATGGTGGCGAGTAAATAGTCAAACTGCTGCTCTAGTTTGAGCAGCAGTTGATAGGCGGCGGGTGACGCTGATCCTGGTTTATTGGTAGTCATGGTTAGTTACGTGGCTCGCTAAGGCCGCTTTGATTGACGTTTTTGTCTAAGAAAGGGGCGCATCTTTATCCGCTTGCGCTAACAGTGTTTCGATATCAGCTTCATCCATCGCCGATTCACCTGATATACGGTGTGATTCGTCGGCCCAGGCGCCTAAATCTAACAGCTGACAGCGTTTGCTGCAGAAAGGGCGATACGTACTTTCTGGTAGCCACTGAACGGGCTTGGCGCACTGTGGGCAGTTAACCTCGAGTGGGGAATCATTTGCAGGGCTAGCCATAAAAACTCCGTTTGCGGTAACAAATGCGATGGATCAGCAGTTAAGTAGCTGCCGGTAGGATGCATCAAGTCGTGCCACTTGCTTTCTCATGCTCGCGTGGTCACCACTGTTATCAATCACATCATCTGCCTTTGCTAGCCGTTGGTCGCGTGTAAGTTGGGCCGCGAGAATAGCACGCACCTGGCTTTCACTCACCCCATCTCGCATTAGCGTCCTGGATAGTTGCAGCGCTTGGGGCACATCAACAACGATGCAGCGGCTGACCAGCTCGCTTTGACCCGATTCAAACAGTAGCGGCGACACTAGCAGAACATACGGCGCGCCCTGGGATTTAAGCCGCTTCAAGTGCTCTAGAATACGCTCGCGTATTTTGGGGTGCGTGACTGATTCTAGCCACAGCCGTTGTTCTGGATCTTTAAATACAATGTCACGTAAAACGGCGCGATTGAGCGTGCCATCATCTTGGCAAATGATATGAGCACCAAAGCGATTTTTAATCGCGATCAGCGCGGGCTCCCCGGCGGCAACTACGTCTCTAGCAACATCGTCGGCATCAATCCAGGCGGCGCCAAACGTTTCAAAGGCACGAGCAACGGTAGACTTACCTGATCCAATCCCCCCGGTTAATCCGATAATCATTAGCGCCTCATATAGTGAAGTGTCAAATGGCTAAGTTTTAAATGGCTAAGTGTTAAATAATCATACTGACATATAGCGACATAAGCTCATCACCGACTAATAATGCTACCCAGCCCGCGAGCGCTAGGAATGGGCCGAAGGGTAGTGGCTTCCCACGCAAATGTGGCAAACAGGCTTGTGCGATGAGCCCTACCATAGCTCCAAGCCCTGCGGAAAGGATTAGCAACAGTGGTAAAAAGCTCCATCCCAGCCAAGCGCCAAGTGCTGCGAGTAGCTTGAAGTCGCCAAAGCCCATACCTTCTTTACCAGTGAGCAGTTTGAATAGCCAATAAAAACTCCACAGGATTAAGTAACCTGCCATTGCGCCAATGACGGCATCCGATAGCATAAACGGTTGGAAGATAAGCTGGAACAGCAACCCTGCCCATAGCAAGGGGATGGTGATTACGTCGGGTAGCAGCTGAGTGCGAAAGTCGATCACGGCGAGCGCCAGCAGCATCAGGCAGGCGGCATAAATAAACGCTGATTGTGCGTTTAGTCCGTGAAGCGATAACACCGCTAGGGCTAGTAGGCCGCCGGCTATTTCCACTAGGGGATATTGTAAGCTAATGCCGATTTTACACTCTGCGCAGCGCCCACGACGCTTTACCCAGCCGATAACAGGCAGATTGTCGTGCCAAGCAATAGGGGTTTCGCAGCGTGGACACATAGAGCCAGGTGTTGCTAAGTTAAAGTGCGTTGATTGTTCTTCATCTAGTTCAAGAGCTGCGCGAGCCTCGCTGCGCCAATGATGCATTAACATCACAGGCAGGCGTGTAATCACGATGTTGAGAAAACTACCCAGGCACAGCCCAACTATTAAAGTCAGTAGCCATACGATAAGCGAAGGGTGGTACATATCGCTCCTTAGCATTTTGAAATGATAGAAACCTTAGAGAGCAGAACCTAACTCGAAGATAGGTAAATACATCGAGACCACAACGCCACCTACCACAGCACCTAATATAACAATGATAATGGGTTCCATGAGCGACGTTAGCGCATCGACTTTATTATCGACGTCTTCCTCATAATAATCGGCGATACGACTAAGCATGGCGTCTAATGAGCCAGCCTCTTCCCCGACCCCTATCATTTGAATAGCAATAGGTGGAAAGCAGTTTGTCATACGCATAGAAAAATGTAACGGATGCCCGGTGGCGACATCCCGACGTGTTTGTAGCACCGCACGCTCATACACCTTATTACCTGTGGCTCCGGCGCTTATATCTAGACCCTCGACCAGGGGGATGCCAGAAGCGAACGTCGTTGCTAAAGTGCGTGAAAAGCGCGCCAGGGCGGATTTGTGTGCAATATCGCCTATCACGGGTAAGTGAAGCAGCACTGCATGCATGCGGTAGGCAGCTCTTGGGGAACGCTGAATACTTATTTTGAGTAGCAGCACAGCGATACCCATCACGGCCAGCACTGCGAGCCAGTAGCGCTGAGCAAGCTCGGACAAATTCACTGTCATCTGCGTTAGTGCCGGTAGCTCCGCGCCAAAATTATGAAACATAGCCTCGAACTCGGGCACAACTTTGATTAACAGCAGCATGGTCACTGCAGTGCCAATCGCCAAAACGGTGCAGGGATACCACAGCGCTTTTTTAACACGCGCTTTCAACGACGCCACTTTTTCCTTGTAGGTGGCAACACGATCGAGCATTTGATCCAGCGCACCAGATTGTTCACCTGCATTTATTAAGTTAACAAACAGCCGATCAAAGTATTTTGGATGATGGGCTAAGGCGTCAGAAAAGCTAGAGCCTGACGAAATATCACTCATCAGCCGTTGCATGACGGCCACCATGGTAGGTTTCTTCAAGCTTTCAGTGACCACTTGAAGCGCTTGCAGTAAGGGAATGCCCGCTCGAATCATTGTTGCCATCTGGCGGGCAAATAGCGTGATGTCACTAGCGTTAATGCGGCTACTGCCAACTACGTTACTTTTCTTGCTGATGCGCCGGATCACAACATCTTGCTTGCGCAATGCTGCGGCTATTTCAGCCTTATTGCGTCCTATCATTTCACCACTTAACGGCCTGCCTTGAGGCCCTTTGCCGATCCATTTCCAGCGCGAAAGCTTATTGGCACGAGTTGGTCGCAGGCGTGTAGGTTGGGCCATGGCTTACTCCTTGCTCACTCGGTGGATCTCTTCAAGGCTGGTAACACCCTGCATTACTTTTAATAAGCCGTTGCGATGAAGGCTGAGAAAGCCTTCTCGACGGGCCTGTTGATCGATATCCAACGCGTTAGCATCACGCAGTATTAGCTGGCGAATGGCATCGGTGATAGGCACCACTTCATAAAGGCCGATACGACCTCTATAGCCTTGCGTGCAGAGGCTGCAGCTGGCAGCTTTGTAGATAGTCGAGTCAAGAATTTCGTCATCACAGAAGCCTTGTTTACGTAATATCTCATGAGGAATTTCCGCAGGCTCTTTGCAATGTGGGCAAAGCTTGCGCGCCAAGCGTTGTGCAATGATGAGCGTAACCGCGCTAGCGATGTTAAATGATGAAATACCCATTTGAGCAAGCCGTGTGAGCGTTTCAGCAGCTGAGTTAGTGTGCACAGTCGATAGCACCAAGTGGCCTGTCTGCGCTGCTTTAACGGTAATATCAGCTGTTTCAAGATCTCGAATTTCACCGACCATGATTACGTCCGGATCTTGGCGCAAAAATGCCCGTAGGGAGCTTGCAAAATCAAGGCCTATTTTTGGTAGCACGCTTACCTGGTTGATGCCGGGCACCTTGATTTCAACAGGGTCTTCTGCAGTACATATATTGCGCTCAACTTTATTGAGAATGTTAATACCGGTATAGAGCGAAACGGTTTTACCACTACCGGTAGGCCCTGTTACTAGGATCATGCCTTGAGGCTGGCTTAACGCTTGCTGATAGTGGTCACGCTGTTCATCGGTAAAGCCTAGCTGTTCGATGCTTAGCTGGGCGGTGTTGGGATCTAGAATTCGAAGCGCTATCTTTTCACCATAAACCGTGGGCAGCGAATTAATCCTGAAATCGAGAGCGCGCGTGCGCGACATATTGAGTTTTAGTGAGCCATCCTGAGGTAGACGTCGTTCTGAGATATCCAAGCGCGCCATGACTTTTAAACGAGCAGCAATCCTTTTGCACAATGCTAGCGGAGGCTGTGCAACTTCAACGAGGATTCCGTCTATGCGAAAGCGTACGCGATAAAGTGTTTCATAGGGCTCAAAATGAATGTCGGACGCGCCACGACGAACCGCATCCGACACGATGTTATTAACAAATCTTACAACGGGCGCATCATCACTGTCTTGAAAGGACTTTTCTAGGGGCCTTTCGTGATCCATGTGCTGCCTAGCCACAGTGTTTAAGTCGTTAATAGCTGCATCAATAGTATCCAGTTCATTTAGCGTGTCATCTTCATGCTCATCTAAACAAAGATAGCGATTAAGAGATGCAGAGATTTGATCTGCAGGTGCGAGTATGCATTCAATATTAAGTCCCGTGGCTATTTGCAGTTCATCCAGCGTTGTCAATGTCGATGGATAAGCGACCGCCACGATTAAATGCTGGCCATGGCGCGACAATGGAAAAGCTTGAAGGCGCTGCAGTAGCTTAGCTGGGTATTCAGATGCTGGTGGTAAGCTATTAATATTAACGTCATCAAGATTGATGATGGGAAGCCTATGCTCATAGCCCGCTATTACCGCTGCTTCGACAGTTTTAATCAGTCCGCTATCAATAACATACTGAAAATAAGATATTTTTAGATTGTTTGCCTCTATTTCCACCGCGTCTGCTTGTGACTCCGTCAATAGCCCATGATGGACAAGGCGGCGTTTAGTATTAAAAGCGTCAGCGTTAGGCATAGGATGGCTTACCGTAGGCTTAATATATGACTGACTCATCTGAAAACCTATGTTAGATAGGCGTAAACGAATGCTTGTATCTTTCTTGGGCAGCTTAATCTGCCAGCTTAGCGCGATTTTTGATGATAATAATAGAGTGGTTTTAAATTAATTATCAGTTGTTTCTAGCTTGTAATATTAAATAAAATGAGCTATTTTTTAATTTTTATAGCTCATTATAATTAGTTTTATATTTAATTTTATTGAAAAATATCAGGAGCTTAACTGTGCCATTATCATTAAGAGAAATGCGGGTAATCCGATGCAGTAATCAGCGCGGCTTCACGCTGATCGAACTGATGATCGTTGTGGCTATTATTGGGGTTTTGGCGTCCTTCGCGGTGCCCCAGTATCAGAACTATGTAGGGCGTGCGCAGGTGGGTGAGGCCTTGAGTTTAATGTCGCCTGTCAAAGCAGCTCTTTCTGAGTACCGTATAACGCACGGTGAATTTCCTGATGATAATGAGCAAGCAGGGCTCTCTGCGCCAGACCAGCTCTCGGGCAGATATGTTGCAAGTATTGATGTTTCTCCAGGTGAGTCAGGCGTAACAGTAATCACAATGCAAGATAATTCGGTTGTTAGTGACTTAGCAGGTGGCACGCTAGTTTTTGATCCTAATGGGGAAGGTGGTGAGGGTATTAATTGGGAGTGCAGAGTGGGTGGTGACAACGAGATCGATCCTAAATTTTTGCCTTCTGAATGTCGTTGAATTCTTGAATTAAGGGTTAACACGATGGGTATAACGTTACGCTCAGATAAGAGGGGCTAGTCCGCGCTAAATATATTCATTAAAAGCTGATGCGACTCGAAAATTATCCCTTGTCAGCTTATGGTGTGTAGTTATATCCATTAGTCATCCTAAATAGGAGATTCAATGACTGACCACACGCTATCGTCGCGGCTCAAAATCGCCATTTCCATTGCTGAAGAAGCCGGCCAGATGATTGTTCGCGCTCGTGAGCAACAAGGTTTTTCACGGCGGATGAAAAAAGACAATGAACTGGTAACGGATGTTGATGTTGCCGTTGATCAACTTATTAGTAAGCGGTTAGAAGAGCACTTTTCAAGCGAAGCACGAATGAGTGAAGAACTCGCCCCAGAAAGCGCTGTGCATGTGGAAGCATCACATCTTTGGGTCGTAGATCCCATCGATGGCACGGTCAATTTTGCCCAGGGATTGCGTCACGTAGCAGTCTCAATAGGGTGGATGGAAGAGGGTATTGCCAAAGTGGGCGTTGTTCATGCGCCATTTTTAGGCGAAACCTTTAGTGCTGTAGAAGGTGGAGGCGCTTTTTGCAATGGTCAACCCATTCAGCCGAGCAATGCAGACTCGCTGATGCATACCTTGGTCGGTACAGGCTTTCCTTATCGTCATGAGTCGCGTAAACAGCTGCTAAAGCGTTTAGAAGCAGTGCTAATGCACTGCCAAGATCTTCGTCGCAATGGTGCGGCCGCGCTAGATTTATGCGATGTTGCCTGTGGACGCTTAGATGCCTATTACGAAAGTGTTTCGCCCTGGGATTTTGTTGCAGGATGGGTAATAGCACGAGAAGCGGGCGCACGAGTAGGGCACTTATACGAAGTGCCGTCAGCGGTGCCAGCTGATCTCTACTCAGAGCATTTGCTCGTGGCCGCGCCTGGCGTGTATGACGCCATGGCGTATCTTCTGCTTGAAGCTGATCAACGCGAGTGAAGAGGGTATGAAAGGTAACAGTGGGGTGTGACAAATACTTGAAAAGAAACGCTATAAGGGCTTTTCATTTGTTCACGAACCGGCTAGTATACGCACCGTCTTGAGGCAAAGATGTAAAGTCCAATAAAGACAGCGGAGCGTGGCGCAGCTTGGTAGCGCGTTGCAATGGGGTTGCAAAGGTCGCAGGTTCGAATCCTGTCGCTCCGACCAAATATTTTGAAAAACGCCGCTTAGGTTAAAACCGAGCGGCGTTTTTTTGTGTGTTTCGTATGGTCCGGAGCGAGTGCATTAGACCAGCCATTAGCTATTCATTAATGGTGAATACAGGAATCCGCATCAACGTTGCAAGCTGAGAGCGGTCTTGCAATAAGTCGGCAAGGGTATATTGATCTAATACGCTAAGAAATGCCGATAGCGCATCCGCCAATATGGGCCTCAATCGGCATGAGGGCGTTATCACACAGCTGTTATCGTCACGAAAACACTCGACCAACGCCATCTCGCTCTCAGTGTCACGAATCAACGCCCCTAAAGAAATTGTTTCTGGCTGTCGGCAAAGCAGCAACCCGCCATTTTTACCGCGTATTGCGGTGAGATACCCTTTTTGATTGAGCTCCTGGACGATTTTCATTAGATGATTGCTTGAGATGGAAAATGCCTCAGCAATTTCTTTGATCGTCGACCGTTCTTCTCCCTTAACCGCGAGATATAGCAGTACGCGAATTGAGTAATCGGTATAGCGAGTTAGGTGCATATACAAGCCATCAGCGCAAGAAAGAACTCATTGTACGGCGTGCCAAGGCATGCTGAAACGATATTCACGATATGTTTACGCCTTGAGGAAAACTTGGTACCTTAAAGATGTATTTAAAATATATCTTATGAGGTGCTTATGTTGACTCCTGCGCAAGAAGGCATTATTCAAATGACTGCTCCTGTAGTGGCTGAGCATCTGAACGCCATTGCTCAGCGTTTTTATCCGCTTATGTTTGAACGCTACCCTCAGGTAAAACCATTATTTAACTCGACGCATCAAAAAAATGGCGGCCAGCCGCGCGCGCTAGCAGGCATGATCTTGGCCTATGTTCAACTGCGCCAGTCGCCGCAGAAAGCGCGTGAAACGTTAGAGATAGTGGTCAATAAACATGTAGCCTTGGATATTCAACCGGGTCAGTATCCAATTGTCGGTGAGTGTTTAATGGCGGCCATTGGCGAAGTACTCGGGGATGCCATTACGCCCGAAATAGCCGATGCGTGGAGTGGGTTGTATCAGGAGTTGGCGAGTATCTTGATAGACATGGAAAAACAGCGCTATAACAGCTTTGAGCAACAGCCCGGTGGCTGGCGTGGCACGCGTCGTTTTCGTATTGCGCAAACCAAGCAGGAAAGCAGCGTTATTCGTTCGTTTATTCTAGAACCTGAAGACGGTCAGGAAGTCGCCGCCCATCTACCTGGGCAGTATATTGGTGTGAAGCTGTCTATCGACGGGGAGCCGGTTTATCGGCACTACAGCCTCTCAGATGTACCCAATGGCCGCTCTTATCGGCTTTCCATAAAGCGCGAAGATTATGGTGTTGCTAGTCGACACTTTCACGATCAGCTGAGCGTCGGTGACATTATTGAGCTGCTGCCTCCCGCCGGTGAGTTGATCTTGGCCGGTGAGAACGAGCCGCTGCTTTTGATTAGCGGCGGCGTTGGTCAAACGCCCTTGCTGCCAATGGTTAAACAGGCACTTAAGCAAGGAAGAAACGTCACCTACCTACATGCCGCATTAGATATTGAACATCACGCGTTTGCCGATGCTCTGGTTGAGCTGCGCACGTCCTACCCTGAGCAGCTAAATACGGTCATTATTTACGAAAACCAGGCGGGCGGTGATCATCAAGGTCGAATCAACAACGCGCTGCTAGCTAACTATTTGTCACCACAGGCTCGCTGCTATTTCGTTGGGCCGCATGCCTTTATGGCGCTGGTAAACCAAGAGTTAGAGCGGCTAGGTGTGCCGGCAACAATGCGCCACTTTGAACACTTTGGACCGGCTGAAGCGTTAAATGCGGCTTAAGTAACAAATGTTATGCCGCTGAGGTTAGTCAAATTAAGCCCTTTCTAGATAAGAAGTGATGCTTGCAGTGGCCATATTGCCGCTGCCTTTTGTCAGCACGTCCCAATAAATGTCCACGAAATGCCGCACTGAAGAAGGACTGGCAAACCCATGGAGGATGGCTTGTGTCGAAGAGACATTATATTGTTTAAAGTATGCAAACGGTTCACTAAAAAAACCAAGGGGTAGTGGTGAGTAGCGCTTTCCGTTAAGCTCCTCAGCAATTTTATCTGATGTTTTGAGGTGATTGTATGTGGAGCCTTGTCAGGCTGTCTGCCATATCACTATCGTTGTTGATGATAGCTGGTTGCTCAGATCCAAAAATTGATACTAGCTCCATGCCTGCGTCAGTCGTTTCTGTCGAAAACGTGCGTGAATCACTGCCTGTTTATAAACGAAACGATTTTGATAAAGCGCTGATCATCATTGCTACCGCGACCTTTGGTGGCATCGATATTCTTAATCCGCAGCGTATGAATGCCGCTGAGATTGCCGAGTTGGCTAATGCTCAAATGCATGGGCTAACGGGAGACGAAGTCATTAAGCGTGCTGATGAGATACTGCGAGAGCGGCGCTCAAGAGAGCGCGAGCAAGCCATTCGAACATTGTCCCGCCTTCAAGAAAAGCAGGCGAAAGCAGCAAGCGATAAAGAGCAGCTAGCGCGTTTTAGCATTGATGAAGCTCGATTTTATATCAGCGAGAGTCCTTATGGCGCTCCCGAACCTGTTATTGAGCTTAAAATGACCAATGATACCGGCCAGGCCTTATCGCAGCTTTTCCTGAGGGGGGTGGTGATGAGTCCTGGCCGGGAAACGCCCTGGGTTGATGAAACCTTCTATTACATCATTGCCGGTGGCATTGAGGCGGGGGAGACCCAGTCGCTGAGCCTTGCGCCCAACCGGTTTGGGCCATGGGGAAACGTGGAGATTCCTGAAAGCGCGACGCTAACGATTAGCGTGGAAGGCGTGCGCGGCAAAGACGATCAGGCACTGTGGGATTCATCCGATTTGACGGCTAGTGAAATAGACAGACTAGAGCGTTTGCGCGATCAATATGGAGATGCCATGGCATCCTCAGCAAAGTAGCGACTGAAAAAAATGCCAAAACGTTCAAAGCGCTATCGGTTGCCCGGTAGCGCTTTTTTTGATTGGTTAGAGCCTACACGCCGCCGTTACTTTCCTTCCATTTGATCTGCTAAAGCTGCGGCCATTGCCTCTTTCCATTCACCTTCGCTAAGACCCCAATGGGCCATTTCTGCTTGGTCTGCCTGCCCTTCAACAGCATTACGAAGTTTGTCGGTAGAGCTGCTTTCATAGCAATGTTTTGCGAAGTCTTTCGTTTTGCCACTATTAAGTTGATCAATCATCGGCATCGTGAATTCCTTTCAGCAGTGAATGAGTGAGTCGTACGCTCTTTAAGTCATTACGTTAGGGCTGATTTTTATAAATTGGTTCCCCTGCATGCCTGAACGCCCCGCGTTGGCACTATCGGATGACCAAGGTATCTACAAAAATTTTGCATGCGATGGTGGCAAGAAGCAGCATGATAAGGTTGTCAAACCAACGGTGAGGCAGACGTTTACCTAAGCTGGCGCCAAACGGCATAGTGATTAGCAGCACCATCAAGGCGATCATGCTGAGCATGAAACGTTCCCATGTGAGAATGCCAGTGGCAATGAGTGCCGGCAGTTGAACGCTGGTAATCGCGACAAAGAAAACCGATATTGAGCCAATAAACACGCGTCGTTCAAGCTGCATCGCATTAAGAAAAGTCACCGAAGCCGGTGCCGACATGCCTGCTGCCCCTTGAAGAATGCCTGCCATTAGCCCTGCAGGAATAACCACGCGTTTAGCTGTTTCAAAAGAGAGCGTGAAGTGGCGCCTGGTCAATTTAATGACCAGATACATGACAATCGCACAAGCCACGCCGAGTGACAGCATGTCGGGCGATAATATTACGAGCCCCCAGGTTCCCAATAGGATGCCCAGGCCGCCAGCGATAGAAAAAACGGCTAAAAAGCGAAGTGGCAATAAATCATGACGGTACTGCCATATCTGTAAGGCGTTACTAAACAGGTTTGGTGCAATCAGAATCGCGATAGCGAGCTGCACGTCGTACAGCATCGTGAGAATAGGTACGACAATAACCGGGACACCTGACCCTATCGCGCCTTTGACGATTCCAGCAATTAACAACGTAATAAACGCAATTAGCATGGGCGGGTCCGGTGATAGCTAAAAAATCAGCCGCCTTACCTACGCGGCTGAATGGTGAGTAGGCGGCAATTTGATTACACGCCCGGCTATTTCAACACATAGCAGGGCGTGTAGGGCTGCCCATCAAGCTTCATACGACCCTGAGCGACGAAGGAGGTCAATAGCTCATCTAGGCGGTGCATCAACTCAGGTTCAGCCGTCAGCTCGAAGGGGCCGTGGGCTTTAATTGCACGAATACCGGGTTCTTTTACGTTGCCGGCGACAATCCCTGAAAAAGCACGGCGTAGATTAGCCGCCAGCTCGTGAGTTGGCTGTTGGCGATGCAGTGCCAGGGCGCGCATTGCTTCATGGGTAGGTTCGAAGGGCGCTTGAAAGTCACGTGCAATCGTCAGGCGCCAGTTGTAGTAGAAAGCGTCCTGATGCGCGCGCCGGAATTCAGCAATCTCATCGATACCTTGACGCATGCTACGTGCAACGGCTACCGGATCACCGGTAATAATGGTGTAGTAGCGACGAATATCCTCGCCAAGGGTATAAACTAAAAACTCGTCTATTTTTTGGAAGTAGGCTGCCGAATCAGCCGGGCCGCTAAAAATTAGCGGGAAAGGAATATCTTTGTTGCTAGGATGCAGCAAAATGCCCAGCAAATAGAGAATCTCCTCTGCGGTACCCACGCCGCCAGGAAAAACGATTATGCCATGCCCTAAACGCACAAAGGCCTCTAAGCGCTTTTCAATATCCGGCATAACGACTAGTTCATTGACGATAGGATTAGGCGCTTCGGCCGCGATTATGCCGGGCTCTGAAATGCCTAAATAACGCCCTTCTTTACGTCGCTGTTTAGCATGAGCAACGTTCGCGCCTTTCATCGGCCCTTTCATGGCGCCAGGTCCGCAGCCGGTACAAATATCTAAATCGCGTAGGCCCAGGTGGTAACCGACATCTTTAGTGTATTCGTACTCTTCCCGCGAAATGGAGTGGCCGCCCCAGCAGACGACTAAACTTGGGTCGCGACCGGGCTTTAACGTGCCCGCTTTGCGTAGAATATGAAAAACCGCATTAGTGGTACCTTCCCCAGTGCTCAGGTCGAAGCGGTTATGGTGGTGAATCTCATTATAAACGTACACAATATCGCGAATGATCGACGACAGATGCTCACGAATGCCACGAATCATTCGGCCGTCGACAAATGCTTCTGCTGGTGCGTTAGTCAGCTTTAGGCGAATGCCGCGATCTTGTTGCAATACCTCAATATCGAAATCTTTGTAGGCTTCTAAAATAGCGAGGCTATCGTCGGTGGGATTGCCGCAATTCAGCACTGCCAGTGCACAGCGTCTTAGCAGGTCATGCAGACCGTTTTGAGACGTGATATGGAGTCGGTTTACTTCATGTTGAGAAAGTACTTCGAGGCTTCCCTCAGGGGAAATGATACTCGAAAGGGTGGCGCGAGGTTGAACGTTTGCGGTCATTAGTGAGGCTGTCCATGATCGTTTGATAACTGCTTTATGCATACTATCACGCTCAAGCAGTGGGTACAGCGCAACGGGAGCGTATCGCAGCTGTGCTATTATAAGCGTTATAAAGTGATGGCGACTAAAGAGCCTTTTGCTTAGTAAGACTGTTTCGTAGAGGCCGTTTTATAGGTTTTTTTAAACACTGCCTTGTAGAAATTGTCTCAAAAAAGCTGTTCCCAAAACTGCTCCAAAAGACTGTTCCCAAGGCCATGGCGATTAACTATGTTTAATGCCCAGTATTTTCGTACCTTTATCACGCTTGTAGAAACAGGGAGTTTTACACGCACCGCGCACCGCTTAGAGATGACTCAGCCTGGCGTAAGCCAGCATGTTCGCAAGTTGGAGCGATACTTAAATAAAGAGCTGCTGGAACGTAAGGGGCGTAGCTTTACGCTCACCGAAACGGGCCGCCGAGCCTACGACTATGCCTTGAAGCTGTTTGCCGATCACGAGCAGTTCCGCCATGGTCTGGACGATGACTCTTTAGACAGCGGCGATTGCCGGATAGCATCCCCTGGAAGTGTCGGTCTGATGTTTTACCCGTTTATTTTAGGGCAGCAGCAAATGCATCCTAACTTAACGGTCAATTACAGCTTTGCCTTTAACCATGAAATTGTGAATGACCTTCTTGAAGGGCGTTACGACATAGGGATTGTGACTGAGGCAATGAGTCATTCTGAGCTTGATTGCTCGCTTTGGCACCAGGAGCCCCTGTGCTTAGTCGTACCCGCTGATTTTGCTGGCAGTACCTTGTCAGATTTAATGGGTATTGGCTTTCTGAATTATTACGATGGCATCAACCATGCTAACGCGCTGCTGCGCGCGAATTATCCGGATGAGTTTCGTTCGATGACGCATTTCCGGCATCAGGGTTTTACCAATGAAGTGAGCATGGTGTTAGACGCGGTCGCCAGGGGGCTGGGATTTACGGTGGTATCGCGGCTGGTGCTAGAAACCTCGCCCTGGCAGCGTCAGGTTAAAGAGCTTAATTTGCCAAATGCGGTCAATGAAGTGCTGTATCTATTACGTCGGCGTGACTCCGTTTTGCCAAAGCGCTATGAGAAGCTGTTGAACGGATTTCATGCTCAACGTCTGCAAGAAAAAACGCCCCTGTTGCCGTTGAATATCTCGGCATCAGAGGCGTTGTGATTAATCGACGTTACGACTCGCGGTATTCGTCGATACTTGGGCAAGAGCAAATCAACTGGCGATCGCCAAAGACATTGTCGACGCGGTTAACGGCAGGCCAGTATTTAGCCGCCTGAACAGCAGGTGTCGGAAACGCTGCTAACTGGCGGTCATAAGGCCGCTGCCAGTCGTTATCCATAAGGTCCGCCTGCGTATGCGGTGCATTCACGAGCGGGTTATTATCCAGCGGCCACTCGCCACGCTCGACACGCGCAATCTCTTCCCGAATAGCAATCATCGCATCGCAGAAACGGTCGATTTCATACAGCGACTCAGACTCAGTCGGCTCAATCATCAGCGTGCCAGGCACAGGGAAAGACATAGTCGGTGCGTGGAAGCCATAGTCCATTAAGCGCTTAGCGATATCTTCTTCGCTAATTCCAGAAGCGCCTTTAAGCGGACGAATATCAATGATGCATTCGTGTGCTACTGTGCCATTCTTTCCGCGATAAAGAATAGGAAAGGATGTTTCTAAGCGCTTGGCAATGTAGTTGGCGTTGAGGATGGCAAGCTCGGTTGCTTCACGCAGCCCGCGAGCGCCCATCATCTTAATATAAGCCCAGGAAATGGGCAGAATAGACGCGCTGCCGAAGGCTGCCGCGGAGACGGCGCCGCTATCCGCATTAACGCCGCTGATGGGCGTTACGACGTGGTTAGAGACATAGGGAGCAAGGTGCGCTTTAACGCCAATAGGCCCCATGCCCGGGCCGCCGCCGCCGTGAGGAATACAGAAGGTTTTATGCAGGTTGAGGTGGGAAACATCGCCACCAAAATCACCGGGTCGCGTTAAACCTACTTGGGCATTCATGTTGGCGCCATCGATATAAACCTGGCCACCGTTGTCATGAACAACGTTGCACGCTTCCCGCACGCTTGTTTCAAACACGCCGTGCGTAGAAGGGTAGGTCAACATAATGGCTGATAGCTGGTCGCGGTGTTGCTCGGCTTTAGCGCGCAGGTCCACCATATCAATGTTGCCGTTTTGGTCGCATTCAACCACCACCACCTTCATCTGCACCATGGCCGCTGAGGCAGGGTTGGTGCCGTGGGCAGAGCTAGGAATTAAGCAGACATCGCGATGGCTTTCACCCTGTGCGGCCTGGTAGCGGCGAATGGCTACTAACCCTGCATATTCGCCCTGTGCACCGGAGTTTGGCTGCATCGAAAGATGGTCGTAGCCTGTCACTTCTACCAGGAAAGCCGAGAGTTCGTCGATCATCTGGTGGTAGCCCGCCACTTGGTCGCGAGGCGCAAACGGGTGCAGGTGCGCAAACGATGGCCAGGAGACGGGGATCATTTCGCTGGTGGCGTTAAGCTTCATGGTGCAAGAGCCGAGCGGGATCATCGCGTGTGCTAGCGATAGATCCTTATTCTCAAGGCGCTTTAAGTAGCGCAGCATTTCAGTTTCACTGCGGTAGCGGCTAAACGTCGGGTGGCTCAAAAAGTCACTTTCACGCTGGCAGCTAGAGGGAATGCCCGATAGGCCGCTTGCAATGACCTGCTCGTCTAGCACTGCGATAGAAAGGCCGTGCTCATCACCTAGCAAAACATCAAACAGCGTTGCTATATCGTGGGCCGTGGTTGTTTCATCCAGGCTGATGCCCACATCGCCATTGGCAAAGTAGTGTAGGTTAATGTCATGGGTCATGGCGCGGCCATGAATCTTGCCTGCATCAACGCCCGTTAAGCACAGCGTATCAAACCAGCTGCCATGGGCGAGCGACACACCGGCATGCTTAAGACCTTCGGCAAGTAACGTTGCCAAGCGGTGAACGCGACCGGCAATTTTACGTAGGCCTTCAGCACCGTGATAAGTGGCGTAGAAACCGGCGATATTGGCCAGCAGCGCCTGGGCAGTACAAATATTAGACGTTGCCTTTTCGCGACGAATATGCTGCTCGCGCGTTTGCATGGCCATGCGCAGTGCCGTATTACCACGGCTATCTTTAGACACTCCGATAATGCGTCCAGGAATGGAGCGTTTAAGTTTGTCGGAGGTGGCGAAGAACGCTGCGTGTGGGCCGCCAAAACCCATCGGCACGCCAAAGCGCTGTGAGTTGCCAACGACGATGTCGGCACCCAGCTGGCCGGGCTCTTTCAGCACCACAAGACTCAATAGATCGGTGGCAACGCAGGTCATAATATTGCGTTCAGCGGCCTGACTTATCAGCGGCGCAAGATCACGCACCTGACCACTTGCTGAGGGGTATTGAACCAATGCGCCGAACACATCATGCTGGGCTAAGTCTTCAGCGGCACCAACAATGAGTTCAAAGCCAAAAAACTCGGCGCGTGTTTTGACGACATCAAGCGTTTGTGGGAAAACGTCGTCGGCCACGAAAAAAGCGTTGGACTTGCTTTTTTTATTGCCACGTTTGCAAAGCGCCATGGCTTCGGCAGCGGCGGTTGCTTCGTCTAGTAGTGAAGCATTGGCAAGCTCCATGCCGGTTAAATCCATCACGACCTGCTGGAAATTTAGCAAGCCTTCAAGGCGGCCTTGGGAGATCTCTGGCTGATAGGGCGTGTAAGCCGTATACCAGCCGGGATTTTCTAGCACGTTGCGCTGGATAACCGCGGGCATATGAGTGCCGTAATAGCCTTGGCCAATATAGCTTTTAACCACGCGATTTTGCCGCGCAAGCTGCGCTAAGTAATCGAGTGCTTCTGCTTCGCTGCGCGGATCGTCAAGCGCTAGCTCGCGCCCAAGGCGAATGTCACTTGGCACCGTTTGCTCAATTAAATCGTCCATGTCCTTCATGTTGAGCGCGTTTAGCATGCTAGATACGTCGTCGGCATTGGGGCCGTTATGACGTTTAATAAAAGCATCGTGATCGGCCAGCTCGGCCAGGCGGCGTGTTTCAAAAGACATGAGGTAGATTCCGGACGTTAGAAGAGAACCGTGCAGCGGCAAAAAGCGAAGAGCCCGCCAGAAACGGCAGGCTCTACTATCGTATTAGTCGTCAGCGCCAAGCGTTGCTTGATACGCATCTGCGTCTAGCAGGTCTTCGAGAGCCGCGTCATCAATGCGTACTTTCATGATCCAGCCGCCGTCATAAGGAGAGTCATTGACTGTTTCTGGAGAGTCTTCAAGCGCTTCATTGACATCGATGACCTCACCATTCACGGGTGAGTAAAGATCAGATGCCGCTTTGACAGACTCAATAACACCGAACTCCTGACCTTTCGTAAGCACTGCACCTACTTCAGGTAATTCGACAAAAACCACATCACCTAACGCTTGCTGAGCGTGATCGGTAATACCTATTGTGAGGGTGCCGTCTTGATGATCAAGCACCCACTCGTGACTTGCAGCATAACGAAGATTTGCGGGAAGGTTGCTCATGATAATTTCCTATATGAAGCGGTTTTCTGTATCTAAGCATACTAGCGCTTGTGGCTCGCCTTGGCGACTGTCAGTGGGTAGCCGGCAAACGAATAATGCTGCATGTTAACGTGTTTCCAATCGGAAACAAGTTTCTTGATCACTCCTTTGCGAGCTTGATCAGGACATGGTTTCGTTAGGAGCCCAGCATTGCACGCAGTTATAAAAAAAGCAGCATACGCTATGAGCAAGCGACATCACCCTATGAGCTGACTAAGTATATAGTGTAAAACATGCGTGATAACTCCGTGACAGCGTCATGTTTGATCGCCAAAGTGTTCTTACAGACAGTGCTTAGGAATAGTTCTTAGAAGCAGTTCTTAGAAACAGTTCTTAGAAGCAGTTCTTAGGATCGGCATTCCGTCTGTCATGTATAGCCAATAAATGCAACAAATCTAAGGGTGAGGAGAAGCGCGTGGAAATGTTAACAAACCTGTTAGGGGCCATTAATGGCGTGGTCTGGGGGCCGCTCATGCTGGTTCTGCTGCTGGGCGTGGGTATATACCTGCAGCTTGGCTTGAAACTGATACCGATCAGAAAACTCGGCATGGGCTTCAAACTAATGTGGGCTGGTCGTGAGTCCAAGGCAAGCGCTGATAAAGTCGCATCAAAAGGCGATGATGGAGAGATATCGCCTTTTGATGCGTTGATGACAGCGCTTTCTGCCACGATCGGGACCGGTAATATTGCCGGTGTGGCTACCGCCATTGCGCTAGGTGGCCCCGGCGCGGTTTTTTGGATGTGGATTACTGCATTAGTGGGTATGGCGACCAAGTTTGCTGAAGCAGTCTTGGCCGTTCGCTACCGTGAAACCGATAGCACAGGTTTCCACGTCGGCGGACCGATGTTTTATATCAAAAATGGCCTAGGCAAAAAGTGGCTGTGGTTAGGTGGCGTATTTGCTTTTTTTGGCGCTGTGGCAGCGTTTGGAATTGGTAATACTGTCCAGTCCAACTCCGTGGCAGATGCTATGGACATCACTTTCGGCGTACCTCACTGGCTGACGGGCGTCGTTATTATGGTATTGGCCGGTGCAGTGATTCTGGGTGGTATCAAACGTATTGCTAAAGTCGCCGGTAAACTGGTGCCGATTATGGGGATTGCCTACGTGGTGGCTGGCCTGCTGGTGTTGATTATCAACGCTGGTCAGATTGGCGAAGCATTTGGCTTGATCTTTTACTACGCCTTTAACCCGATGGCGGCGGCCGGTGGCTTTGCTGGCGCTGCTGTCATGGCAGCCATTCGTTTTGGTGTAGCCCGAGGCATCTTCTCTAATGAAGCAGGCCTGGGTAGTGCACCTATTGCGCACGCAGCGGCAAAAACTAAAAACCCGGTACGCCAAGGGTTGATTGCCATGCTGGGTACCTTTATCGATACGATTATAGTGTGCACGATTACCGCATTGGTGATTTTGACCTCTACCGTGTGGATGGAGGGAGAGGCTGGCGCATCGCTGACCGCACTCTCATTTGATGCAGCGCTACCCGGGTATGGTAATCAGATCGTAGCGGTGGCGTTGGCTATTTTTGCCTTCACCACCATTCTTGGCTGGTCATTCTACGGGGAAAAATGTTGCCAATTCCTATTCGGAACCGGTTCTATCATGATCTATCGGGTGCTGTTTGTATTAGCGATCCCGCTAGGGGCTATTGCGCAGTTGACCTTTATCTGGCTAATGGCTGATACCTTTAATGCAATGATGGCGATCCCCAACTTGATTGCTCTAGCACTACTTTCACCAGTAGTCTTTAAACTGACCAAGGACTATTTTGACGGCAAAGACGTGTTGCCGGGTGAAGAGCTAGACCACGATCAATAATGCGCTAAGCGCTTGATGCGCTATTGAGTGCATGGTGTCAGTCATTACAGAGGCGGGAAGACACTTAGTCGGTGGCTTCCCGTTCTCTTTTAAGTGATCCATTTAAGTGAGGAAGTCTCATGACAACGTTAAAGCAAACGCCGCTTCATGCATTACATTGTCGGCTAGGTGCAAAAATGGTGCCTTTTGCTGGTTACGATATGCCGGTGCAATATCCGCTGGGTGTTAAAAAAGAGCATGAACATACGCGCCATCAGTGCGGTCTGTTTGATGTTTCGCACATGGGGCAAATTCTGGTCTCAGGCGACAACGTAGCGCAGGCTCTTGAAACGCTGATACCCGCTGATCTCGTCGGACTGGAAAAGGGCGCTCAGCGCTATGGGATTTTCACCAGCGCTGAAGGCGGAATCATTGATGATTTGATGCTGGTGAATGCCGGTGATCATTTTTATCTTGTCGTTAACGCCGCCTGCAAAGATCAAGATTTGGCGCATTTGCGGTTGAGTTTGTCAGCGACCCATACTATCGAGCCCTTAGAGCGCGGATTACTGGCGCTGCAGGGCCCGCTGGCACGTGATGTGATGCAGCGGCTTTGCCCCGAAGCTTGCGAGCTGGTGTTTATGCAGCACGGCCGCTTTATCATTGCAGGCCAGGAAGTGTGGGTTAGCCGTAGCGGCTACACCGGCGAGGATGGCTTTGAAATATCCGTCGCCGCCGATTTCTGCGAAGAGTTTGCTGAACGACTGCTTGCCGAGCCCGAGGTCGAGGCGATTGGGCTGGGCGCGCGTGACTCGCTGCGGTTAGAGGCGGGGCTGTGCCTCTATGGCCATGATATGGATATGCAAACCACGCCGATAGAGGCTGGGCTCATTTGGGCAATTGGCAAGCCGCGTCGTCATGGCGGTGAGCGTCCGGGTGGCTTCCCAGGTGCCGATGTGATTTTGCATCAAGTCGATACCAAAGATCATACCCGCAAGCGTGTAGGACTTTTGGCTGAAGGCCGGGCGCCGGTGCGCGAAGGTGCCCCATTGGTAGATGCGGCAGGCAATGACGTAGGAATAGTTACATCGGGTGGTTTTGGTCCCAGTATCGGTACGCCGGTTGCTATGGGCTATGTGAACCGCGAGCAGGAAGCCCCGCAAAGCGTTGTGTATGCGGTCGTGCGCGGTAAACAGCTGCCGATGGTGGTGACGCCCATGCCCTTTGTAAAAGCGGGCTATTATCGCGGTTAATAACAGCACGCCGCGCAAGGCGCTAGCATGTTTCTAGCGTCTTGCGCCTCGGATTAAAAGATAAGCTGGGCATAGCGACATTGAAACGTGTTCGCCGTCGCTTGGGAGTACGACGAATAAGCGCAGGCGCGAATACAGCTCAAAGGCGTTGCTTCGTTGTTAACCGCTGAATTAGTATGGCTGCATCTGTGATGCTTAGGAGTATCGACTTGTGTCCACCTCTCAGGGGACGCGTCGTCCCATCAAAACCCGTGACCATCGTTTCGCTCAACGTATTACTGTCTGGCTGAGTAAACGGCAGATCTCTCCCAATCAGATTTCCCTTGCGAGTATCGGCTTTGCAGCGTTCGCTGCTCTGATGTTGGTGTTTTGGCGCCATGCGGAAGGGGGTGCCGATTGGCTGCTGCCGATAATGGCTATTGCCGGTATTCAGGGGCGGCTGCTGTGCAATCTTTTCGATGGCATGGTCGCCATGGAAGGTGGCAAGTCAACGCCTTCTGGTGAGTTGTACAATGACATGCCTGACCGGCTTGCAGATACCTTGCTGCTTGTCGCCGCGGGCTATGCCGCCGCAAGCTGGCAGCCAGCCGGTATTTGGATGGGCTGGCTGGCGGCTATGCTAGCGGTGGCAACGGCCTACGTTCGTGTGTTGGGTGCTTCGATGGGTGCGCCTATGCGCTTTCTCGGGCCTATGGCTAAGCAACACCGTATGGCGCTATTGACCGCCGCCTGCTTAGTTAGCGTATTGGAATCTTTTTGGTGGCCGAAGGGTGTCGCTATGTTTGTGGTGACGCTAGTGTTTGTTGTTGGCTGTACCTGGACGATTGCGCGCCGTACCCGCGCTATTCATTGCTATCTTGTGGATCAATCGCATGTTATCAGCAGCGATCCTGAGCGGGCGACAGAGCAGGGTGCGGATCATGTTTGAGATTGCACCCCATGCACGAACGGTCGTGCTTGCTGTGCTGGGGTTGCTGTGCGTGGCCAGTTTGTCTCGACTGTGGTTGGCGCAGCAGAACCCGACCCGGGATTATCAGGAGCTAAAGCTGCGTATTCGCTCCTGGTGGTGGATGATTGGTCTGCTATTTGTTGTGCTGATGCTCAATCGCCAAGCGGGAATTGTGTTCTTTGCATTTCTTAGCTATTTAGCACTTAAGGAATTCTTTTCGATTGTGCCGACCCGGCTCACCGATCGTCGCGTGTTGTTTTGGGCTTACCTGGCCATTCCGCTGCAGTATTTCTGGATATGGCATGACTGGTACGGCATGTTCAACGTGTTCGTACCTGTTTATGTATTTTTATTCCTGCCTGTACGGATGCTGCTGCTGGGTGACAATAATGGCTTTATCCGCTCAGCCGGTGTTATTCATTGGATGGTGATGCTAGCTGTTTACTGTATTAGCCACCTGGCCGCGCTATTAACACTGCCGGTGATAAATCATGCTGCAGGATATCTTGGCCCCGTTCTTTTTGTGATCTTTCTGACTCAGTTCAATGACGTATGCCAGTACATTTGGGGCAAACAGGTGGGTCGACGCAAGATTATTCCCTTAGTGAGCCCGAATAAGACCTGGGGAGGTTTTATTGGTGGCTGTGTCACGGTGACGCTTTGCTCGGGCATGATTGGTCCTTATCTAACGGGACTTTCCTGGCAACTGAGTTTGGTGGTTGGGGCGATGATTGCGGTGGCAGGCTTTTTTGGCGATGTCGTCATTTCTTCTGTCAAACGCGATCTAGGTATCAAGGACACGGGGCAGTTAATACCTGGTCACGGCGGCATTCTGGATCGACTCGATAGCATTATTTATACCGCGCCTATCTTCTTCCACTTCTATCGCTATTTTGCTTATTAAGGGAACCGCCATGAAACGCTGGCTGAAGATACTGTCTTTCATGCTTGTGGTTAGGCCTCTCATTATCATTGTTATTGGGCTTAATGTTTATCAACGCGAGCGGCTGCCTAAGCAAGGGCCGCATGTCATTATCGCCAATCACAATAGCCATCTTGATACGCTGGTGCTGATGAGCCTGTTTCCGTGGTCGCAGTTACACCGGGTTCGTCCTGTCGCGGCAGCGGATTACTTTCTCTCCAATCGCTGGCTGGCTTGGTTTTCGACGAACGTGCTCGATATTATCCCAGTGCATCGTGATGGCAGCGCTGAGCGCAAGGATTTACTGGCAGATTGCCAAACGGCACTGAAAGCTGGCGATATACTTATCCTATTCCCTGAAGGCAGCCGCGGTAAGCCTGAGTCGATGCAGCCAATGAAAAAAGGCGTTTATCACATGCTCAAGGAAACCCCGGAGATTGGTGTAACCCCGGTGCTACTAAGAGGCTTAGGGCGTGCGCTGCCCAAAGGCGAAGCATTACTTGTGCCACGTAATTGTGATGTGGCGGTGGGAGACAGCATCTATGCAGACCAGACGGCTGAGGGCTTCATGGGAGCAGTGGATGAGGCTTTTGTAGAGCTTAAAGCGCAGTGTCAGGGCAGTGCCTGGCTCGATGAAGGTTTATGAGCCACCGGCCAGGCTGTGTGTTTATACTCCGCTTGACTCGTCTATCTAAGTACCTGCCTAGGGTCGATAGGCTTGCCGCCTTGGCGTAAATCAAACAATAGGTCATAGCGCTGAGTCGAATCGCTTTGGCCTATTTCGCACAGTGCGTCACCGGCGCTGACCTGCTGTCCTACCTTAACCAAGATACGCTCACACAGGGCGTACACGCTTTGCAGATTATCGGCATGGTGCACGATGACCACCTCGCCTAGCTGGCGCATCCCGTTGGCAAAGCGAACCTCTCCTGGTGCCACGGACTGGGCGCGGGCACCGGCTTGAGTAGCCAACAACATGGGCTGTAGCGTGCCTCGGCTATCAGGGCCGAACCGGCGAACCACGCGATAATCTTCAAGCGGCCAGGGCCAGCGTCGTGCTGATGCGGGCAACGGCTGGCTGGGTGCACTGACGGCTGTCGGCGGGCTAGCGTTTGACGATCCGCCGCTTGAACTCGCTGAGCTTCTCGTCGCCGTACTGCTTAGCGGTAGGCTAATGACTTGGCCTACTCGTAAGCTGGTAGCTGATGTGCCCGCGTTGGCACCCTGAATACGTCCACTGGTGGTGCCAAAATGCCGCGCGATGCTTGAAAAAGTATCACCGGGTCGAATTTGATAACGATAAGGCCCGCCGGAAGGCGCACGCTCTTGCTGAGTGGGAATCAATAGCCGCTGGCCGACTTCAAGGCGGCGTGCATCGACGCTTGGATTAAAGCGCTGCAGACGCTCTAGCGGTACGCTAGCTCTTGCGGCCAATTCCCCCAGGGTATCGCCACGGCGTACTTGCACCCAGTCGCCGCTGAGCTGGCTGGCGCTAGGTGCTGCTCCTTGAGACGACGATTGCGGGCCGCTGGCACAGCCGGTTAGCATCCCCGCAAACAGACAGCAGCCCAGTAGGGCTGTCAGTCGTGCGCGGTTCGGTCGTCCAGCAGGCCATCTTTTTCCAGCCAGAGTGCATTGATCCATGTGTGGAAGCGTTCCTTATGCTGCTTTTCGTCGTGGTGGTCTGGTGTGTTAACCCACAAAGGAATGTCTAGTTGCCGTGCGTATAGCGCAATGGGGGCTTCTTTACCGCACAAAAATCCCCAAAAAGTGGGCGACGAGTTGGTGTAGCTTATCGTCACATCTAGGATACCATCCAATTGGTTTCCTAGCAGGCTAAGTACCTGTGCCACGCCGCCTGCCTTAGGGCGCAATAAGTGGCGATAAGCACTCTGCTGCGCTTCGCGTTTGGCGACGCTAAAGCGCGTACCCTCAACAAAGTTAAAAATGGCAATCGGAGTATTGCGGGCCTGTTGGCACATACGCTCGGTCGCTGCACGATCAATGACGGCTAATTTAGGATTTTTGGCTATCTGCTCTCGACTAAATCGACGCATAAAAGGAAATTCTAGCGCCCAGAAAGCCATCCCGACGATAGGAATCCAAATTAATTGGCGCTTTAGAAAAAAGCGAGGCATTGGAATACGCCGGTGCAACGCCATAAGTAGCATGAAAATATCAGTCCAGCTGCGATGATTGGATATCACTAACCAGCTTTGTTGAGGGCTAAGGTGCTCGGGGATGCTGAAGTTTACGTCAGGTTGAAGCCAGTGACGCATCCACCATAAGTTACAGCCAATCCAGTTAAGCGCGACCGCATTTAAGCCACGCAACACGCGCTGCTTGAGCCGTTGCCCCGGCGTTATGATTTTCAGCAAGGTCAGTAGAATAAGAGGTACACCCCAAACCAGCGTGTTGAGCACCAGCAGCAGTGTGCTAACCAGCCCTTTTACAATAGGCATACCACGTTTCCTTAACGTCAGATCAATCGCTTATTAATCCTGAATGCTAAAGGATCAAAGCCACGCTGCCCAGCATTAACAGCAAGGTTAGCTTCTAGGAAACGGTTCTTTAGCCATGAGGCGTCGATGGTGCCTGAACAGTTTCAAGTAATACGTTGCGCAGCGCATGGGCGGCGACTGATAGTTCTTGTTGAGTCAGTATGCCTACTTGGCAAGAAATGCCGGGCGCTGTGAATGGTATCGGGAGCACACCATTTCCATTACTTCTTCGTTGATGACATCGTGCACGGTAATATTGATTTTATAATATTGCTGGCGAAATCTAACCAGCGCAGCGGGTAGTAAATTATAGGCAAAGGCAGGCATTGCCGCGATGCTTAGACGGCCAAGCTGCAGCGTAAAGCGCTGACCCAGCCGCTCTTCGGTATTGTCCCGCTGGGCAAGAAGGTGTTTGGATAGCGGTAGCAGCACTACGCAGTTTGCGCACTAGCGGCAATGTTGATTACTCAACGACAACAATGTGAGGCATAACAATGGCAGGTTTCGATAAGCGCGTATCTTCATATGAAGAGGCAATGGAAGGTATCGAAAACGGTATGACGGTGATCGCTGGCGGCTTTGGCCTATGCGGTATTCCAGAAAACCTCATTGCTGAAATTAAGCGACGTGGCGTTAATGACCTTACCGTGGTTTCCAATAACTGCGGTGTTGATGGCTTTGGCCTGGGGCTGCTCCTTGAAGAACGTCAAATCAGTAAAATTCTGGCTTCTTATGTCGGCGAGAATGCTCTATTTGAGCAACAAATGCTCAACGATGAGATTGAAGTGGTATTAACCCCTCAGGGCACCCTGGCAGAGAAAATGCGTGCAGGCGGGGCGGGTATTCCGGCGTTCTATACCGCGACGGGCTACGGCACGCCCATTGGAGATGGCAAGGAAGTACGTGAATTTAACGGTCGACACTATATTTTAGAAGAAGCGATTATTGGTGACTTCGCCATTGTGAAGGGCTGGAAGGCCGACCGCTATGGCAACGTTATGTATCGTCATACGGCGCAAAATTTTAATCCCATGGCCGCCACCGCAGGAAAAATCACCGTGGTGGAAGTTGAAGAAATCGTTGAGCCAGGTGAGCTTGAGCCTAGCCAGATCCATACGCCGGGCATTTATGTGGATCGGATTATCCAGGGCACGTTTGAAAAACGCATTGAAAAACGCACGGTGCGCAGCTAATCCGTTGGTTCTTTTAAAATATTTATTTTTCAAATGTCCTTTAGCTGCTCACTTATCGATTCAATAAAGAGGAAGTCACCATGGCGTTAACAAGAGAACAAATGGCTCAGCGTGTCGCACGTGAACTGGAAGATGGCTTTTACGTCAACTTGGGCATCGGTATTCCTACGCTAGTAGCCAACTATATTCCAGACGGTATCGACGTCATGCTGCAGTCTGAAAATGGTCTGTTGGGGATGGGCCGTTATCCCACCGAAGACGAGCTTGATTCGGACATGATCAATGCGGGTAAAGAAACGGTAACGGCGCGCCCCGGCGCAGCGATTTTTTCTTCGGCAGAATCTTTTGCCATGATTCGCGGCGGTCACGTGGATCTGACCGTACTCGGCGCTTTTGAGGTTGATCAGGAGGGAAATATTGCGTCTTGGATGATTCCGGGCAAGCTGATCAAAGGCATGGGCGGTGCTATGGATCTGGTTGCTGGCGCGGATAATATTATTTGCACCATGACCCATGCATCTAAGCATGGCGAATCCAAACTGCTGACAAAATGTGAGCTACCCTTGACCGGTGCTGGGTGTATTAGCCGTGTTTTAACCGATCTGGCCTATCTTGAAATTAAAGACGGCGCTTTTATTCTCAAAGAGCGCGCCCCAGGTGTCAGCGTCGAAGAGATTATTGAGAAAACGGCGGGCAAGTTGATCGTTCCAGACCACGTGCCCGAAATGACCTTTGACACCGAATAATAAGCGGGTAGCTTACATTACTTGAATGGCGTAAGGCGGGCTCACTAAGGGCGACGTCTACGCCATTTCGCAGCGGGTGTGATCAGGCAGAAGTACCTCAGCAATGCGGCCATGAGCGCTTTCAGCGTGCGTTTGAACCAGCGACAAGCCGCCTAGGCAAACCCGATGCTCATCGCCCTCGCCAAACACTACTTTTTGCGATGTTGTGGGGTAGAAGCGGTGGTCAAGCAGTGGCGAAATAGCAAAGACACCATTTTGATGCTCGTTTAAACCTGGCATGCCTAGCTCGTGGAGTTTTTGATCCAGAGCTATTAATGGCTCGCCCAGCTGCGTGCAATCAAAGCCTGCATGATGCAAGCGCGGGCCCATAACAGCCAGCCAAGCGGCAAGCGGATGAGCCGATAGCAACTGTTGATAAAGCTCCCACGATGGCATGGGCCAGGGCCTGCCACGGCACAGCAAATTGTGGCCTTTGCAGTCCTGTGGATGCGATTGCTGTACCAGCGCTTCGATCGCTTTGCGTGGAGCCTTTGATAGCGTGCCCATTTGTAGTTCGGCCAGTACCAGCCAACTGCCGCCATCGCTCGGCGCTAAAAGGCTAACCAGGAGGCCTTTGTCAGCCATTGCATAGCGGCCGATTGGTCGATACCCCATACGAGCCAAGCTTCCCGTTAGGGCAGTGGCGGCAAAAGGGCCATGATTAAGGGTCACTAACGTTAGGTAGTCGGCGGTGGTCGAGAGAGGCCAAAGCCTCAGCGCTCCGATGTCGGAATGCGTATGTATATAGTCAAGCCACAGCTGCTGAACAAACTCATTACGCTGCATGGTGAACTCCTTGCCCAAAAGCGGCGCACCCTAGCGTGAGCCGTTGAGTCACTGCTCATTATAGGCAAGTGCGAGAGGCAAGAGTTCAACGGGTATTAACGAACGTTTTAACGCTAAGCTTTTAAGACGGAGAACAAACTAGGTTAATGTCAATAATGTTAATATCAACAATGTTCCTGACAACAATGTTCATGGCAACAATGTTCATGGCAACAATGTTCATGGCAACAATGTTCATGGCAACAATGACCAGCGTTAACCAGCTAGCAGCTGTTTGTCGCGCACAAACTGGTCAAACTCCGTAAAGCCGCCAACATGTACCTGATCGACGAACACCTGAGGTACTGTATGGATAGGCTTACCCGCAGTTTTGGCAATATCTTCTTTTGTCACGCCTTCGGACGGCATGTCGACATAGCGGTAACCTTCAATTTTACCGGCCTTTTCTAAGTGTTCCGCGAGATGCTTTGCACGCACGCAGAAAGGGCATGACATTCGACCAAAAATAACCACAAACATAGATGGCACTCCTTTACGATAGGCTGGACAGGCTGCTAACAGGCAATAATTGCGTGAATAAGTTGCCGTTAGTTACGCGATAAATGAGCGCCTATTGTGACTGAGCCCAACGCTTTTCGCCAATAGACGCTCACTACGCTAGCTATAATTGACGGTTATCGGCCCGTAAGTACTCTGTAGTGATAAATGTCATCGCAATCAACCCTGACGAAAGGAAAATGCCTATGCCTTCTCAAGCGACTACCGCGCCGCGTGTTGCGTTGGTAACCGGTACTAGCAGTGGTATCGGTGCTGCTGTGGTGGAACATTTTTGCAAGCTAGGGCACCAGGTGCTCGCGGTAGATTTTAATCCAGCGGGAAAGGCTGTTGCGGAAAAAGCGGGCGCTGTGTTTTATGAAGCCGACCTGAGCGATCCGGATGCGTGCCGTGGGGCCGTAACTGAGGCGGTCAAGCGTTTTGGTAGTGTCGATATACTGGTCAATAATGCGGGTATTCAACATGTTGCCTCCATCGAGACGTTTCCCGAAGAGAAGTGGCACCAGATCATTGATTTAATGCTGACCGCACCATTTTTACTGACCCAGGCAGCATGGCCGCACATGCGAAAAAAGGGCTGGGGTCGAATTGTTAACGTAGCGTCAATCCATGCGCAGGTGGCATCGCCGGGAAAAGCGGCTTACACCAGTGCTAAGCACGGGATGATTGGTTTGACTAAGACGGCTGCGCTTGAAGGCGGGGAGCAAGGTATTACCGCAAATGCAGTTTGCCCAGCCTATGTGAAAACGCCGCTAGTGGATAATCAGATTGCCGACCAGGCCAAGCTGAATAACATGGATGAGCAGGATGTTGTCGAAAAAATAATGCTAAAACAGGCTGCGATAAAGCGCTTAATCGAGCCTGAAGAGGTTGCCCAGTTAATCGCTTATCTGGCCTCTGATGCGGCGGGCGCCGTCACCGGCTCCAGTTTTAATATTGATCTAGGCTGGACGGCGCACTAATCGCGCATAGCTTTCAGTCCGCTGCCAATCTTGCACGGTCGTCGGTGGTTAATCTAACGACGTACCGGGCGTTTTTGAAGCTTACGCTGAAGAGTGCGACGGTGCATGCCTAATGCCCGAGCGGTGGCAGATATATTGCCGTCGTGCTCTTGCAGCACTTTTTGAATATGTTCCCAAGTAATGCGGTTAATTGATGGAGGGTTGTCCGCCAGTTCAATGTCGGGATCACCGCTTTGGCGCTCAAAAGTAATCAATACATCGTCTGCATCCACCGGTTTACATAGGTAGTTTGCAGCGCCGAGCTTAATGGCTTCCACCGCCGTGGCAATGCTGGAATAACCGGTCAGCACGACGATGCGGCAATGGGGCGAGATAGCCAACAGTTCAGGCAGCAGCTTTAGGCCAGAACTATTTTCAAGCTTCAGGTCAAGAGTCGCCATGGTGGGCAAGTGCTGTGCGGCCATCGTAATCGCCTGCTCCGCATCGTGAGCAACAGTAACGCTATAGCCGCGCCGCGTGAGTGCGCGATTTAAGACATGACAAAACATTTCGTCGTCATCAATGATCAGCAGGCGTTGCTCTTGAGTTGGCATGATGTCCTTAATCCATTGCTGGAGATGCTTTAAGCGTGCGTCGATTAATTAGGCGCCGCGCAGCGAGGTAGCGTTACTTCTGTCAGCGTACCTCCTTCGGGGTGATTGTACAGGCTCACACCGCCGCCAAAACGGTTGATGGTGGCATGCGTTAAAAATAAGCCGATCCCCATCCCTTTGCTTTTAGTAGAAACGAAGGTTTCGCCTAACTGGTCGGCAATCGACATGGCAACGCCGGGGCCATGGTCGCGAATATCAATCACCACATTATCGCCCTGCCAGTCTAGGCGGATCGCAACTTGGTCCGGGTTTGCATCAGCGGCGTTGTTGAGTAAGTTCATGAGCGCTTGGTCAAGAGTGGCATCGACCGCTAACCAGGGGCGCCCACGCTTCTCGGTCACGCTAAACTGGTGGTTCACGTCTGGCCGCAGCACTAGCCAGCGCTGTACCACTCCTGCTAGCCATGTTTCAGCATCAAGCACTTCAGGTTCAGCCATCCGCCGACGATCAGCATTTAGCACTAAATTTTGTAAGCGTGATTTGCATACGTCCACCTGCTGGCGTAGTAGCACGATGTCTTCATGTAGCACTGAGTTGGTAGGGGCGTCACCCTGCATTTCTTTGAGTAGAATGGCCATAGTAGACAGCGGTGTTCCCAGTTCATGCGCAGTGCCCGCGGCTTGAGTGGCCACCGCCAGAACCTGTTCGTTTCGCAGCGCGGCTTCACGCGTGCGCGACAGCGCTTGGTCACGGCTGCGCAGGGCGTGGGCCATTTTATAAATAAAGAAAGTCACGAGTCCTGCAGACAGGCCGAAATTAAGCCACATGCCAAGCACGTGCAGGTTAAGCAGATCGTCGCTATTAATATGCCCCAGTTGATGAATCGGATGATACAAAAACATTAAAAACGTATAGCCGGCCATCGAGCACGCGGCAATGATCCATGCATGGCGCCAAGGTAGGGTGGCTGCCGCAATGGTAATAGGCACTAAGTAATAATTAATAAAGGGGTTGGTAGAGCCACCCGAAAAGTAAAACAGCAGCGTCAAACCGGTGATGTCAGCGAGTAAGTGCAGTAGGTACTCAATATGCGTCACCGCTCGAGGGCGTCCCAGGCGCCACCAGGTGGCAATGTTGAGCGCGCCCATGGCAATGACTACGCCGACAACAGGAGTGACCGGTAAGTCGAAGGCCAGCAGTTCAACGCCGACAATGATGGCGATTAAAAAGCCTGTCCAGGTGATGCCACGTACCATGGTGAGTCTCACCAAGTTACGGTTGGGTGTGGACAGCGGAAGAGGAAGGGCGGTTTGCATGATACGTTTACTTCGTTTTGGCTTTTAAACCGTGAATGACAAACTTGATAAACAGCGTCATCACATAGGTTGCCCAGCCGGCAGAGGCCAGTATATTAAACAGCAGCATTTTAGGTGGCAGCCAGGCACTACTCAGCAAAGCAGCGAGCATAATGTGGAAGAACATCGCGAGTAAGAGCGGTAGTGCTAAAATATGTATCCACATATCGGTGCGCCGTTTGCGAATATGATAGCGGTGCAGTAAGTAGCGCAGTGGCCGGTGAGCCCAGCTAAAAACCACCAGAGCGCCGATCACCAACAGTATGGCAAGCGTGGGTTCAGTGCTGCCGATATGGACAGACAGCGAAATAGACCAGGCGAGACTAAGCCACATTAATCCTTCTAGGCTGGCAATAATGTCTGCATAGCGACGCACGTTCTGCATAAACAATCCGATCCTTGCCGATAAACCTGCTTGTGAAAACAGTCAGTGTAAAAGTGTGGTCATGATACGACACTTGAGCAAGGCTGTGGGGGCTTGAAGAGTGGATTTATCCACACGGCTAATTGCGTATACTGTGCGTACCCTTGTTTTAGCGACTTTACTTCAGCACAGGACTTGCCATGGACACTGTAACTCTGACTCGCCCAGATGATTGGCATCTTCATTTACGTGACGATGGCGCATTAAAAGCCGTTGTAGGACATACCGCCGCTCAGATGGGGCGCGCGATCATTATGCCAAATCTAACGCCGCCGGTGACTACTACTATTCAAGCGCTTGAATACCGCCAGCGTATTTTAGAAGCCTTGCCAGTGGGTAGCACTTTCGAGCCTTTGATGGTGCTGTATCTCACCGATACCACGCCCCCCGAGGAGATCGAGCGTGCTGCACAAAGCGGTATTGTCAAAGCAGTGAAGCTTTATCCGGCTGGCGCAACAACCAATTCCGACTCTGGTGTCACCGATTTGGCGCACTGCGACGCAGCGATTGCGATGATGGTGAAGGTCGGTATGCCTTTGCTAGTGCATGGTGAAGTGACCGATGCGCAAATTGATATTTTTGACCGTGAAGCAGTGTTCATTGAGAAGGTTATGAAGCCGCTGCTGGAACGCCATCCGGCACTGAAAGTGGTGTTTGAGCATATTACTACCCAGCAGGCGGCCGAGTTTGTCGCTCAAGCGCCGGATAATGTGGCCGCCACTATTACGGTGCATCACCTGCTGTTTAATCGTAATAAAATGCTGGTGGGCGGTATTCGTCCGCATTATTACTGCCTGCCCATTTTGAAGCGTGAGCAGCATCGTCAGGCGCTGTTAAAAGCGGCCACGAGCGGTAGTCATAAGTTCTTTCTCGGCACCGATAGCGCACCGCATTCGCAGGATGCTAAAGAGTCAAGCTGTGGCTGTGCTGGTGCTTACACAGCGCCTGCAGCCATTGAGCTTTACGCAACGGCTTTTGACGAGATGAATGCGCTGGACAAGCTGGAAGGCTTTGCAAGCCTTAATGGCCCGCGTTTTTACGGCCTTTCACCCAATGCTGACCGCATCACGCTGGAGCGGCGTGAGTGGCGTTTGCCTGAAAGCTACCCTTATGCGCAGGGCGAGCAAATTGTTCCGCTTTTAGCGGGCGAGACGCTTAGCTGGGCAGTCAAGGCGTAGGCTTAACCTTAACCGTTATACCGTCGGCCACGCTGCCGACGGTAGAAGTGGCTTTAATCAGCGAGCGCTATATTTTTGCCGTTAATCGGCGTTGCCCAGCTGTTGAAGCATTTGATCGACCATGCGTGATGAGTGATCGGCAGCCACTTCTAAGAACTGATCAAATGAAAGATGGTTGTCACCGCTGCCAGGAATATCAGAAAGGGCACGAATCACCACAAACGGGCATTGATAAAGATGGCACGTTTGCCCAATGGCGGCGCCCTCCATCTCGACGGCCAGCATCGTAGGAAACTGAGCCCGAGTAGCTTCGACGCGCGCAGGGTCAGCCATAAAGGCGTCACCGGTAGCAATCAAACCTTCACGTACCTGAACCTCGCCTAGCGAGGCGATAGCGTTACGAGCAATACCGCGAAGCTGCGTATCAGCGAGGTAGGCGGCGGGCATGCCCGGCACCTGGCCTATTTCGTAGCCAAATACCACGGCATCAACGTCGTGATGGCGTACTTCTTCTGAAATGATGACATCGCCAATGGCTAAATCAGCAGCAAATCCGCCTGCTGAACCGGTGTTAATGACGGCATCGGGCTGATGGCGTTCTAGCAAAATTGCCGTACCTACCGCGGCGTTTACTTTGCCAATGCCCGATAGCAGTACGATGACCTCAAGGCCATAGCGTTTGCCCGTATGAAATACAAAGCCTGCGTGTTCATAGCGTTGAGCGTCTTCTAGCTGGCTGACTAAGGCGTCAACCTCTTGCGCCATCGCGCCAATAATACCAATGCGCTTCACTGCACAATGCTCCTGAGTAAAAGGGGAATGCCGTCCTGGACGTCGTGATTACTGCGTTAGGTCGTGTTGCTCTGCCGCCTCTAGCGTGTTTTCAAGCAGCGTCGCTACCGTCATCGGGCCAACGCCGCCAGGCACCGGCGTGATGAAGCTTGCTCGTTCGGCTGCCACTGCGAAATCGATATCACCGATTAGCGTGCCGTTTTCTTGGCGGTTAATGCCTACATCAATGACGACAGCGCCAGGCTTTATCCATTCACCCTTAACCAGGCCCGGTTTGCCGACAGCCACAACTAATATGTCGGCGCGGCTGACGTGCTCGGCAAGGTTTTGCGTAAAGCGATGGCATACGGTCGTGGTGCAGCCCGCTAACATAAGTTCTAACGCCATTGGGCGACCAACGATATTAGATGCGCCCACCACGGTGGCATCTAGGCCGCGTAAGGCTATATCGCTTTGAGCGAGCAGCGTCATAATGCCTTTAGGGGTGCAGGGGCGTAGCGCAGGCATACGCTGCGCTAAACGACCGATGTTATACGGGTGAAAGCCATCAATATCTTTATCGGGTCGAATGCGCTCTAAGATAGGCCCAGCATCAAGATGCTTAGGCAGCGGTAGCTGCACCAATATGCCATCTATGTTCGGATCGCTATTGAGCTGGTCGACAAGCGCTTCTAACTCATGCTGTGACGTGTTGGTTGGCAGGGCGTGCTGAAGCGAGACAATACCGGCTTGCTCGCAGGCGCGATGCTTATTATTGACATAGACTTGAGAGGCGGGATCATCTCCAACCACAACAACGGCTAGTCCCGGTGCCCGTAAACCTGCTTGTCGGCGTGCGGCGACTTTTTCGGCAACCTGTTGGCGGACAGTAGCAGCGATGGATTTGCCATCGATTAGTTGGGCGGTCATGTTCTGGAATCCCTGTGGACGTTGATAAGGGTGACGTTAATAAGGGCTATGCATCGTCATGCTGATGTAACGGCACGCTTTTAAAGGCGGCAATTTTCGCATGCTAGGGCATCCAGGCAAAGCGACTTAACGAATAACCCGTTTAGTTGTTGACTTTAAATTTAAAAATAGTAATATATGCCTCGCTTGGACGGGCAAAGCGGTAGCGTCTAGGGTGATAGAATCGGGATGTAGCGCAGTCTGGTAGCGCGCCTGCTTTGGGAGCAGGATGTCGGGGGTTCGAATCCCTCCATCCCGACCACACCTAACGTGAAAGCTGATAGCTTGTTTTCTAAAGCATTGGTTGTGGTCTAGTGCTCATCAGTATTCTTATTTTTGGATGCTCTTTGTGCGCCCATAGCTCAACCGGATAGAGCAACGGCCTTCTAAGCCGTAGGTTGCGGGTTCGATTCCTGCTGGGCGTGCCACCGTATTCAGTGGTATTAACCTGTCAGAATCCTATCTTCAATCACGCTTGTTTTACGTAAGATTGTCTTTGGTGGGTGTAGCTCAGGGGTAGAGCCCCGGATTGTGATTCCGGTGGTCGTGGGTTCAAATCCCATCATCCACCCCAGTGACAATATTTGCGTTTTTAGGTTGTGGTGGGTGTAGCTCAGTGGTAGAGCCCCGGATTGTGATTCCGGTGGTCGTGGGTTCAAGCCCCATCATCCACCCCATTTCTATATTTTCCTTTCTTACTCTTATTTTATCTTGATGCCCTTAATTGGGTTTTTTGCGTTTCTGTTTTTCGATTTCTCGTCTTTTCCATCAAGAGCAAAAATGCGCCGAGAAAAAATGATGTTGGCTAGCTTGTCTACAGTAGCAATAGCGATTCCCCATGCTTTGGTAGCATTAATTGCTAATTATGCGGGTTAAAAGAGAGTTTTAAGCTCTGTCAAAACCCTTTGTTTAGTGATATTTTTCAATAAGTTATTTTTTAACCTCTGCTGGTAATAGTAATTCCTAATTCGCAAAGGGAGTGGATCACGATGGCGCGTCAAAAGGTTGTTTTGGGGGCAGGCATGGTGGGTGTCTGTATTGCCTGGCATCTGCGTCAGCGCGGGCATGATGTCACCCTGGTGGATCGCCTTGAGCCGGGTCGAGAAACTTCCTTTGGCAATGCCGGTATTATTCAGCGTGAAGCCGTCAGGCCTTATCCTTTCCCGCGTGATATTAAAACGCTGCTAAGCGTCTTGCCCAACCGCAGAGTAGATATTCGCTATCGCCTAGCGGGTATGATAAATGCCGCCTCTCCACTGTTGCGCTACTGGATGAACTCAGCTCCTAAGGCTTACCAAAAAATCGTGCCGGAGTACGCATCGTTGATCCAGTTGGCGCTCAAAACTCATGGGCCTATGATTGAGGCCGCTGGGGCAGAGCACCTAGTGCGCAGGGATGGGTGGCTTGAGCTCTACCGTACTCCTGAAAAGCTGGTGGCTCGATTAAAAGATGCCGAAGAGGCGAGACGCCTTTATGGCGTTCAATTTGAAGAATTGGATCGAGCAGCACTTATAGTCAAAGAGCCTGCGCTGAGCGGTAACATTGTGGGTGCAATTCACTGGCTTGACTCATGGACCGTGGCTGACCCTGGCGCTTTGGTGGCAGCGTACGCACAAGCGTTTAACCGCGACGGTGGGCGTATTGTGCAGGCGGATATTCAGTCGGTGCAGCAAATTGGTGATCGATGGCAGGTAAAAACGCCATCTGAAACGATTGAAGCAGATAATGTCGTCGTCGCGTTAGGCCCTTGGGCGGGTAATTGGCTAAAAGAACTGGGTTATCGCTTCCCCACCTTCGTGAAGCGTGGTTATCACATGCATTACGCCACGCAGACACCGGCTAAGCTCAATTACTGGTTAATGGATGCAGAGGTTGGCTACTTGCTTGCGCCAATGAATGCGGGTGTGCGGCTAACAACGGGGGCACAGCTGGATCGTTTAGAGGCGCTAGCCGATGCTAAGCAGCTCGATGCTGCAGAAAAAGTAGCCCGCAGCGTATTTCCGTTAGGCGAGCGGCGTGATGAAGCTCCTTGGAAAGGCGCGCGGCCTTGTCTTCCCGACATGAAGCCGATTATTGGTCCTGCGCCGCGTCACCCCGGCCTATGGCTCGCTTTTGGCCATGGGCATCAAGGGTTTACCCTAGGTCCAGCCACGGGCCAGCTGCTGGCGGATATGATGGAAGGCAAAGAGACGGCTGTCGATATGGCGCCGTTTCGTGCAGACCGCTTCTAAACACCGGCGTTCAAGCATTGATTAGTGCCATGTAGGGTATTTATCGGTAAGTACTTCAAATAAGTATTTTAAAAACGCTGACTCTGTCAGCGTTTTTTTTGACCATCTATTAGGTGATGCGACCTTGACGCCACCCGCGACAACAGCAGCCTCCAGGCGGTACAATTAGCGCAATAGACATTGCTCAACGCGCGGTGATCGTTAAATAGAAGGCTGCGCTGAGACTACATATTTAAAGAGGCACAATGAAAGACACTCATTTAGCCCGTGAAGCTGAGCTTCGCAGGACATTCGCTATTATCTCGCACCCCGACGCCGGTAAAACCACGATCACCGAAAAAATGCTGCTGTTTGGAAACGCCATCCAGCTAGCCGGCTCGGTTAAGAGTAAGCGTAATGACCGCCACGCCACCTCGGACTGGATGAAAATGGAGCAGGAGCGGGGTATTTCAGTAACGACCTCGGTGATGCAGTTTCCTTACGGGGGGCGCATCGTCAATCTATTGGATACGCCCGGACACGAAGACTTCTCTGAAGATACCTACCGCACGCTAACGGCGGTCGACTCTGCGTTAATGATAATTGATGGTGCTAAAGGCGTTGAAGATCGCACCATCAAGCTGATGGAGGTATGTCGGCTACGTACCACACCGATCTTAACGTTTATCAATAAGATGGACCGCGATACCCGTGACCCTATTGAAGTCATGGATGAAGTAGAAACGGTTCTGAATATCCAGTGTGCGCCAATGACCTGGCCAATTGGTATGGGGCGTCACTTCAAGGGCGTTTATCACCTTTATAACGACGTCATCCATCTCTACACTCAGGGCCAGGGTAGCCGAATTCCTGATGATAAGCGCATTGAAGGCCTGCATAGCCCCGAGGTAGATGCGGCGCTGGGAGAAGAGCAGGCCGAAGAGCTGCGCATGGAAGTTGAGCTGGTTCGTGGCGCTTCTCATGAGTTTGATCTTGAGGCTTATCGCCGTGGCGATTTATCGCCCGTTTATTTCGGCACTGCTATGGGCAACTTTGGCGTGCGCGAAATGCTTGACGGTTTTGTTGAGTACGCACCGCCGCCCCAAGCGCATCAAACCGACACGCGTGACGTCATTGCGGATGATGATCGATTTACCGGCTTTGTGTTTAAGATCCAGGCCAACATGGATCCCAATCACCGGGACCGTATTGCCTTCTTGCGGGTATGTTCTGGCAAGTACGAAAAGAACATGAAGATGCGCCACGTGCGTACTGGTAAAGACGTTAAGATTGCCGATGCGCTGACGTTCATGGCTTCTGATCGCTCACACGTGGAAGAAGCTTGGCCCGGCGATATTATCGGTCTGCACAACCACGGGACTATTCAGATAGGCGATACGTTTACCGTTGGCGAAGATATGCGCTTTACCGGCATTCCTCACTTTGCTCCTGAACTCTTTAAGCGCGTGCGGTTAAAAGACCCCCTGAAGATGAAAGCACTTCAAAAAGGCTTGCAGCAGCTTTCTGAAGAAGGCGCAACGCAGGTCTTTATGCCGATGGATAATAACGATCTGATTCTCGGCGCCGTAGGTACTCTGCAGTTTGATGTTGTTGCCCATCGTCTGAAGGAAGAATACAAGGTCGACTGTCTGTACGAAGGGGTTAATGTACAGACGGCGCGCTGGATCTACTGTGAAGACGCCAAGAAGCTAGAAGAATTCAAGCGTAAGGCCAGCACCAACTTGGCGATCGATGGGGGGGGCTATCTGACCTACATTGCACCGACCCGGGTAAACCTTCAAATGACCCAAGAGCGTTGGCCAGACATCCGCTTTCAGCCTACGCGCGAACACTAGTTTTTTATATGTCTAGGCTGCTCTATGCTGATTGATGCTCACTGCCATCTCGACTTCCCTCAGTTCGATCATGACCGAGCAGAGGTGTTTGAGGCCGCGAAGGCGGTGGGCGTTTCGCACTTTGTCATTCCTGGTACGACCCGAGAGCGCTGGCAGCATGTGCTGGCGCTGGCCGAGCGCGATGATACGTCGGCATGCGTGGGCTTGCATCCTTACTTTGTGGCGCAGCATCAGGAAGCGGACCTTGCCGCGCTTGATCAACTATTCATTAAGCATCCAGAAATCGTGGCGGTGGGCGAGTGCGGTATTGATGCTCGCTTTGAAGCGACTATTGATGCCCAATGGCACTACTTTGATGCTCAGTTAAGGCTGGCTCAGAAGCACTCTTTGCCTGTCGTGGTGCACTGTGTGCATGCTAATGACACCGTTGCTAAGCGCCTTGGTCAGTTTTCGCTGCCTAAAGCAGGTCTGATTCACGCCTTTTCAGGTTCAATTGAGCAAGCTCAGAAGTTTTTAGCGCTTGGTTTCAAGCTAGGCTTAGGTGGGGCAGTGACCTATGGGCGCGCCAAGCGATTACAGCGCATGGTAAAAGCACTACCCGATGACGCCTTTATGCTCGAAACCGATAGCCCCGATATGCCATTAAATGGCTGCCAGGGCATGCGCAATGAGCCAAGTAGGCTAGTCGATGTGTGCCGTGCGGTGGCTAGGCTGCGCGAGCAAACAGCCGAGCAGGTCGCGGGACAGACCAGTGCTGTCGCCGCAACGCTATTTGGGTTGCCGTGCATGCAGCCTTAGCTGTTAAGGCTGACCGCTAGCTGCTCGGGATCTACGCGTTCAATCGGGTAGGGCAGCGGTAAAAGGGTGGCGGGTAGTCCGGACAAAAAGATGGGTGTCATTTCTTCGGCGATTTTAGTGCTCATTACCGCCAGCAGCTCAATGCCACCTAGCGAGTCCGACGCACTGATCACCACTTCGCCTACCGATTTGTCGTCACTATTAACCAGGCTGGCGCCCGCTTCTGGCAGCGCTTTTGTCTCGACGCTGACGCGCATCAGGCGCTTTTTAACCTGGCCCCGGAAGTGTGCTCTCGCGACGACTTCTTGGCCGGTGTAGCAACCCTTTTTAAAGCTAATCCCGCCAAGCGCTTCCCAATTTATCATCTGGGGCAGGAAGTGATCCTGCTGAGCATCGGTTAGCCACGCTAAGCCACTGCGAATATCTTCAAGCTGCCAAGCATTGCGGCCCGCATCGTCATCTTGTAAGACCACGGTAGCGTCATTGTTGGCGTTGTCGAAACAGAATATAAAGCGCGGTGTCTCACCTAGGCACTGCAAACTTAGAGCCTGCTCGCTGTTAAAGTGGGTGCAGACGTTGTCGGGAAGCTGCAGCCCGAGCTGATCCGCCAGTGCCTGAGCACCCTCGCTGGCACCGATGAAGGTTAGATGAGGCTGCATAATCAGTTCCGCACGATAAAAAGCAGCGAATTTTTTAAGATGACTGGCTAAGCTATCGACTAATGTTGTGCTCAGCAGCAGGCGGAAATGCTCATTGCTCAACCGCAGTAGTTGGGCATTAGCTAGCATTCGCCCTTTTGGCGTACAGAAACAGGTGAGTGGCGCAAAGCGTCCATCAGCCAGGCTGACCTGAGCGCTGGTTTGTCCTTGAAGGAATTTTTCTGCATCGACGCCTTTTACATCCAGTGCCGCTAAATGGGTTAGGCGGACGCAGCCAAGGGCGGGGGTTCTAGAGGGAACGGTCGCCATAAAAACTCCTAAAGAAAATGGTAAGGTGCCAGCGTATAAAATACGTACTGATATGCCGTTTAATGCGGGCGCAGGGCATCAATTGCAAGGCACTATTAGCGTGCTAAACTCTTCATTTGATATCAGCTTTACACAGTTTATCAGGTGTTGACCAACAGGTAAGGAAACGGTATGGCGCAACAATCATTAACATTTCAGCAAGTTAAAACGGTCGAACAAGTTAATAAAATCACCACGGCGCTTATGATGCTTGAAGGCGTTGACAGTGCTGAGGTGGGAAGGCACGGCGCCGACGTGGATGGCCGGGCAACGCGTCAAACGCTTATTAACGCGATTGAAAAACTTAAGCTGGGCGTAAAGGTTTCTTAATGCATATACCGATTACCATTATCAGTGAACGCAACAACGTTTTTAGGCAGCGCATTGAGGTCAATGGCTTAGAAGATATGTTTGCCGATGTGCCGGCCATTGTTGGCGGTGATGGTAGTGCACCGGATCCCCATGACTATTTTGATATTGCCTTAGGCACTTGCAAGGCGATCACAGTGTCGATGTACGCCAAGCGTAAAGAGTGGTCGCTTGAGGGAATTACCGTCACCGTGCAGCGAGATGATAGCCAGGAAAAAAAAGGTATCTATAAGTTAGATGTCGCATTAATGCTGCAGGGTATTGATGATCCTGATCAGCGCGCCAGGCTGGAAGATATAAGCCACCGTTGCCCCATCCAGCGCTTGATGACTGAGTCCACCGTCGAGATCGCCACGCGGCTTGTTTAGTTTGTTTTTAGCTAATTCCCCCTTGTTTTGGAGTCACGATGAGCAAAGCCTTTCGATTGCAGTCTAAATTTCAGCCTGCTGGCGATCAGCCCGCCGCTATTAAAGGGCTGATTAGTGGCCTGGAATCAGGGCTTGCCCATCAGACACTGCTCGGGGTTACGGGGTCGGGTAAAACCTTCACTATGGCGAATGTGGTTGAGCAGCAGCAGCGCCCAACGATTGTCATGGCGCCAAATAAGACGCTCGCTGCCCAGCTTTACGGTGAGTTTAAGTCTTTTTTTCCTGATAACGCGGTTGAGTATTTCGTCTCCTACTACGATTATTATCAGCCTGAAGCCTATGTGGCGGCATCCGATACGTTTATCGAGAAAGATGCGTCGATTAATGACCATATTGAGCAGATGCGTCTTTCAGCCACCAAGGCGCTGCTTGAGCGCCGTGATGCGCTAATTGTGGTGTCCGTGTCGGCTATTTACGGCCTGGGTGATCCCGAGCAATACCTGAAAATGCGCCTTCATTTCTCCCGCGGTGAACTGATTGACCAGCGCGCCTTTTTACGCCGCTTGGCCGAGCTACAGTACACCCGCAATGATATGGATTTCCGGCGCGGCACTTACCGAGTTCGTGGCGACGTCATCGATGTCTTCCCCGCTGATTCTGAAGAAGAGGCGGTGCGAATCGAGCTGTTCGACAATGAAATCGACACGATTCGCATGTTTGATCCGCTAACCGGTGCCGTCCATGGCGAGGTGGCGCGAATGACCATCTACCCAAAATCGCACTACGTTACGCCACGGGAAACGATTTTAGGCGCCATCGATGACATTAAAGAGGAGCTCAAAGAGCGTTTAGAGTGGATGCGCAAACACGAGCGGTTGGTGGAGGCCCAGCGTTTGGAGCAGCGCACGCTTTACGATATAGAAATGATGCTTGAACTTGGTTATTGCAACGGTATTGAAAACTACTCGCGCTACCTTTCCGGGCGTGCATCGGGCGAGCCGCCGCCGACCTTCTTCGACTATTTACCAGACGACGCACTGCTGTTTATCGATGAATCTCACGTCAGCGTGCCGCAGGTCGGTGGGATGTATAAAGGCGATCGTTCGCGTAAAGAAACACTGGTCGAGTACGGTTTTCGACTGCCCTCAGCGCTGGATAATCGGCCCATGAAGTTTGAAGAGTGGGAGGCGATTTCACCGCAGACTATTTTTGTCTCCGCCACCCCAGGCCGTTATGAAGCCGAGCACACCGGTCAGACGGTTGAGCAAGTGGTACGTCCCACCGGACTGCTAGACCCTGAAATTGAGGTGCGCCCAGCCAGCACTCAGGTAGATGATCTGCTCTCGGAGATTGGACTGCGCACCGCCGTGGGTGAGCGCGTTTTGGTCACCACTCTTACCAAGCGTATGTCAGAAGATCTCACGGATTACTTTGATGAGCACGGCATTCGAGTGCGTTACTTACACTCTGACATCGACACTGTGGAGCGGGTAGAGATTATCCGCGATTTGCGCTTAGGTAAGTTTGACGTGCTAGTAGGTATAAACCTGTTACGCGAAGGTCTCGATATTCCGGAAGTATCGCTCGTGGCAATTTTGGATGCCGATAAAGAGGGCTTCTTGCGCTCTGAGCGCTCGTTGATACAGACTATCGGCCGCGCTGCCCGTAATGCTAATGGTAAAGCTATTTTGTACGGGGACCGTATTACGGACTCAATGCGCAAGGCCATTGATGAAACGGATAGGCGGCGCGCTAAGCAAACAGAGCATAACGAAGAGCATGGTATTACGCCGACAACGGTGACTCGTTCGGTCGCCGATATTCTTGAAGCGGCGCAAGCGCCTGGTAAGAAAAGCAGCCGCCGCCGCGGTAATGAGCGCAAAGTAGCTGAGTCAGCCGCTGACTATGATATCGCCAGTATGAGTAAGCAAGATCTCTTGGGTGCGATTAACAAGCTCGAAGATGCAATGTTTGAAGCAGCGCAAAATCTGGAGTTTGAAGAGGCGGCGCGTCTTCGCGACCAGCTGCATCAAATGAAGGAAAAACAGCTGGTATTGGGATAGGAGACGTATGCCGGAAGGGCCCGAAATTCGCCGTGCGGCAGACCGTGTACAGCAGCAGATAGGCGAGCGTGAGATAGACGCTGCTTGGTTTGCTTTCCCAGAGCTTGCTGAGCAGGCCGCGTCTCTTGTTGGTGCGCGTGTTACGCGGGTTGATACGTGGGGCAAGGCGATGTTGATCCGGTTTAGTGATCGGCGCGTGCTGTATTCGCACAACCAGCTGTACGGTGTTTGGAAGCAGCATGATGCCGATCAACCGCCTGACACAAAGCGCACGCTGCGCGTTAGATTGACGGCGCAAGGGCGTAGCGCAAGCCTTTACAGTGCCTCTGATATTTCCCTTTGGCACGAGGATAATCTCGCGCAGCATCCGTTTTTATCTCGGCTGGGGCCTGATTTGCTCAGCCAGGAAGTCACGGCTGGCGACGTCCTGCAACGTCTAAATCTTAAGCAGTTCCACAAACGTAGCCTAGGGGCGCTGTTGCTTGATCAGGGGTTGGTGGCAGGGTTGGGCAACTATCTGCGCTCGGAAATTTTGTTTTTTGCGCAGCTTTCTCCGAAAACGCGTCCGATAGATTTGTCGCCAGGGCAGCAGCAGATGTTGGCGAAGTGCATTATTGAAACCACGCTTCAAACGTACCAAACGGCAGGCATCACCAATTGTGATGCTTGGATTAAGCAGGCTAAGGTCGCCGGTGAGCCACGCAGTCAGTGGCGCTTTGCAGTATTTGATCGTGCCGGGCTGCAATGTCACCGCTGTGGCGAGGTCATCCAGCGAATCATGGTGGGTTCAAGACGGCTGTATCTATGCCCGCGCTGCCAGCCGAGTTAGTTTTTTTAGGGTTTATACCGTTATCTTGAATGTTTGAATCTCTTTTTACAAACTGAACTACGTTGTCACTGGTATCGCTAGGGATGCTGCCGCGTGAGGGGCAATACGGTATACTTGGCTCACGCTAAGACGGCACTTTCGCAGTTGCGAAAGAAAGCCGCTGACTAGACGATAACCTAGGAGCTGTTAGTCCATGACCGTGATTCGCCAGGACGACGTTATTCAAAGCGTTGCCGATGCTCTGCAGTACATCTCTTACTATCATCCTAAAGATTTTATTGACGCCATGGCTGCCGCCTATGAGCGTGAAGAGAACCCCGCTGCGAAAGATGCCATTGCGCAAATTCTGATTAATTCACGCATGTGCGCCACAGGCCACCGTCCTATTTGTCAGGATACCGGTATTGTCACCGTGTTCGTTCATGTGGGTATGAACGTAACGTGGGAGGCGGACATGAGCTTGGACGACATGATCAACGAAGGTGTTCGTCGTGCTTACCTGTTGCCGGATAATATTCTGCGCGCCTCGGTACTGGCTGATCCAGACGGTAAGCGGGCCAACACCAAAGACAACACCCCGGCCATTATTCATCATTCGATTGTGCCTGGTGACAGCGTCGATATTCATGTGGCCGCGAAGGGTGGTGGCAGTGAGGCAAAATCCAAGTTTGCCATGCTGAATCCTTCAGATAGCGTGGTGGACTGGGTTATGGAGCAGCTGCCGAAGATGGGCGCCGGCTGGTGCCCGCCCGGTATGCTGGGCATTGGTATTGGCGGTACTGCTGAAAAAGCCATGCTAATTGCTAAAGAAGCGTTGCTTGATCCTATCGATATACAAGATTTACAGGCCCGTGGGCCGAGTAATCGTGCTGAGGAGCTGCGCCTAGAGTTGTTTGATAAGGTCAATAAGAGTGGTATTGGCGCGCAGGGTTTAGGTGGTTTAACCACGGTCTTGGATATTAAAGTGAGAGACTACCCAACTCACGCCGCTAACAAGCCGGTCGCGATTATTCCTAACTGTGCGGCTACTCGCCACGCTCACTTTACTCTGGACGGTTCAGGCCCTGCGGTGCTTGAAGCGCCGAAGCTGGAAGATTGGCCAGAAATTACTCGTGAAGCAGGCGAGAACGTCAAGCGTGTTAATCTTGACACCGTCACCCCAGCCGACGTCAAAACGTGGCAGCCGGGCGATACGCTATTGTTAAACGGAAAGCTGTTGACTGGCCGAGACGCCGCTCATAAGCGCATGATAGATATGTTGGCAAAAGGTGAGCCCTTGCCAGTGGATATGAAAGGGCGGTTTATCTACTACGTCGGGCCGGTTGATCCGATTGGCGACGAGGTGGTTGGACCAGCAGGACCCACCACGGCAACACGGATGGATAAATTTACTCGTACAATGCTGGAAGAAACAGGCTTGCTCGGCATGGTCGGTAAGGCAGAGCGTGGTCAAACAGCCATTGATGCCATCCGCGACAACGAAGCGGTTTATCTGATGGCCGTTGGCGGTTCGGCTTATCTCGTCGCACAGGCGATTAAAAAATCGCGGGTAGTTGGTTTCGAAGATCTGGGCATGGAGGCTATTTACGAATTTGAAGTTGAAGATATGCCTGTGACCGTTGCTGTGGATAGCCAGGGTACATCGGTGCATCAAACAGGACCGGCTAAGTGGAAAGAAATTATTGCTCAGTCTGCGTAGTAAAGAAGTATGGTTGATTAGGCTTTAAAACGAAAAGGGCCTCGCTTGTGGCGAGGCCCTTGCCTATATAAGGACGTAGCTATGGCCTCTTGGTTATTAGGGACCAGCATTTTATTGATACATCTGTTAGGCATCGTGTCGGCCATCATGGCGCTGATGTCTAGCCGCACCTCTCAAGGAGCGGTAGCGTGGATTATATCGCTGCTTACTTTTCCGTATGTTGCACTTCCAGCCTATTGGTTTTTTGGTCGACCGCGGTTCTACGGCTACGTATCGGCTCGCGGCCAGCGTGACACCGTACTGCGCCGGGTATTAGTTCGTTATCGAGCCAATGTGCAGCCCTACGTGGCGCCTTCAAGCAGTGCCGATATCCAGGCCGTTGAACAGCTGGCCATGATGCCATTGACGCGCGGTAATCAAGCGACGCTATTGGTCAACGGTCACGCCGCGTTTGAGAGCCTTTTTGACGGCATTGATCGCGCTGAAAACTATGTGTTGATACAGTTTTTTATCGTGCGCAACGACGCGCTGGGCCAGCGTTTGTTGAGTCATCTGCAGCGTGCGGCTAAGCGTGGCGTACGGGTTTATTTTCTTTATGATGAAGTGGGTAGCCGCAAATTAAACGAAGGCTATCTGGGCGATTTAACGCGTGAAGGCGCGTCAGTCAGTGCCTTTCGGTCATCGCGAGGGTTTAAACATCGATTTCAGCTCAACTTCCGTAACCACCGTAAAGTCACGGTAGTTGACGGGAAAGAGGGTTGGGTAGGTGGTTTAAACGTGGGTATCGAATACCTAGGTGAGGACCCGCGACACGGTGCCTGGCGCGACACGCATTTAAAGCTGCAAGGGCCCAGTGTGTTGGGCTTGCAGGAGGCCTTTTGGGAAGACTGGCACTGGGCAACGGACGAAGTGATTAGCCTGAACTGGATAGCCGATACGTCTACAGCAACCGACCATCATGTCGTCATAGTGCCTTCTGGTCCCGCTGACCGCCAGGACACTGCCAGCCTGTTAGTGCAGCAGGTTATTCATAGTGCGAAACATCGCCTGTGGGTCACTAGTCCTTATTTTGTACCCGATCAAGGCGTTCAGGATGCGTTGCGCTTAGCGGCGATGCGCGGTGTAGACGTACGCGTGATGATTCCTGAGCGACCAGACCATTTATTAGTATTCTTGTCAGCATTTTCATTCCTGCCTGACATGTTAAGAGCGGGTGTTAAAATATACCGTTATCTTCCGGGGTTTCTACATCAAAAAGTAATGCTTGTAGACGGTGAAGCAGCCACGGTAGGCACTATCAATTTAGATAATCGCTCGTTTCGATTAAATTTTGAAATCACCGCGTTTATACCTAGCCCAGAGTTTGCTGCCAGCGTCGCGGTGATGTTAGAAAATGATTTTGAACAATGCCGCCGTGTAACAATGGATGAAATTAATCAGCGTTCAATGTGGATGAAAGTAGTTTCTCGGGCAGCTTACTTAACGGCTCCTGTCCAATAATGCAGGTACCTCTGATAATAAAAGCAGCTCTGCGTGGATGACGAGTAAAACAAGGAGTCATGGGTGAATCTTGAAACAAAATGGCTGGAGGATTTCGTGGCGCTTGCCGGCACACGCAGCTTCTCGGCCTCAGCACGCCAGCGACACGTTACACAGCCGGCTTTTAGTCGGCGTATTCGCGCGCTAGAGCAAGCTGTTGATGTAACTTTGGTAGATCGTTCCACAACGCCCGTTGGGTTAACGCCCGAAGGCCAACTTTTTTTAGTCACAGCGCGAAACCTTGTCGAACAGCTGAACGAATCGCTGAGCCATTTACGTGGTTTGTCTATTGCTAATGAAGCGTTAGATATCGTCGCGGCGCACTCTTTAGCGTTGAGTTTTTATCCACCGTGGATTTCTCGGTTACAAAAAGGCCTGGGGGAGCTGCCCACTCGTTTAGTGGCTATGAACGTAGGAGAGGCTATTCACGTATTGCGCGAGGGTAACTGCGATTTAATGCTCGCGTATTACGATCCTTTTGCCACTATGCAGCTAGATGCCGAAGTATTTCCCTCGTTCTCAATCGGCAAGGTCAATATGCTGCCCGTTTCGCTGCCAGACGAGCAGGGTAAGCCGCTATTTTCATTGCAGCATGACGCCTCCATCCCCTATCTCTCCTATACCCAAGCCGCATTTTTAGGCCGAACGGTACGCATGCTGCTCAAAAATGATCCGCTACGGATGAAGTTACGCACCGTTTATGAAACCGCCATGGCCGAAGGCCTGAAAGGAATGGTGTTACAGGGTGCTGGCGTGGCATGGATACCTGATTTTTGTATTCGCGAAGAGTTGAAAAGTGGGCGCTTGGTCAGAGCCGGTGAGCAACATTGGGATATACCGCTTGAGATCCGCCTATATCGCTGCTCGATGGTGCACAAGCCTGGTGTAGAGCGTTTATGGCGGCAGATGGTGAAGCTACCGCGGGACTTTCTGCAAGCATGAGCTTGGCCGTTACGGATGGCAGCAACGATGACATGTCACGTGTCAGAAAACTGCGTTAAACGTTGTGGTTCGGTATGCTATATACGTAGCATACCGATAAGCCTTACAAAACGCGTCTAAACGATTACATGGGAAGTGAATATGATTAAAAAAACGGCAACCTTCTGGTGGAATGTAATGCAAGATGCCGTTTCCTTATGGCTAGAACGAAATGCGTTTAGCTATGCAGGCTCGCTCGCTTTTTATACGCTGTTCTCATTGGCACCTACTATTATCATTGCGGTGACGGTAATCGGCGTTGTATTGGGCGAAGAAGCTGCCCAAGGTCAAATAGTCGCGCAGCTGCAGGGTACGTTAGGAACCGATGCCGCGACGGCGATCGAACAAGCGGTCGCGCAGTCGCGCATTGAAGAGTCGGGGCTGTTGCCGACGGTGTTGGGGTTCATCGCGCTGATCGTGGGGGCCACGACCGTATTCGCGCAAATGCAATTTTCGCTTAACACGATATGGGGAGTGACGGCAAAGCCAACGTCTAATAGCGCCTTCGTGTTTATTAAAAACCGTCTGCTATCGCTTACGGTTGTCCTATCCATCGGGTTTATCCTGCTGGTGTCATTAGTTTTAGGAGTCGTGCTGCGTGGAGTGCTGCTAGCGACAGACAACTTACTGCCGTTTGCCAGTTTATTTACGACGTCTTTAGAATCGCTTATTTCAGTGGCCATGGTGACATTGCTATTTGCGACTATTTTTAAAGTACTGCCCGATGTCGTGCTGCGGTGGAAAGATGTATTTTTGGGGGCTGTTGTCACCGCGGTACTATTTACTATAGGTCGTAGCGTTATCGCTATTTACTTAGCGCATACCGCTACCGCTTCAACCTATGGCGCAGCAGGGTCTGTTGTGATGATTTTACTTTGGGTTTACTACAGCTCATTGATTTTACTGTTTGGTGCTGCCTTTACGCGGTCCTTGCTGTTGCGCCGCGGTCGAGCTCTGGTGCCAAGAAATAGCGCGGTGCTTATCAAACAAGAGTACGTTTAAATAGCCCGCAGTACAGCGCATTCACCTCAGGAGTGTGGCTCATCCAGGTTTTGTAATGACACCCTGGATGATCGCCACGCCCCTAGCGCCGTTAAGGCATCTCAGCCTCGTAAATGATTTTCAGGTGTTTTTCACTGAGATGTTTTCCATTCGCTAATATTGTTTGCCGTTAAACTCACGATGTTCTGTCTGGCTTCGGGTGTGACCCAGGCATTGTGTGGAGTGACAATCAAATTGAGCGGTTCGGCGAGCGCGTCAAGCAGTGGATGCCCGTCTCTGGGGGGTTCTGCCGGCAGTACGTCAACCGCCAGTCCGCCTAGTTTGCCGCTGCGTAGCGCGTCTAATGCAGCAACCTCGTCAATCATGCCGCCTCGGGCGCAGTTAATCAGTAGCAGCGATGGTTTGGCCTTAGCCAGGCGCTCCCGATTAATCAAATGCTTAGTAGCGTCGCTAAGCGGGCAATGCAAACTAATAACGTCAGCATCATCAAGCAGATCATCAAGGGACGGGCGTTTGTCGTTGGTCTCATTGCCTGGGCGGGCGGTAAAAGAGACGTTCATTCCGAACGCTTCCGCTAAACGAGCAACTTCAGAGCCCAGCTCTCCTTGCCCAACCATGACTAAATGTTTGCCTGAAAGCTGTAGCGTAGGATAGTCCTGCAGGCAGAAAAAATCGCTGCGCTGCCACTTACCTGCGGCCACGTCGCGCTGATAAAGGGGGAGGCGATTGGCTAGTGAGAGCATGAGCATTAAAGTGTGCTGCGAAACGCTGGCAGTGCCGTAAGCCGCTACGTTTTTGACCTCAATGTTATTAGCTTTAGCCGTCTCAAGGTCAATATTATTAAGCCCCGTTGCTAGTACACATATCAACCGCAGTTTGGGCAGCTGTTGCAACGTTTTTGCGTCTAGAACGACCTTGTTTACAATCGCAATATCTGCGTTAGCAAGGCGTTCAGCCGCCTGTTGTGTCGAACTTTGCTCAAACACCTCAAGGTGAGAAACCGACTCACGAATGGCGGCTAAGTCAATCTGGGGGCCTAAGCTCTTAGCATCCAATATCACTGCGTGGGGCATTTTCTTATCTCCATAAACTGCCTTGGTCTGCATAACCTTGCTTGGCAGGGGTCACAAAAGGGTATAATGGCGGCGCTTGATCAACCGCAGCCTTGGAATTTATCCCGACTGGCCACATATTGGCAGCCCGGCAGCGTTTATTTTTGCTATTTTTCTGTCAGAAACACGTCTGTCAGAACTGAACCTGTCAGCGTTGAGCTTTATAAGGAGTCATCAACATGCCGATCTATGAATATGAGTGCAAGGCCTGCGGCCATCGTATGGAAAAACTGCAGAAGATTAGTGCTGATCCTTTAAAGGATTGTCCAGCGTGTCATAGCGATGGTTTGGCTCGCTTGGTATCCGCTGCAGGGTTTCGCTTGGCCGGCGGCGGTTGGTATGAAACTGATTTTAAAACGGGTAGCAAAAAGAATTTAGTCGCTGATGGCAAAACGGCATCGACAGATGCTGGCAAAACCAGTGATACCAGTGCTACCTCTAAGAGCGCTACTCCTACAGACAAGGGCGCCGCGGCATAGCCGAGGCTGCCAGGGTTGGGACGACCCGCGACACATTAATTGCCACGTAACAGAACAGGATTTGACATGCGCAGCCATTATTGCGGCCAGCTGAATGAAACTTTGGTGGATCAAACGGTTACGGTATGCGGATGGGTTCATCGCCGCCGTGACCACGGTGGAGTAATTTTCCTCGACATGCGCGACCGCGATGGTATCGCTCAGATCGTGGTCGACCCCGATACCGCCGATGCGTTCGCTCATGCGGACCGCGCTCGCAGCGAGTACGTCCTGCGCATTACAGGCCGTGTGCGGTTGCGTCCAGAAGGCACCCAAAATGCCAACATGCCGACGGGCATGATTGAAGTGTTAGCAAAAGATGTTGAAGTGCTCAACGCGGCAATTACGCCGCCTTTCATGCTTGATGAGCATGGGAAAGTGGGCGAAGAAGTGCGTTTAAAGTATCGCTATATCGATCTGCGTCGCCCTGACATGATTGAAAAACTGCGTCTGCGTTCACGTATTTCTCACAACGTTCGTGCCTACCTTGAAGGTCAGGGGTTTTTAGATATCGAAACCCCTGTGCTGACACGCGCCACACCAGAAGGGGCGCGTGACTATCTAGTGCCTAGCCGTACGCATGCCGGTAGCTTCTTTGCGTTGCCGCAGTCGCCTCAGCTGTTTAAGCAACTTTTGATGGTGGCCGGCTTTGATCGCTACTATCAAATTGCCAAATGTTTCCGTGATGAAGATTTACGTGCCGATCGTCAGCCTGAATTTACCCAGATTGATATTGAGGCATCGTTTGTAGATGAGAACGATATCATGGGGATTACTGAAACCATGATTCGCCAGCTGTTCCAAGAAGTGTTAAGCGCTGAGCTTCCTGAGTTCCCGCGGATGACGTGGCAGGAAGCGATGGATCGCTTTGGCTCTGATAAGCCAGACTTGCGCATCCCGCTTGAACTGACTGACGTTGATGACCTAATGCAGCAGGTCGATTTTAAAGTCTTTTCTGGTCCGGCCAGTGCCGATGATGGCCGCGTAGCGGCGCTCAAAGTGCCCGGCGGTGCTAAGCTCTCGCGTAAAGAGATTGATGAGTACACCAAGTTTGTTGGCATTTACGGTGCTAAGGGCTTGGCATGGATTAAGGTCAACGAGCGCGCTAAAGGGCTTGAGGGTCTGCAGTCACCGATCGTCAAGTTTATGGAAAATATCGTTGAAGAGCTGCTTGATCGCGTAGGCGCGGAAGATGGCGATATTATTTTCTTCGGTGCAGATAAAGCGCGTATCGTCAACGAAGCCATTGGAGCGCTGCGTGTCAAGCTGGGCGCTGACCTGGAGCTTTACACCCAGGAATGGGCGCCGCTTTGGGTTGTCGACTTCCCCATGTTTGAGGCCGATGACAGCGGTCGTTTAAGTCCGCTACACCATCCGTTTACGGCACCTTCGTGCACACCTGTGGAGCTCAAGGCTGATCCAGCTAAAGCGCTTTCGCGGGCTTATGACATGGTGCTTAATGGTACCGAGCTCGGTGGCGGCTCTATTCGTATTCATGACCAAGCCATGCAGAGCACCGTATTTGATATTCTTGGCATTGGTGAGGAAGAGGCCCAGGAGAAATTCGGCTTCTTGCTGGATGCGCTTCAATACGGCGCGCCCCCGCATGGTGGCTTAGCGTTCGGTCTGGACCGTTTGGTGATGCTGATGGTCGGTGCTAAGACTATTCGTGAAGTGATTGCTTTCCCGAAAACCCAAAGCGCGGCCTGCTTAATGACCAATGCGCCGGGTGAAGTCAGCCCAGAGCAGCTAAAAGACCTTCACATCCGCCTACGTCAAAAAGTTAAGGCGGAAACAGTCGCAGAATAAAGCGCCTGTACCGTTGACCAGCACCGACGCTACGGCGTCGGTGTTTTTGTATGCTGCTCTGATAGTTAGGCCTAATCCACTCGAGTAACGGTGTTATGGATGAGAGAAAGCCTGCTGTACCCATACGCATACTGGGCATTGATCCTGGCTCCCGCGTGACGGGTTACGGCGTTATTGATGTGATTGGCGTCAAGCCTTGCTACGTAGCGAGCGGCTGTATCCGCACCGCTGACGGCGCTTTAGAGCAACGCTTGGCACAAATTTATGCAGGACTCAGCGAAGTCGTCGGTTTGCACAAGCCTTCTCAAGTAGCTATTGAGCGTGTTTTTATGGCTAAAAATCCGGATTCAGCACTTAAACTGGGCCAAGCAAGAGGAGCCGCATTAGTCTGTATGGCAAATCACGGGTTAAGTCTTGCCGAGTATGCCGCACGACAAATCAAACAGTCGGTGACGGGCCAGGGTGGTGCGGATAAAGCTCAAGTGCAACATATGGTGACGGCTATTTTGCAGCTCTCGGCCACTCCGCAAGCAGATGCCGCCGATGCGCTTGCCATTGCGTTAACCCATGCCTACAGCGCAACGGGGCTTACTGGCACGGTGACGCGGGGTCGCAGCCGCTCTGCAGGGCGCTGGCGTCTTTAAATCGACAATATGTAAAGTCTTACTACTGGTCATCTGTACATAGTCACTTTATAGTAAACGGCTGTTTTTACTCTATCGTTTTCACCCGAGCGCGAGCGACTTTATGATTGGACGTCTGAGTGGCCAGTTACTGGCAAAGCAACCGCCTTGGATCGTGATCGACGTTCATGGCGTAGGTTACGAGCTAGAAACGTCAATGAACACGTTGGTAGCATTACCTGCAGTCGGGGAAAGCGTTTCGTTATTCACACATCTAACCATTCGTGACGACGCTCACCTGCTATACGGTTTTGGAAGAGAGCATGAGCGTGCTCTGTTTCGAGCACTGATAAAGGTCAACGGCGTGGGGCCTAAGCTGGCGTTAGCGATTTTGTCGGGCATGGACGAAGATGCCTTTATGCGCTGTGTCCGAGACGATGACAGTAAGGCGCTAACCAAGCTGCCAGGCGTGGGGAAAAAAACCGCCGAGCGGCTGATCATCGAAATGCGCGATCGCTTTCCAGAGTGGGAAGATGGTAGCAATGCATTACTGCCTCTTGAGGCTACCAATGGCCGGGGCTCTGCACGAGACAACCTCGCCGATGCGGAGGCCGCATTGGTAAGTTTGGGGTATAAACTCACCGAAGCATCAAAAATGTTGGCGGACATAGACTCTAATCAGTCGACGGAGGCGCTTATTAAAGCCGCGCTGACGCAACGTATGAATGGCTAGCCGTAAAGGTTGAGCATAGACCGTTGTTGAATTTACGATTAAAAAACGCACTTAAAAAATGCACTTGAAAAAAGAGCACTTATGTTAGAACACGATCGGCTGATCGCCGCTGAGCCTGAGCACGGTGAGGTGCGCATTGATTACGCAATTCGCCCCAAGCGGCTGGATGAGTATATTGGCCAGCCCCGCGTTCGCGAACAGCTGGAAATCTTCATTGGCGCCGCTCGGTTACGTGAAGAGAGCCTAGATCATACTCTGGTGTTCGGGCCGCCGGGGTTAGGTAAAACCACGCTGGCTCATATTATCGCCGCTGAGATGGGGGTGGGCATGAAGTCTACCTCCGGGCCAGTGCTTGAGCGTGCCGGCGACTTAGCCGCTATGCTGACCAATCTAGAGCCTGGCGACGTGCTTTTTATCGATGAAATTCACCGCCTTTCTCCCGTCGTCGAAGAAGTCTTATATCCCGCCATGGAAGATTTTCAGCTGGATATCATGATTGGTGAAGGCCCCGCTGCGCGTTCCATAAAGCTAGACCTTCCTCGTTTCACGTTGGTCGGCGCCACCACCCGTGCAGGATTATTAACCTCACCACTGCGCGATCGGTTTGGCATTGTTCAGCGTCTTGAATTTTACAATCTGGAAGAGCTTACCGAAATTGTTTCGCGCTCAGCGCGCCTACTCGGCGTAGAAACCAGCCACGAAGGAGCTGTTGAAGTGGCGCGTCGTTCACGAGGAACGCCTCGTATAGCGAATCGCCTATTGCGCCGAGTGCGCGATTACGCCGAAATGAAGGGCAACGGTGTGGTTGATGTAGCAATCGCAGACGCAGCACTCAATATGCTCAATGTAGATCATCATGGGCTAGATCATATGGACCGGCGGCTCTTACTGGCTATGATCGATAAATTCGATGGCGGCCCGGTGGGTATTGATTCATTAGCCGCAGCGATTAGCGAGGAGCGAGACACCATAGAAGATGTGATTGAGCCTTATCTTATTCAGCAAGGTTTAATCATGCGTACACCTCGTGGGCGCGTCGTCACACGTCAGGCTTGGCTACACTTTGAGCGCGTTCCTCACGAACAGGCGTCCGACATGGAAGGGGAGCGACGCCCGTGAGTGTCTCTACCGCCGCTAGTTATCGCCTGCCGCTACGTGTTTATATGGAAGATACGGATGCAGGCGGCATTGTTTACTACGTTAATTATCTGAAGTTTATGGAGCGTGTGCGCAGTGAATGGTTACGCGAACTAGGCCTTAATCAGCAAACGCTGCTAGACGAAGGTACACAGCTAGTGGTATACCGCTTGGCCTGTGATTATGCAAAGCCTGCCTGTTTGGACGATGCGTTGGAAATTAGTGCACGGGTAACTAACGTCGGGCGCTGTCGGATGACCTTCGAGCAGCAAGTTTGGCGCGCTGAGGAACTCCTATGCACTGCCACAGTCGAGATAGCATGCTTGAGTAAAGAGCGTTTACGGCCAAAAGCTTGGCCACCCGCGCTTAAGATTTTGATACAGGCCTCTTAACCAAGAGGCCATTCACTGCGTCGGAAATACCGACCCTAATAGATTGATGAGGGCACCTGTGAACGATAACACCATGTCCATTCCCCACCTGATAATGAATGCCAGTACCGTCGTACAGCTGGTAATGCTGCTACTTGTGGTGGCGTCAATCCTCTCTTGGGTGGTGATTTTTCAGCGCAGCATAGCGCTGCGCCGTGCCAAGCAAGAATACAACCAATTTGAAGAGTCTTTTTGGTCCGGTGTCGACTTGAATGAGCTCTATCGAGAGATTCCAGTTGATGACCCTCGACACGGGGCTGAACACGTTTTCCAAGCTGGGTTTCGTGAATTCAACCGGCTAATGCCTAAAACGAGTGACGCTAGCACCGTGTTAGAGGGTGTACAGCGTAGTATGCGCGTGGCGTGGTCACGGGAAGAGGATCGCTTAACGCAGCACTTGGTCTTTCTAGCCACTGTTGCTTCTGCAAGCCCTTATATCGGTCTGTTCGGGACGGTCTGGGGTATCATGGGGTCATTTCAGGCACTGTCGTTGACCCAGCAGGCAACCTTGTCAACGGTTGCGCCATGGATTGCGGAAGCGCTGATTGCAACGGCGATGGGCCTGTTTGCCGCTATTCCAGCGGTTATTTTCTATAACCGTCTCTCTAATGACGCTTCTCGGTTGCTCGGCAAATATGAAGATTTTGCGGAAGAGTTTCACGCTATCTTGCACCGTAATCTGCAGGGTCGTGACAGCAAACCGAGCGCAAGTTAAGGGAGACGGCTATGCAAGGACCATTTAATCGTAGCGGTAAAAGCAAGCCGATGGGGGAGATTAACGTCGTCCCCTTTATCGACGTTATGCTGGTACTGCTGGTGATTTTCATGATCACTGCGCCTATGTTGACTCAGGGCGTGCAAGTTGAGCTGCCTCAGGTTTCGTCTCAGCCGATTGATGAGCAGGAAAATGATCCGATCATTATTTCGGTTGACAGTGACGGTGGTTACTTCATCACTCTCGGCGAGGACTCCACCTCAGTAACGCTCGATGAAATGTCCCAGCGCGTGGTGGCTATTTTGCAACGGCGTCCTGGAACACCGGTGATGGTGCGTGGCGACCGCAATGTGGCCTATGGCCAAATTGTTGTGCTTATGAGTACCCTCCAAGGTGCGGGGGTTGCCAACGTTGGGCTGCTTTCTGAGCCGCCGCAAGATGGGTAAGGGCAAAGCGTATATGGCAGGAAAGTCTTCTCACGACCCCCAAGATGTTGGCTATAAATGGCCCACCGTTTTGGCGATAGGCGTGCACGCTGCCATTGTGCTGTTTAGCTTGGTTAGCTTGCCCAGCCGAACGGCAGAGCCTGATAGCTCTTCGATTGTTCAGGCGACGTTAGTGAGTACGGAGACATTTACCGATCAAGCGCAGCAGGCAACGGATCAGCAGGCGGCCATGAGTGCGCCAGCTGACGCGCCTACAGAGCCTGATGCTCCCGATGAGCCTTCTGCAAGCGAGCAGCAAGCAGCAGCAGAAGCGGCTCAACGCGCTTCTCAAGCTGAGGCTCAGGCATTAGAAGAAGCGCGCGAGGCGGCAGAAACCGAAGCTCAGCGCCGTGCGGCAGAAGCGTCCGAGCAAGCTGAGCAGCAGGCAGCAGAGACAGCGGAGCGTCAAGCTGAAGCAGAAGCCGCCGCAGAACGTCAGCGTGAAGTAGAAGATGCCCGACGCCAGCAGGAGGCGGCGGAGCAAAAGCGTGAGGAGGAAGCAGCCGCCGAAGCCGAGCGCGAGCAGGAAGCCGCGGAACAGCAGCGCGAAGAAGAAGAGGCCGCCGAAGCCGAGCGTCAACGCGAAGCGGCAGAGCAGCAGCGTAAAGAAGATGAGGCCGAAGCCGCACAAAAACGTGAAGCTGAAGAGGCGCGCCAGCGTGAGGAGCAAGAGGCCGAACGCGAGCGGGAAGCCGAAGCCCAGCGTCAGCGTGAGGCACAAGAGCAGCAGCGTCGTGAAGCTGAAGCAGAAGCGGAGCGTCAACGTCAGGCCGCGGAAGCAGCGGAGGCCGCCATGCAGCGCCAGCTAGCCGGTGAAGCCGAAGCAGCTGCCAATGCACAGCAGGCTGCGCAGGCGGCCAATAGCTTTATCAATATCGTTCGTCGTGCGGTTGAGCAGGCCTGGTTGATTCCGGCCGGTGCAAGTGATTCGATGAGTGCTACGCTACAGGTACGTCTTGGTCCATCGGGTGAACTGTTAGCAACGTCGATTGTGACATCAAGCGGCGATAGTGCTTTTGACAGGTCTGTCATGCAGGCCGTGGAACATGCTGCACCGTTTGGTGAATTGAGAGATTTACCAGCCGATCAGCAGCGTAATTTACGTCAGTTTAATCTGCGATTTACTCCGGGAGATGTTCGCTGATGCAAAGCTTGAGCAAAGTGTGGTTGTTCTGTGTGCTGCTGTTCGTCAGTAGTGCAGTGAGTGCCGACAACTTGACGATTGAAATTACTCGAGGTAGCGATCAGGCGCTACCCATTGGCGTGGTGCCGTTCGCAGGTTCAGACGGCATGCCCGAAGATGTCGCACAGATTGTGCAGGATGATCTTGAACGCAGTGGCTATTTTGCCCCGCTAGCACGTAGCGCTATGTTTGAGACGCCCAGCCAGTCTGACGATGTTCAGTTCGGCACATGGCATTCTCTTGATGTGCGCTACTTGGTCGTCGGCAGCGCGCAACCAACCGATGGTGGCTTTGAGCTGCAGTTTGAGCTCATGGACATTAGCGGTCAGCGTAGGATGATCGGTGAGACAGTCACCGTAAGAGGTAATGATCTTCGCGGTGCTGCTCACTATATTAGTGATCAAATCTTTGAAGAAATCACCGGCATCCGTGGTGCGTTCTCAACCAAAATTGCTTATGTGACTGCCCAAGGTATTGGCGATAATATGCAGTTTGGTTTGTACGTTGCCGATGCCGATGGGCGTCGCAGTGAGCAGGTATTGACCTCTGATGAGCCGATTATGTCACCATCATGGTCACCCGACGGTAGTAAGCTTGCCTACGTATCTTTTGAAACAGAGCGCCCTGCCATCTATATTCAAGATGTAGCAACCGGTCAGCGCGTTCAGGCAACGTCATTTGACGGCATTAACGGTGCACCTGCGTGGTCGCCAGATGGTCGTCGTATTGCGATGTCACTGTCTAAAGATGGCCAGCCCGAAATTTATATTATGGATGTCGGCAGCAGTTCAGTAGAGCGCATCACCAATAATAATAGTATTGATACTGAGCCAGCTTGGGCGCCAGACGGCCAGAGTCTGCTGTTTACCTCTGATCGCAGCAGTGGCCCACAGCTTTATCAGTATTCGATGGGCGGTGGTGAGGCTAAACGCCTGACATTTACCGGCAACTACAACGCTCGCGGTCGCTATTCTCCTGATGGCGAGCAGATATTCTTGATACATCGTTCTAGTCGCGGGTATCAAGTGGCACGGCAAGATTTAAGCGGCGATCGCTTAGTCGTATTGAGTGAATCAACAAGAGATGAATCTCCTAGTGTTGCGCCGAACGGGACCATGGTAATCTTCGCTACCCAAGAGGGTAATAGTGGGGTACTAAGTGCTGTTTCTGCCGATGGACGCTCTTCATTTAGACTGCCATCAGCACAAGGTGATGTACGTGATCCAGCTTGGTCACCCTTCTTAAATTGATCGACTTAATTAACTAACATCGAAAATCGAAAATCGAAAATCGAAAATTTTAGTTTTCAGGCAAGGAGTCTGATTATGCAACTTAAACCGTTGGCTCGCTCATTAGCAGCAGTGCTATCTATCGTGGTAATCGCTGGCTGTTCCAGCACCGGCGGAACCCAAGATGGTGACTCGTACGGTAGCCAGGACGGCAGCACTACAGGTTCTAACACTTCCGGTACAGGCACAGGTAGCCAGTACGGTTCATCTACTGGTTCAGGCTCAGGTTCTGGTCAGCAAGCTGATTCGCGCATTCCGGAAGTGCGCACCATTTATTTCGATTTTGACCGTGACACGATCAAAAGCGAATATGAATCTGTAGTGATGGCCCATGCGCGTTACCTACGTGCCAACCCGAATGCACAAGTGGTTCTCCACGGGCATACGGACGAGCGCGGTACTCGCGAATACAACATGGCGCTAGGCGAGCGTCGTGCGGGAGCGGTAAAGCGTTTCTTAAACATCCAAGGTGTTTCCAATTCGCAAATGAGCGTTGTTAGCTATGGCGAAGAACGTCCGGCAGTGAGTGGTGAAGGCGAAAGCGCCTCTTCACAAAACCGTCGCGTTGTATTTAACTACTAAGTATTTAACTACGGTTGATTTCGGCGTGCTTATGGCACGCCGTTTTTCATCGATGGAGTTGTTATGAATCACAGTCTCAAACGTTACTTTGGGAGGCTGTGCGGTGCGGGAGCCTTAGTGCTCCCGCTGTCCGTATTGCCGTTAATTGCCGTAGCACAACAGCCGCTTGTCCAAGACCTTTCCAATGCTCCCAGCAATGGCTTTTATCAGCAGGCGCAGCGTGAAGAATCGTCTGGCGGCAATCTGGTGTTGTTTAATCAGGTGCAGGAACATCAGCAAGAACTTCAACAACTGCGGGGGCAAATAGAAGAATTACGCCACCAGCTAGAGCAGTTGCGTCGTCAATCTCAGCAGCAGTACCTGGATATTGAAGACCGGTTGATGAGCAGTGGCCCTACTCAGATTGAGCAGTCCACACCGGCCGTAGAGCCTGAAGCCGCTGAGCAAGTCGTGAATGCGCCTTCTACTAAAAACGTAAGTGAAGACGCGCAGGCTGATTACCAGGCAGCCTTTGCACACGTGCAAGCCCGGCGTTTTTCAGAAGCCATTGCAGCGTTTGAAGCCTTTGTTACTGATCACCCAGATACTAGCTTAACGGCTAACGGTCATTATTGGTTGGGTGAACTTTACGCCGCAGAAGGCGAGCTAGGGGAGGCCGACCAGTCCTTTAGCCGCGTTATCAATGATTATAGCGGCAGCAGTAAAGTGCCTGATGCTCTTTATAAGCTGGGCCTGGTCAAGGCGCGTCAAGGTGAAGCAGAAGGTAGTCGCGAGTTGCTTGAGCAAGTGCGTGACGACTACCCACAAAGCAGCGCCGCAGGTCTTGCGAACGACTTTTTACGCCAATCAGCCAGTTAACAACGTTTGCTTGAAGGAATCAGCATGAGCTGCAAGATCGACTATCAACCAGCGCCCAGCCTATTGGAAAATCGCATTGTGTTGGTAACCGGTGCAGGCGATGGAATTGGCCGCGCAGCCGCATTGAGCTATGCCCAGCATGGGGCGACCGTTATTTTGCTAGGACGCACTATTGCTAAGCTAGAGCGCGTTTATGATGAAATCGAAGCGGCAGGTGGGCCTCAGCCAGCCATTTTTCCGCTGAACTTTGAAGGTGCCACGCTTAAAGATTTTCATGATATGGCCAAAACGCTGGACAAAGAGTTCGGCCGTTTGGATGGCCTCTTGCACAACGCAGGGCTGTTAGGCCGTATCACACCGTTTGATCAGTACGATCCCGAGCTGTGGCAGCAAGTCATGCAGGTCAATATCAATGGCCCAATTTGGATGACCCAGGCGCTGCTGCCGTTATTGCAAGAGTCTGATGATGCCTCGGTAATCTTTACCTCTTCCAGTGTTGGTCGCAAAGGCCGTGCCTATTGGGGCGCTTATTCTGTCTCTAAGTTTGCCACTGAAGGGTTTGTCGATGTACTGGCCGATGAATTACAGAGCCAACCCAATATCCGCATTAACTCGCTGAATCCAGGTGCTACGCGCACTCAAATGCGCCGTTCTGCCTTCCCAGGTGAAGACCCGGCTGCGCTGCGCTCACCCGAAGCCATTATGCCGACCTACTTATGGTTAATGGGGCCTGACAGCACGGGAGTCAGCGGCCAGAAGCTAGATGCTCAGCCGCCGCGCATATAATAAATGTCTCGATGCCTGACGGCGCTTAGCGTTTAAATTCGCTTAGGGCATCGACGAGCGCTTCGCATTCTTCAAACCAGATGTCTGCAGGCCAGTCCTTATAGTTGTCCTCTTTGCTAATATAGCCATAGCCCACCGCTACCGCCGTCATTCCGGCTGCTACGGCGGCTTCTATATCGCGAACATGATCGCCAACATACCAGCACTGCTCCGGCTTAACGTTCAAGCGCTTGGCAGCTTCCCATAGTGGTTCAGGTGCCGGTTTTTTGACACTCAAGTCATCCGCGCATAGCAGCGCCCCTGGCTGTAAATTCAGCTTTTCGAGCAGTGGCAGGGTATATCGGCGCGGTTTATTGGTCACAATTCCCCACGGTTGCCCATTGCGATGCCAATCATTCAGCCAAACGTCCAAAGGCGAAAAGACTCGGCTATGAACAGCGACGGCCTGTTCGTACGCATCCAGTAAAAACTCTCGTGCCTGTATATGTTGTGACGAATCAATATCGAGCCCAAGCGCCAGCGTCACCAGCGCATTACCGCCGTTAGATACCTCACGGCGTATTACCTCAAACGGGAGTGGCGCTAAGCCATGATGGCTGCGCAACACGTTGGTGGCATTCGCCAAATCCGGTGCGGTATCGACGAGGGTGCCGTCTAGGTCAAAGAGAATCGCTTGCGGTGCTTGCTTGGTCATTTAACTGCTCACCTTGCGGCAGTACATCATGTAGTTGACCGAGACATCGTGGCTAGCCAAGCGATAGCGGCGTGTTAAAGGATTGTAGGTAAGTCCTGTCTGTTCACGCACTTCTAAGCCGCTGTTGCGCGACCAAGCGGCCATTTCTGACGGGCGAATAAATTTTGCATAGCTATGGGTGCCGCGGGGCAGCAGTTTGAGTACATATTCCGCCCCTAAAATGGCAAACGCATAGGATTTTGCGGTTCGATTTAGCGTTGAGAAAAATACATAGCCGCCCGGTCTTACAAGGACGCTGCAGGCCCTGATCACTGATGCGGGGTCGGGCACATGTTCGAGCATCTCCATGCAGGTAACCGCATCATAAAAACCGGGCTGCTTGGCCGCCATGGCCTCTACGCTGATGTGCTGATAATCTACTTCAACACCACGTTCTTGCGCATGCAGGCGGGCTACAGCAAGGGGGGCTTCACCCAAGTCAATGCCCGTCACCTTAGCCCCGCGATGGGCCATAGACTCGCTCAAAATACCGCCGCCGCAGCCTACATCAAGGACTTTTTTTCCGGCTAGACCAGCGCGGGCATCAATAAAATCCAAGCGCAGCGGATTTATCTCGTGCAGCGGTTTGAATTCGCCCTGTTGGTCCCACCAGCTGCTCGCAAGTGCCTCAAATTTAGCGACTTCCGATGCATCGACGTTGCCTTGATAGTGGTCAGCAGTGCTATCCTGTGGTGTCGCTTGCATAGTGTGGCTCCCGTTGTCATTGCACAGCTGGTGAAATAATTACACGCTGCCCAATCGTTATCGTCTAATGCGAGGTGGCATCCACCCGCGCCTTCAGTATTATGGACATTCTAACCACTCCTGTGTCGGAACGCATGAAAAGGACCTCTCTATGATTCGCAAGGCCGTGCTCCCCGTGGCTGGATTTGGCACTCGCTGCTTGCACGCATCGAAGGCTATTCCCAAGGAGATGATTACGATTGTTGATAGGCCTGTGATTCCATGAGCTGTTAGCCATGCTATGTATTTGCTACGCTCGCTTATGCTCGTCGTCATCTTGAGCTTGGAAAAGCTTTTCAAACGCTGCTGTCGCGTTACCACCTAGGAGAGTAATGCATGCGGGTGCTACTTTATGGAAGCGAATTAAGTGCCGCGACCGCCGCTGCCGCGTTAGCTTGGGTAGGCCATCAAGTGCAGTGGCTGCCACACGCGGACGCGCCCTGGTCTGCTCTTTCACAGGTCGACTGGCTACGGAGCGAACCTCAGTTGAGGGCGCACCTTGAGCAGGGCTTAGCGGAGGGCACGCTTCAAGTCATTGAGCAGCTGTCAGAAGCCGCTATCCCTGACGTTATCTGGTTAGCGTTATCACCTGCTCAACGCGGCGCTGCCAGCACGCTGCTTGAAGATCCGCTGTTAGCCGATCAGCATGGTATTGTACTGGTCAATAATTCAACCTTTCCGGTAGGGGAAACCGAGCGTCTGCATACGCTGATGGGCGCTCAGCACACCAGCGTAGCCCTTCCTGACACCTTAGAAGAAGGCCGTGCTTGGGATTCATTTACTCGCCCGACGAGGTGGCTGCTGGGTTGTGATGATGCCACCGGCGAGCAAGTGGCAAGAGAGCTTTTACGCGCGTTTAATCGGCGCAGCGAAGTATTTCAGTGCATGCCGCGCCGTGCCGCCGAGTTAACGAAGCTAGCCATTAATGGCATGCTGGCGACGCGCATTAGTTACATGAATGAAATAGCCGGTTTGGCGGATACGCTAGGCGTTGATGTTGAGCATGTTCGCCAAGGGATGGGTGCCGATTCTCGCATCGGTTTTGAATATCTGTATCCAGGCTGTGGTTTTGGTGGCCCTAGCTTCTCGCGTGACTTGATGCGCTTAGCCGATGTTCAGTTGCAGAGCGGCCGCTACTCAGCCCTGCTTGAGCAGGTAATGGACATCAACGAGCAGAAAAAAGAGACGCTGTTTCGTAAACTATGGTCGCACTTTGGTGGCGAGCTTGCGGGCAAAACAGTCGCGATTTGGGGCGCTGCCTTTAAGCCTGGTACCGCACGTATCGATCATGCCCCGGTGCTGACGCTGCTTGAGGCATTATGGGCCCAGGGCGTGACGGTTCAGTTGCATGACCCCGCCGCCGTCCCAGCGCTTCGGGCTTTTGTGGGTGAGCGCGATGACCTGCGTACGTTTACCCATGACCCCTATCAGGCGTGTGAAGGGGCCGACGTGTTGATGCTAGTCACAGAATGGAAAACGTATTGGAATCCTGACTGGCATCGGCTAGCGTCGTTATTAGACGCTAAGCTAGTACTAGACGGACGTAATATTTATGATCCTGAGTTCGTTGCCAGCTGTGGAATAATGTACCGGGGAATAGGCCGCCGTGCCGATCCAAAGACTTTTTGAGGAAATGTCATGCCAGACGCTAGCGCCTCCTCTCGTATTGTACCCGACGTGGATCAAAGCTTGACGACGCAACCTATACGCCATCGAAAAGGGCCAGCGCTCTGGCCGCTGTGGCTATTCATATTTTTGATCATGGGGCTGTTGATTGTGTCGGCGGCTGGACTTTGGTATGAGCGTGAACGATTGTTAGATGAACTGCGCGTGGTCAGCGGAGAGGTGTCCAATGTTCATGCCCGGCTTGATTCAGGCGACGGTGATGTGCAAGACACGATTACCTTTGTGCAGGCGCAAATGTCGACGCTGTTCCAAGAGCAAGAGCAGCTATCTGTTTCGCTTATTGATACTCGCGAAGAGCTGTACGGCCTGCTCACTAATAGTGATGATATGGTTTCAAGTGATTCAATTAATGCTCTCGCACAGCAGATAAAGCAGTTTCAAGAGCGGGCGGCGCTTCGCGATAGTCAGCTGATGGCGATTCGTGAATCGCTTAATACACTAGAGCAGACGGGCGTATCGGGTCGACAAAGTTTGGTTGAAGAAGTTGCCCATTTAGAGCAACTCACTGACCAGCGGCTTGAAGAACAGGATAGCCAGATCGACAGCGCTAGCCGCTCTTGGGAAGGGCAGTTGGAAGCACAAAGAGACGAGTTCGCAACGCGATTCGACTCGTTTGAAGCAGCGCTCGCTGATAGTGAAGACCCGGTTGACCAGGAAGCTTTGCAGGCATTAGAGCAGCAGTGGAGCCAGCGCTTAGGTACACTTGAAAGCGACCTGCGCCAGGTGCGTCAAGCGCAGTTAGCCTTCAGTGCTCAGTTAGAAATGTTGCGTTAAAGGAAGAAAATTCTGACGTCGACACCTGTGATTTGCTAATGCATTAAATGGGTAGAACGATGAAGCCGCTGATATAGGTTAGGAAAAAAATGTATGGGAAGACAGCAGCGATGGACTTCAGCTACAGGGCGAATTTTTTTTGTAGCGCTACCACTTTTTTGTGTATCACCTGGGGTATGGGCCGTTGATGCGACCATTGAGGGCGTCACCGGAGAAGTCGATAAAAACATTAAAGCCTACTTACAGAATGTCGACGCCGAGCAATATACCGACGTTCGCTTAGAGGGCGAAGTGCGCCGCCGCGCTCAAGAAGCCATGCGCGTATATGGTTACTATGAGCCAGAGATAACGCTGGAAAGAAACACCGACGACCGTGTGTGGCTGACCATTGAGCCGGGGCCGCAAGTAAAAGTCGAAACACTATCCGTTAACGTTGAAGGCGATGCGAGAGATGACCCGCCTTTTCAAGATGCATTAGAGGCGTTTCCTCTTAAAGAGGGTGACGTATTACGCCATGCACCGTGGGATCGCCTTAGTGGTCAACTGTCCGGCCTAGCCATTGAGCGCGGGTATTTTGACTGGGGGTTTACCGACAAGCGCATGGAGGTTCGCCCGTACTTGCAAAGTGCTCGCTTGTACATGGATTTTGACAGCGGTGCGCGCTATCAATTTGGCCCCACCTCGATCAAGGGGAGTCATATTGACCTTGACCGTCTTCGCCGTATACAGCCCTTTGAGTCTGGCGATCCCTATTTGGCAGAAAATTTAGCGCTTTATAGTCAACGTCTCGCTGACACAGGCTGGTTCAGTTCTATTTCCGTGCGCCCACGTCTCGCAACCGCTCAGGAGTTAACTATTGCGCCTCCTGGCGATAGTGATCCTTGGTGGAGTGAGGCTACGGCCTCTCAACCGCAGCGCCCGCGTTTGAGCAGCGCTGCCTTAGCCGGTGCACTCAGTATTAATAAACCCGATGATAAAGAGCTTCCTATTGATGTCAGCGTTGAACCTGCGGATCGCCATCAGTTTGAGGTAGGTATCGGTTTCGCCACCGATGTGGGCCCGCGCCTTCGCTTTGGCTGGGAACAGCCGTGGATCAATCGCTATGGCCATAGCCTTGACCACGATCTCTATTTATCTGCACCAGAGCAACGTTTCACCGGGGTATACGATATACCTCTTGAAAACCCGTTACGCGATAGCTACCGGCTTCAATACGGTGTTCGTAATCTTGATGACAACGATACTGAGTTGCTAGAAGGCACCGTGGAATTTGCGCGGCGCTGGCAGTTTGACAATGACTGGGTCCAGCTGCTGTATCTTCGCACCAGCTATGTAGACTTTGTTCAGGGCGGCGAGGCCGATAAAGTTTGGCTCTTCTATCCCGGTGTTCAGTGGACGCGTACCCGCACGCGGCCCCAGCGCTTCCCTCTATGGGGCGATCGTCAGCAGCTTTCGTTCGAATACTCAGACACCGTTTGGGGCTCGGATGCCCAGTTTGCACGCATGACGGGGGATACGGAATGGATTCGTACCATCGGTAACGATAACCGCTTTTTAGCGCGCATCAGTGTAGGGGCGATAGAAACGGAAGACTTTGATAAGTTGCCTCCATCGCTACGCTTTTTTGCCGGCGGTGATCGCAGCGTACGCGGCTACTCTTATGAAAGCCTCTCTCCGCGTAATGATGAAGGGCGTCTACGGGGTGGTCAGCAAATGCTGACGTCGACACTGGAGTATCAGCGGCGAGTTACCGGCGACTGGTGGGCAGCCACGTTTGTTGATAATGGTGATGCCTTTGATGACTGGGCTCCCGATGATCTGAAAACCGGTGCGGGCGCAGGCGTACGCTGGATTTCGCCGGTGGGACCAATTCGCTTAGACATCGCCCACCCTTTTGATGATGAAGACGCTTTTCGCGTGCATTTTTCCATCGGACCGGAATTCTAGGAGAAAGACTTGTCACAGGTTGAATCATCTACTGCTGAAAAGCGCCATGTGCTGTCTTCGAAATCTCGAATCTGGCTGTTGGTTTGGAGTCTAGTGCGTCTCGTTATCCTGCTGCCCATTTGGCTGTTTGGGCTTGTAGCGTTAATTCTGGGTGCCGCGCTATCCCCCTGGGGAACGGGCATGTTGCTTTCACAAGGCGAGCAGCGCGATTTTTTCTCCTACGCCCATCATGAAGGCGGTTTACTCGATCATTTCGTGATTGAGGATTTTCAGCTAAGGCTAGGTGAAACTCGTATTAGCATTGATGAGTTTGAACTGGCGTGGGCCGATGACTGTGTACTGTCAAAGCGCTTATGCATTGATACGCTTCGTGTTGTGGGGGCGGATGTTCGGCTAGGGGCCGCCAGTGAGCAGGAGCCCCCTCCCCAGGAAGACAGTGCGCCGCTCTCGATTCGCTTTCCCTTTCCTATCGAACTGCGCTCGTTACAGCTAGAGGACGTCAGCCTCCGACTTGCCGATGGTACCGAGATCTCGTGGCTTTCGTTAAATTCCTCAATCGTTGCGGAAGGTAACGAGGTACGCCTCGCGCCAACGCATTTAGAAGCGCCTCGCGTCTATTTGCCGCCATCCCCTGGTATTTTGCTAACCCAAGGGATAGATACGCCGCTTTATGGTGAGGCTATTGATGCTTCTATAGCGCTCCATCAGCCACAAAACGATGCAGTAGAAATCGCCGAATCAGTCGAACAACCGCTTGAAGCACGAGAGCGTCTTGCACTGCCGGATATCACACTGCCCGTCAATGTTCAGATACCTGAATTTACCGTCAGTGATTTCCGTTTAGAAGGTGCCGTTGAATATAGTGTTGAGAGCCTGCAATTAGGGCTTTTAACTGACGGTAGCGACGTTGAGGTAACGCAGTTGTCGGTCGTGACCCAGGATGCCCAGGCAGAATTAACGGCAGAGACTACCCTGAGCGGCAACTATCCTTTAGCGGCCCGTTTAGATGTAGAGCTTTTCTTACCTGAACTGTTTCCAGAGCTGAACGGTGAAACGCTGACCCTGGTGCTGTCTGGCTCAATGGATGCGCTTGAGGCGCAGCTTGAGGCCGCCGGAGTGGTGAACGCTACACTTAGCGGGCAGATTGATGCGCTAGCGCCCACGTTGCCTTTCCAGCTGCGCTTGCAAAGTGAGCAAGTGCAGTGGCCGCTGCTGGTTAATGAGACAGCCACTGCTTCTAACGAGGTTGCCGATACGCTTGAGGGCGACGATGCCGTCGATCCTTATATCATCGACGATTTAGACCTACAGCTCACGGGTACTATTAGCGACTACCGTGCCCAGCTTGGTCTTTCTGTGCAGGGCCCCAGCGTTCCGCAAACCCAAGTGAATCTCAGTGGTCAAGGCGATCTTGAACACTTCAGCTGGCAGCCTCTCACTCTGGCCGTGGGCGATAGCACTTTGAGTAGCGAAGGCACCGTCAATTGGCTAGCACCGTTGCAGGTAGATGCGAGTGTGCGCTTGGATCAATTTGACCCGGGTCTTTTTGTAGATCAGTTAGACGGTAATTTAAATGGTGATATTGAGCTGTCAGTGCGCCAACTAGAGGATCAGTGGGCTATAAGCGTGCCCAATCTGGCCATTGATGGCGAGCTACGCGACTATCCGTTAACCCTGCAAGCAGCCTTTGACGCTAACAGTAATGTGGAAATTGATATTGATGAACTGCTGTTTACTCAAGGTAATAACCGCGTAGAAGCGGCAGGCCAAATCAGTGAACAAGCGATGTCGTTGAATGCGGATATAGCCCTGCGCCAATTGCAAACGCTGTCACCAGATCTTGCCGGCACCTTGGTGGGTACACTGCAGGCAAGCGGTAGCTTTAACCAACCTCAGTTAGTTGCCAGCTTGCAAGGTGGCGCACTGCGCTTTGCTGAAAACCGTATTGAACAGCTTGAGCTAACCGCTGATGTGAAAGGGCTAGAAGATCCGCTGTTAGATGTTCAGTTAGCCATGACCAACGTATTCGCGGGTGGTCAATCACTGTCAGATATTACAGCGACGTTGTCGGGCCGTCTTTCGCAACATCAGTTAGAGCTGACGGTTCTGGGGCAAAATGATGCGGTGCTAAGCCGTGCTTTGATCGCGCTAGAAGGCCGCTTTAATCAGCAAAGTCAGCAATATCAGGCACGTTTAACGCCCTTAGAAATTGATTCTGAAGCGGGCACCATTCGCCTCGAAGCGCCGCTAGATTTACGCTACAACCTTGCCGATGGTCAGGCTCGCTTGTCACCGTTTTGCTTGCGTCGTGAAGAAGGTGGCCTTGTGTGTTCTGAAGAGGTAATTACTGCCTCGGCGCAACAAGGTAATGCAACGCTGACGGTGCGTGAAGTTCCAATGGAGATGCTAGAGCCCTTTTTGCCCGAAGAGTGGCAGTTAGAAGGTGATACCACGGCGGATCTGGCCGCAAATTGGCGGCGGGGCGGCGCTCAATGGCAGGCGGATCTTCGCATCTTAAGCGATGTGGCAATTACAGCAGTCAATGATTATGGCCAGCCAGTTCAATTGCCCAAAATCAGTTTAGATGCGCAAGTTGAGGCTAACCAGGCTCAGGCTGATGCGGACATTGCGCTGTCTCTCGCAGAGGCGGGGGATCTAAATTTAAACCTCTCGATTAACGATCCGTTAGGGCGCGGCGTGCTGGATGGGGAGCTGCGCGCCAATAATGTTTCGCTAGAGCCTTACCGACCAATGGTTGTGGGCATGGATCGCTTGGCTGGGGATTTGACGGGCAGCGTACAAATATCGGGAACGACCAGTCAGCCTGATTTACAGGGTCAGCTTGGGCTGCGCAGTATCCAAGTTAATGGTCCTGACATTCCGGTTGATGTTCAGGATGGTGAGCTCATCGTTTCATTCGATGGTGAGCAGGGCGATATTAATGGATTTCTAGCGGCTGAGCGCGGGCGTTTAGAAATAACCGGTGATGCTTATTGGCCAAGCGGCGATGACTGGCGCATTGGCGTGGACTTAAACGCCGTGCAGGAGCCAATCCTGGTCGTATTACCGCAGTTTGGCCGGCTGGAAGCTGCGCCGGATATTCGCGTGCGAGTGACGCCGGAAAGGCTGCAAGTAAGGGGCGATATCAACGTGCCCTGGGCTCGCCTTGAAATTGGCGATATGCCGTCATCCGCAGTAACGCCCAGTGGCGATGAAGTGATTATTACCGAGCGTGAGGATCGCCAGGCGGAGATTGAAAGGCAGCGTGTTGCTGCCAGCGGGGAAGGGCCAAGTACGTCGGATGAGCTTGCCGCGACCGGTATGGAGCTCGATATACTGGTAACCCTGACACTGGGTGGCGATATGCAGTTCGCGGCCTATGGCTTAGAATCAGGCCTTGGGGGATCGCTAGAAATTCGTCAAAGCGGCGGGGCATTGCAGCTGTTTGGCGATGTTAATCTGGTTGACGGTCGGTTCCAGGCTTTTGGGCAGGACCTATTGATTCGTCGCGGTGAAATACTGTTCAGCGGTCCTCCTGGTCAGCCTAGGCTTGATTTCGAAGCGATTCGTAATCCGGATGTAACCGAGGACGATGTCATCGCTGGTCTGCGGGTAACGGGCAACGCCCAAGAACCTAATGTAGCGATATTCTCTGAACCTGCGATGAATGAATCGAGCGCATTATCTTATCTGCTACGTGGCCGCGCGCCGGATGCCGCGGGTGGCGGTATTGATAGCGCTTTGACAACCGCATTAATTGGCATGTCACTGGGGCGGACAGGCGGTGCAGTGGGCTCAATCGGCCAAGCTTTTGGTATTGATGACTTGGCCCTAGATACCACCGGCACTGGTGACGATAGCCAAGTTGCCGTGAGTGGTCAGCTGACGGACGATCTGCGAATTAGTTACGGGGTGGGAATTTTCTCGCCAATTGCAGAACTAACCTTACGCTATACGCTTTTGCGTAATCTTTATTTGCAGGCCGTATCAGGCGCCAACCAAGCGGTGGATTTGATTTATACGTTTACCCGCTCTGGTAATCCTGAAATTCTCAAACAGCAATAAGTGAGGGCGATATGTCGCTATTTTCCAGCACTGTTTCAAGTACTGTTTCAAGTACTGTTTCAAGTACAGGCCGCGTATTGCCAGGCCGCGACGCCCCGATTGAAACGAGTGAAACACACACTATTAGTGGCCACTCGTTACATCCACCATTTCCCCAGGGCTATGAGGAAATAGTGCTGGGTATGGGATGCTTTTGGGGCGTAGAGCGGCTTTTTTGGCAGCTGCCTGGTGTCTACGTGACGGCAGCAGGCTACGCTGGAGGCGAAACTCCGAATCCGACTTACGACGAGACCTGCACAGGGCGCACTGGCCACACTGAAGTAGTGAGAGTGATCTTTGACCCTCAGCAAGTGACGCTTGAAACGATCTTGCAAGTATTTTGGGAGCAGCACGACCCTACTCAAGGGGACCGTCAGGGAAATGACACTGGCTCGCAGTATCGTTCAGCCATTTTCACAACGGGGGCTGCCCAGCAAGCGGCGGCTGAAAAGAGTGCCGCTGCTTTTCAACAGGCATTGAGTAACGCGGGTAAGGGGCGTATTACCACGGAAATTAAGCCGCTGGATGTTTTTTATTACGCTGAGGCTTATCACCAGCAGTACCTCGATAAAAACCCTAATGGCTACTGTGGCTTAAAGGGGACCGGCGTTACCTGCGCTATTAACTAAGTGAGTACTGTTTGAGCTAGAAACGCGCCTGTCGCAAGTGGCAGGCGCGGTAAGGGCGTTTAATCGCCTTGATGCAGGCGATCAATGCGATAAAGCGTTTCGACTTGCTCTAAGCCAGTGATAGTGCAGTTAAGGTCTTTGACACGGCCATCGCTTAATCCGTAGACCCACCCATGTACTGAGATATCCTGACCGCGCTGCCAGGCACGCTGCAAAATCTTAGTGCGACATAGACTATTAACCTGTGCTTTGACGTTAATTTCACACATACGGTCAATCTGATCCTCTATAGGAAGATGACTGAGAGCATTTCTATGCTGGTTGTACTGTTCGCGCACCGAGTGCAGCCAGTAATCGACGACGCCGCACTCGCCTCCGGTCATGGCCGCCTTAATGCCGCCACAGCCGTAGTGACCCACAATCATAATATGGCTAACTTTCAGCACGTCCACGGCAAACTGAACCACCGACAGAGCGTTCATGTCTGTATGGTGGAGTAAATTGGCTACGTTACGATGTACAAATACCTCCCCAGGCGGGAGCGCAATGATTTGGTTGGCTGGCACGCGGCTATCGGAACAACCAATCCACAAATAGTCAGGGTTTTGCTGACTGGAGAGGCGCTTAAAGTACTCAGGATCTTCCTCGCACATGCGCTCAGCCCAGGCACGATTATTATCCAGTAGCGTCGCAATAGCATCAGACATAGAGTCTCCATAATATTAAGTCGCTTGCAGCTTCAGATAATATGAAGCAATAGCAAGTATCAAATAGTAGCGGATGGTTTTAACCTTCTCTGAGAGCTAGGTCAACAAAGATAAGTTGCAATTGTTGGCATTAAAATTTTTCAATCGATAGGAGCAAACCATGGCAGACGTTTCCAAATACGACTACGACCTGCTGGTGATCGGCGCTGGTTCTGGCGGTGTGCGTGCCGCGCGAATGGCTGCAGCAACCGGCGCTAGCGTGGCAATTGCCGAAGATCGATACCTGGGCGGAACCTGTGTCAACGTTGGGTGCGTGCCTAAAAAACTCTACTCATATGCTGCGCATTTTCATGACAGTTTTGACGATGCAGCAGGGTTTGGCTGGCAGCTTCCCGGACCCGCGCATTTTGAGTGGGCGACCTTGCGCGACAATAAAATCAGCGAGATTAAACGTCTAAACGGTATTTATCAGCGCATGCTAGAAAGCGCTGGAGTTACTCTATTTAATGCCCGGGCACGGTTGGTCGATGCCCATACCGTAACGCTAAGCGGTGAGCATGGCGACACGTCAGTGACCGCACAAAAAATTCTGCTCGCCACCGGTGGCTGGCCTTGGGTTCCTACTTTTCCAGGCAGCGAATATGCCTTAGATTCAAATCAAATCTTTGACCTGGATACGTTTCCTAAGCGTTTTCTCGTGCTGGGTGGTGGCTATATTGCGGTTGAGTTTTCCAGCATCTTTAATGGGCTCGGAAGCGAGACGCACCTTGTTTATCGCGGTGAGCTATTCTTGAAAGGCTTTGATCAAGAGGTTCGCGAGTTCACCCGCACTGAAATGGAAAGAAAGGGCGTCAACCTTCACTTCAATACCAATATCGAACGCATTGAAGCGACCGACAATGTCTATAACGTCCACCTCACCAGCGGTGACATGCTTGAAGTCGATGTAGTGTTAGCCGCCACTGGGCGTAAAGCCAATATTGGCGATTTAGGGCTTGATCATCTTGGCTTGGCGTTGGATGAATCGGGAAAAGTGCCCGTTAATGAGCGTTTTGAAACGGATGTTCCCTCGGTGCTAGCACTGGGTGACTTAACGGCTGGGCCCGAATTAACGCCGGTGGCCCTGGCAGAAGCGATGCAGGTCGTTGATTATCACTTTTCAGACAGTGTGCCCAAGCCGTTAGATTACGCCACGATACCAACGGCTGTTTTTTGTCATCCTAATATCGGCACCGTGGGGCTTTCTGAAGAGGATGCGCGTGAAAAGTTTACTAATATCCGCGTCTACAGCACCGACTTTCGTGCCATGAAGCACACGCTTTCGGGTAGCCAAGAGCGTACCTTAATGAAGCTGGTAGTGGACGACGCGACCGATGTTGTTGTGGGCGCTCACATGGTCGGTGACGATGCCGGTGAACTCATCCAGGGAATTGCCATCGCGGTAAGGGCGGGGCTGACCAAGCAGGACTTTGACCGGACGGTGGGTATTCACCCAACCGGGGCAGAAGAGTTCGTTACGATGCGAACGCTGACACGCACGTAAGTCTCTTAAATTATATAAGTCGCTTGGATTATAAATGCGATTTTCTAGCGGCCTTGTATAACAAATAATTATGGAAATAGGGGCGGAGAATAATATGGTTTTTGAATTGCTCATAATCAGCTGTTATAATGGTCGTCAAATTCGCTACAGCAAAGCATAACTATGAGTACGCCGACGCAACCTTTTACTCCTTCTGCAGACCTTGCTAGGCCAACGGTCGCGGATGCCGTGGTAGGGCATGCAGAGACTCCATTATTTATACGTAAGCCGAATGCAGACGATGGCTGGGGCGTATATGAGCTGGTTAAAGCCTGCCCGCCGCTGGATGTAAATTCCGCCTACGCTTATTTGCTACTCGCCACTCAGTTTCGTGATACGTGTGCCGTAGCAACCAACGAAGGCGGCGAAATCGTTGGTTTCGTATCCGGCTATGTAAAAGACAATGCTCCCGACACATATTTTCTGTGGCAGGTGGCCGTTGGTGAAAAGGCACGTGGCACCGGGCTTGCTCGGCGTTTGGTGGAAGCCATTATGTCGCGTCCTGAGCTTGACGATGTACATCACTTGGAAACGACTATTACCCCCGATAACCAGGCTTCATGGGGGTTATTTCGCCGCCTAGCAGCACGCTGGCATGCGCCGCTTAACAGCCGCGAATACTTCTCTACTGAACAGCTTGGAGGAGAGCATGATCCGGAAAACTTGGTGCGTATCGGCCCGTTTCAAACAGGTCGAATCTAATACGCCGCTTTTATTAAAGTAAAAGCACGTTCTTAACATACTGTTTTCCCGCTCATGTTGCTCCGGGCTAAAGACGCCCTAAAGCAAAATGATCAACTAAGGAGGTCGCTAATGCAGACCCAGACACTTGAACGCATGGAATCCAACGTACGTACTTATTCACGCTCATTTCCGGTGGTGTTTACCAAAGCGCAAAATGCGCGTCTAACCGATGAGAATGGTCGCGAGTACATTGATTTTCTAGCCGGCGCGGGCACGCTCAATTACGGCCACAATAATCCGCACATGAAACAGGCGATGATTGATTACCTGGCCACTGATGGCGTTGTGCACGGTTTGGATATGTGGACCAATGCAAAACGTGATTATTTAGAGACACTGGAAGAGGTCATCTTCAAGCCACGTGGGCTTGAGTATAAAGTGCACTTGCCAGGTCCGACAGGCACTAATGCCGTAGAAGCTGCCATCCGTTTAGCGCGTGTTGCCAAGGGTCGCCACAATATTGTGACCTTCACCAACGGTTTCCATGGCGTCACCATGGGGGCGCTAGCAACCACCGGTAATCGTAAATTCCGTGAAGCAACCGGCGGCATACCCACTCAAGGCGCTAGCTTCCTGCCTTTTGATGGCTATATGGGTGAGCATACTGACACGCTTGATTATTTCGAAAAACTGCTCGGCGATAAGTCTGGTGGTCTAGATATTCCTGCCGGTGTCATTATTGAAACCGTGCAAGGCGAGGGCGGTATTAACGTGGCAGGCCTGGATTGGCTGAAACGTTTAGAAGGTATTTGTCGTGCCCACGACATCCTGCTAATTATTGATGACATCCAAGCAGGCTGCGGCCGTACCGGTAAGTTCTTTAGTTTTGAGCATGCCGGTATTACGCCCGACATTATTACCAATTCAAAATCACTTTCTGGTTTTGGCTTGCCGTTTGCGCATGTTCTTATGCGTCCTGAGCTGGATAAATGGAAACCGGGCCAATATAACGGTACGTTCCGTGGTTTTAGCTTAGCAATGGTAACGGCCACCGCTGCTCTTAAAAAATATTGGTCCGATGACACCTTTGAGCGTGATGTTCAGCGTAAAGGGCGTATTGTAGAAGAGCGTTTCCAAAAGCTGGCGGCGCTGCTAACAGAAAGCGGTATGCCGGCAACTGAACGCGGCCGCGGCCTGATGCGCGGGATTGACGTAGTGTCGGGTGATATCGCTGATAAGATTACCAGCAAAGCATTCGAGAATGGCCTGGTGATTGAAACCAGCGGCCAAGATGGTGAAGTCGTTAAATGCCTTTGCCCGCTGACCATTACCGATGAAGATCTGCTGGAAGGTCTCGATATTCTTGAGATGTGTGTCAAGTCGGTGGCTGGAAAGTAAGCTGTTGTTACGTAAATTAAGACGATAGCAGTACGTTTTTTAATTGGGGATATAGTGGCTGGTAACCGCCAGTCACTTTGAAACGGAGTACTTTTATGATCGTTCGTAACCTTGAAGAAGCGCGTAAAACAGAACGTCTTGTGACCGCCGAAAACGGTAACTGGGACAGTACTCGCCTTATTTTAGCCAACGATAATGCAGGTTTCTCGTTCCACATTACCCGCATTTTCCCCGGTACTGAGACGCACATTCATTACAAAAACCATTACGAAGCGGTGTTTTGTTATGAAGGTGAAGGTGAAGTAGAAACTTTAGCCGATGGCAAAATTTGGCCGATCAAAGCAGGCGATGTCTACATGCTAGACCAGCACGATGAGCATCTGCTGCGTGGTAAAGAGAAAGGCATGACGGTTGCTTGTGTATTTACACCGCCGATTACCGGTAATGAAGTTCATCAAGAAGACGGCTCTTACACCGCTTCTGAATAATATGCACCTGCTAGATAAAAGGTCCGTATTTAGGTAAGCGTCAGTATGAAATGGGAAAAGCAGCCTTGCTGAAGAGCAGGCTGCTTTTTTTGTTAGTGAATAAATAAACGTTTATCAGCGATCAATTTTCTCAAATGCCAGGGTGATTTCGCCGAATGTCAGGCCAAATTTGCGCATAGCGGTACGATTGATTAAGCGGCCGTCTTGCTGCAGGTACATCCAGTCATCCATGGTGAAGGTTATCTTCCGTCCACTGACTTCAATTTCGAGTGGATAGCGCATATGGAAAGCATGGCCGTACTGACGGGCTTCGACGGGACCTTCAACATCGCTAGCTGTGCCGATCCAGTGGTGCTCGTCAATGCGCTTAAATGTCCAAACCCGGCGGTCGGTTTGACCATCTGAGAAGACAAAGGACTCGTCCAGCGTCAGCGTGTCATTTTCATAGCTGCCCTCGACATCAACGCTGAAACGTCGCTGTACCTCGCCTGAGTAATCCTGCACCATGCCCCAAGCGCGGGTAGTGCCGGTAAAGTATTCGGCGATATCCAGGCGCGGATCAGAATCTGCGTAGTCTTCAACATCAACGCCAGCACAGCCAACCAGTAAAAAAAGCAGTGTAAACAAGCCCAAGCGTAGTGATCGAGCCATGTGGATGTTTCCTGTATGAAGCCTGCGTGTTTGTATACGGGTGGTGGGCATATTTATCCAGCATAGAGTAGACGATCAAGCAAAGCACTAAACTTGGTTCACTATAGATCAGATGTTGAGCAGCTTTTTTTACATCAATTGCTAAAAAAAATTTAAAGTAAATTCTAGAATAGTAACTGATTTGGCTTCCCTCATTTTATCGTATTTACACGCCTAGATTTTATCGAGCCCCTTTACTGTTTTGACGATACACGCTTTATGCCTGTGCCGAGCCGCTAGCTTTAATACAAAAATAATTCAAAAGTTTCTGACGGAACCATATAGTGAACCGGTCGAAACCGGCTCACTTAACCGCCAGGATTCTACAGGTCTTTCACGATGCGAAGGGCATCATAAATTGCTGCGTGGGTATTTCGATGCGAAATAGCATCCCCAATCCTGAATAGCTGGAACTGTCCTTCGATAGCCACAGGCTGTGGTTTGCCTGCAATCAGGTTCTCATAGTTGACGGCACCTTGATTGCTCGATAGCGGCTTCAACTCTTCGTAAAGATCTTCCATAGGTAAGGTGCCAAAGTTAACGACGACCTGATCCACGCGCCGCTCTTTGGCAACATTGGTGTAGTCACTGCTGACAGAGGCAACCAGCTCATTACCATCGCGTTTGATGCCTGTCAGGCGGAACGTCGGAGTGAATGTGGTATCCAGCACTTGTAACGTGCGCATATAGGGCACCAGGTTCATGGCCATGACTTCTGGCGCCAGGGCGCGGTCGGCTGTCATGTATTCGACCTTGCCGCCTGCTTTAGCAATAATCTCAGCGGCTTGCAGGGCGGTGTGGTCACCGGCATCGTCATAGACTAGTACGTTATTGCCTGGCGTTACATGTCCTGAAAGCAGATCCCAACCCGTAACTGCCAGCTCATTACCCTCTTTAAGCGCCTCTTCATTAGGCTGCCCACCCGTCGCCACAATGACCACGTCCGGCGATTCGCCGAGCACTTCATCCTGTTCGGCAAAGACATTGAAGTGGAACGTGACGCCCATTGCCTGACAGCGCTCGAAGCGCCAGTCGATAATACCCATCATTTCTCGGCGGCGCTCGCTCTGTGCCGTTAAGCGAACCTGCCCGCCGGGGGCATCTGCCGCTTCAAATACGACGACTTCATGTCCACGCTCAGCAGCTACGCGAGCGGCTTCCATCCCGCCTGGACCTGTGCCAATCACCACTACCTTACGTTTGGTATCAGCGGGGGGGATGGTATGCGGCATAGTGGTTTCGCGGCCGGTCGCGGCGTTATGAATACAGTACGCGGCGCCGCCCTGATAGATGCGGTCCAGGCAATAGTTGGCGCCCACGCAGGGGCGGATCTCCTCTTCCCGTTCCTCAATGACTTTCTTCATCAGGTGCGGGTCGGCCATATGGGCACGGGTCATGCCGATCATATCGACCTTGCCGGACGCAATTGCATGACGAGCCGTTGCAACATCCTGAATTTTGGCTCCATGGAAAGTGGGGAAATCGACCTCGCGCTTGATATCGCCAGCAAAATCCAGGTGGGGTGCGCTGGGCATGCCCTGGATCGGAATTACGTCCGTTAGACCCGGGTCGGTATCAATGTGCCCTTTGACGACATTGAGGAAATCTACCAGGCCACTGTCTTTCAATCGGTGAGAAATAGTCATGCCATCCCGGGCATCGAAACCGCCAGGCAGGCATTCGTCACCTGTGTAGCGCACGCCAAGCAAGAACTTTTCGCCAACACGCTCGCGAATGCACTGGAGCACTTCAAAGGTAAACCGGAGTCGATTTTCCAGGCTGCCTCCATAAGGCGCATCTAGCTCATTGGTTAATGGCGACCAGAACTGATCCATCAGATGGCCGTACGCTTGGATTTCCATGCCGTCCAAGCCCGCTGCGTACATGCGCTCGGCGGCATCGGTGTAATCCTTGATCAACCGTTCTATATCCCAAAGCTCGGCTTTTTTCGGGTAGGCGCGGTGGGAAGCTTCCCGACGATTGGATGCCGAAACGGTCGGTAGCCAATCACCTTTATCCCAGCGGGTACGGCGGCCCAAGTGTGTTAGCTGAATCATTACCGCCGTACCGTGTTCGTGGCATGCCTCGGTGAGATCGCGCATCCACGGCACCACTTCGTCTTTATACGCCAGGATATTGTTAAAAACCGGCGGACTGTCTCGGGAAACCGCCGCCGATCCGGCCGTCATGGTCAGGGCAATACCTGCCTTAGCACGTTCAACATGATAAGCCCGGTATAGTTCTTTAGGCATGCCATCTTCGGGGTAGGCCGGTTCGTGAGAGGTCAGCATTACCCGATTTTTCAGAGTTAAATGTTTTAGTTGTAACGGCTGTAGCAAAGGGTCGTTTTTCACGGTCGTCTTCCCTTGTTGTTTTGATGGTTGACACACGCTAGCCCTCTCTGTACGAGATTGTCAATATAATTGACAGCTATGTACATTAAGGTGACAGATTTCCTGATATGATCGACTTCATCAGCATGGCAAAGAGAAAAATACGTGAAAAATGGACGCGACACGATTAACCAAACGGCTTGGATTGATACTGCTTACGAGCTGCTGATTGCCTCGGGGGTCAGTGCCGTCAAGATCGTACCGTTAGCAAAGAAGTTAAAGACATCGCGAACCAGTTTTTACTGGTTATTTAAAGATCGCGAAGAGGTGCTTACTGCACTGCTACAGCGATGGGAGCGTCAAAATACACAGGCCGTCATTGAGCAATCGGAGAAATATGCGTCTTCCATAGTGGAAGCCACGCTCAATGTCTTTGATTGTTGGTTTGACCCGGCGGTATTTGATTCTGAGTTTGAGTACGCCATCAGAAGTTGGAGTCTGCAAGATCTCGCGGTTGCCAAGCGAGTTAGCCAGGCCGATAACCTACGCCTGCAAGCACTTCGAGAAATGTTTATTCGCTTTGGCTACGACTCATTGGAAGCCGATACCCGTGCGCGCACGGTTTATTTGATTCAGATCGGCTATATCTCGATGCATACCCAGGAGACCCAAGATACGCGGATCGGCCGAGTGGCTCAGTACATTAATATTTTTACCGGGCAGATGTGCGCCCATGCCGATCTTGAGCGATTTGCTGCGCGGCATAGAGCGCGGTTTACGCCCAAAGAGATGGCGGCACAACAGGAGATGACGGATGAAACCGATATTAACGCTCGGCATTATCGGGGGTAACGGCTGGTTAGGCAGTGCGTTGGGCCGCTCAGTGTTATCTAGCGGACTAATATCGCCAAACCAGCTGGTGGTGACAGCCAGTCGAGAGCATAACCGCTATCAGGACTGGCCAGGAGTGATCTGTGTCGAGAGCGCTGACGCACTGCTTGAAGTTGCTGAGGTCGTCGTGGTGTCTGTGAGGCCTGAGCAGTTTTCCCTACTAACGCTTTCACTTGAAAATCGGCTGGTGATTTCGTTAATGGCCAAGGTGCCAATAGTCGCACTGGCTGCGGCAACGGGGAGCAATCGAATCGTGCGTGGCATGCCCAACGCAGCTGCGTCAGTAGGGCGCTCCTATACCCCTTGGTGCGCAATGCCAGGCTTGAGCGCGGAAGATTGCGCTTTCGTTCAGCGCCTGTTTTCTGCCTGTGGCGTAAGCGATGAAGTAGAAGATGAATCGCAAATCGATTATCTGACCGCGTTAACGGGCAGCGGCCCTGCTTTTCCTGCGCTCTTGGCTGATGCTCTGATACAGCATGCAATCACACAAGGAATTTCTCCAACAGTGGCCCAGCGCGGCGTACTGCAAACGCTGTCAGGCGCTAGTCAACTGATGCTGGATGAGAACGCGTCGCCTGCCGACATGGTGGCCCGCTTTTTAGATTATGGCGGAACCACTACTGAAGGGTTAAATGCCATGCTGCAGCATGGTTTCCGCGATGCGGTACAGGAAGGGATGAAGGCCGCCTACGGTGCAGTTAAGTGTTGACCAAATGACGCCTATAACAATAAATGCTTTAGCAAATGCCTAGCCATAAAACGCTTTCGACACGCTATAAAAAAGAAGAGATTATGAACCTCAACAGCAGCAATAAATTTCAGATAGTGGATTTTTCTTCAGGGCAACAGACTCAACGGCGATGGGGTTTATAGAAACTGAGGCTCAATGACGTCGCTCATGAATCACAAACCGCAGCGCTCTCTGGCCATTCCTTTTGGTTCGCTTAATATATATTATGTTAAATATGGTGTGCTGTTCATTATAGCTCATAGGATTTTGTCATGAATAACATCTTATTCGTTCATGCCAGCCCGCATGGTAAGTATGCGTTAGGCTATCGTCTGGCTGAAAAGATTCTGGCAGAGGAAATGCTCATAAATTCCAGAGTGAGTTTAATCGAACGTGATTTGCTAACCGCCCCTCTGTCGCCTCTGACCCACCGCTACGCCTCTGCGCTCGTTAGCTATAACATCGGCGACAGCCCCAATGCTGACCTGACAGAGTCAGAGCAAATGATTAGTGAGCTCGAGCAGAGTGATCGCTTGTTAATCGCAATGCCGATGCACAACTTCAGCGTACCGGCTGCGCTGAAACTTTGGATAGACCATGTGGTACGTATTAACCGTACGTTTATCGCCTCGGTTGAGGGCAAGCAGGGATTATTGCAAGATCGTCCGACCACCATTCTGGTGAGCGCTGGCGGCATCTTACAGGGAGGTAATCCGCAACCGGATTTTCTGACGCCTTACCTCACGCTTATTCTCAACACTATAGGCATTCAGGATATTCGCTTTGTGTATCTGCAGGGTTTAGCGTTTGGTGAGCCCGCTATCACTCAAGCATGGCATCAGGCGCAGGCCGCGCTGGTCGAGGTTGGCGTACTGACTAACCCGCTGCCATAACGTAAAGCCAGCTACTAGGATCGATGGCGAGCGACAAGTTCCGCCAACTGCTGATAACCCTCTTCGAGTGCAGGACTCGATAGATTGGTCACGCCCAAGAGCAACCCTTTGCGTGCTTTGGTTTGCGTGGCATACCAGGGTGACAGCGGTGCCGGTGCTAAGTTAAAGGCCTTCGCAGCCTCGGCAATAGCAACGTCGTCAACATCATCATCCAGGCTGAGCAACAGTGACAGGCCCGCTATATTCTTGGCTGACACTGATGCGCTCATGAGCGCAAGCAGCGCATTCCGGCGCTGTATATACAAACGCTTCATACGCCGAATATGGCGTAAGTAATGGCCATCGCGCAGAAACTCCGCCACGGCGAGTTGGCTAGGCAGTCCAGACGCTGGCGATAAAGCGGCCGCCGTATCGCCAGCGCGCTCTGACAAGCTGGCCGGCACTACCATAAAACCTAGCCGCAAGCGTGGGCTGATGGTTTTACTGAACGTACCGATGTGGATCACCCTACCGTTTCGATCCAGCGAAGCCAGTGCCGGTGTTGCTTGGCCGCTTAGCTGCAGCTCGCTTAGATAATCATCTTCGATGATCCAGCCAGCCTTTTCTTGTGCCCATATTAGCAGTGCTTGGCGCCGGTCCAGCGACAGCTGTACACCCAAGGGGGCTTGCTGGCTTGGCGTCACAATCGCCAAACGGGCATCTGCTGCCAGCGCTATCCCTTGCTCAACACAAATCCCCTGATCATCCACTGGAACGGGAACCGGGATATATCCTGCTAGCGATAAGGCGTGCCACGTCAGTGGATAGCCGGGGTTCTCAACCCACACTTGGCGTGAATCCAGTCGCAGCAAGTGCAATGCCAGGCCCAGCGCACCCGCATAACCATTGGTAATGATAATCTGGTCGGCAGAGCAGAGCAGCCCGCGGGAGACGGCTAGATAGGCAGCAATTTCTTTGCGTAAGACGTGCTCTCCGCGCGGGTCTGGATAACGTAGTGGCTCAGCCATCGCTTGTCGCGTACAGCGCAGCATGATGCGTGACCAATGCTTAAAGGGAAACCCGTCTTGTGCTGGCACGCCCACTTGAAACAGCTTGGGCGCGCTATCTAGATCCTGATAAAGCTCAGGCAGCGGCAAGCGCGAAGCCGCAGGGGTCACTTGTGGCGCCAAGGGGAGTACGGCGCTAACAAAAGTGCCGGCGGCCCCCTTTGAAATGACGAGCTGATCATCGCTTAGCCGATCATAAGCCGTTTTAATGGTGCCTCGCGAAACGCCTAACTGCGCCGCAAGATCACGCCATGAAGGCAGCCGCGCGCCCTCATACAAATACCCCTGGCGTATGGCGTCAGCGATGCTTAAACGTATTTGCTCTGAAAGAGATTGCTCGCCTTGGCGATCAAGTGAAAAGCGAAGTATGCCCATAACGCCATGGTACATAAAAATCCGTCATTCTTGGTGCTTTTTTTAGACCATGGCGTCGCTCACAATCATATTACTTTTATCGGCCTGAACCTTTTTACTCATTCTTTGAATGAGCCCAGAACGACTGAACCCGCCCCGGACAACTTGCCAAAAGGATCAAACCAATGCGGATAATAAACATGAAACTTTCCGTTGCGATACTGCTCGCCCTGTTGGTCGGCTATACGGGCTCAGTGCAAGCAGGCGACCAACAAACAACCGATCAAGTCTATGATCAGGATGCCGATGGCGAGCAACGTGCCAAAACCGCTGGTGAGTCGCTAATAGGTCAACCTGGGCCCGAGTTGAGCGTTACCACGCTGGATGGTGACATCATTGATCTCAGCACACTGTATGGCGTCAAGCCGGTGTATATTAAGTTCTGGGCAACCTGGTGTGTGCCCTGCCGTCAGCAAATGCCAGGATTTCAGGCATTCCAGGAAGCGCATGGTGATGACATTCAGGTCATCGCCGTGAACACCGGTTACGCTGACACCGAAGCGTCCGCACGTGAGTACCGCGAGGAAATGGGTCTGACCATGCCTATCACGATAGATGATGGCACGCTGGCCGAAGCACTGAATCTGCGAGTCACCCCGCAGCACGTACTGATTGATCGCAGTGGTCACATCACTCACATTGGCCATCGTGACGATAAGGTATTGGAAGAGGCGCTACAGGCATTGCTGGAACCCACTGATCCAAGCTCAGCAACGACCGAAGGCGTTGCCGTCGGGGATATCGATGCCAGCGCCTTAACGGTGGGCGATACGGTTACGAACCTTAACGTCACAACGCGTGACGGCGATGCCATCGACCTATCCCAAGCAACGTCAGACAAGCCACTGGGTGTGGTGTTCTTTGCCACGTGGTGTGAGTCCTATCTTGCCGAGAGCCAGCCGGACACAGCCACCGCTTGCCAACGCGTACGCGAAACCGTCAACCAGCTGAGCGAAGATAACAACGTACAGTGGGTGGGCATTATTTCTGGCCTTTGGACCAAAGAGTCCGATGTCGAAAGCTATCTCGAGTCCACTGAGACGGCCATTCCCGTGCTGCTCGACGCAGACGGCGAGATACACCGTAGCTTCGGCATTCAACAGATACCAACCGTTGTGCTAATTGATGCCGACGGCAAGATAGCTGAAAAGCTTGGGCCACAAGACACCGCCTTAGCCGAAGCTGTCAAGCGTGTCAGCCAATAGCCCACCGCCATTTCGCGCAGGCCACGGCGCGGTATACCCTTTAATGGAGCCGCCCGTATCAAGCGGGCTGATAGCCAATGCCCCTATTCCTTTACCGCTACTGTGCCCTCTTTTGCCTGGTTTTAATGTTGACTCCTCAAGTCGGCGCAGCCCAAGGGTTTCCCGGCACCTCGGGCGAAGTGCTGATCAAGAGCAGCTTGGTCGCGGAAACGGATCAACCCGCTGCCGGTGCCTCTAGCACGTTAGCCGTTTTCATGGAGCCGCAATCCGGCTGGCATGGGTATTGGAAACAGCCGGGCAGTATTGGCCTGGCACCGCAGTTCGACTGGCAATTGCCGGATGGTGTCAGCGTGGGCGATGCCGCCTATCCGGTCCCACATACGCTGATGACCGGCGACCTGATGAATCATGTCTTTGAGCATCCTTACGCGCTATTGCTCCCTGTTGAAATAGATGCTTCGGTGGCGCCGGGGACCTCTCTACCAATCTCCGTCGTTTTCAACTACCTTGCTTGCCGCGCTGACGCCTGCGTTCCCGAACAATCAGCGCTTGCCATTACGCTCATCGCAGGCGATGGCCATATTACGGATGAGCGCAAAGCGCGCTTCGATGAATGGCGCCAAGCACAGCCCAGGCCTCTAGGCTCACCAGCCAGCTTCCTGACGACCGACGATAGCCATTTGCGTGTCAGCATCCCCCTTCCTGCTAGCGTGGCGCTGAACAATCCACACTTATTTGTCGCCACCGACAACATCGTGGATCCCGCTTCTGAGCAGATATTTAGCCGTGAAGGCGATACGCTAATGGTAGAAACCAAGCTGGCAAAATCCTGGCAAGCAGGCAGCCCGACTGACGAGTTCGAGGCGCTGCTGTCATTGGGCACCGGCATTGGCCTGGCACTCGTTAGCCATAGTGATAGCACGCACGTGGCAAGTGCAGCCGCCAGCGTACAAAGTAGCTCTACTTTACTACTGACAGCATTTCTCGGTGCCCTGCTAGGCGGTGTTCTGCTCAATATCATGCCCTGCGTTTTCCCGATCCTCAGCCTCAAAGTGCTTAGCCTTGCGCGCTTATCCGGTGGCGAGCGCGAAGCCCGGCGCGAGGCATTAGCCTATACCGCTGGAGTGGTTGTCGTTTGCTTAATACTTGGCGCGGCCATTATTGCTCTGCGCGCAACAGGCATCCATGTTGGCTGGGCATTTCAACTGCAAGATCCACGGGTCATCGTGGTGCTGACACTGTTGACCGCAGCCATCGGCTTTAACCTGGCAGGCCTTTTTGAGCTGGGCTCCATCAATGCCGGGGGTAAGCTAGCAAGCCAGGATGGCGTAGCCGGTGCATTCTGGACAGGCGTGCTTGCTGCCTTCGTCGCAACGCCCTGCTCCGGCCCCTTTATGGCTACGGCTCTTGGCGCAGCCTTGGTACTTCCCACGGTTGCCGCGCTGACAGTTTTCACAGGCCTGGGCCTGGGCATTGCCCTGCCTTTTCTACTGCTTGGCTTCGTGCCGGTGCTGCGTCGCCGCCTTCCTCGCCCTGGCCCTTGGCTTGCAAGCTTCCGGCATATCATGGCCATCCCCATGTTTCTAACCACTCTAGCCTTGGCTTGGATGCTTGGCCGCCAGCTCAACAACAACGGCATGATTGCGAGCCTCGCTCTGATAATGCTGCTGGCGATAGGGCTTTGGTTCACCGGACTGCGCCAACGCAGCGCCAAACGATTAAGCTGGCTTCCGGCAGGACTAGCGGCCGGACTCACGTTGATGGGAAGCGTCCTGGTTCCGGGTTCCTTTGCCCAGCAAGACGAAAGGGGCAATGCGCTCACTAACTCAGCTGAAACACGCTCGCTCGACTTCGACGCGGGCCGCTTGGCCGAGCTTCGGCAACAAGAACACGCCATCTTCGTCTATTTTTCCGCAGATTGGTGCGTCACCTGTAAGATCAACGAACAGCGGGCAATCGATATACCCAGCACGCAGCAGGCATTTGAGCATGCGGGCGTGATCACAATGAAGGGCGACTGGACCAATGGCGACCCCGCCATCACCGCTTTTTTAGAGCAACACGGCCGCTCAGGAGTGCCTCTCTACTTATGGTACGGCCCAGGCGATACAGAGGCTGAAATTCTGTCACAGATTCTTGCGCCTAATGTTTTACCTGCGTTAGCAAGCAAATCTGGTTAACCCAGTCTCGTATCTGGCATAGTCGGTGGCGACGCCGACTCCTATAAGGCTTGGGATGAACAGCGCGTCTTTTCAAAAGAAAAAGCGCGCTGTTTGACGGGTAATTCTCGGTCACGCTAGCGGCCTCTAACGCAGTGCTATAATATCCACCGCCGGTTCACTCGTTGGCACATATTCAGCCATATGAACAAGCTTCATGGTTCGGCATATCTCTGATTCTGTTAATAACCTTGCTCTCTTGGGCCTCCTTGCTTCGATCAGATTCATGAGCTGTAGTCACTGCGCACAAGACACCCTAAGTAAAGTAGGTGTTGGAAAAACCTCAATGGCGTTGGACACTAGTCCCCCTTCTCCTTATCATCCTTCCACTTATTGTCCAAGGATATCACTCGTTATGCGCCCAGGTGTTTTGTGGCTAGTAGCTGGCTTGTCGCTCTCAATCGCAGGCTGTGCAGCAACCCAGCCGGAACCTAGTGGCCCGCCGCCGTTAAGTGAAGCGTCATTCAATTCACGTATCCTTGAGCTAGAAAGCCAGCTGATGCAGCAATGCGATGCTCGCTCTGAGCTACAGTCGCGTCAACTTGATGAGCAGCAGGTTTTAACCGCGGATGTGCGTGAAGTGGGCAGCCTTCTGCGCTACCTGCGCCAAGACGTACAGCAGTTGGAAGCACGCGATGACGAGCCCGTCATCATTCGCGAAGAATGTGAAGTCGATGAAAGCCTAACCACCAAAACGCTGCTGGGTCGCAGCGAATGGGTGGGTTTGCCCAGCATGGGGACTTATCTTAAAGCGCGGGTGGATTCCGGTGCTAATACGTCATCTTTGTCTGCATCCGATATCACGCGGTTTGAGCGCGATGGTGAAGACTGGGTACGTTTCAAACTGGCGCTCAATGAGGACGATATTGCCGTTGAAGCTCAGCGAGATGAATGGATTGAAGCGCCGATAGTTCGTCGAGTGCGCATTGTTCAAGCCTCCGGCGAAGAGTCACGTCCGGTTATCTCATTATTAATGACGCTAGGCCCGATACGTGAAAACGTTGATTTTACACTCAATGATCGAACGCACCTTGATTATCCTGTGCTGCTTGGTCGGCGATTCTTGATGGATATCGCTTTGATCGATGTGGCCGATACGTTCTTGCACGATCGACCTGAGTTTCCAGGTGGCGAGTCACCCGATCAAGCTGCTGAAGATGAAGCGGTTGATGAAGACGACACCGAAGAGTAACTGATCTCCCTGGCGCTTTACCCTGAAAGGAATCTGCATGTCCCGGTTAATGTTTTATATTATTGTCGGCTTTTTATTGGTTGTTGGTATTGCGTCCAGCGTGCATCGCCATGTGCAGTTCGAAATCCCCTGGCTACCGGGTGAACAGCGCCAGGTATGGGAAATTGAGGCGGGCATTACCTTCAACGCTCAGAATGGGCCTGTGCAGGTCGATATGGCGCTGCCTTCCCATCAAGCAGGCTATCGAGTGTTAACCGAAAACACGGCTTCCTCAGGATACGGTCTTGCTTATCAGGCCGATGAGTTAGGTCGCACGGCACAGTGGACTATCCGTAACGCTGCGGGTAGCCAGCAGCTGTATTACTCGGTCCAGATGCTCGTATCTCAAGACGCACGCTCTCCGATCCAAACACCGCCCACATTAACTGCCGCCACGCCATGGGAAAGCCCCTATGATTCCGCTGCTAGCCAGCTAATTGAACAGGCCTGGGCGCGCAGCGCTAATAACGCTACCTTTGCACGTGAGCTTATTCGTGATCTTAACGGCGAACGTCAGGAAGAAAGTGCGCGGTTGCTGCTGTCACAAGAAGCCCCTGCAGCCCTGGTAGTACGCCTGCTTAATCAGTCCGGCGTATTAGCCCGTGAAGTCAGCGGTCTTATATTGGAGGACGGCCGTCGCCGTCAAACGCTAAGCAGCTGGATCCAAGTCTTTGCCGATGACGGCGAGCAATGGTCTATCTTCAATCCCGCTACCGGCGAGCAAGGCAAGCCTGATAACCTGCTGCTTTGGGAAACAGGCGGCCGAGCGGTGCTTGAAGTTCAAGGCGGCACGAATTCTCGGGTTTCATTCTCAATGATGACCCATGATCAGCCTGCATCCGCTGCGGTGCGTAATCATTACTCTGACGATACGCTGCTGAATTTCTCTATCCATAGCCTGCCATTAGAAGAGCAGGCGCTATTCCAGACTATCTTGCTTATCCCGATTGGTGCATTGATGGTGGTATTGTTGAGAGTGCTTGTGGGTCTTAAAACATCCGGTACCTTCATGCCGGTACTGATTGCCCTCGCTTTCATTCAAATCTCTCTTACCACTGGATTGATCGGCTTTTTGCTGATCGTTGCCATGGGCCTTATTATTCGTAACTACCTGTCCTATCTTAATTTACTGTTGGTAGCTAGGGTGTCGGCGGTCATCATTACGGTCATTGCGATTATCTCGATCTTTACCGTATTGGCCTACCGTATGGGGCTCAGCGCAGGGCTTACCATCACCTTCTTCCCGATGATTATTCTCGCTTGGACTATCGAGCGCATGTCGATTTTGTGGGAGGAAGAAGGTCCAAAGCAGGTGTTAATTCAAGGTGGCGGTAGCTTGGTAACGGCTGTCCTTGCTTACTTGGCGATGAACAATCCTTGGGTACGCCATATCACGTTCAACTTCTTAGGTGTGCAGTTGATACTGATGGCACTGATTCTATTGCTGGGTAATTACACCGGTTATCGTTTGTTAGAGCTGCGCCGCTTTAAGCCAATCACTGACGACGAGAAGCTTTCATGAGTTGGTTGAAAAACTGGACCTGGCCAACGCGCCTGCGCGATAAAGGTATTATCGGTATGAATCGGCGCAATATTCGCTATATTGGCCGCTATAACCGTCGTCGCCTTTATCCGCTTGTCGATGACAAGCTCAAGACTAAGCTGTTGGCTCAGCAGTATGGAATAACCACGCCAGAACTGATCGGTACTGTGACCACTCAGTTTGGCGTGAAGCACATTAGTGAAATGCTGGCTGGGCACGGCGGGTTTGTCATCAAGCCTGCCAAAGGCAGCGGCGGTAAAGGCATACTGGTAATTGAGCATGTTGATGAAGACGGTTTCATCAAGCCCAGCGGTATGCGCCAGTCCATTACCGATATTGAGCGTCATGTCTCGAACATTCTCTCTGGCCTCTATTCACTGGGCGGCTCGCCTGATGTGGCCTTGATTGAAACGCTGATTAACTTCGATGAAAGCTTGATGGACTACACTTATGAAGGCGTGCCCGATATACGGGTGATTGTCTTCAAAGGCTATCCGGTGATGGCGATGATGCGCCTTTCTACTGCGGCATCCGATGGCAAAGCGAACCTCCACCAAGGTGCGGTGGGTGTTGGCTTAAACATTGCCACTGGCGCTGCACTGCGTGCCGTTCAATTTGATATGCCTTGTTTTAGCCATCCGGATACGGGGCACGACTTAGCAAGCTTAGTGGTTCCTCAGTGGGATACGTTGCTTCATTTAGCGGCAGGCTGTTATGAGATGACGGGACTAGGCTATCTAGGTACTGACATGGTGTTGGATCGCGAGCATGGTCCGATGCTGCTTGAGCTTAACGCTCGCCCTGGTCTTGCCATTCAAATGACCAATGGCGAAGGTTTGCGCCGCCGGCTTGATCTTATTGAGCAGCAGCCAGACAATGTGCCGACTATTGAGCGCGTGGCCTTTGCACAACATCATTTTGCGCGCCAGAGCGAATTAGTCGAAAGCAAAGACACCTCGTCTGCGAATGCGTAAACTAGGTCTATAAAAACTAGGTCTATAAACATTAGGTTCTAGTCGAAATTTGCGCTGTCAGCGTTCACTGAGTTGCCCATGACCCAAGCGAATACATTACTGCAGCAGGCTGAATCTCAGTGCCATATCCGTGGCGTGCGATTTACTCCCATTCGTCGGCGAGTATTGGAGTTAATTGCTGAAAATGGCGGTGGGCTGAAAGCTTATGATTTGCTTGATAAGCTTTCCACTGAGCATGCCGCGGCTCGACCGCCGACGGTTTATCGTGCCTTGGAGTTCTTGATTGATCAGGGGCTTGTCCACCGCATTGAATCTTTGAATGCCTACGTAGCCTGTGCCTGTCCTGAGCATGCTCACGGTTTTCAACTGCTGATCTGTCGTCAATGTGGCTATGTCGAAGAGCTGCATTTAGATGAAATCAGCGAGCAGCTCGTCGCGCTTGCTCAGCGGCAAGGCTTTAAGATCGAGCGCCAAACTATTGAACTACAGGGGCTTTGTCAGCGCTGTCGAGCTACTTCTTAATCGAATTGCTAGTGAGTATATTCAATGTCCCGTTTTGATCAGGTTGCGCCAAATACTCTCTTTAAGCAGTTAGAGGGAGCGTCACCTGACGATAGCCTACCTTCTGTTGCCGCCCTCCTCGCCGCTGTCAAATTCAATACTGATGGTTTGATTCCTGCCATTGCGCAGCAGCATGATTCAAAAGAAGTATTGATGATGGCCTGGATGAATCGCGCGGCATTAGAGGAGACGCTCTCGACTCATCGCGTTTGTTATTTCTCGCGCTCGCGGCAAACACTGTGGCGTAAAGGCGAGTCATCGGGTCAGCAGCAGCAGTTAGTATCCGCAGCACTGGATTGCGATGCTGACACACTCCTTCTGTACGTCGATCAAACGGGGCCTGCCTGCCACACCGGTCGTCGCAGCTGCTTCTATATTGCGATAGATAAAAATCAGGCCGTAATTACCAGTACGCCGTTAATTGACCCTGATCAACTGTACGGTAAAAAACACGAGTCTTAGCAATGGCAAGCTGGAAATCAGCACTGCGATCAGGCCCGCGCTGGGCGTTAATGAAAGTAATGATTGGCTTGGTGAGAGTCTATCAGTATACGCTTAGCCCGCTACTAGGCCCTCGCTGCCGTTTCTGGCCTAGCTGCTCATCTTACACAATTGAGGCTATTCAGGTGCACGGCCCCCTTGCCGGCGGCTGGATGGCAATTAAGCGTATCGTTAAATGCCATCCTGGCCACGCAGGCGGCATGGACCCTGTTCCTGGGGGACGAAGTGAGCAACTTTGCCGCGAGGACGATGACTCATGCTGTGAGCACCCTCCCCGCTAAGCAATTCTTCTTACAGCTATTTTTGCTGCGCAACCAGATAAATTCTTTCTAGCATGGAGTGCAAGCCATTGCTGCGCGTGGGCGAAAGATGTTTATCCAACCCTAAGTCGGCCAAAAAGTGAGGCTCAGTAGCGCGAATTTCAGCCGCCGTTCGTTCACTGTAAATGCGCAGCAGTATCGCAATAAGGCCAGAGACAATGGCGGCATCCGACGTTGCTTTGAAAATCAGCTTATCGCCCTGCTCTTCATGGCGCATCCATACATTTGACTGGCAGCCTTGTATTTTAAACTCCTCGATTTTCCATTCATCAGGGAAGTCAGTTAGCTGCTTGCCCATATCGATAATGTATTGATAGCGATCCATCCAATTATCGAATATCTCGAAATCTTCAATCAGCTCTTGCTGGGCCAGCTCGGCGCCGGAAGTGCTCATGGTATGTCCTTCTAAATAGGGATTGCCTGCTTAAATGCTCTCATTTAGAGATTATCAACCTGCTTATTATAACGACTCAGCGGCGGCTTGAGGGAGTCATTGGTATCTGAATTACCGTGCGGGTGCGGTAATCGATGCCGTTGCTGCTCGCGATGCCACTCGTTGTCTTCACTATGCAAATAGCGTGAGGTTGTTTCTAAGCGAGCGTGGCGGGCGCTTTCCGCTAAATGCCTTAGGCTAATACCTGACTGGGCTTGGTGAGTGATAGAGGTATGTCGTAACCAGTGTGGTGTCGCCCGGCGCAGTGCGGCAACGTGCACAGGCTCGCCACCTTGATCTTCAAGCGCATCCGCCGCCTTTTGGAACGTGGCGCGAATCAGGCGATAAAGCTGGTTGTGGCCAAGGCCGCGCTGCCCATCCAGTGAGCGCAGCACCGGTGCTACAGCTTCCAGCTCGCTAGTCTGCTCAGGCAAGCCAATCGCTTGGCGCCATTGGTGCAGGCATGCCCGCATGTCATCAGGTAGCGGGATGCGCGCTACTTTGTTGCCTTTACCCACCACGGACCACCACCAGCGCCCTTCGCTGCGTTGAAAATCACCCATGCGGGCATCGGCCATTTCACTAATGCGTGGTGCAAGTAAATAGGCAAAGCCAAATATGAACTGTTGTCTTGCCTGTTCAAAATGAATGCGGCTATTTTTGCCGTTCTCTAACGGTATGTTCAGCCAGTGCCATAGCCACGCCCATAGCTCGCTTTCCAAATAGCGCTCAATGCGCGGGGTCTGATTGTTCAAGCGTCTTGATTTGTCGCGCATCAAGCGAAACGGGTTATGGCTAACCCAGCCTGCTTCCACCAGCCAGCTAAACATTCCTTGCAGTATGACTAAACTCTGGCGCCGGCTAGGTGGTGATAGCGGGCCGCGAAACGGGCGCCATGCTGGGTGCACGCGTGGCTTTGAAGGGCCAACCCACTGTTCGCTGGGCTGAGGATCGGCAAGAAATGCTTCAAAACGATGTAGCGTTTCACGATTTATATCAGGCAGCGTGAGCCCTTGGCTGCTTAACCAAAGCAATAGCCGCTCAGATTCACGCCGATACGCCTTAAACGTTTGGCTGCTATCTTCGTATTCCTTAAGCCATGCCATGACTGCCTGGGCATCATTTTTAGCAGCAATCCTGCCGCCAGCAGGCTCAGCTGTTAACACTTTGTTAAGCGTTATAAATTCTGCTTCGGCAAGAGGCTGTCTATCTGGCATTGAATAATCCCCTTCTCTTTGGCTATGCAATTGCTAGATGACTATGGGCAAAGTCTGCATCTATCGGTGTATAAATTCAAGATAATACGTGTAATCTTGAATTTATACACCGATAAATAAATAATATTACGTAAAATGTAATATGTAATAATTGCCTTTTATGTAAATTATCACGACAATAGGAATACGAATTTAGCTAAAAAGGAAAGCTCGATGGCCCGCAACGGCATTCAGTACAGCGATGTGCAGCAAGCCATAGATGTGCTGCTGACGCGTGGCGACAATCCCAGCGTACAGCGCATCCGCGATGTCTTAGGCACGGGTAGCTTTACGACAATTAGTGAGCACTTCAGGCTATGGCGCAACGAGCGCGAACAAAATCGCGATGTTCCCCCGCCCAAGGGCGTACCCGAAGCTGTGGTGACGGCGGCTAGTCAGCTATGGCAAGAAGCTCAAGAAGCCGCAAATCAAGCGCTAGTGCATTACCGCGAAGAAGCCAACCGACAGGTAGAGGCCGCGCAGCAGGCAGAACAAGAAGCCGGTCGACAAGCGGCGGATGCCGAGCAGCGTGAAAGCGCCCTCGCAGAACATCTACGTCACGTTGAGCAGCGCATGGAAGCGCTCAATCGTGAGTTGGCGGCCAGTCAGACAAACGAGCATCACTGGCAACAGCTAGCCCAAGCGGCGCGAGGTGAAGGCGTTCAGCTAAAACAAGCGCATCAGCAATTCGTGGTGCAGGCAGAAGAGAATGCGCATGCTCAGGCGGACGAGCTTAACCAGCAGCGTTCAGCCGCAGAGCAGCGTCTTGGACAAGAAGAGCAGCGCCACGAAGCCGCTGAGGACAGGCTTATGGCGATGCTAGATGCGGCACAGCAAACACGTACCCAGGAGGAAAAGGCGTTTCAAAAACGCCTTGCTCAGAGCCAGCAACGTATAGAGGCGCTAAGCGAAGAATTAAACGTTAAGCAGCAGGCCCTTCACCAAACGCAGCTAGATGCCGGTGAGCGAGAACAGCAGGTGAGCGAGCATGAGCAGCAAATCACCACGCTAACGAAGCAGCACCAAGCGTTAACGGAGCAGCTAAACCAGGCTCAAACAGCACTAAAGCAGCAGGCCCAGCAGCATGCGCAGAACGAGGCCGTGCTCCAACAAGAGTGGCAAGAAAAGCTTTGGAGCCGGATGGAGGCGTTACAGCAACAACTAACGGAGTTGCCAGCATCGCTTGCTGATAAAACGCCTCAATCAGCGTCACCAGAACGCTGATAGGCCATTTTGCTCCCATGCTCACGAAAACACCCAGCACAGGGGCTGGGTGTTTTGCTCAACAACGATAGATTATCAATAAATCCATGACAGCGGCTTCAGCCTATTGCTGCCATATTACTGATAATAGGCGTTGGTGGTATCAGAGTGGTCGGTGACGTCGCGGATGCCGGCAAGCTCCGGAATGCGCTCCATCAAGGTTTTCTCCACCCCATCTTTCAGCGTTAAATCAACCGCTGAGCAGCCCTGGCAACCGCCGCCGAAAGCTAAGACCGCGTATTGCTGCTCGGTTAGCTCTATTAACTTTATCTCACCACCGTGTGCTGCCAGGCCGGGATTAATCTCGCTGTAAAGAACGTAGTTAATACGGTCTTCAAGCGGACTATCTGCGTTAACCTTGGGCATTTTGGCGTTCGGTGCTTTGATCGTCAGCTGGCCGCCCATGCGGTCCGCGTTAAAATCGACGACCGCCTCTTCCAGAAAGGCCAGGCTGTTCTTATCGAGAAAAACGTTTATTTTCGCGAGTTCCAGCGTGACATCGGTGGGTTCTTCTTCACCGGGGCGGCAGTAAGCCAGGCAGGTTTCCGCGTACGGCGTGCCCGGCTGGGTAATGAAGATGCGTACTGCAATACCTTCTACGTTTTGCTTTTCAAGCAACTCGGAGAGATATTCCTGAGCACTATCAGTGATATCGATACCTTGAGTATCGACGCTGGTGTTTTTTTCGCTAGTCGTGGTCATGAGGGGTGTCTTCCTCCCGTGGTAGTGGCTAAGCCTAATGACTGAACCACTTCACATGTCATTTGTTACTATGGTAAGCAAAACACCGCTCTGACACAATCCCGAGTAATTTAGTAGGCTATTTAAAAGACTACTTTTGTCGGTAGATGATCACCTGTCTGTCCCACCGGCATTGTCTGGCGGCTCCTAGAGGGGCCTTTTGTACTGCCTTTTGTTATCATTATGCGCCGCTTAACCACTGATGCTGCTTTTCCGACGATAACAACATCCCCTTTGACGACTGTGACGCTGGAGAATTCCCCCTGCCATGGCTGATAGTGCTTTGATCGCAACCCTCACGCAGCGCCTTACCCAACGCATCCTGATTCTGGACGGCGGCATGGGTACCATGCTGCAGAATGCCTCGCTGAGTGAGGAAGATTTTCGTGGAGAACGATTCAGCGATTGGCCCTCGGATCTCAAAGGCAATAACGATTTACTAGCGCTCACCTGCCCCGATTTAGTCACGCGAATTCATCGCGACTATCTTGAGGCCGGTGCTGATATTATTGAGACCAATACGTTCAACAGTACCCAGCTGTCACAATCTGATTACGGTATGGAAGCGCTGGTCGTAGAGCTTAACTACGAATCGGCACGCCTGGCGCGCCAGGTCTGCGATGCGGTCGCGGCTGAAACCGGCGTGCCCCGCTATGTTGCTGGCGTGCTAGGCCCTACGTCGCGCACGGCTTCTCTATCGCCAGATGTTAATGATCCCGCCAAGCGCAACGTAACCTTTGATGCGCTGCGCGAAAATTACTATGAGGCTGCTGAAGCACTTATTGCCGGCGGCGCTGACCTGATTATGATCGAAACGATCTTCGATACACTCAACGCAAAAGCGGCCATTTATGCGCTCGAAGAGCTATTCGATGATCGTGGTGAAAGACTGCCAGTGATGATTTCGGGCACCATCACAGACGCCTCTGGGCGCACGCTTTCGGGCCAAACCACCGAAGCGTTTTGGAACTCGGTGCGCCACGCTCAGCCGCTTTCCGTAGGACTAAACTGCGCGCTAGGTGCTGAGGAGCTGCGCCCTTATGTGGAGGAACTCTCCAAGAAGGCCGATACCTTCGTTTCGGCGCACCCCAATGCTGGGCTTCCCAACGAGTTTGGCGAGTATGATCAGACGGCTGAGGAGATGTCTGAGATTGTCAGTGAGTTCGCTGCCAGCGGCATGGTCAACATCATTGGCGGCTGCTGCGGTTCAACGCCAGACCATATTCGCGCCATTGCCGACTCCGTACGCCATATGGCGCCCCGCGTTGTTCCCGAGCTTAGCCATGCCTGCCGTTTATCAGGGCTTGAGCCGTTCAATATTCAAGCCGACTCGTTATTCGTTAACGTTGGCGAGCGTACTAACGTCACCGGTTCGGCACGTTTTAAGCGGTTGATTGTTGAAGAAGATTTTACCACGGCGTTAGAAGTCGCCCTTGAGCAGGTAGAGAACGGCGCTCAGGTGATTGATATCAACATGGACGAGGGCATGCTTGAATCTAAGGAAGCCATGGAGCGCTTTCTTAATCTAATTGCCGGTGAACCCGATATCGCCCGTGTGCCTATTATGATCGACTCCTCCAAGTGGGAGATCATCGAAGCAGGCCTGAAGTGCGTCCAAGGCAAGGCGGTCGTTAACTCCATTTCATTAAAAGAGGGAGAGGCCGCCTTCCGCGAACAGGCGACCAAATGCCGGCGTTTTGGCGCTGCTATCGTGGTAATGGCCTTTGATGAAGAAGGCCAGGCGGATACTTTTGCGCGTAAAACGGAAATTTGTCAGCGTGCCTATCGTTTACTGGTGGATGAGATTGGCTTCCCTGCTGAAGACATTATTTTTGATCCTAATATTTTTGCGATCGCGACAGGTATTGAAGAGCACAATAACTACGCGGTCGACTTTATTGAAGCTACTCAATGGATTCGTGACAACCTGCCCCACGCCATGATTTCAGGCGGCGTTTCCAACGTCTCGTTCTCGTTTCGCGGCAATAATGCGGTGCGCGAAGCGATTCACTCGGCGTTTCTCTATCATGCGATCCGCGCGGGCCTCAGCATGGGCATCGTCAATGCGGGCCAGCTAGCCGTTTACGACGACTTGCCTGCAGAGCTGCGCGATGCGGTTGAAGATGTGGTGTTAAACCGCCGCAGCGACGGTACTGAACGCCTGCTCGATATTGCCGATAAGTTTAAAGGAGACGGTAGCGGCGCGCCCAAAAAAGAAGACCTTGAATGGCGTAGCTGGCCGGTCAATAAGCGTATTGAACACGCGCTTGTGAAAGGTATTACGGTTTATATAGAAGGCGATGCTGAAGAAGCCCGTAGCCAGGCCGAGCGCCCTATCGAAGTCATCGAAGGTCCGTTAATGGACGGTATGAACGTCGTTGGCGACCTCTTCGGCGACGGAAAAATGTTTTTGCCCCAGGTCGTTAAGTCCGCGCGGGTGATGAAGCAGGCAGTGGCTTATCTGATTCCTTTTATTGAAGCCGAGAAAAGCGAAAAGGTGAAAGCCAAAGGCAAGATCGTGATGGCGACGGTAAAAGGCGATGTTCACGATATTGGCAAAAACATTGTCGGCGTGGTGCTGCAGTGTAATAACTACGAAGTGATTGATCTTGGCGTGATGGTGCCCGCTGATAAAATTTTGCAGGCAGCGAAAGATCATAACGCCGATATTATCGGCCTTTCCGGTCTCATTACGCCGTCGCTGGATGAAATGGTCAGCGTGGCCAAAGAAATGCAGCGCCGCGGCATGGATTTACCGCTGCTGATTGGTGGTGCAACGACATCTAAGGCCCACACAGCGGTCAAAATTGAGCCTCAATATGAGCACCCGGTCATTTATGTCACCGATGCCTCGCGTGCAGTAGGCGTTGCGGGGCGGCTGCTCTCTTCTGAGCAAAAGCCCGCCTATGTGGCTGAAATTCGTGAAGAGTATGAAAAAGTTCGTGAGCGTAACGCCAAGCGCCGCCCGAAAGCGGCAGACCTTGATTATACCCAAGCGCGCAAACGACGTTTTCGCACTGACTGGAGTAACCACACGCCCGCTCAGCCCACAATGATTGGATTAAAAACATTCGATAACTATGATCTCGAAGAGCTTGTAGCGTTTATCGACTGGACGCCCTTCTTCATGAGCTGGCAGCTCGCGGGTAAGTATCCCAAAATTCTCAATGATGACGTTGTTGGTGAAGCTGCTCGTAACCTGTTTGAAGACGCGAAAAGCATGCTGCGCAAGCTAATCGATGAAAAGCGCGTGCAGGCACGGGGCGTTATCGGGCTTTGGCCTGCCAATAGCGTTGACGATGACGTGATTGAGGTTTATGCCGACGAGTCGCGCAGCGAGGTCGTTGAGCGCCTCCATCATATTCGCCAGCAAACCACAAAAGGCCGCGACGGCATTTGCTACAGCTTGGCTGACTTTGTCGCCCCCAAGGAAAGCGGCAAAGCCGATTGGATTGGCGGATTCGCGGTGACCACCGGCCACGGTGTCGATGAGCTGTCTAAAGCCTATGGGGCGGCGGGTGACGACTATAACGCGATTATGGTCCAGGCATTAACGGATCGACTCGCAGAAGCCTTTGCCGAACGTATGCATGAGCGTGTACGTAAGGAGTTCTGGGGCTATGTGCCAGAAGAAGTGTTAGATAACGATGCGTTAATTGCTGAGAAATACCAGGGTATTCGCCCTGCTCCCGGCTACCCTGCCTGCCCTGATCATACTGAGAAAGCCACGCTGTTTAGAATGCTCAATGCGACTGAGAATACCGGCCTAGCATTAACTGAAAGCTTTGCTATGTGGCCTGCTGCCGCTGTTGCGGGCTGGTACTTTGCTCATCCGCAGTCGAAATATTTCTCGACCGGCAAAATCACCCGTGACCAGGTTGAGGCAATCGCTGCCCGTAAGCCCATGCCGCTTGAGGAGATGGAGCGCTGGCTTTCGCCGGTGCTTTCCTACGACCCTAGCTGATTGGCATCGATGGGTCTGTTTGTCACTCGCCGTCACGGTAAGGTAATTCGCCTAGCCCTGCCGATTATGTTGGGCATGCTGTCACAAAGCGTGCTCAACTTGATCGACGCGGCGCTTGTAGGACGGCTTGGTGAAGTCGCATTGGCCGGTGTTGGCGTTGGCGGCTACGCGATGTTTATGCTCACCGCTGTTGTCTTTGGCCTCTCCTCTAGCGTGCAGTCACAGACGGCTCAGCGCGCCGACGTATCTGCCACAGAACGCTGCCATCCGCTGCAGTCAGGGTTAATGATAGGCGCTGCTGTGGCGCTTCCGCTGTCGATATTGGCATGGTGGCAGGCGCCTCTTTTAATTGGCTTTATCACCTCGGCGCTGGATGTACATGAGGTTGCCGTTAACTACTTTCGTTGGCGGATCATCTCGTTACCAGCCATTGCGCTAACGCTATGCTTTCGTGGCTACTGGAATGGTCGTCAGCAGACGCAGCTTTATTTGCAGATTATTGTGGCGGTGCACCTGCTGAATGTCGTCGCTAGTGCGGGCTTGATCTACGGCGTTGCCGGCCTGCCGCAAATGGGGGCCAGCGGTGCCGGTGCAGGCACGACCCTATCGCTGTTTGTCGGCTTGGTAGTATGGAGCAGGATTAGCTTGAAAAGTGCATTCAATACGCATTTTTTGACATGTCTGCCTAGCTTCGCCACGCTACGCTCAACGCTCGCATTAGCCATACCGCATTCTATCCAGCAGCTTTGGTTCGCTGCGGGCTATGCCGTTTTATTCTGGCTATTAAGTCAGCTAGGCACCGCTAGCGTTGCTGTTGGGCATGTCCTAATTAATCTATCGCTCCTGCTGATTTTACCGGGTGTCGGCATCGGCGTTGCTGCGATGAGCTTAGTGGGCGAAGCCCTAGGGCGAGATGCCCAGCGCGAAGCGCATCAGTGGGGTCTGGATGCGCTTCGCGTGGCCTGGCTGCTGCTGTTATTGTTGGCGCTGCCTATGCTGCTAATGCCTGAAAAGATACTTAGCGCCTTCTTTAGCAGCCCAGAACTCATCGTAATGGGCGCCGTGCCGCTTCAGCTAACCGGTGTGATGATCGTTATGGATGCGGCGGCGCTGGTGCTTGCTCAGGCGTTAATGGGCGCTGGCGCTCAACGTACTGTCATGATTCTAACCCTGGGTATGCAGTGGTTGTTTTTTCTACCGCTGGCCTGGTGGGTTGGTATTGGCTTAGGACATGGCCTATTGGGTGTATGGCTGGTGCAGTTATTATACCGGCTGGTTAACTCGATCGGATTTGTGTGGGTCTGGCAGCGCCGTCGCTGGGCCTCAATGGATTTTAAATAGCTTTTAGAACTAAAAAGATAATTATATATTCTTTTGTAGAATATGACGCCCGCGTTAAGGTGGTACTACGCTAACCCCCGTCTCAACGTGACCATTTCGCTTTTTAGCAGGATCGTGCCACATGTACCGTTATGATATTCACGACCAAACGCTGGTTGATGAGCGTGTCGCTCAGTTTCGCGACCAAATGGAACGCTATCGCGCTGGGCGTTTGGGCGAAGAAGAGTTCCGTCCGTTACGGTTGCAAAACGGCCTTTATATTCAACGGCATGCGCCAATGCTGCGCATTGCAATTCCCTATGGCATGCTGGCTGGCCATCAGCTGCGTGCCCTGGCTGAGATTACTCGCCGCTATGACCGTGGCTACGGCCATTTTACCACGCGTCAAAATTTACAGCTGAACTGGCCGGCTCTCGAAGATGTGCCGGATATCTTGGCCGATCTCGCCAAGGTTCAGATGCACGCGATTCAAACGAGCGGCAACTGCATTCGTAACACGACCAGCGATCAGTTCGCGGGTATCGCCAATGATGAAGTGGAAGATCCGCGCGCCTGGTGCGAACTAATCCGCCAGTGGTCTACCCTGCACCCCGAATTCGCTTATTTGCCCCGTAAGTTTAAAATCGCGGTTAGCGGTGCAGCGCAAGACCGCGCAGCGATTCAAGTGCATGATATTGGTCTGCGCTTTTGGTACAACGCCGAGGGTGAACTGCGCATTAAAGTATTGGCTGGTGGCGGCTTAGGCCGAACGCCCATGATTGCTGACGTAGTGCGTGAAGACCTGCCTTGGCAGCACTTGCTGACGTATCTGGAAGCCTGTGTACGGGTTTACAATCAGTTCGGCCGGCGCGACAACAAGTTCAAAGCGCGGATCAAAATTCTCGTTAAAGCGCTTGGGATTGATGAATTCCGCCGCCGGGTAGATGAAGAGTGGACGCACTTAAAAGATGGCCCCCAAACGCTTAATCAAGCCGCTGTCGACGCCGCTAAAGACCACTTCCCTGAGCCTGATCGCCGTCCAGTAGCCGCCTCAGCCACTGAAGATTTTGATCGCCTGCGCGCGGATAATCGCAGTTTTGCGCGCTTTGTGACCAACAACGTCACTAATCACAAGGTGGCTGGTTATAAAGCGGTGACGTTGTCGCTTAAACGCCGAGAGCATGCCCCGGGTGACGTCACCGCTGATCAGATGGAAGCCGTCGCAGATTTGGCTGACCGCTACAGCTTTGGCGAAGTGCGCGTGACGCATGAACAGAACTTAGTGCTGTCCGATGTTCCTGTCGATGAAATGCAGGCGCTTTGGCAAGAGCTAGACGCGCTCGGCATGGCGAACCCTACGGTAGGAACGCTCAACGATATTATTTGCTGCCCAGGCGGCGACTACTGCAGCTTAGCCAACGCAGTGTCTATTCCTATCGCACAAGCGCTGCAGGAACGTTTTGAAGACCTGGATTTCTTGTATGACCTTGGCCCTCTGGATCTGAATATATCTGGCTGCATGAATGCCTGCGGGCATCACCATGTCGGCCATATCGGTATTTTGGGCGTCGATAAAAAGGGTGAAGAGTACTATCAGATATCGATTGGCGGTAACTCTACCGACGATGCCTCGCTGGGCAAAATTTTGGGCCCTTCATTCTTCCGCCAAGATGTACCTGACGTGGTCGAAAAAGTATTGGCGGTCTATGTGGACCAGCGCCATGAAGACGAGCGCTTCTTAGATACTTACCGTCGTATTGGCCTAAAACCCTTCAAGGAGCATGTTTATGCCAAATAAGAGCATGCCAACGACAGACGCGCTCAATGATGAGGCGGAGGTGCTAGAGCAGACGCCGGTGCACGCTGATCATTTAATTGTGAATGGCGAGCTAGCGGCCGAGAACGCCTGGTGCGTCTCCTATGACACCGATACCTTGCCTGAACAGCGCCCTGCGTTTGTACCGCTGGCGTTATGGCAAGCGAATCAAGAAGATGCTGAACTGGCGCCGCTGCTTACCAGTGATACCGAATTAACCCCCGCGCTGAGTGAGCAGATCGGCAGTGTGGCGGCCATTGCGATTGATTTTCCTGCCTTTACCGACGGGCGCGGCTACACGGTCGCTCGATTGCTGCGTGAGCGCTTTCACTACGCAGGTGAAGTGCGTGCCGTCGGCGATGTCTTGGTTGATCAATTGGACTACATGCGCCGCTGTGGCTTTACGTCAATGGCCCTGCGCGACGACCAGCATCCAGAAGATGCCTTGCGTGCGCTGAATGCTTTTAGCGTTCGTTATCAAACGGATGTTGAAGAGCGCCAGGCGTTGTTTGAACGCCGCTTAGTTGCCAGCAAGTAACATTGAGTATCAGCCGGCAAAGGCCCAGCGCCTTTGCCGTTTTTTTTGATTTTAAAGCGCGAGCCTAAGGTTTGACGCCACTTCGTCTATCAATGATTCCGGCACGCCGTGTTCGCCGGCAAGCTTTCGCCACTGGGCAACGTGTGCAATGGTTTCATCAATCATGGCGTTGATTTTTTTGCGGGTAAACAAAGGGCTCAGCCTTTCTAGCGAATAAAGGTCACTGCGAGAGAAATGGTCGCGCTTACCATTGAGGCTCATCCAGTGGCTGTTCACCCACGGGCTCCCCGGTTTGTAGCTGTAAGCAAGGTCATAGGCTGGTGAAAGTGACCAGGCTCCCCCTTTCAGCATAAATGCAAAATTTTTCGCATGATCATCATGGTTTCTAGCCACTATATTAAAAACCATGCGTCTAAAGAGCTGTTCGGCATCTGCGGCAGAAAGCTGTAGCTGTCTCGCCACACCAAATAATTCAGCGTATGAGAATGAGCCTGGTTTTTTATAGTCAACGTGGGCTATGCCGTTCAGGGTTTGTACGTGCAGTTTACGATTGCCGATTCGATCAAACCGTTGCGTTATAAAGTGACGCCGCGGACCTTCATTAATCAGCTTACAAGGCATCATCTCAATGCCGCAGGCTTTCGCTAACAGGTGATAAACGTACTCCATGGCACCATAGCCTAGCGGGTCGCCAAACGTCTCACGATTTTTATTATGCTCACTGACACCATCAAACTTCATTAGAAAGTGAGCAAACCCATCCGGTACGCGTGTTTGTCCCGAGCGCACTTGGGTGAAATCCTGATTAAACGCCAGAACCGCTTTAGGACGAGCGCCTCCAGCACTCATTCCGACAGACAGTAGTGCCATCATGGCTTCTCTGTCTTCCTGGCCGTCTTTGTTAAGCTCAACGGAAAAGGTTGATCGGCTATCGAGTATTTCCTGCGCAATGCCGACTAAGGTGGCTATTTCAACGTGAGCGGAGGCATTGAGACTTTTTAATTTCGTGGCGGGCGAATACTCCAGCGCTCCCATGCCCCGCTTGCCGGTATATTGCAGCCTTTGCAGCGGCGTAATATCGCCAGCCTGCCCGCCTTTGCTGGCCACCCATGCATTAAGCACGGCATTACCAAAGTCATCGGGCAGTGAGTCGGCAATGAGTCCTGGCAGGCCCTTGAAGGTTTCAATATTGAGCTCAGGAAAGCTGAATATTTTTTTGCCAAGTGGCATTTTAATAGGAGAAAGCTCAACGCCGTCGTTAATAAAGGCGCCATCGTATTCAAAGGCACCAACGCCGGTACGAGTATCGAAACTCACTGCCCCTACGTAGCGGTCGAGATAGCTGACGTTGATAACTTCCATTACCATTCAAGCGGCTCCTCATCCTTGGTTTTTCTCTGGCCAGAGGCACGCTGACGCTGCTTGCTCTGTAGCTTGGAAAGCTGCAGTGGTGAAATAGTTTGTGGTGGTAAAAAGTGCTCTAGCTGGGCCGTCATATCGAGAGCCATCATGATGGCTACCAGTCCTTCTAATTGGATTTTTCCCTTTTCAGCATTCAGCACCACCTTTCTGGATAAACCCGCTAGAGCTGCTACTTCTGCTTGCGTCATGTCATGATTGAGGCGCGCCTGCTTTAGGCGCTCCCCTAACGTTTCAGCAATCGCGGCGGGTGATTTATTTTCAGTAATCATAAGATGCTCTTAAGCGAACATAGTTGAAAAAAATATCTGCTATGATCTAAATATAGCACATTATGAAGCATGGTTATTAAGTAGATCAATTAATATCAAGCCATCAGTTTTTAAAGATCTAAAACAAGGACATTAATGGCTTAAAATGGCTTAATGTTACAATAATAGCATCTTGTGATGAGTCTAATTCAATTAGCCACGTCTCTTTTGCTGGCGCTCGCGGTTATTGGCTTTAGCGCGATCGCTTTTACGCAGCATTACCCACGTGGCGCCTAGCCCTCCTTCAGACGGCTGGGCTGATACATACGCCTGCACTTCCTCAAATTGGCTGAGCCACTTGGCAAGATAAGAGCGCAGAACGTTAGCCGGACTATCAATCTCACGCCCGCGGCCATGCACGATCAGCACCGAGCGTAAATCGTGGGCATAGGCTTCCTGAATAAAAGGAAAAAGCAGCCGCCGACACTCGCTTAAAGGACGCCTGAGCAGATGGAGCTGGGACTGAACGCTATAACCGCCGTGCTTTAATTTATCGACAACGCCCTGCTGTATGCCCTCACGGCGATACTCGATAGGATCAAAAGGAGGAAGCAGGTCGACAAAGTCGTCGGATAAAAAATTGCGCGCTCCTCGCTCTTCTTCTGCCCACTCACGCCGTGCCAGCTGAGCGTCAGAAGGACATTGACGATGAGCAGTAGGATCGGCGCGGTTACTTGCCGGTAGCGGCCTAACATCACCGACGAGAGCTCGAAAATCCATATCATCACGAAGTGGCTGATTCATTGCAGGCTCCTCTGACAGGGTCTAATGACTATCCTAACAAACTCGAAGACTGTGCTTAAACAGATTAAATAAGTCGATAACATAGGGCTTGTCATCATCTATTCAGAGCGCCAAGCTATGCCTGCACTTATTTACCATTCAGTGAGAGGCACTCTGTTTTGGCTAAAACAGTTTGGTTGAAACGCCTAGCGATCGGCAGCGGTGTGGGGATTGTGGGCATGGCAGGATGGCTGTGGCTAACCATGCTCAGCCCATGGTTTTATGATCGCCCAGACGATCTAGACGACATCGAGCAGCGCATCCATCAGGTCTTTGTATACGGTACGCTGCGCTATGCTCCGGTGCGCCTGGCCGTCATGGGGAGTTTCGGCTCTCCTGAAGACGCCGTGCTTGTGGGTTATCAGCGCAATGGTCTCGACCTTTCGTCCCAGCCCGGGAGTCAAGTCAATGGGCTGCTACTCACTATAGACGCCGCTGAATTGCGCCGCCTAGACCGCTATGAACGACTGGGCGTACGCTACGATCGTAGGACTATAACTCTTGAGGACGGCACTCGTGCCTGGGTTTACTTGCGCCGTCCAGGTACACGAACTGCGCTTGCCTCCTACCCAGCATTGCCGGTAGCTCTGGTACCATAGGACAGATAGGCTTATCTGTATTTACCAAGACCGCTTTTATGACCTTATTCAGGAATGATGATGAGTGATATGACCCCATACGTTTTGGTTCTCTACTACTCTCGCTCCGGCGCTACCGCCACCATGGCGCAGCAAATCGCAGCCGGCGTAGAAAGCGTACCCGGTATTCAGGCACGTTTGCGCACTGTGGCACCGGTTTCAACAACCTGTGAAGCCGTTGATCCCGAAATTCCTGTTGAGGGCGCGATCTATGCTGATCTAGACGATCTGCGCAACTGCAGCGCGTTGGCACTGGGCAGCCCAACGCGATTTGGCAACATGGCAGCGCCGCTTAAGTATTTTATCGATTCCACTAGCAGCCTATGGATGAACGGTGCACTGATTGATAAACCTGCCTGCGCATTCACATCAACCTCAAGCCTACATGGCGGTCAGGAGAGCACATTGCTGACGATGTTGGTGCCTTTGCTGCATCATGGCATGGTTTACGCGGGTGTGCCGTATAGCGAAACAGTGCTATTAGAGACACGCACGGGCGGAACGCCCTATGGTGCGAGCCACCTAGCTGGAGCTCGCAGCGATCACTCTGTTGATGCGCATGAGCGCGCGCTTTGCGTTGCACAGGGAAAACGGCTGGCTCGACTTGCGTTAGCGTTGGATGTCATGCGGCAGAATGCTTTATGAGGCAGTGGCTGGAAGATATCGAGGCACGTCATGGATTAGATAAGCTCACGCTAAAAAGCCGCCAGTTGGTGCTAATCAGTAGTGCCATCCTGCTGGTATTAGTTATTTATCGAAGCTTTTTAGTACAGGGCGATGAATTCAACTGGCGCCCTGTCGTGGCTTTTGTGCTTCCTCTTGTGCTGTTCTTACCTTCGATTATTGGCCGGCGGGCGCGTGGACACGCATGGCTTGCGTTCGTCAGCCTGCTCTATTTCACTCAAGGTGTCATGCTGGCAAGCGTTCCAGGGCAAAGCTTTCGTGGCATTTCGGAAGCCATCGTTTCGCTTGCCCTGTTTGCGGGCTGTATGGGCTATGCGCGTTTTCGTAGCCGGCAGTTGCGCCAAAAATAATTCTATTAACAGTTCTATCAAAAATAACGCTGTACTCACTTGCTGGCGAAAGCCAAGTGGATCGCTCTAAATTCTTTGAGAATCGAGAGTAGCGGTTTGAGCTTTGAGGTGAAACCGGCGACCATGGATGAAATTCAAGGGAGAGTCATTCGATGACACGTAACATAGCCGATATTAGGCGTGATTATGAAGGCGGCAGGCTAGATGAGTCGCTGGCACCCAACGATCCTTTTGTACTATTTGATGAATGGTTCACTCTCGCCCTGGAAAAAGAAGGCCAGGATGGCAACGCCATGACGCTGGCGAGTGTGGATAGCCAAGGCAGGCCTCACGCACGGGTAGTGCTGTTAAAAGGCTTTGATGAACGCGGAATGGTGTTTTTCACCAACTACCATAGCCATAAGGGTAGTGAGTTAAGCAATGTGCCCTACGCGGCGATGACGTTTTGGTGGCCATCACTTTCCCGGCAGGTCCGTATCGAAGGACTCGTTGAGCGGATACCCACCGAAGAGTCAGATGAGTATTTTGCCAGCCGCCCGCGCGGGAGCCAGCTTGGTGCCTGGATTGCTACGCAAAGCGTTGTGATTCCAGGGCGTAACTGGATTGAAGAGCGTCAAAAGCGCTTTGAACAAGCCTACGACGGACAAGATATACCGCGCCCAATTCACTGGGGCGGCTACCGCGTAGCACCTGACATGATCGAGTTTTGGCAAGGCCAGCCCAGCCGTTTGCACGACCGACTGCGGTTTGAACGTCGCGATAGCCATGAGTGGAGCCGTTTTCGCTTAGCGCCTTAACGCGAAGAGTACATAAAAAGCATTCGAGAGGCCTGCAGGGATATAGCGACAGGCCTTTTGAGATTAGTCTGGCAGGCTCTCGAGGCGATGCCGCTGCCACTCACTGTCAGGTTCATTGAGGCGTAGCACGGCATCAATCACCTGCTCTTCCATGTTGTAACGGCATTTAAAACCTAAGTGTTTCATCAAGGCCCGCATCGGATGGTTATCGACCATGATTTTGCCGATCATTTCCAGAGTGCCGATGTTAGTGCAGTAGTCGATCATCTTCTTCATTAACAGGCTGCCAATGCCGAGCCCCTGCAGGTCATCACGAATGATGATTGAAAACTCGGTACGAATATTGTCAGGGTCGTTCCACACCCTCGCCACGCCAAGCATCTCTTTGTTATCGTCTTCACCTAAATATTCAGCGATAAAGGCCATCTGGCGGTCGTAATTGATATGCGACAAAATCGACAAATCACGCTGCGTTAAATTGGATTTATTGTGGAAGTAGCGAAAGCGAATGCTCTCTTCTGAAAGCTGGCGGTGGAACGTGGTAATTAAATGCGCATCTTCAGCACGAATAGGCCTGACCTCGACCTTCCAGCCATTTTTTAGCGTCATCCATTCACGTAGTTCTTCTGGATAAGGCATGATCGCAAAGCGCGACGGCGTACCCAGATCCATTGCGAAATCAACGGCTATCATACCATCGCGATTAAGTATTAGCGGATTCACTTCAAGCCCGCGTAGATCGCTGAGATCTGACGCCATCTGCGATAATTTAACCAGCATTTGGCAAAGATGCTGTATATCCCGCTCAGGGTCGGCGGAGTGTTCGCGGATTAACGAGGCCGCATGCGTTCTGCCCACTACGTCGGCGGCTAGGCTCATGTTCAGCGGCGGCAGTGCTACCTGGCGATCAGCCAAGACATTGACCTTATAACCCCCGATACCAAAGACAATAAGAGGGCCAAACACCGGATCACGGGTAATTCCTGCGCAGATCTGCATGGAATGCTTGCCGCGCTGCATGGGCTGCAAACAGTATTCGCGGATCGCATACTCCGGGAATTTTTCCGCGACTTTATCGCCCAGCTGACGAATACCCTCAGCCACCTGCTCTGGGGTTTCTAAATCCTGCAACAAGCCTGCAGAAATTTTATGCGGATGCTTACGGTAGCGATAAGGACGGCAATTGCCTTCATGGACAACCTTGAGGGCTTTGCTTCCCGAAATGCTTACGGCTTTTTCAAGCGCTTCTTCAGGGCTAGATAAATACACGCTGGGTGCCGTGGGAATACCGTATGCCTCAAGCACTTGAGCAGTTTCAGAGTGAGTTAACGTTTGCCGGCCCTGTTCTTTTGCCTGCTTGATGAGCGTGCGGCACTGAGCGCGTATTTCAGGGCTCGTTGAAAAAGGTAAGCTGGGCGGAATTTCCTGCAGCAGCGCCTGAACACGCTGGTAGATCACCATGTGCATGAAGGCCTTAACGGCTTTCTCCGGTGAAATGTAGGTAGGGATTCCGGCTAAATTACATATATGACGTGCATTCAGAGCTTCTTTTAGGCCCATCCAACTGGTCAGTAAGTTGCGACGAAACTTCTTACGATTATCAATCAACACTTGTGCCGTGACGAGCGATGGCGCCATACGAGTGGGCGCGTGAACGACCAGTACGGCATCGACATTGGCATCAGATGCGACAATTTCTAGCGCTTGAACAAATCGCTCTGGCGACGCATTGCCGCCTAAATCCACCGGGTTCTCTCCCGGCTTACTCATATCGACCTGGCTAAGATGCAACGCCGCCTGCGTTTCAGCGCTAAATTCGGCTAACTTACCGCCAGCGCTAATCAGCTTATCGATAGCTAGCATGGCTGGCCCCAATCCGTTCGAGACAATGGCCAGGCGATCCCCCTTCAGGGGTTTCATGCGTGAAAGCGTTTCTAGTGCATCAAGCAGCTCATCAGAATCATCAACGCGCACAACGCCAGCCCGGGCAAAGGCAGCATCAAATACCACATCGCGATTCGCAATGCCGGGCGTTGGCGCCATGCCCGAAATGTCAGATTCGGGCGTACGCCCGCTTTTTATCGCCAGCACTAAGCGATTACGCGATGCATCGCGCACGGCCGTCATAAAATGCTGGGCATCATTAACCCGCTCGAGGTGTAGCAATATAGCCTGAGCTGGCGAGTATTGATTAACGTAATCAATAAGATCCGGCAATAGAACGTCTACGCTATCGCCAACCGTAATTAGATGCGAAAAGCCTACATCTCGCCCAGCGGCCCAATCTATCATTGCATTGGCCAGCATGCCGGACTGGCCCAAATAAGCGACACGCCCCGCTTTTACCGGCTGACTGGCGTAAGAAACATTAAGATTTTTGCCCGGTACAATCAGCCCCATGCATTCAGGACCCAATACCCGAATACCCGAAACGCGAGCCGCACTCAACATCCTTTCACGGATAGAGCCTTTATTGCCCTTATCACGATCCAGATAAGCACCGCCAGACAGTACCAGAGCGGCTTTGACACCTGCTTGCCCAAGCTTTTTAATTAAACTGGGTATACCCTCAATAGGTGAGCACACCACGGCTAGGTCGGGCACTTCGGGCAGCTCACTTACGCGGCTAACGCACGGGACTCCGAATACCTGAGCATAGCCTTTCAAGTTCACGGCCCATAGCGACCCTTTGAAGCCGCCCTCTTGAATGTTTCTCAGCACTAAACCGCCCAGCGATGAGGGCTTTTCAGAGGCACCAAACACCGCGAGTGTACGAGGTTGAAAAAAATGGTGTAAGAAGCGCGTGCTCACAAAGGGATCTCCCCTGACATAAATAGCGGCTGTACGACTTATTGAGACTGTCGCGTAGGGCCTGGAGGCGATTAAGGTGTCATCAATAATAATGGAGCGCTTGAATGATTACCGCCTACCTTACCCACCCCGATTGCTCATTGCATCATATGGGGCCAGAGCATCCGGAAAGCCCACAGCGTCTGGAGGCTATTCGCGCCCACCTATCGCTTGCTGGTTTACTACAGCAGACCATGCAGGCCGACGCTAAAGAAGCGAGTGAAGAGGCATTAGCCAGGGTACACCCCTTGCGTCATCTTCGCTCGCTGGAAAAGTGTTTACCCAAAGAAGGCATCATCGCATTGGATGACGATACCATGATGAATCCTGACAGCCTGCAAGCCGCTAGAATGGCTGCCGGCGCTGTTATTAAAGGGGTTGATCAGGTTTTTAAGTGCCAGGCAGATAATGTGTTTTGTGCCGTTAGGCCGCCTGGGCATCATGCGGAAGCCAGCGATGCGATGGGCTTCTGTTTTTATAATAATATTGCCGTTGGCGCAGCCCATGCCCGCGAAAAATATGGTGCTAAGCGTATTGCCATACTGGATTTTGATGTGCACCAGTGCAACGGCACGATTGATATTTTCAAAAACGATCCTGACATTCTTATTTGCACAAGCTTCCAATACCCGTTTTATCCGTGGCGCTATCTGCGCAGTGAGTGGCAAAACGTTGTGAATACGCCATTAGAAGCCGGCACCGATGGGCCCGAGTTCAGGCGCATTATCGAAAGCCATTGGCTGCCCGCTTTGCATGCTTTTAAGCCAGATTTAGTTATGATATCTGCAGGCTTTGATGCCCATCGTGATGATCCAATGGGCGACATTTGCTTGGAGGATGAAGACTTTTACTGGATCACTCATCTTGCTATGGAAATCGCTACACGATACGCCGATAACCGCATTGTTTCGGTGCTTGAAGGTGGCTATAACCCAAAATCGTTAGTCAGTGGTGTCGAGGCGCATCTAAAAGCGCTGCTTGGTCTGCCCTTCGCCGAAGTGCCTTAAGGCCCGACTCTATTGGGCCTGGCTAATGGGAGTGAGTTTGAGCTGTGCTATCATATTTATATTCAAATGCACCACGTTAACGCAGCCAATGTGACGATTTATGACCGCAACTACTGAAGAGCATGCCGCGCTGCGTATTGCATCGGGAAGCAAACCGTTTGTTGAACCGCTGCGCCTGGGCGAACGACTCAAGCAAATTCGTCTTGCTAACCAATGGACGCTGGAAGATGTAAGCCAACGTACAGGGCTTGCGCGTTCAACGCTGTCTAAAATTGAGAATGATCAAGTGTCACCTACCTTTAGCGTGGTGCAGAAACTGACGACGGGCCTGAACATTGACCTGCCCCAACTGCTGACGCCACCTAAGCGTGAGCGTTACACCATGGGCCGTCGCGATTTAACCCGTAAAGGTAAAGGCCAGCTACATCCTACGCCTACCTACGAACATGAATTGCTCGGGCATCAGCTAGCCCAAAAGCGCATGATCCCCTTCAAAACTATCGTACGCGCCCGCAGTTTCGATGAGTATCAACAATGGGTGCGCCATGATGGCGAAGAATTTTTAATGGTGCTGCATGGCGATATCATGCTCCACACCGAGTTTTATGCCCCGCTAGTCTTAGCCGAAGGCGATAGTATCTACTTCGATAGTGATATGGGCCATGCGCTCGTGTCGACCAGCCATAGCGATGCAGTGGTGCTTTCGGTGTGTACGCGCGGCGATGTTGCTTAACGTGATAGAAAAATGCGTGTTAGAGGCAATTAGTCGGCTTTGGCAAACCGGCTAACCGGGCAATTCTTTTAGGTGGGCTGCCTGGGAAAAGCTGCATCAAGTAGATGGAACGCCCCTTCTCTTCACCCAGTGCCGTTTTGGTTGCTTTTACCAACGGCCTCATCGCCGGTGCCATTTCATAGCGCTGATAAAAAGCCCGGACGACATCAATTATTTCCCAGTGTGCCGGCGTTAACGGCAAACCTTCTTCATTGGCCATTAACTCAGCCACTGATTTACTCCAGTCCGTTTGGTTAACTAGATATCCTTCAGGATCGAGGCCCCATTTTTTTTCTAAATCAAGATAACGGTATACTTTTTCGATAGACATGCTTAATACCACGTTACTGTTTTTTCATTCTGCTCTGTCAATACTACAAAACCGTCTACATCTACAGTAGGTAGTCCATTATCAGCAGCTATGTTTGCAAGGCCTCTAGAAGTAAGGTCTTCAGAAAGCAAATAGATACGCTGATGGAAGTGCTGCCATGCGCTCCAAGTAGGATTAAGAGCGGCTGTCACCGCCTCTTCAACCAATAGCACTGTATCTTGAGCCCCTACCGCATGCTGCATTTGAGTAAATGCACTACTATCTGGCGTATTGGTGAGGATGTGTAACATGGTCATTGCCTCACTAAAAGCTAAGTATTTTGGCGTGTTGCTGCAATAAATCAGGTATATCTACATTCGCTATTAACGTTACGCCGTCGACAAGCGCATCTGTGGATATATCTAGGCTTTGTAGTGCCTCTTTAGGCACCCAGAGTTTATCAATATCGTACATTTCTAGCATATCGATTGTTGGCAGCGTGGCTTTCTGACCTGGCGCGCCACTACCCTGCTCTTTTAATAGTGCCATTATACCCTGCCCCATAAATAGCAGCTCCACCGGCTGCCCAAAAGCCGCTGCAACCAGTGCTGCATCTAACCCTTCACGCAACCAACTAGAGCCGTGAGGTGCATGGCGAATAATCACCAGCAGTGTGTCAGGTGTCGCCATTGACTCCCCTTTTAAGCAAAAGTAATAAACCGGTCAGACCGCTGCTGTAATTCAAGCAATTGTCCAAGGCCGGTTAATTCAAAGGGCTTTTCAATATTAAAGACTTGCTTACCATGCCGCTGCGCTTCTGATTCGCTCATTAGCCCTCGACGCAACGCTGCGGCAATACAGACATCTAATTGTACGTCATGTAGGCGATGAAGCTCGAGCCAAGCTTCATTGAGATTGAGTTCATCCTGCGGAGGTGCCATTAGTGAAGACGCATTATGAACACCGTCGTGATAGAAAAAAACTCCCGCTAACCGATGCCCCCGCGCAATAGCTGCGTGGGCAAAACGTAAAGCAGAATGCGGTGCAGGACTGCTATAAGGGGCGCCCATCACCAGTAAACCGTACTGCATCATCTTAATACCTAGTCACAGCTAGCTCAAAAAAAAGACAGGCCCTCCAAAAGGGCCTGTCCTATCGTCTAACGCTGTTTAAAATCAGTCGTTACTCATAATACCCAGAATCGACAGGAGGCTAATAAACAGATTGTAGATGGATACGTAAAGCGTCACGGTAGCGAGAATGTAGTTAGTCTCACCAGCGCGGTGAATGATTTCACTGGTTTGATACAGAATGGCAGCTGAAGCAAACAGTACAAAGCCTGCAGATACCATTAGTGACAGCGCGGGAATATTGAAGAAGATGCCCGCGACCATGGCAAGAATCAGCACGATGGCACCAGCCATCAGGAAATTACTTAAAAAGCTAAAATCCTTTTTGGTCGTAAGTGCCACAGCGGACAAACCAACAAACGTAAGCCCGGTCATAGCAAGCGCATTCATGATCAATGCACCGCCGTTTGGGAGCGTTAGGTACGCAGAAAGAATCGGCCCAAGGGTAAAGCCCATGAACCCCGTAAACGCAAACGTAGCCAGCAACCCTGTCGCTGAATTCGCCGTTTTATGGACAAGGAACATCAGTCCATAAGCACCGACAAAGAACACGATAATGTTCATTTGCTGGATGCCCATTGCAACAGCGGCACCCGCTGTTACTGCCGAAAACAAGAGTGTCATCGCCAGCAGTGCGTAGGTATTACGCAATACTTTATTCGTACTGACACTGTTTGCCACACCACCGGACTGGGGGCGTGCCATACGTGAGTCGTTGTAAGCCATGTGTTAATGCTCCCTAATAGTATTCTACCGACAGACAAGAATGCCGTTACTGAGTTCCAGACGCAAGTACTTGTCTTCTACGCAAATGGTAATTCAACGTTGCACTACTCGCAGGTGAGCTTGAAACAGCGGGCATTGCCTACGAAGTCGGTATTTATTCCGGTGCCCCGCACGCATTTAGCGTGTTTGGAAGCGCTGCCTACCGAGAAAACGCCGACCAGCGTTCGTGGGCAACGTTTAAAGGCTGGCTAAATGAGATACCTAAATAAGTCTAACTCTTACGAACACCTAGTGACGCGAGCCGTGCCACTAGGTCATCGTCTGATGGAAGAATTATTTAACTTTGTGCTTCTTCTTCATCATCTTTGTGGGCGGTCACGGTCGTGACTGCCGTTTGACGGGCATCTTGAGGAGAGCTATATAGACGTGCATCGATCACATGCAACACTGCCAATTGAGCAAATAGCACCGCAAAGCAGACAATCAATCCTTTCAACATGGTAGATCTTCCTTAGTGAATTAATAGCATCAAGCTGACAGCATAATAACGATTATTTTTAGATAAACAACGGGGCCTAACGTGAATTAAATAATGTTAACCGCTCTTAGAAGACTTTTGGATGATATTTCTATTCACAATTATCTATCTCTCAAATACTTAACGCCTGTATCAGGTGGTCCGCTTCAGCAGGATTGGTGTTTTTTCCATCGATAGAATCAATCCTTAACGGTTACTTTTCGCAGGTCATCGACGGAGATGCCATCCGGCAGCTCTGACTCGCTGCTCGGCAGCCAGACAGGTGAGAAGTCGCTATCTTCTCTACCATCATCATGCGTATGCCCTGGAATACGATAAACCACTTGCTCGCGTCGATGATCCCATGCGAATACACGCTCCATACGCCACTCCTCGTTAAAGAATATTTCAGCTAAGACACTAGTGCCTACGTTGACGTTCCGTCACGAGCAGACCCGATGGTTGATTGCCATTTTACGGCTCTAAGGAATATTCGCATATCAATGGCGGAGATATGCTTCGCATTCGCACGCATAAATTTTAGCCAATCGACATAGACCGCATAGATGCTGTTAAATGTAGCAGGATTATTTAACTGATAAGGAGTTATCCATGAAAGCACTCATTCCACTGTGTTTAATTGCCGTACTGCTGGCAGGCTGCAGCTCAGGTCCTTCTTCATCACGAACCGCAGATTGCCGCGATGTAGCAGAAAAAATGGGCGACACGATGGCCTACGGTGACTGTATGCGAGGGACAAAGATTAATACGTCTGGTTTTTGATACGGCTCAGCCGGGTTCTCTAGAAAGCTAGAAGCCTTTTCAGCAAGGCTCTAAGCCCCCCACCGCGACAAGCGTAGGGGCTTAGAAGTCGACATTAGAGGTAAATGATAGGAAAGATTAAATCCTAGCCACGGAATTAATTCTTATCGCCTGTTATTTCACCCGCGATTTTTCGCAGCCCTTTTTCAATAAGATGTTCCTCACCTTCTCTTTCAAAGTCTGCTTCCGCGGTTGGCTCAAAAAGCGCTGCCCCACAAGAATCACATGTAGGTGTCGCTTTAGATTCGATCTCAACGTCGGGGTTGTAGTCCTTACCGCACTTTTGGCACTTATCTACACTGTTCATGGCAGATCTCCTTTTGCCGTACCCATATCTATTGAGCAACAAGCAGAAGAATAGGTTCAACCAAGGATGATGAAAAGATAAGTGACTCTTAATGAAAGATAGCTCGTGCACACAGGAGAATTTTAGAAAAAAATGCCCCTGGCGAGTCAGAGGCATTAAAGTGGCTTCTATGAGTGAACTATACGGGTCGCGCCTATACCACTGTCGTTGGCGAGGTTGAGTATCTCCAGATGGGAAAGCGAATTTGAGCCTTTGCTCTACTGCAGCGGCACAATGAACAGACTGCCCAGGACGCTATCTAGCAAGTAACCCCAGCAATGAAGCGCTATATTAACAACAACCTTGTGAAAGCTAGAGGCAAATAAATATCACGAAATACCAGAAAACATAGCGCTTCGACACAGGTAGGCAAAACGAACTCTGTCCCGTTTTTTTTTCAAAATAACAACAATATGGCGGAAATCGCGACGCCTGTTGTGCCCATCATTATCACGCAGAAACCCATAATATCGCGCGCCTTGAGCCCAGCAATTGCCAATACGGGCAGTGCCCAGAATGGCTGAATCAAATTGGTCCAAGCATCACCCCACACAAACGCGATAACAACGTCCGCGAGATCTGCGTTTAGCGACTGGGCCGCCTCGACAAGAATAGGCCCTTGAACCGCCCATTGCCCTCCTCCCGATGGAATGAAGATATTGAGTATGCCCGCCGATAGAAAACTCACAAACGGCAATGTGCCAGGCGTCGAAATATTGGCAAACGCTTGTGCTAACTCAGCCCCCAGACCTGAAGCACTCATCATGCCCATAATCCCAGCATAGAACGGAAACTGGATAAGCACGCCGGAAACCCCGCGCGCCGCCTCATCGATAGCGGCAAGAAAGCTGCGTGCGCTAGCGTGCAGAGCCAAGCCTAGAAAAATGAGCACGAAGATGATGATGTTTAGATTGAGGCCACCCCCATTTACGGCATAAACGACCACCGAAGCAAAGCCCAATGCCGCACTTACCCATGCTAATGTCTTGGACCGCTCTAAACGTTCAGCCGGACGCAGCGCCTCTGATGGGCTGTCCTTAACGACGTCTTCTTTTAGGTTGTCAGAATTTACAGTCACAGGCTTATCGATACCCCACATCAATAAGCGGCAGGTCAGCGGTAACACGATAAGGATCGCCGCGCATATACTTAGGTTAAGTGCACTGAAGATTGTTTCGCTGGTCGGGATCAAACCGATCTGATCTTCAAGAAAGTGCCCTGGCGTTGCAATAAGCAGCGTTGCTGACCCTGATAGGCCAGCATGAAAGCTGATGAAGCCCGCATAGGCACTGGCCACCAATAGTCGATAGTCGACACCTTCGACTCGCCGGGCCAATTCGCGGGCAAGAATTGCACCAGCCACTAGGCCCATGCCCCAGTTAATCCAGCATAGGACTAACGTTGTGAAACTCACTGTTAAAATGGCACGTCCAGGCGTTTTCGCTACGCCAGCGATACGATCTACCAGCCCCATAAATACTGGCGTACGCGCTACGGAGAACCCTGCCACAAGAATAAGCGTCATCTGCATTGCAAAACTTAGCAGATTCCAAAACCCATCTTGCCAATAGCCGAGCATTGCCACAGGTGCTTGGCCTTGAAAAACAATGCCAGCTAAGAACACAATTAATGTGATGAAAAGTACCAGAATTAGCGGGTCGGGCATGTAGCGATCAAACGCGTTAACAAAGCCGTTAGTGAATGTTTTAAACATGATGTGGTTCCGCCTGGAGGTCAGTGATTAATACCGCGATGATGACGGTAGGTCAGAGTGGCGCTGGTCAGTTTTTATAGTGTTATCCCAATCGATATGCTGGTGTTCCACCATCCGGCAGACATCGACGAATACCCTTCCTCTGGTAGTACTATGCTCCTTTCTCTGCTAGCACTATTTCACGAGCAGACCACAGGGTGAGACCATGACGCGTGATAAGCGCATAACCATGTTCTCATTTCCCGCTTGGGCTGACTTGGGATCTCGTCTTGGAGTGCACACTTCATTTACCTCCTTTTTGTTTTATTCTTACGTGGCGATTGTAATCTCTGTCAACGGCACGGCCTGACAGGTTAAACACTGATTTGCTTCCAATTCGCTGCCGCTAAGATGCGCGACTTCTCCATCAATAAGCTCGCAGATACAGCTCTCACATTGACCGACGCGACAACCGCTCGGTAGCGCAAAGCCATGCTCAAGGGCGGCGTCAAGGATCGAGCCCATTTCTGGTCGCCACTCAAAGCTATTCCCTGTTCCTGCTACGTGAACGATTTGAGGCTGTAACTCAAGGGGAACAGGGTTAGGCGAGGTAAAGGCCTCGAACATGATGTCAAACGCCGGAATGCCTAGTGCTTTCATCGCCTGGTTCGCACTGTCAATGAAGCCAGGGGATCCACAGATGTAGATGAGTGGTCTTCTTGACTGGAGCAGAGTGACCGCCGAAAAATCTACCCGACCGTGAACCGCGTAATCCTTGCCAATCTCATCGGACGGTAGAGGAGCAGAATATGCGGTGATGCTATGCAGATTAGGCAGCGCCGTACGAAACTCTTTTAGCCTGTTTGAAAAGGGGTGCTCGTCCCCACTTCGGCATCCATGAAGCAACATGATTTCAGTGTTTCCACTTTCGGCCACGAGGCGTTCCAGTGCACTGATAAACGGTGTGATGCCAATACCAGCTGCGATGAAGACAATGGGTCGGTCACCATGCGTTGGAGGATTAAACACCCCGGCTGGAGATTCAAGCTGGAGGCCGTCACCGATAGATAATTTATGAAGGGAAGCTGAGAGCGATTTTCCTTCCAGCCCTTCGAGGTCTGTGCCCTGACGCCGAACGGCAATCGATAGTGTGTTGGAGAACAAGCCAGAGCCGGTCAATGAATAGGAACGGGCTGGGCCATCTGGGCCGACTCTGGTAGCGACATATTGCCCTGGCAGAAACTCCGGCAGGGCCTGACCGTCCGCAGGTGCCAGTTCAATAGCGATGATATTGCTACCCTCTGGCCGTATTCGAACAATGTTGAAATCACGCCAACCGTTCCAACGCCCGATATTCCGGGTTGGGTGCGGGCTGATTTCGCACTGGATGGCACGCAATGGAACTGAACCGCTGACAGGATCGTGTGCTGTATCGCTCAGTACCGCATTTATATTACTTGTGTTTGGACCAGATACTGGAGTTTCAGCACGGTTAAGAGCTAGCGAAGACTGCCACCAGCCAAATTCAGCCAGAACCACACGATCGTCCAGCGCCTCATTCAGTTTCACCCGCAGCAGAGCTTTACCGGCAGTAGTCGCGACATAGGCCCAGTCTCCTTCGGACAGCCCACGTGAACGCGCAAGCGTCCCGCTAACTTCTATCATGGGGTCAGGTGATTTCTTACGGAGGGACGTAATATGCCGATGAGAGCTGTGCACGAACCAGCCGGATTTTGCAGTAGTCAATGTAAGAGGGAAGTTCGCTCCCTTGCTATCCGCGTGCATTGGGCTTTCCAAAGGCTCGACATGGCAGGCAATGGCGGGGTAGTGAATGTCTAGAAGTTGCTCAGAATAGAGTTCGACAAGCCCCGAGCTAGTAGGAAATCCTTTAAGCCTATCCTTTAGCGCGAGCTGGCCATGTTTCTGCAATGACGATGGTTGGGGAAACCTCTTTCCGCCGGGGGATTGTCGCAATTGATTGACCGTCACTCCCAATGGCTCAAGCTGCCAATTCCACCCCGCCTCTATGCTACCGCCAAAGAAATCCACCTCAAGACCCAGACGGCAGGCAAGATCGAAAACAATGTCATAGTCGGCGCGAGCATCGAACTCACAATCGATCATTTTGGGGCGAAACTGGAGGGTCTCAACCGCCGCCTGATTGATTTCGAAACCGATTTTTAATGCATCACGCTCTGGGGACAAATTCACCGGTAGTATGATGTCAGCACACTCCGCTGTCGGGTTCATGAAAATGTCCGCGTGTACATGGAAGTCTAATGCGCGTAACGCCGCCAGATTGCGCTCAGCATCAGCCTGCGATACCACAAAGTTAGTACCGAAGCTCATCAATGCCCGAACTCGGTAAGGTAAATGTTCGGTAGCTGCACGGCTGAAATCGCGGGCGGTAATCCATCCGCGGGATGGAGGTCCAAGGGGCAGCTCAGAAAGTCCAAGGGCCTTCTCCTTCTGCCCTTTCGGTAACAGTGAAAGCTGATTGACGGTACGCGTCGGTGGCGGTGTCGGCCATATATTTCCGCCAGGTATATCGCACGCGCCCGTCAAGGCATACATACTCGCAATGGCACGCTCGATGGCAGTGGCATTGGTATGTTGCCCGACCCCCGTCCAAGAATGGTATGCCAGCTTTGGATTACCCTCGAGTAAGGCGTAAAACTGTATAAGTGCGGACCTATCTACCCAACTGACGTCAGCGACATGTGCCGGTGTAAAAGGTTCGGCAGTTTCCTCAAGCAAGGAGTAAACCGTCTTGGCGATAAATTCGGTACCGTTTCGATCGGTCAGCCGAAGTTCATGGTTGAGTTTGAAATCATCAGCCATTGCTTCAGAGGCCCAAGGATCGAATCTTCGCGGTACTCCACTCTTATCGACCACAACAAGATGCTTGGGCCCTTCCCCGCCCCAGAGATCTTCCGCGCGGACAAGATGGCCCGTTTGCTGGTTGACCAGCACGCAGGCGTTTGTCCACCGGCGGACAAACGCATCATCATAGGTGTTCGTTTTGATTAGATGGCGGATGGCGCCCATCGCGATCGCCGAATCAGCTCCTGGACGCACTCGCAGCCAAACGTCGGCTTGCTGCCCAGATCCATTTGGCTTGGGGTCAATGACGACAACCTTCGCGCCTCGGCTGCGAGCTTCGGCAATTCGACTAGCCTGGGCAAGCCATGTCCTTGCCGGATTATGACCCCAAAGGAGGATAACGTCGGCATTTTCATAGTCGGCAAAACCGATGCCGCGTCCGAAGGTTAGTTCATGGGCATAGTCCTTGTGCCAGCCACAAACCTCAACGGCGTAGATAAGATTGGGCGAGCCGAAACACCTAACGAAACGTTCAACCCACTCGAAACTATCCACCATGGGGGTACCGCTCGGCGTGGTAATCGCAAAAGCAACCGCTTCGGGACCGTCTACTTCCCTGATGTCACCCAGGTGGCTAGCAACTTCGTCAAGCGCATCGTTCCAAGAAATTGCCTCCCATTTGGGGTTCGGAGCGCCTTTGGGAGAAATTCGCCGTAGAGGAGTGCGTAGCCTCTCAGGACTGTGAACCATCTCGGGAGAAGCTCGCCCCTTCGCGCAAAGAGCACCGCCAGTTGGGTGGTCGCGCAAGGGCTCAATAGACACAACACGGTTACCACGCACAACCGTCTCTGAGCCACAGCGTGAACGGCAGAGCGTGCAATATCCCTTGAACCTTTGTTCAGTCATGAGCCGACCTCGCACTTTTAAATGCATTATTGTAGCGCGCTACAATAATGCATTTGGATTCTGGCCTTGTCAAAGGTAACGAATTATCATTGAAAAAATGCATCCAAAAATCTGAGTGAACACGCCAATGCAACAGAATCTTCGCGAGCGCATCCTGAAGCAGCTTCGCTCCGAAATCATTTCAGGTGAGAGCCTTCCAGGGACGCTCTACTCCGTCCCTGCATTATCAGCTGAGCTCGATGTTTCAACGACTCCCGTTCGTGAAGCATTGCTCGAATTGGCAAATTCCGGGTTGGTCGAGCCTGTTAGAAATAAAGGCTTTAGGGTTTCGCGACCGTCGATGAAGGAGCTGCACGATCTTTTCGCTATGCGCGATCTTTTAGAAATACAGGCCGCAAAATTGATGATGGCCGATACGCCATGCGACACAGAACCGCTAAAACACTATGCCCGCGAAATCGAACGTGCCGTCAAGGAGGATGATGTTCGTGCTTATCTTGTCGCCGACCGTTCCTTTCACAACGCCATGTTCATGGCGTCTGGAAATGAACTGTTAGCCAAGACAGCACTCTCCCTTCGAGATAGGATGCGCCTCTTCGGTATTCGCTCGGGTGCAGGGGTGGACCGACAACGTGAATCAGTCGGGGAGCATTACAGCATTATTGAACTTATTGATGCCGGTGAGACGGGCGAGCTTATTACACTCTTGCAGCACCACATTCTTAGCTGGAGGCCAATATTTTCGGCGGCTCTAGAACAAGACGACCTTCGCACTCGAAAAAAACGACTTTTGGGGAGTCAGTCATAATGTTGAATGAGAATGAGCAAGGGGTGATCCTTCGGCTGTTTATGTAGGCGATCCGCACCCACGCCAGGTTAAAAAGAGACAAATAAGTATGGTTTCGCTCAAAGTGTTGCAACAGATCACGTGCATCAATCGTATCTTCGTGGATTACGAAGTAGTGACAGCCGGTACACTTGGTCTACTGTACACGAAGCGCGGAAACCGATGCCCCAAAACGGTCGCTGAGTTTCCTGCCAGGTAAGGCTGCCGCATAAAGGTCTGGTCGTTGGTTCACTACAGCATCCACTACCAGCCCACCATTGGATTCGCCCTGGACAACCAAACCAGTTTCCATCGTGATGCCTTGCGTTATAAGGAACTCACTGACCGCGATAAAATCATCAAAGACATTCTGCTTGTTCTCCAACTGTCCCGCTCGGTGCCAAACTTTAGCGCTGCCTATCCCCGGCAGTTGATCCGTGCCGTCAGCAGTACCATCAAGCGTGAAGCGGCGCATCTGAGTATGCGCATCACAGAGATAAGTCTGTCAGCAGATGTACGCCGAACAGGGCCGCATCGTTCATGACATCCTTATTCTCAGGTATGGCAAGCTCGGTCGCCAATTCGGCATCGGCCAGATTGATAGCCACAACTTTACGTCTTTCGGCATCCGGTTGTTTCACGCCTGACAAACCGAAATATCAAGCTTCTCGCTCAAAATAGTGCTGGCCATCTACTCGCGCTTATAAGGGCTGCTGCCGAGTAAACTGGCAACTTTCAGCATATCGATAAAGAGCACAGGCCGTATGCTGGACTGCCTGATATTAAACTTTAGAAGCCCATTCAAGCTGCTTGCCGAGCTTTTCCACGAAGCTCGCCATGCTTTCATCGCCTAGATCTACCGCCTTTGCCCCACCTCCAGCCACTAGCGTTACGTCGGAAATACCAATGACATTCAGTACCAGACGCAAATATTGAGTTGCGATATCGCGGTTCTTAATGGGTGAGCCCTCGGTGTATACACCTCCAGATGCGATCAGTACAGTTGCCTTCTTGCCAGTCACTAAACCGCTTCCATCAAAGCCAAGCGTCAAACCCTTACGAACAATGTGATCTACCCAAGCCTTCAGGACAGCCGGAACATTGTAATTGTAAACAGGTGTTGCAATAACGATGTGATCAGCGGCGAGCAATTCCGCAACAAGTTCGTCTGAAAGCTGCAATGCGGCAGCCATTTCGGGTGAATGTTTATCCGCAGGTGTGAAGTAGGCTTGTAGCCATGCAGCATCAACGAACCGAAGTCCTGTCTCCAAAAGGTTGCGGTTGATGATGACACCATCAGAGTGAGCGGTTTCCCACTCTTGTACAAATCTCCGCGCCATGTTGTGTGATACTGAGCTTTCACCGCGAGGGCTAGCTTCTATAACCAAAAGCTTTTCCATTTTAAATCCCCAAAAAAGTAAAGAAGATAGCGCCGTATCGGCGTGTCTCTCCAAATGAGTGTGTTTGGAAAATATAAAGACATTTGTTAATTACCGGAAGTGATTAAATTATGATTAAGTCAATCGGTTTTTATGATAGAGATTGAGGAGAATCCACTTTGATAGAAAGCCTTACACTTGATCAGCTACGCGTTTTAGTGACGATTGCTGATGAGGGAAGCTTTTCAGCGGCGGGCCGGAAACTGGGTCGCGTCCAATCGGCAATTAGCCAAACGATCGCGACGCTTGAGGATATACAGGGCGTCTCGCTGTTTGAGCGTAGTGGCTACCGTCCCGTATTAACGGACACAGGACGAGTGCTTGTCGAGCAGGCGCGATTAGTATTGGCAAGCGCTGCTAGGTTTGAGGGAGTCGCTATGGGAGTGCGCATGGGATTGGAACCAGAGCTTGTCATTGCAATCGATCCTTTAGTTCCATCGGCACCCCTCATCGAAAGCCTATCTGCCTTAAACCAGACCTTTCTGAATTTGCCCGTCAATTTTTCGACCGAAGGATTGGGAGGTTCGCTGCGAAAGCTAAGAAGCGACTCGGCAGCCATTGGTATCTGCTTGCTGCTTCCTGCCATTCCGGATGATATGACTGCCTATCCACTGCTTCGCGTTCGGATGCAGGCTGTGGTAGCTCCTGGGCATCCGCTGGCACAACTTGGACGAGCGGCGACGCAACTCGACCTGGAGCCATATGTTCAGCTCGTTCTATCGGATCCGATCGATCCAGGAAGCGCTAACTTTGGGCTTGCAAGCGCAAGAATTTGGCGCTTCGCGGATCTTGGCCGACGGCTGGATTTTCTGCTGGGTGGTTTCGGTTGGTGCCGCATGCCGGAACATCTCATAGCGAAGTCAGTCAGTGCTGGAAATTTGGTACCACTGCGCATTGAGAACGATCCAACGCCTGAGGAAGGGTTAACAATTTATGCCGCGCATAAGCGTAACCGGCCCCTAGGGCATGCTGGACAATGGCTACTGGATGATCTCAGAAGGCGTTTGCAATCTTAAGGCCGCATCTCTCTGTGGTGTGTCACTCCAGCGAGGCTGAACTAAGGCAGCTCTGAGTTGAACCTAATAGAGATGGCCCAAACGTAATTGTAAGAGCCGCAGATACTTGCAGCCAAGGTACTCTCTCGCTGCAAAGCAGGCATAGGATTTCCCCAACTGTATTTCCCTTGTTACAGACACAAAAAAGCCGCTGAAATCAGCGGCTTTTCCCTAATAGGTGGCGGAGGGACAGGGACTCGCGAGAAAAGGGAATAACTTCTTGAAATGCTTGTATGAAGCGGTTTTTTTGCTAATTTGGGACAAATTACTGGGACAAATCAGTAAAATTAAAGGGAGCATGCATAGGTGATGATTTGGTATCAAAGGGATTGACTTAGCACGCACGAATTAAGCTACCTGAGTCGCTCTTGCACTATAATAAAGAGAAGAAAACCTTACCTATATTTAAGATAAATTAAGATGTTATTTGAAAATTTTTCTGGCTCTAGGCGAATTCTTCGGATTGCCGCAGGTTTCTTGAACTTAGCAATGTTATCTTTTTTGGCTTCAAAACTGTCCATACCTCTAAATGTATAAACAATTTATAGCCTCTATCTACCCCCCTGCTGCCTTCCCCCCTAGCCAACCATAGATAAAATATTCTAGGGCATGTAGGTGCCTTGCTGGCTGTTTTGATATCAACAAAGCGAACCTTGATGACAAAATTTTTTTGTAGCAAAATGCTGGTAAGCACACCAAAGTATAAAGATGTGTAAAGCAGCACTAACATAATTTATAATTAGGGTGAGTAAATGTCGAATGAAAAACTTTTAAATTTTGGAGAGCTATCAGCTCTAAGAGTCGAAATTCTAGAAAGAAACGATGTTTTTGTTTTGAAAAAGAAACAATTAGCTAAATTCTTTCTACAACGACTATTAGGACTTGATTCCAAAACTAACTACTCAAAAGTTGAAGAAGCTTATAGACAATCGGCTTATAGCGGCCTTGAAGAATCTGCTAAAACGGAAAACTCAAGTGACTTTTGGACTAATATTGAAAAACATTTTCTATATTTAAAATCCGAACCAATCGATGCATTTCTTCAGCTATCACTTGATATTATAAACGACCTTAAAAAAATTGATAAAAACTTAGAAAGAATTAGTAGCAAAGAGAAATATATAGAAGAAAACAAAAAAAATGGTAGATTAACAGCTGAAGAGCGATATTTGAAAAAACAACTCACTTACTATAAAGATAAAAATAGAGGAGCAAGGTCTGAAATAGTAGATTTCATGACCAATAACATTCAAGCCTATGCAATAAATATAAGTTCTGAACCTCCATTAAATAGTACTAGCCTTATTGGTTTTAATAGCATCCAGAAACCTTATAAGTTTGGAAGAAGATTTATGTGGGAAACTTCAGATTCCTACGACTATAGAAACCTTGATGAGTATTCAAACAAGTTCGGGGATCTTTACATAGGTGATCATAAAGAATTAGTTAGCCTTTGCCAAGAGTCTCACGAGAATTTTAAGGAGGTAGCCTACTATTACATTAACGGCGAGATAGATTATATTGATAGTGCAAGAGAAAAGTTAGAAAGACTTGTCAGAGAATCTCATATCCTGAATCGTCGTAAAAAAATTATTGAAACAATGTTAATGCATTTTGAAAAAAAAGATTTTATTTCTTTTGTTAGCATTGCTCCGCTTCAAGTAGAAGGTATATTTGCTGATATTTGTAGGGAAGTAATGGTGTCAGAAAAAGAATTAGACTTTTCTTCACTTAACAACAAACTAGATCGTTTAGATGAAAAGCTAGGAAGATTTTTATATTTTGAATACTATTCATTCAAGTTTCCAGTACTTAGAAATATGATAGCCCACGGTGAGTTAATTGATGGTGATTTTGAAGAAACAGCTTTAAAGCTTATGCTCGATTTAATACCAGTTTGCGAATTCGCAGATGAAAAAGAACTTCCCACTAATCGTCACCTGAGTATACTTTATGAAGCTAGCAATGGAAGGAATGAAAAATTAGTAGAGTGGGCTTGGTTAAGTAAAGAAGAAAATCCAATTCCAGACTTTTATGATATTAGTGAACAACTACAATTGATTAATCAGCATTATCAATCTCAAGCCTTTTGGGATTATTTAAAGAATGAACTTAAAAAGGTTAGGTCTGTTAAAGAGATTAAAAGAAGCAAACCTGATAAAATTGCAGGACTTCTTAAATGTAAAGGTATTGCAGAACAACAAGCATTAGAATTTTTCAAATCTTCGACAAGCATAGTAGAGAATGCTATTAAAGAAAGAGAAAGGGTGTCTGCATTATTCAGAAGAAAAGAAAAATAATCACTCACCTTAATTTCAGTTGACAACATCTACTCTATTTTATAAGGGCATAAGCTTTACTGGCTTCAGCCCTTTTATATAGATCTAAGCTAAAGAAACAAAGCAATGTCTTCTGTTTTACATTGATTGAAATTAGTTATTCCTAATTTCTTCAAAGAACATTCGATAGATTGTTGCTCTTCATCGTTATGATATGTTACCAGCCAATGCATATTTCTTGGGGTCTTCTTTACCACTTCCTCAAAGTAAGGTTGGTCAACTATTGATAATGAGTGCCCTATAACCACAACCTGCGATGCAGCATATAAGTTATCAAAAAAATATTGATTATCCTGAACAATTTTTGATGTTGGCTTAAACGTATCTTTAAAATAACTATTTAGCAATTCGTTTCCCTCCATCACCCTTGTATCCATATCTTCTGGATTTGGAATATTATTAAAATTTGGAATGGTTGAAGGTTCCCAAGCATGACCTAAAATCATTTCTTGGTTTGTAGCTCTGCTTCCATGGATATATAGAATACTTTTACTATCAACGTTATAAAGCAATTCAAGTGTATCTGTATAATTAAAGCTTAATACAATATCCGATGATATTATATTAAAGCCTTTGTTAGCGGATATTGCCTCTACATCCAGTGAATATATCCAATCGGTAAAGTGCCTTTTTAAATCACTTGAAACCGCACCGAGTATTTTATCTAGCTCATACTGATAGTCATGATGGTAGGCATCGCTCCAATCTTCTGCTGAGTAAGACTGGAGAAAATTACTTGCTTCATCAACCGCTAAATCAACATCAAAATCCGCGAGTGATAATTCAAGTGTATTCCAGTCTCCCTCAAGGTGAAGATATTCTTCAATAATGCTGTGAAGGGAGCTATCTTGGGATCTCAAATACTCGGAGAATTGATTTAAACTACTTGGCAATCCGTGAAATAAATCAAATCCATTTCCTATAATGAATAATCTAAATGTCATTTTTAATCGCCCTTATCAAAATGATATCGTCCTGAACTGTGATAACACCTAAGTTCTATATTTCCGTAATTATCATGCTATTCCGCATAATCAACACACCCGCAGTTAGAGCATCTTAGTTTTATTCCAATACTTTCTTCATTTTTAGCCTGATAAAATAACTTCTGAAATCTGAGTTTTTTTGCAATCTCACTTGTTTCATTGAAAGATTAAAATTTAAGTTAAACCAAGAACACCTTCCCTTAACTCTCTAGCATCCCTGCTAGAGGCTTTTGTAGACCGTAGTTATCTGATGGGTCTGGAAAAACGCTTACGATCTACGTTAGTCCGGAAATGAGAGAATGATTCATGGTGAATATAGGGAAGAGAAATTAGCTGTGCTTTGGGACAAATGATAGGTATGTGGGAGCTAATTGTTGAAACAGAAGATTGGGACAAATCGAAAAACAAAAGCCCCGTAAACTGTTGATTTACGGGGCTTTTTTAATAATGGCGGAGGGACAGGGATTCGAACCCTGGGTAGGTTATTCACCTACGTCGGTTTTCAAGACCGGTGCATTCAACCGCTCTGCCATCCCTCCGGCTTATGCGTGCATATACTACCAGCTTTTCCTTGTAAGTCAACGCCCTTAGTACAATCGAATACCAACGCGAGTAATGTTTCCACCTTCCATCTCGCTGACTACCCAGTGAATGCCGTGCCAGTCCACATCATCCCCTAGCACTGGATGCCCTCCTACGCGCATGGCAACAAATTCAGCCAGCGTTATGCTCGCCTCTCCGTCGCTTAACGTTAAACCATAGGCTAGGGCCACATCTTGCATTAGTGAGGTGCCATCCAGCGTAAAGGTGCCGAAGAACTCGCGCTCCTGTTTTAGTTTCGCATCACCATTAAACAACCGATTAAGGGTATTCAAATCCGCTGAGCGACCAATAACGCAAATCACGTCGCCCAGTTGCAGGCGCGTACTGCCCTTCGGTTGCAGCATGGCGTGATTACGAAACAGCGCAGAAATTAATGCCCCAGAAGGAAAACGCAGCAGGCGAATAGGCACGTCTTCTAAATCTTGATTTTCTACGCCATAAACAAATAGCTCAAAGTCATTTTCGGGCAAAATACCCAGCGGACCCCGTCGGTTGGGGACGGTGCCAACCGGCACCTCTACCTTTAGGTACCGGGCCATTAGCGTTAGCGAGCCGCCCTGGACCAGCAGTGACATCAATACAACAGCAAAGGCGATGTTAAAGTACAGAGAGGCATTTTCGACCCCGCCTATAACGGGGAAGATGGCCAGTACAATCGGAACGGCGCCTCTCAACCCTACCCAGGATATGAAGAAGGTTTCGCGCCAGCGGAATTTGAAAAATGGCTTAATAGCAATCAGCACGGCCAATGGGCGAGCGATAAATATCAGCGCTAGCGCCACCAAGCTGGCAGGCAGCGCTACGTCCCATAGCTCACTGGGCGTTACTAATAAACCCAGCACCAAGAATAGGCCGATTTGACTGAGCCATGCCAAGCCGTCATGTACAGGCAAAATGAAATTGAGGTGCCGCCCCGGCTGATTGCCAATCATCAGACCGGTTAGGTAAATCGCCAAAAATCCGCTACCGCCCAATACGCTGGCGAAGCCGAAAACGCTAAATCCTAACGCCAGCGCTAACATTGCATAAAGGCCCGGTGCTAAGTCGAGCCAGCGCAGCAATTTGGCACTTAGCCAGCCACCGCCGATCCCAACAATTAAGCCAATTCCAAATTGCGAAATGAAAAATAGCAGCGTGTCCGTTGGGCCGCCAATCTCACCTACCAGCAACTCCACCAACATTAGCGTCAGGAAAATCGCCATCGGGTCGTTGGTGCCTGACTCTATTTCAAGCGTAGCCCCTACCCGCTCATTAAGATTAACGCCGCTGCCACTAAGCATTGAAAATACGGCAGCAGCATCGGTCGAACCAACAATCGCACCGACTAATAACCCCTGCACCAGCGTGAGATCAAAAATCCACATCGCGATTAAGCCAACGATACCACTGGTGATAAAAACGCCAAACGTGGCCAAAGAAAGTGCCGGTTTAAAACCAACCCGGAAGGTTTTAAGGCGAGTACGCAAGCCGCCATCTAACAAGATCATGGCAAGCGCGAGATGACCAATAGCAAACGCCATGGAGTAATCATCAAACACCACACCAAGCACGCCCTCTTCACCCGCCAGCATGCCCAGCCCTAGGAAAATAAGTAGTACAGGTACACCCATCATTGAAGATAAGCGGCTTGCCAAGATGCTCAGCGCCATCAGCGCGCCGCCCACCAAAAAGAACATATAAATTGCATCCATGACTCTCTGCCTCTACTTCAATACAGCGCTATTATTGCATGTAACCATTTAATTTACTGTGCCTTGACGGCTTACGCTTATGCCTAAAGGGCTGGTCAGGAGCTTTACTCCGCGGCTACACTTCGTCGTCACAAGATTTGGAGTTACTGACTATGCTGCGCTGCCGATCACGCCAGTGGCACTTTGCGTTACTCACCGTTATTGTCACTTTGTTGCTCTTCACTTCCGTTTGTCACGCTGACAACGACGATCAGAAAAACGACCAGACAGCGATTCCGCTGACGCTAGAAACCGTTGTGGTAGTGCCACCTTCACTGTGGACTCCTATTGAGGATATCAGCGAAGATAAAGTGCCGACCATGGCCCTGACACCGGCGCCTGCGCTAGAGCCACCGCCATTAAAAAACATTACGTTAATGCTGGATTGGTACTTAAGCCCCCAGCATGCAGCGCTCGTGGTGGCCAAAGAACGTGGCTACTATGCCGCTCAAGGCCTTGAGGTAGACATTCAGTCACCGGCAGATCCATCTATCGCTATCAAACTACTAACGGCCGGGGAGGTAGATTTAGCGTTAACGCGCCAGCCTTTGCTACACCTTTATGCCCATGAAGGCGCCCCTATTATTCGAATTGCGACACTGATTGAAACAGCATTAACAGCGGTAGTCGTAATGGGGCCTGAGCAGCTTGATAACGCAAAAAATCTAGCGGGATTGCATTATGGCTACACCACCCGCGAAGGACTTAATTTAAGTATCCCACGACTAGTGCCGCGCTCTGTACAACAAACAGATGATTTTTCTGCCCCTCAGAATTTACACTTTGATCCGACAAGAGCATTGAGAGAGGGCCAGGCAGACGCAGTGGCTGATGGTTTCTTTCACTACCTACCGCCGCAGCTAGCAACCGAAGGGATTACCACGCACTTGATACGCTTTGAGGAGCTGGACATCCCTCGCCACGATGGGCTAGTGGTGCTCGCGAACAGTGATTCCGTCGTGCGCCGCGCAGATACGTGGTCACGCTTCACAACCGCTATTGAAGAGGCGAGCAATTGGATAGTTGAAAACCATGACGCAGCATGGGCGCTATTAACCGCCACTCATCCCGTGCTCGACAATGACATCAACGCGGCCGCCTGGCAGGATATCTTACGCCGCATGGCACTGAGCCCTGCCGCCGTTGACAGTCACCGCTACACCGCATTTGAAACTTACTTGCTGCAAATGGGCCTTATAGACGACACGCTCCCTCTCTCACGTTTGGCAGTAGACCCACATGTACTCTAACTGCTTACTTATCGCTTGGGAGTCGCATGAGCGAAACCGCCCTCATTTTTATTGATTTAGAAACAACGGGAACACGCGCGACACGTGACCGTATTACCGAAATAGCGGCCTTAAAAATTGCTAACGGCGAGGTGATTGATCGTTGGTCGAGCTTGATCTACCCAGAGGGTAAGGTACCGGCACAAATTAGCCAGTTGACCGGTATAGACGATCGCATGCTAAGCAGCGCCCCACGATTTGTGCAGATAGCTAAGCCGCTGCGCGAGTGGCTTGGCGATGGGCATTTAGTCGCGCATAACGCACGCTTTGACTACAGTTTTTTACGCAACGAATTTAAACGCGCAGGTCTGGATTACCGCACATCGATTATCTGCACGCTACGCATGTCGCGGCGATTAGCGCCTCAAGAGCGGCAGCATAATCTCAAAGCATTACTCAGCCGTTACGATATCATTCCCCTTCGCCATCATCGGGCTGGCGACGATGTCAATGCGCTGTGGTCGCTATGGCAGGCCTGGCAGAAGGGACACAGTACCGATACGTGGCAGAACCTTCTTAATGAAGAGCAGCGCCACCGCACGCTGCCTGCGCATCTTGATAGCGCTCAACTCGAAGGATTACCCGCCACGCCGGGTGTTTATTTATTTTATGGCCACAATCGACTACCACTCTACGTGGGTAAAAGCATTAATCTGCGCAGCCGCGTGCTGGGCCACTTTCAGCGTGACCACCAGGACGATAAAGAGATGCGCTTGGCGCAACAGGTTCAGCAGATTGAATGGGAGGAGACAGCCGGCGACCTAGGCGCTCAATTGCGCGAAGCGCAGCTAGTGAAAAGATTAATGCCCATTATGAATCGGCAGCTACGCAAACAGGGAAAACTGGCGACCTGGCATTGGCCGGAAGGCGCAAACTGCCCCGAGCTCATTAGCGGTAGCGCCCTCAACCAACCACAGAGTAAAAAGCTGTATGGTTTATTTCGCAATGCAACGGATGCTAAGAAGGCACTTCGCTCAATCGTTGAGGAACACCAGCTTTGCCCACGCGTTATGGGACTTGAGAAGGGAAAGGGCCGCTGTTTTGCTAACCAGCTGGGCAAGTGCAATGGAGCGTGTAACGGGCAAGAGCCCATAGCTGTTCACACACAGCGCGCAAAGGGCGCGTTACAGCAACTGCAAATCAATGCATGGCCTTGGTCTGGCAGCATTGCTATTGAAGAGCGCCCGACAGGCAACTCCCCTCCTGCCTGGCACGTGGTTCGCCAGTGGTGCTACCTCGGTAGCGCGGCGAGCATTGAACAAGCCAGAGCGTTAGCCGATACCCCTACGCTCTTTGATGTTGATAGCTATCGAATTTTAAACCGTTTTTTGCGTCATCCAGAGCAATATGGACTTACCGTTACAGAGCTTTGATCGCCATCTCGCTTATTGAGCGTTTAAAAAAATCTCAACGGCCTGCTGGAAAGCCTCAGGCTGATCGGCGTGCAGCCAATGACCGGCATTTTTAAGCGTTACGACGCGTGCGCTGGGCATTACCGCACGTAGTGCGGGTAGCATGGCGTCAGCGACATAAGGGGAATCAGCCCCACGCAGCACCAGCGTCGGCCCTTCGTAGGGTTGCTCACCGTCCGGCTCGCCAATAATATCGCTATAACCCCGTTTGATCTGATCTAGCCCCACTCTTAACGCCATCACGTTATCGTCGTTACGCACCAGGTTAGTCGCTAAGAAAAGCCGCGTGGGGCGAGAGTCGACATGTTCGCCCAACATTACATCGGCCTCACTGCGCGTTTTAGGCTTACCTTCACGAACGCTTTCGAGTGCGGCAAACACATCATCGTGGCCATGCTCATACGCGACTGGCGCTATGTCGGCAACGATCAGCGAAACAACCCGCTCAGGTGCTAGGCGGGCCAAGCTCATTGCTACTTTGCCCCCCATTGAGTGGCCCAGCACATGCGCACGCTCAATTGAAAGGCTGTCGAGCAGTGCTATAACATCGTCCGCCATCATTGCGTAGCGCATGCCCTCAGCATGAGGAGACCTGCCATGGTTGCGCAGGTCGACAGCAATGACCCGACGCGAGCGCTGCCACGCTTTCAAATGCGAGCGCCAGTTGTCAGCACTTCCTAGCAAACCGTGAATTATCACCAGCGGAGTAGCGTCAGAGGCATTCTCATCAGCGGGCATATCAATACAGTGGAGATCAACGATGGCAGCGTCAGTCATGCAAGCTCCTATGTCTTAGCAATGTTTTTACAAACAATGTTTTTAGGCAGTGCGCGGCACGCTATCTACCTGCCCTGTCCAAACAACTAAACGGCGCGATAACCAGGCGAGTAGCAGGCCATACAGTGGCAAGAAGAATAACAGGCTGATCGCTAATTTGATTGCATAGTCGACGGCGGCAATTTCAACCCAATGGGCCGCCATAAACGGATCAGGGCTGTTGTAAAACGCCGTAGAGAAAAATGCGAACGTATCGGCAAGGTTACCCAGCACCGTTGAACACACTGGCGCGACCCACCAGGATAACTGGCGTAAACGGTCAAACACCTGGACATCAAGCAGCTGACCTATCACATAGGCTAAGAAGCTAGCGAGCGCGATGCGAGCGACAAATAGATTCCATTCAGAAAGCGCTGCAATACCGGCAAAGCTCCCCCGTGGAAACACAACTGAGACCACGTAGGACACCACCAGGGCAGGAAGCATAACGCGAAGAATGATAGCGCGGGCGGGCCCTTTGCCAAATAAGCGCACTGTTAAATCAGTGGCTAAAAAAATAAACGGAAAGCTGAAGGCTCCCCAGGTGGTATGAAATCCAAACAGTGTAAACGGCAACTGAACAAGATAATTACTGGCGGCAATAATGCCAATGTGAAAGGCCACCATTACTAATAAGCAGCGGCGGTGCTGAGCGTCACTCAATGCGAACATGTCGATAAGCCTTTTTGTACATAAGAAGAGGGGTTAGGGAACCCTCGAGGTCATTAGCGCAAGGTGGCGCTAGGGAGCAGCATTATACGGCTTCTACCGCGCAATGAAAGCCGCTCAACTACGTGAGCGGCGTATGGCATCAATCAAAGCGGCGTGGCTTTGTCGGCGGCACCCACCGAACGCTGGCGCATAGTCGTATGAATATCGGCCAAGCTAGCAGGGTCATCAATGGTAGAAGGAATACCAAACTCTTTTCCATCAGCAATCGTACGCAGCAGCTTTCTCAAGATCTTACCCGAGCGAGTTTTAGGTAATCGATCAACCACTAACACCTGCTTGAAACAGGCAATAGGCCCAATGTGCTCACGAACTCGAGCGATTAGCTCTGCCTCCAGAGTCGCCTCATCGCCTGTGAAGCCATCTTTGGGAATCACCAGCCCGATAGGCAGTTGCCCTTTCAGCTCATCATGAATACCAATTACCGCACACTCTGCGACGGCAGGATGTGCACCCACCACTTCTTCTATCTCTCCAGTAGAAAGCCGATGCCCTGCAACATTAATAACATCGTCGGTACGGCCCATAATAAACAAATAGCCCTGCTCATCAAAATAGCCGCCATCACCGGTTAAATAGTAGCCGGGAAACGCCGCCATATACGCCGAGTGGAAACGCTGAGGGTCTCGCCATACGCCAATTAAGCAGCCTGGAGGCATCGGCTGCTTAATGACGACACTGCCCTGCTCCATAGGCTCAGCTTGGTCTCCTTCGCGGTTAAGCACCTGCACATTGAAACCTGGTACAGGGTACGTCGCGGAACCGGCTTTGGTCAGCATCGGTTCGATACCAGGCAAATTTGCCGCAATCGGCCAGCCGGTTTCAGTTTGCCACCAGTGATCAATAACCGGCACTTCAAGCAAGTCATCAAGCCAATGAAACGTCGGAGGATCAAGCCGCTCACCGGCGACGTAAAGATGCTTCAGACTACTGATATCATATTTTTTCAGCAGCTCGGCATCGGGATCTTCTTTTTTCATTGCCCTGAATGCAGTGGGCGCCGTGAAGAAGCTGGTGACTTTATACTCTTCAATTAAACGCCAGAAGCTGCCTGCATCGGGTGTTTTAACCGGCTTACCTTCATATACAACAGTCGTGCAACCCAGCAGTAAGGGGGCGTAAACAATATAAGAGTGGCCGACCACCCAGCCTACATCGGATGCGGTGAAAAACACTTCACCGGGCTTCATGGCATAAATAGCTTCCATTGAATACGCCAATGCCACCGCGTATCCACCGGTGTCACGCACCACACCCTTGGGCTTACCGGTCGTACCTGAGGTGTAAAGTATATAGAGCGGGTCAGTACCCTTCACCGGGACACAATCGGCAAATGGCGCTCCTGCGACTAAATGATCCCAGTCATAGTCGTTAGCGCCTAGCGGTGCCTGATGCGCTGCGCGCTGGTAAACGACACAAGCGTTTGGCTTATGAGCACTGAGAGTAATCGCCTGATCAATCATCGGTTTATAAGGCAGCACTTTACCTAGTTCGATGCCACACGAGGCGGCAACCACCACCTTGGGCTCAGCGTCTTCAATACGTGCGGCCAGCTCATGGGGTGCAAAGCCCCCAAAGACGACCGAATGAACTGCCCCCAACCGTGCACAGGCATACATCGCAATCAATGCCTCGGGAATCATAGGCATATAAATAATGACACGATCACCCTTTTCAACGCCTAGCTGGGCTAAGGCACCGGCGAAATGAGCGACGCGATCACGCAAGTCCCGATAGCTGATAGTTTGCTTAGACTGCGTGGCGGGGGAATCCCAGAAAATGGCCGCTTGATCACCTCTGCCCTGCTCAACGTGGTAATCCAAAGCTGCATAGCAAAGGTTCATTTCTCCATCGCTGAACCAGCGTGCGTGATGCTGATCGTCATAGCTGAGTATCGTGCGGGGCATCGTGTACCAGGGGATACGTTTAGCCTCCTCGGCCCAAAATGTTTCAGGGTGTTCAACCGACTGCTGGAAAGCATTGTGGTAGCGACTCATAGTGTTCTCATCGTTATTATGCAAACGCATTGTTGACACTGTATAAAGTAAATCGCCTTAGCACCCTCATACTATCGGCTAACGTGCCATAGAAGGATGCAACACCCCTTCTATTGTCGACAATGCACCAAAGGACTTACCATTGATAAACCGTTAAACAAAGCCTTGGACAAAACTCGCTAAATTACTGATCATTAAACAACTTGATCTTCGCGACGCGACGATGCCGAGATAAATTATAACAATGTATATAAATAAGCTTATGTAACAGTGTAGGCGAGGAGATCACTATGTCTGCTTCTACAAGCGCCGCGACACGTTTGCTTGAACACAACTGCCGAGCTATTGAGGCGGGAACCAGCTTACTGAAAGCATTGGCAAACGAAAAACGCTTACAAATACTGTGCTTACTTGCTGAAAAAGAGCTGTCAGTTACTCAAATAAATCAACAGCTTGCCTTGAGTCAGTCAGCTCTATCCCAACATTTAGCGATATTGAGGCGTGATGAGTTGGTCAGCACACGCCGAGAATCACAAACCATCTACTATTCATTAAGCAGTGAAAGCGCCAAAGCCATTCTTGCTACGTTGGCGCACCACTACTCAGAATGAGTGCTAGCGGCGCTGCCATCCAGCCGCCTCGATCAGTCCCAGTGCCTTGAGCGCTGCTGTTTCGACACCCGCTGAAACGGCTAAGCCAAGCTTCCGGCCCATTGTTTTAGGCGCCTCAAGCTTGACGGTATAAACCTGTACCTGCGCCATACGCTCTGTCAAATAGGCTTCGCTGGTCCCTACGCTATCGACAAGCAGCTGGGGCAATGCCTCACTGCCGTACCAAATTTCACCGGTGGCCAGCGAGTCAATGTCCATGGTGGGACGACGCTCTGCAACATAGTGTTTAAATAATCGATGGGTGTTCTCTAAATCATCCAAGAACTTGTCTTTGCCTTCTTCGGTATTTTCACCAAGTACGGTCAACGTACGCTTATATTTTCCCGCGGTTAGCAACTCGACATCAATATCGTGCTTTTTGAGCAGTCTATGGATGTTAGGCACCTGCGCCACAACGCCTATCGATCCAATAACAGCAAAAGGAGCAGCCTTAATATGCTGCGCGGTACAGGCCATCATATAGCCACCGCTGGCCGCCACTTTATCGATGCATACCGTCGTAATAAGGCCTGCAGCACTTAGCCGGTCCATCTGTGCAGCCGCTAAGCCATAGGCATGCACTAAGCCGCCCGCTGACTCCAGCCGGATCACCACTTCATCCTCTTCACTAGCTACGTCGATAATAGCGGAGATCTCTTGAGCAAAATGCTCGGTTTGTGAGGCTTTTAAATCACCATGAAAATCCAACACCCATACACGAGATGCTGGTGGCGCTTGTTGATCGTTTCTTTGAACCTTTAAGCGCTTTTTCTCATTTTGACGAAATGTTTTTAGCAGCTTTTTACGCGCAGAAGGCAGTGCAGTGGCCAAACGCAGGCGGCGGCTACGATCCAATCGCTGGTCATTAAGCGGCTCAACACGAAGCGTCAGACCACGCTCTTTAGCTTGCCTAGAGCGAGTTACGAGCAATAAACCAATCACCAGCATCGCTATCACGATGGCTGTCTGGACTAAAAACGTACCTAATTCTGCAACCCATTCACTCATTTACGTTCTCCACTAGGTAATTAAATTCTAAAACAGAGACAGTGCTCACATGTATCCTAAAGACGCATAATTGTAGCGCTTGATTGAAACGCGCGTATGAAATAGTCTCGTCCCATATCCGATTGTTTCTTTGAACTACTATCGATAACCTTAAGCTAATTTATCTACTTACTTGCGAGATTTATGATGTCAACGACTACCCTTGATAAGCTGAAAGCACGTTTCAATCCAGAAGCCGCCAAGGGGATGAACGAAATTTTTCAATTTCATTTCTCAGATGCGGGCAGCCACTATCTGAACATTCAAGATGGCGCGCTTGATGTTCAAGAAGGCGAACACGATGACCCTTCCGTCAGCTTAAGCCTAAGCACCGAGACGCTGAAAGGCATCATGAGTGGTGACATCAACGGCATGACTGCGTTCATGACTGGAAAGCTAAAAGCAACCGGCAATGTGATGCTGGCCACTAAACTGACCAGCCTGTTTCCTAGCAAGTAAGCAAGTTTAAGCACGCGGCGTTCTTCAGCGCCAGCGTGCTAAATGTGTCTCGATAAGTTCACGCGATATCGAATACGGCGGTGGCAAAGACGGCAGCTGACGAGGGGAAAACCACGCCGCATCGCTGATTTCGACACCGTCAATACGTATGCGTCGCGTCGTTGCTTCGGCAAAGTAGCCAAACATCAGTGAATGAGGGAAAGGCCACGCCTGACTTTGGTGGTAGCGTAGTTGATCAATATGCACCCCCACTTCCTCAAATACCTCTCGATGCACGGCCTCTTCTGCAGACTCACCTGGCTCAATAAACCCAGCCAGGGTCGAATAGCGGCCCGGCGGAAAACGCGGGCTGCGGGCAAGTAGCATCGCCTCGCCGCTGGTCACCAAGGTAATAATGCACGGCGAAATGCGCGGATAATTACGATGTCCGCAGGCGTTGCAGTGCATCGCAAATTCGGCAGCCAGTTTGGTGGCAGAAGCCCCACAGCGGCTACAGAAACGATGATTTTCTAACCATGCGCCTACCTGTAAGGCTGTCGATAGCAGGCTAAACCATGCGGTGGGCAGCTCGCTCATCCACTGACGACCATCAATCCAACCACTTTCAGCCTGGGGATCCACAAGCAGGGCTACGGGTTCATCATCCCAATAGCACAGCGGCTGCATCTGCTCGGTCCAGGGCTGAAAAGGCTGTAACGGAGTGAGTTGATCACTGCCGCTTAACGGAGCAGGCGCCAATAAGCTACGTGATAGCCGAATAACACGCCCTGCCTGCTCATCATAGGGAATTTCTCGCCTAAGCATCGTTACTTGCGTCCTCAAACCAAGTCAGCTGGTGTGCTTCACACTTAGCTTCATGCGCTGCTTGTTCCTGCTCGGTGGGGCGAACCACGCTCAGTTGACCGGGCGTTAGCGTTAAACGTTGAATCGACAGCCCTTCACTAGAGGTGTCGGTTTGCTGCTGCTCGGAGGCAGAGGCGGCATCTAATGTCAGCGCCGTCTGCCCGCCCGTCATCGCTAGGTATACGTCAGCGAGGATTTCGGCGTCTAGCAAAGCGCCGTGCAGCACGCGATGACCATTATCAATATCGTAGCGTTTGCACAGCGCATCAAGGCTATTGCGCTGACCAGGGTGCATTTTCCTAGCCATCGTCAGCGTATCAAGAACGCCGCAGTGCTCACGAACAGGCCCTAATGACAAACCGCTGCGATGCTTATTTAGCATGCCGAGCTCATGATCTATAAAGCCCACGTCAAAGGGCGCGTTATGGATCACCAGCTCAGCGCCATCAATAAATGCCCAAAACTCATCGGCTATTTTGGCAAACACCGGCTCATTGGCTATTTTAGCGTTATCAATACCGTGAATAGCCACTACTTCAGCATCGATATGACGCTCAGGATTTATATACTGGTGGTAGGTACGTCCAGTGAAACGACGATTAACCATCTCCACGGCACCAATCTCAACTAAGCGATGCCCATCTTTAGGGTCAATACCCGTCGTTTCAGTATCTAAGATGACTTGCCGCATCACACTTTCCTCTTCTGGTGCTCATCGATAGCCTCATTGGCCAGCGTGTCGGCGTGCTCATTGCCGGGATGGCCGCTATGCCCTTTCACCCAATGCCACGCCACTTGATGGCGCTGAGTCTCTTCGTGAAGGGTTTTCCATAGCTCGGCATTTTTAACTGGCTGCTTGGCGGCAGTTTTCCACCCCCGCTTGATCCAGTTATGAATCCACTGAGTGATACCTTGGCGCACGTACTGAGAGTCAGTCCACAGCGCCACTTCGCAGCGTGTATTGAGTGTGCGTAGCGCCATAATCGCGGCCATCAATTCCATACGGTTATTAGTCGTATCTGCCTCATAGCCTTTTAAGGTCTTTTCATGCTCACCACTCGCCAGCACGACGCCCCAGCCACCGGGGCCAGGATTACCCCGGCAAGCGCCATCGGTATACACCGTCACACAGGGTAGGTGCTCGGCAGCCTTATTAGTCAATCTCTTGATCTCTCTTTGAATGCGTTGGAGCCTGATGCTCTTGATAGGATTGCAAGTGAGCGGATGAGCCAGAGCGGGTAACGCCTAATGACGCCGGAGACGCCGGTGCTTTTAATCCAAATCTCAGGCGCTGAACGGGCGCCTGGCGCTGCTTGCGCCGGGCAAGAATCATATAGCTTTCACCGAGTGGCAGGTTATGCCGACGCCCCAAAGACTCCCAATACTCACCACACTTGGCGTTTATGCGCCCTCTAAAGCAGCAATAGTCTACGCGCTGAACATCAAAGTCGACAAACGCCAACCAGTCGCGAAGACGGTTCGACGAACGCCAGTCGCCACTCCAAGGGTACTGCTGCTGGCGTTTACGCAACTGGCGGACAAGCCCACTGACGCCAATAGGATTAAAGCCAAAAAGCACTAAAATGCCATTATCAGCGGTTACCCGAGCAGCCTCTTTGAGCGTCAGATGAGCATCCGGCAGATGCTCAAGCCAGTGGTGAATAACCATCACGTCTAAACAGCGGTCTGGCAGTGCCAGTTGATCAGGCGGGCACACCAAGGTCGTATCTGAATGCGCTAGCTGGCGAGTTGGCGACCAGCGTATGGCATGCGGAATGGCTGACATTGTCAGCATTGCAGGCCCCATGCCCATTTCCAAACTGTGCCCTCCCACTCGCGTTTCAGCCACAGGTCCAAGACACGCCCGCTGAGACTCCCAAAGCGAGCGACCGGCCTCGCTTTGCCAATACGTCTGGCTATTTATCAAGCGCTTGGCGAGTGTTGTAGCCGTCGTCGAATTTGACATGAACAGCACTTCCCTCCAAAGTAACGGCTTTTAGCGCCTTTTAAGCACCAATTTAGCGCCATGTTTTGCATTTTTAGCTGCGTTTTACATTTATACGTTCTTTTTACCAGCTCTATTTTTTGACACTTAAAGGATCTCGCCGATGATGAGCGTGACACCGATTCCAGCCCTTAGCGACAACTATATTTGGCTATTAAGACAAGATACCAGTCAAAACGTTTGCGTGGTGGACCCGGGTGAAGCCGCCCCTGTAATCGAGTTTCTGGAGCGAGAGTCGCTACGCCTAGAGAGCATTCTGATTACTCATCACCATCATGATCATACCGGCGGCCTAGCCGAATTGATCAAACGTTATTCTCCGCATGTGATCGGCCCCAACAACCCCACCATTCAAGGTATTGATGAGTTTGTGGAGGATGGCGACCAAATCCGCATTATGGGGCGGTTATTTGAAGTCATGGCGACGCCCGGCCACACGCTTGACCATATCAGCTATTTTACGCCGGGCATCCCTGCCCTGCTGTTTTGTGGTGACACACTTTTCTGCGCTGGCTGTGGCCGTTTATTTGAAGGCACTCCGGAACAAATGTTCACAGCGTTGAAACAATTTGCGGAACTCCCAGAAGATACGCTGGTCTTTGCAGCCCATGAGTACACACAAGCGAATCTTGCGTTTGCTCGTGCTGCGGACCCTGATAATGATGATGTCAAACACGCCTTACAGGAGTGTGAAAAGGCCAGGGCACTGGATCGCCCGACCTTACCCAGCACGATAGGACGCGAGCTGAAAATTAATCCCTACTTACGCGTGGCCACCGATAGCGTGCGCCAAGCAGCTGGCACTCAGGGTATTAATGATAATGATCTCGCTACGTTCACTACTCTACGTGAGTGGAAGAACCGTTTTTAATAACGCTATCGAAACGAAACGAATGCAACTATGACCTATCGAACGATTCGCCAGCGCTTGATGCTGAGCGCTGGCAGCTCCGTCATTATGGGCCTAATTTTAGCCGCCGCTGCAAGTTCTCAGGCATCGGCGTATGAAGCATCAACATCGTCTACCGCCACCGCGCAATATGCTGCAAATACTGGCATGCCGGATGCTACACCAAGCCCCTCAGCTTTCCAGTCGCATTTTTGGGAAGCTTTGGAGCTAGAGCCTCAAGACGCCTGGACAACGCTACGTAAAAGCTTCCAATGGCAAGATGCCCCGCTCTCAGCAGATGCCCAAGCAAGGGTAGATGCGTGGATTGAGCACTATCAGTCAAGCCCAGAAAATATCGCCACCATCACTGAACGCGCAACACCCTGGCTTGCCTGGATTAGCCAACAGGTAAGCGAGCGTGGTCTTCCGGGCGAAGTTGCTCTAATTCCCTTTGTAGAAAGCTCGTTTGACCCCGCTGCCAAAAGCCATCGTGGAGCCGCTGGCCTTTGGCAGTTTATGCCCGGTACCGGCGACGCATTAGGCCTAGTGCGCAACGGCAACTATGATGGTCGGTTAGACGTTGTAACATCTACCGATGCGGCACTTGACTACTTAGAAATGCAGGCTGACCAGTGGTATGAAGGTGATTTAATGCTTTCATTGGCCGCTTACAATGCCGGTGCTGGGACTGTCAATCGTGCTCAGCACCAGGCCCAGGACCAGGGTTTAAACGGCGGTTACTGGGACCTTTCCCTGCCATATGAAACTATGCAATACGTGCCTAAGCTAAAAGCCATCGCAACGATTATCAATGATCCAGAACGTTACGGTGTCATTTTGCCTGAGATCCACTCTGATCCAGCGTTTGCAAAAGTGCAGCTAGCCCATGCGGTGAGCCTTTCTGAAGCTTCTCAGTTGCTAGATGTAAGCCAAACTGCACTGGCGGAGCTGAACCCCGGCCTGCTTAATGGCAGCATTGATCCGCGTAGTGCTCAGACGCTGCTAGTCCCTGAAGAGGTCGATGCTCAAGTGTTGGCTCAATTGGCACAAGGCAATAGCCCGGCATTCGCGCAAAACGCTAGTAGCGAGACACATCGCGTTGAGCGAGGCGACAGCCTTTCAGCGATCGCGGCCCAGTATAATATCAACCAGCAAGACCTAATACGCTGGAATGCGATTGATCGGCCCGGCGCTCTACAGCCTGGCCAATTACTGACGCTTTCAGAGCGCTGACACTATGCCGAGTAAAAATCGTCAGCGTTTAGAATAATCGTTGTTTTTAAGCAGCCATTGATCATACCGTACTGATAGCATTGTCATAACAGTAGGCTTTTTTCACATAGGAAATCACCAATGCCGCGTGGTGTATTTTTTGCGAAAACGTTGTTATTCGTCAGCTGCTTAGTTTTCAATGTATCGGCGCTCGCGATAGAGCAAACGCCTGATACCGAGGCGCCCTCCTACGTTGCTAAAAACAGCGTTGATAGAATCAGCGTTGATAGAAATAGCGTTGTCGGTGATCTAAATACTGATGAAAACAACGTAGTGCCGGTGGAAACGGTTCATGGGCTATCGCTCTATGATAGCCCCGAGCTCCCCGAGGACTTTGCCTACTTTCCGCATGTAAATCCCCATGCCCCCAAAGGTGGCACAATTACGCATACAGCAGTAGGCGCAAGCTTCGACTCTATCAATCCGTTTATTATTCGAGGCACCCCCGCCAGCGGCATTTCACAAATTTACGACACACTGATGGCCAGTAACCCCGGCGAACCGTTTAGTCTTTACGGCCTGCTTGCAGAAGGCGTGCGTCTTGATCCTGATCGGCACTGGATTGAGTTTGACCTGCGCCCAGAAGCACGTTTCCAGGATGGCGAGCCCGTCACCGCGTACGACGTTGTTTTCACGCTTAACCTATTACGTGAAAAAGGTAACCCGTTTTACGCCAGCTACTATGCGGGCGTGGAAGAGGTGATAGCACTCAACGAGCATCAGGTGCGTTTTACCTTTAACGATACCGAATCTAGAGAACTACCATTAATCGTTGCACAGCTGCCTATACTGCCCCGCCACTATTGGGAGCAGCACGAATTTACGTCGCCGACACTCGTAGCACACCCTGGCTCCGGCCCTTATCGCATTAGTGACGTGGATCCCGGTCGGCGAATTACGTTTCAGAGCGATGAGAACTACTGGGGTAAAGATTTACCGGTCAACGTTGGGCGTTACAACATTGATCGCATTGTTTATGACTATTACCGCGACCGCGACATCGCCTGGGAAGCATTTAAGGCAGGGCTAACCGACTTTCGTGAGGACGCACGCGCAGCCACCTGGGCCATTGGTTACGACTTCCCTGCCTATGAAGAAGGCTTGGTGAAACGCCTAACCATTCCTGACGTCAACCCTTCAATGATGCAGGCCTTTGTGTTCAACCTGCGTCAACAGAAATTTCAAGATCCCCGGGTACGTGAAGCGCTTAGCCTCACTTTCGATTTTCCCTGGTTGAACACCAATATTTTTTACGATGCTTATAAGCGTACCGAAAGTTTTTTCCAAAATTCAGAGATGGAAGCCACCGGCCTGCCTTCTGAAGAGGAGCTTGCACTGCTAGAGCCCTTACGTGAAGAGCTTGAATCCTCACTTCACTCTGACCGCTTATTCACTGAAGCATTGCCAATTAATACCCCGACTGACCTGCGTGAACGCCTTCGCTTAGCACTTTCGCTGCTACGTGAGGCCGGTTACGCGGTAGAAGACGGCGTGCTGGTTAATCAACAAACGGGGGAGCCTTTAAGTCTGGAAGTGCTGCTCTACGACTCGGCGCTGGAACGCGTTGTGCAGCCTATGTTGCGCAACATGGCCCGCCTTGGTGTACAAACATCACTGCGTATCGTTGATATCAATCAGTATTTAAACCGGCAGCGCAATTATGACTATGACATAGTGATTAGCCACTTCCCTCAGTCGAACAATCCGGGTAATGAGCAGCGCGATTATTGGACCAGCGCCGCCGCAGAGGCTCCGCAAAGCCGCAACCGCATGTCACTGGCTAATCCAGCGATAGATTCGCTGGTGGAAACGTTGATTCGCGCAGACGGGCGCGCAGAACTTGATACCGCTACGCGCGCGCTCGACCGCGTTTTGCGCTGGGGGTTTTACGTTATTCCTCATTACCATTCCGGCGAAAAGCGCATTGCGGTGTGGGATAAATTTGGCTATCGCGAACCTTTTCCCGCCTACGGCATGGATCTGGATGCATGGTGGGTCGACACCGATCGTGAAATAGAACTGCAGCGCCGCCGCTGACCCCGACTTAATAGCAACGGCTTATTGTCAAACATTCGTGGAGTGATCTGTGGCCCGCTATACCCTTCGCCGACTGCTGTTAATGATCCCGACCCTATTAGGGATCATGCTACTCAATTTTATGATTGTTCAAGCGGCGCCAGGCGGGCCCATTGATCAAATGCTAGCGCGTTTTGAAGGTGCCGACGCCATGGCTAGCACCCGTTTAGACATGGGCGGTGCGGACGTGCAGATTAGCGACGATTCCCGCGGTGCACGCGGCATTGACCCACGTTTTATCGAACAGCTAGAACAGCAGTTCGGTTTTGACAAGCCCGCACACGAACGCTTTATCGGCATGATGGCAGACTATCTTAGCCTTGATTTTGGCACTAGTTTTTTTCGTGACCGACCCGTGATCGAATTGATGATCGAGCGCCTTCCCGTCTCTATATCGCTTGGCCTTTGGACGACACTACTGGTGTATTTAATCTCCATTCCATTAGGCATTCAGAAAGCACTGCGCCATGGCTCTCGTTTTGATGTCTGGTCATCGGGACTCGTCATTGTCGGCTACGCCATCCCCGGCTTTTTGTTTGCAATCCTATTGATTGTTCTTTTTGCCGGCGGCACCTATTGGGACCTGTTCCCGTTACGCGGCTTAACCTCACCTGACTTTGACCAGCTATCGATACTGGGTAAAGTGAAAGACTATTTCTGGCATATCACGCTACCGGTCATCGCTGCTGCTATTGGCAGTTTTGCCACCCTCACCATGCTGACCAAAAACAGCTTCCTTGATGAGATTCACAAACAATATGTAATTACCGCTCGCGCAAAAGGCGCCGATGAACGTCGCGTGCTTTATGGGCATGTCTTTCGTAATGCCATGCTCATCATTATCGCGGGCCTGCCTTCCGCGATGATCGGTATCTTCTTCACCGGCGCACTATTGATCGAAGTTATCTTCTCGCTTGACGGCCTGGGCCTACTTGGCTTTGAGGCGGTAATGCAACGGGACTATCCGGTTATTTTCGGCACTTTGTTTTTGTACACCGTGATCGGACTAATTCTCAAGCTGATTTCCGATCTGACCTACGTGTGGGTAGATCCGCGTATCGACTTTTCAACCCGGGAGTCGTGATAATGGCCTTACTATCGTCACGCTTATCACCTATTACTCGCCGCCGCCTGGCCGCGTTTAAAGCCAATCGCCGTGCCCGCATTTCCCTTTGGCTATTTGGCGCGCTATTTATTGTCAGCCTGTTTGCAGAGCTTATTGCTAACGACAAGCCCATTGTCATGCACTACGAAGGCCAGTGGTACGTTCCCTTGCTGGTGGACTACCCGGAAACCGAATTTGGTGGTTTTCTGCCTACACGCACCGACTATCTAGATCCCTTCATTCAGCAGCAAATTGATGACCACGGCTGGGCGCTGTGGCCGGCGAACCCTTTCTCTTATCAAACGCTTGATATGTATATGACGCAGCCCTCGCCTGCACCGCCGGACCGCCGCCATCTGCTGGGAACTGATGATCAAGGCCGCGATGTATTAGCACGCGTGATCTATGGGTTTCGCCTTTCCGTTGCGTTTGCGCTAGTGCTCACCGCAGGGTCACTCATCATTGGCGTTTTTGCGGGCGGTGTGCAGGGCTACTTTGGCGGTAAAGTGGATCTAATCGGCCAGCGCGTGACTGAAATTTGGTCAGGCTTACCGGTATTATTCTTACTGATTATTTTAGCCAGCTTTGTTCAGCCAGGTTTCTGGTGGCTGCTAGGGATTATGCTGCTGTTTTCATGGCTAGGCTTAGTGGATATTGTCCGCGCCGAATTCCTGCGGGCGCGCAATCTGGAGTACGTGCGCTCAGCGAAAGCAATGGGGCTCCCATCACGCTTAATCATGTGGCGCCACGTGCTACCTAACGCGATGGTCGCGACGCTTACCTTTATTCCTTTTTTATTCACCGGCGCCATCGGCACCCTGACAGCCTTGGATTTCCTTGGATTTGGCCTCCCGCCGGGCGCCCCTTCATTGGGCGAGCTGGCGGCACAGGGTAAAAATAACCTGCATGCCCCTTGGCTGGGCATTACCGCATTTATGACGCTAGCAGTAATGCTTTCGCTGTTGGTATTTATTGGCGAAGGCCTACGTGATGCGTTTGACCCTCGTCACGTGCAGCAGTCCCAGCGCCCAGCAGGTCCTAGCAAAGAGACTCAACATGTCTAATAACCCGCTCCTGCGCCTTGAAAATATAGACGTCGCTTTCGATGGCCACCAAGTCGTCCACTCGCTGTCGCTCACCCTCAACGCGGGGGAAACCCTGGCTATCGTTGGCGAATCTGGTTCGGGTAAATCGGTCTCTGCGCTAGGCATCGCTAATTTACTGCCCAACAATGCCACTATTCAAGGCGAGCGCTGGCTGGGAGAGACGAATCTTGCCAACTTAACGCCCAGACAGTGGAACGGCATTCGCGGCAATCAGGTCGGGTTTATCTTTCAAGAACCCATGACCTCGCTTAATCCTCTTCATCGCGTTGGCAAGCAGATCGGAGAAGCTCTGCGCCTACATCAAGGTCTCAGCGGCCAAGCGGCACGTCAGCGTAGCAAAGTGCTGCTTGAGCAAGTAAAACTACCGCGCCCGGACGAGTTGCTTGATGCTTGGCCCCATCAGCTTTCAGGCGGACAGCGTCAGCGCGTGATGATTGCCATGGCGATTGCTAACAATCCATTACTGCTGATAGCCGACGAGCCCACCACCGCCCTGGATGTGACGGTGCAGCAAGAGATCCTTGCTTTGCTGCGCGAACTACGCGATCACCACGGAATGGGCATGCTGTTTATCAGCCATGACCTAAACCTGGTACGCCGCCATGCTGATCGCATCTGCGTGATGTATCAGGGGCGTATACAAGAAATAGGGTCAGTTGAGCAGGTCTTTGAGCACCCACAAAGCGATTATACCAAAGCGCTGCTGGCCGCCGAGCCAGAAGGTCGGCCGCAGGCCATTAAACACGCGGCCCCAGTACTTACTGCCCGTAAGCTAAGTGTCAGTTTTAAGCGCGCTAAAACGGGCTTGTTTAAACCGCAGCGCCCTGATTTTGTGGCCGTTCATCCGATTGACTTTTATATCGCACCAGGCGAAACCTTAGGTATTGTGGGTGAGTCGGGTTCAGGTAAAACCACGCTGGCATCAGCGGTCATGCGTCTGGTTGCGAGCCAAGGCGAGGTCATCCTTGGCAACGATAAATTAAGCAGCCTAACCGGCAACGCATTGCGGCGTCATCGCCACCGTCTGCAGATGGTGTTCCAAGATCCTTATGGCGCGCTCTCCCCAAGGATGCCGGTGTTTGACATCGTAAGTGAGGGGCTGCGCTTTCACTATCCTCACCTGACTGATGCAGAGGTCAATCAGCGGGTTAATCAGACCCTGCGTGAGGTGGGATTACCGGAAAGCTGCGCTGCTCGTTATCCACATGAATTTTCCGGCGGCCAGCGCCAGCGCATTGCAGTGGCCAGAGCAATCATTTTAGAGCCAGAGCTTCTAGTGCTTGATGAGCCAACCTCAGCATTAGACCGAACCGTTCAAAAGCAGCTAGTGACGCTGCTGCGCGACCTTCAAGCTCGCCGCCAGTTAAGCTATCTATTTATTAGCCACGATTTAGCCGTTATTCGTGCCATGGCTCATCGCATCATGGTGCTTAAAGATGGTGAAGTGGTTGAGCAAGGTGATTGCCTGGATGTACTTGTATCCCCACAGCATTCTTATACTCAGGCACTGATTTCAGCGGCTCACTTAACAAGCTAGGGGACTTATTATCCGAAATCGCGCGACGTTAAGCGGGTAGCTCTAACGCTAGAAGCCATACCTTTTCGCCTGCGGGCACGTTTTTGTTAATTTCATTGTTATACGAGATAACGGTATAAATCATCTACTCAAGTATCACTGCATTAGCCCTAAGCATAACAAAGCCGCGCCCCTAACAAGGGAAGCGGCTTAAACTATTTCGGCATTTAAAATTTGAAGTCACACCAGCAAGTAAAAGCCTCTACTTAGAAGCTGGCAATTTCGGCTTCGGTTAATTCACGCCATTCGCCTGGGGCCAGATTCTCATCCAATGCAACATCACCGATCGAACTACGATGCAGCGAATTCACGTGATTGCCTAATGCAGCAAACATACGCTTTACCTGGTGGTAGCGCCCTTCCGTAATGGTGAGTTCTGCCTGAGTGGGCGAAAGGAGTCGTAACACAGCGGGCTGGGTCAGCGTTTCCTCACCATCAAGCATTAAGCCATCAGCAACTTGATTAATCGCCCAATCCGCGGCTGAGCCTTCCATCGGCTCAGCTAGCTCAGCGATATACACTTTGCCACAGCGGTGGCGTGGTGACGTAACGCGGTGCGACCAGTGACCGTCATCGGTTAATAGCAGCAAGCCGGTGGTATCTACATCCAAGCGCCCTACTGGCTGCAAGCGCTCGGCTTTGGGTAGATCTATCAAGTCGATCACCCTTGGATAGAGCCCACGGCGGGCGTTACATTCAACGTCCACTGGCTTATGCAGCATAATATAGCGAATGCCAACGAGCGCCAGCCGTTCGCCGTTGAGTACGACGACATCGTTATCCGTATCAATCTGGGTCGCCGACTGTTTAATGGGCTCACCGTTCAAGGTGACTTCACCGTTTTTCAGTGCCCGCTTGGCTAGGCTACGGGTTAACGGAGAGGTTTCACTTAAAAATCGATCAAGGCGCATCATTGACCCACTCCTGACAGCAGCTCAAAACGATCGGCATCTTGCCAAGCAGGGAATTTTTCACGAAAAGCATCAAGGGCAGTTTTATCCAACGTGCCCGTTTCTATAAACGGGGTATGGGCGGGGTGATCAATTAGCGGTTCGCCTTTGAAGTCGACCAATAAGGAATCGCCGCTGTAGGCAAGCCCCTTAGCATCTTCTCCAACGCGATTAACACCAATGACATAGCTTAAGTTTTCTACCGCCCGGGCTTGCAGCAGCGTACGCCAAGGGTGGCGTCGCGGTGCTGGCCAGTTAGCGACACAGAGAAGGGCATCATACTCGAAATGCTCCCCTTCTGCTGGCTGCTGCCTCATCCAAACCGGAAAGCGCAAATCGTAGCAGACACTTAGCAGCAGTTTAAAACCCTTTAGCTTAACGATATTGCGCTCTACTCCCATGCCATAGCGCTCATGCTCGCCGGCCATACGAAATAGATGACGCTTATCGTAATAAGTGATTTCACCGTCAGGTGTCGCCCAAATTAAACGGTTAAAAAATGCCCCCTGCTCTTCAATCGCTACGCTGCCAGTCATCACACACTGGCGAGTTTTCGCTTGCGCCTGAAGCCAGGCAATGCTGGTGCTTTCCGCCATTGGCTGGGCCATTTCACGCGAGTTCATGGTAAAACCGGTGGCAAACATTTCCGGCAAGACAATTAGATCCGTATCGCGGCTGTCCAGCTCACCCAATAACTGTTCAAGATGTGCATGATTTGCCTGAGGATCCTCCCAACGCAAATCGCACTGCACTAAACTGGTTCGTAGTTCGCTCATTCAACACCTCCATTGCCAGTGTTATTTCAAAGTTTATGCTAGATTAGCATCTTTAAATAATGAGGCTGCCATGCTTCCCACATCAACACGCGATCCTGAAGCAGTCAAAGGCGTTATGTTTGGGCTCACCGCCTATGTAATGTGGGGATGTTTCCCATTATTTTTTGCCTTGTTTGACGGTGTTCCCGCCTTTGAAATATTAATTCATCGCATCATTTGGGCGTGCTTGTTTTTAGTCGGCCTCATCACCGTATTACGTCGCTGGTCCCCGGTTGTCGCCGCGCTTAGCGAGCCTAAACGCTTGGGCCGCGTGTTGGCCTGCGCGCTATTGATTGCCTTTAACTGGGGAATTTATATATATGCAGTGGAATCCAAGCAGGTACTGCAGGCAAGCTTGGGCTACTTTCTGACACCTCTAGTTAACGTTGCGCTAGGTGTTTTAGTGCTGCGAGAAGTGATGGCTAAACTGCAGCTGGTCGCGCTGGGCTTGGCCAGTGCAGCGATTGCCACGCAGTTCATGGTGATTGGCGAACTGCCTTGGATTAGCCTGATGCTGGCACTCAGTTTCGGTAGCTACGGGCTGTTTCGCAAACAGGTGCCGCTGGACGGTTTATCGGGGCTGTTTGTCGAGACGTTGCTGCTCTTCCCTCTGGCACTTATCGCATTAACGTGGCTTAGCTGGAACGGCAGCTCACATTTTTTACAAAATGCCTCATCTACCAGCTTGCTCATTGCCAGCGGGGCTTTGACCGCTCTTCCCTTAATGGCTTTTGCTGGCGCCGCACGCCGGCTTCGTTTGGCGACGCTGGGCTTTCTAATGTATATCAATCCCAGCATCCAATTTCTGATTGCCTTAACCGTATTCGGTGAGCCCCTAGGCGTTATCCAACTTGTGACCTTTGTGCTTATCTGGATAGGGCTCGCGCTTTATTCATGGTCTGCATGGCAATCCCGCCCGGGTAATATGGCGGCTAGTTAAAACCATTGCATATAAGCGCTGCAACAAAATGAAATATCACTTACCCTTAATCTTCTGCCCCATCTACAACGCCTGGAATCCATGCTAAAGCGCTATTTGCCCATTCTGACGTGGCTCCCTCATTATCATAAGCGACTACTGGGGGCCGACGTGTTAGCGGGGTTGATCGTCACCGTGATGGTCATTCCTCAATCGCTCGCCTATGCGCTATTAGCAGGGCTACCTGCCGTCGTTGGTCTTTACGCCAGTATTCTCCCGCAGCTCATCTATACCCTATTTGGTACCAGCAAAACGCTTGCGGTTGGGCCGGTTGCTATCATCGCGCTAATGACCGGTGCGGCACTCTCTTCGGTGGCGGCAACGGGCACGGAAACGTATTTACAGGCAGCGCTGATACTGTCATTGCTCTCAGGCGGCATGTTGATGGTGATGGGTCTGCTGAAGATGGGCTTTTTCAGTAACTTTCTTAGTCATCCGGTCATTTCGGGTTTTTTAACCGCTTCCGGCATTTTGATTGCGGTAAGCCAGCTGGGCAGCTTATTAGGTGTTGAAAGTAGCGGCTTCACGCTGGTTGAGCGCCTATTTACGTTAGTACCTAACCTAGCCACTTACAATTTATCTACCTTACTGATTGGTAGTGGCACCTTGATTTTTTTGATTACGATGCGCCTGCGCGGTAAAGCCACACTACATAAAGTAGGTTTCCCCCTTTTCCTGGCAGATCTTTGCGCCAAAGCTGGGCCGGTATTTGCAGTAGTGATTACTACCTTAATAACCTGGCACTGGCAATTAGCCGGCGCGGGCGTGGCGGTGGTGGGCGATATTCCTAATGGGCTGCCCGCACTTAGCTTCCCCTGGGGCGACTATTCACTTTGGCAGTCGCTGTTAATTCCAGCGCTGCTGATTAGCTTAGTGGGTTTTGTTGAATCGGTATCGATGGGGCAAATGTTGGCGGCTAAGCGGCGTCAGCGCATTTCACCTAACCAAGAGTTAGTCGGCTTAGGTGCCTGCAATCTTGCTGCAGGTTTTACAAGCGGCATGCCGGTTACCGGCGGCCTATCACGAACAGTCATTAACTACGATGCAGGCGCGCAAACACCCGCAGCGGGCGCCTTTGCAGCGCTAGGCATTGCATTAGTAACGATGTCGTTTACCGGCTGGCTCTATCATTTACCTATTGCGACCCTGGCGGCGACGATTACCGTCTCGATTTTAACCCTCGTCGATATTCCCATGCTGCGCCAGACTTGGCGCTACTCACGTAGCGACTTTGCCGCCATGGCAGTCACCATTGTGCTCACGCTGGGTGAAGGCGTCGAAGCAGGCATCATTAGTGGCGTCACGCTCTCAATTGCGCTGTTTTTATATCGTACCAGTCGCCCGCACAGCGCTTTGGTGGGCCGAGTGCCGGGGACCGAGCACTTTAGAAATACCGCACGCCATGATGTAGAAACAGCTAGCAATGCAGCCCTGCTGCGAATAGATGAGAGCCTTTATTTTGCCAATGCCCGCTATTTGGAAGATACCGTTTATAACCTAGTGGCTAGCCATCCTGAGCTTGAACACGTGGTATTGATCTGTTCAGCGGTTAATTTGATCGATGCGTCGGCGCTAGAAAGCCTGGACGCTATTAACGCGCGCTTAAAAGACTCTGACGTAAAACTGCATTTATCTGAAGTGAAAGGGCCTGTCATGGACCAGCTCAAAAAAAGTGACTTTTTAGAGGCGCTTACTGGCCGCGTTTTTTTGAGCACCTACGCTGCCTGGCGTGAATTCTCCTAATTTTCCCAAAACAAAAGCGTTATTCAAAGCACGTCTCTGAAAGCTATTTCATTGAAAGCTATGTCATTCAGAAACCAGGCCATCGCCTGGTTTTTTTATATCTGTCTGTTAAGCGCTAGATCAGTTCACCAGAACGTCATTGACAGCAGCCTAGCGGCTTCTCTACTATCAGCCGACCACTTAGCAAAACACAATACCGCACAGCAAAACACGAAGTAACAAAACGTAACCACTGCCGTCATCACAACACAATAAAGGAGCATTCCAATGCATCCATTTGCTCATCGCCTACTCCTCGCTGCATTACCTTTATCACTACTGGGCGCAGCGGTAAGCCATGCCAGTGAAGTTGAGCTTCCCAGCACCATGGCTTGGACTGCCTATGGCACCAACTCCAGCGGCTACGCGCAAGCCGTCGCTATCGGCAATATGCTGCAGAATAAATATGACTCATCGGTACGTATCCTGCCTGGTGATAACGACGTATCTCGCATGACACCTCTTAAACAGGGGCGCGTTGACCTTTGCGCCTGTGGCATCGCCAGCTATTACGGCGCTGAAGGCGTGATGATGTTTGCCGACCGCGATTGGGGTCCTCAGCCGCTGCGTATCATCACCACCTCAACAGCGTCTTTTGGGCTTTCCCTTGCGGTGGCCGGTGATTTAGACGTCGAAACACCAGCTGATTTGGCAGGCAAGCGCATCGCTTATATCCGTGGTGATGACGCCTTAAATAAAGGCACAGAAGCTTATTTGGCCTTCGGTGGTCTTACCTGGGATGACGTCGAGCGTGTTGACTACCCAGGCTACGGCCGCTCATTTGACGGCATTATCGCCGGCGATGTGGACGCCTCATTTACCACCACGGTGACGCCGCCAGCACAGCAGCTTGCCAGCAGCCCCCGCGGTATCAGTTGGCCGGTGTTAGATCCCAACGATGCAGCAGGCTGGGAGCGCATGGCAGAAGTCGCACCCTATTTCCGCCCTCATGAAGTGACCTCTGGCGCTGGCGACATTAGCGTCGACAATCCGCTGCCCAGCGCAAGCTACCCTTATCCAATCGTGGTTGCCAATCAAGACCTGGATGACAAAGTCGCCTATGGATTGATTAAGGCCCTTCAGGAAAATTTTGATGACTACAAAGACAATGCGCCTGGCGCTTTGGGCTATGCCTTAGAGTCGCAAGATCTTCAATGGGTAGTGCCGTTCCACGATGCCGTGGTGGAGTATTACAAAGAAATCGATGTATGGACGGATGAAATGCAGGCCCATCAAGACGAATTAGTAGAGCGCCAAAACGTTCTATTAATGGCCTGGGAAAGCTTTATGGAAGATGCGCCCAGCGATGATGCTGATATGTTTACGGCTGATTGGATGCAGGCTCGCGCCAGCGCATTAAATGATGCGGGCTTCGAACCAATCTTTGAGTAAAACGCCACGGGGCGGCACTGGCCGCCCTTTGCTGATCGACGGATCTTTCCATAACCACAGATACCTCGCCATGACTACAGATACCGCACCTGCGAATACTCAGCAGGTTAAAGAAAAGATCAGCCAAATTCGCCAGCTCCCCACCGCGCTGCGGTGGGTTCCCGCCTCTGTTACCGTCATTTTAATGCTGATGACGTTGGATTATCTTTTTAACTTAGGCTTATTTACTTTTGTCACCGGTCTTGAAACTCAATTCTATTACGCCGTTGTTGCACTACTACTTCCACTGGTCTTTTTACTTTGGCCGATGCGCAGCAGCCAGCAAGAGCAGCCAATCCCCTGGTACGACTATCTTTTAAGCGCAAGCACGCTGATCGTGGGCGGCTACTTTGTGTATAACGCGGTGCCTATTTTAGAGCGTGGCTGGGCATTCGCCGCGCCTGATATGGCCATCTATGCAAGCTACGCTTACTGGCTATTAATCGTTGAAGCCTCTCGCCGGGCGGGTGGTTTACCGATCGCGATTATCGCCGGCGTGTTCTCACTTTATCCCTTAGTAGCTGATATCGTCCCCGGCCCCATTCAAGCCTTTCCCTCGACGCTAGAACAAACGGCCATGTATCACACCATGAGCACCGAAAGCATCATGGGTGTACCGCTTCAAGCCTTTGCGGGCCTGGTGATTGGCTTTTTAGTGTTTGGCGTAGTGTTACAAAAAAGTGGTGGCGGCAAGTTTTTCATCAACCTTGCCTTTGCCCTGCTCGGCCACGTGCGCGGCGGCCCTGCCAAAGTCGCCATTTTTTCAAGCGGCCTGATGGGTTCTATGAGCGGTAGCGTTATTAGCAACGTGCTTACCACCGGGGTGTTATCAATTCCCGCCATGCGCCGCATTGGTATGAGCCGCTCATTTGCAGGCGGCGTCGAAGCCTGTGCCTCCACGGGCGGTGTATTAATGCCCCCGGTGATGGGCGCCACCGCGTTTGTAATGGCCATGTTTCTCGATATTCCCTATTCGGCCGTTGCACTAGCCGCGGTAATACCCTCGGTGCTTTATTTTTTAGGCCTGTTTATTCAAATTGATGCCTACGCCGCGCGCCACGATATTAAAGGTCTGCCTGCCATAGAATTGCCCTCACTTAAGCAAACGCTGAAAGAAGGCTGGTACTTTATTTTCGTCTTCGCCTTGCTGGTATGGATGCTGCTGATTATGCAGCGCGAAGCCGTCGCACCGTTTTACGCTACTGCCCTTTTGTTAGTACTCAATCAGCTTTCTAAGCACAACCGCTGGGGCTGGAAAGACGTAGCAGACACGCTGACATCCGCCGCTAAGCTATTTGCCGAACTAATCGCCATTTTAGCCGGTGTGGGTATGCTGGTCGGTGCGCTTTCGATGACCGGCCTTTCAGGCACGATTGCTAACGACTTTATCAACATTGCCGGTGGCAGCGTCCCACTACTGTTAATCATGGGCGCAGTGACCAGCTTTGTACTCGGTATTGGCATGACGGTGACCGCTGCATACATCTTCCTAGCGGTAGCGCTGGCACCTGCCTTGATCCAAGGCGGCGGTCTGGATCCGATGGCCGTTCACATGTTCATCCTTTACTGGGGCATGCTGAGCTTTATCACCCCGCCGGTAGCGCTGGGCGCGTTTGCTGCAGCCACCGTCGCCGGCGCGCGGCCGATGGCTACTGGTCTACAAGCAATGCGTTTGGGTAGCGTGATTTACTTTATCCCGTTCCTGTTCGTACTTAACCCGGCGCTGATTATGCAGGGCGCGCCGCTAATGATTGTGGTGGTATTTGTGCAGGCGGTGATTGGCATCATTTTGTTTGCCTCTGCGATGCAGGGCTATTTGATGGGCGTTGGTCGATTGGGCTATGGCGCATTTCAGGAGATCATTATTCGCAGCCTGGTATTGATCTCCGGCCTGCTGCTAGCACTACCCGGCGGCGGCATGGTGCCACTTAGCCAGTGGGAACTGATTGCTCTGGCGGCAGCGGCTCTTGTGCCCGGCGTATTGCTGGCACGGCTGAGTCAGCGCCACCATCAGCAGTCACTTAGCACACCTGCCATATAGTATTGGCATCGACAACATACGTTAAATGACCCTATTGAATAGATCATTATTCATGTCATCAAATACAGTACGGGAGCCAACCATGTCTGTTCATTATCAGCGCCACGGCGATATTGGCGTTATCCAAATCGACAGCCCGCCGGTTAATGCCCTAGGTCATGCGGTGCGCAGTGGCTTAATCAATGCGCTTGAAGAAGGTATTGCCGATACACACGCGAGCGCACTGGTGCTGTTAGCCAACGGCCGTACGTTTATCGCCGGTGCGGACATTCGCGAGTTTGGTAAACCGCCCCAGGCACCGCTACTTCCCGATGTTGTTTCCCAGCTGGAAGCCTGCCCCAAACCGTTGATTGCCTCTCTGCACGGTACGGCGCTTGGCGGCGGCCTGGAAGTTGCGCTTGGGTGCCATTACCGGGTCGCGCTAACCGATACCCACGTGGGGCTACCTGAGGTAAAGCTTGGCCTACTTCCGGGCGCAGGTGGCACGCAGCGTTTGCCTCGCTTGGTGGGTGTCGAGCGTGCACTAGAAATGATCACCAGCGGGCGCTTTGTAGGTGCTGAAGAAGCGCTTGAAGCGGGTATTATTGATGCCATTAGCGATGCTCCAACACCACTTGAAGCAGGATTAGCCGCGGCGAAAAAAGTGCTAGCCGGACAGCAGACATGTCGGATCACCGGCGAGCTTCCCCCGCCTGCGGCTAATGCCCAAGCCATAGCCGCCACGCTTGAGCATCTGAGTCAGTCATCGCCAGCGCTATTTTCGCCATTTCGCATTGTTGAAGCGATTGAAGCCTGCGTAACGGCGCAGTCGCTTCAAGACGGGCTTCGCCGTGAGCGAGAGCTATTTTTAGCCTGCATGGACTCCCCCCAGCGCGCGGGGCTTATCCATCTCTTTTTTGCCGCGCGCAGCCCGCACGTGGTGCCTGATGCTGAAAAAAACAGCGCCGCTAGCTTAAGCAGATATAACAACGTGGCGCTTCTTGGCCAGCATCCGCTGTTTGAGAGACTCAAAAAAGCCGCCCAGCGGGCCGGCATTACCCTGACAAGCAAGCCCACCAATGCAACGGAGCTGTGCTTGTTAGCACCGGGTGCGCATACAGGCGACAGCAGAGCTTTGGTTGCTGGCATCCCCGCCATAGCACTACACGAGATCGATACTCCAGCGCGTAGTGAGTCGAGGCTAAGTCTAGTTATAGTTGAAAACAGCGACATCATTGAGCTAGTCAATATTAGCGCTGAGCCACTGATCCAGCAGCAGGCAGCGCTTACCTTGAAAGCACTGCGTACCAACGTGGTGGTAAGCCAGCAGCGTAGCCTGCTTAGCGCAATGCACGATGCCATGCAGCAGGTTTCAGTTGATGACCAACAGTCAGCACTTGAAAAAATCAGCATCAGTATTGCTGAACAGGGCTACTGCTATCGCGAAAGCGATATCGATTTACTGGCCGTAGAAGCGCTGGGCTATCCACGCCACTTAGGCGGGCCACATCGCCAAGCAACGCTCGCAGCCGCGGCCAAGGGCGCACAAAAATGAATCTGACTTTTAGCCCTGAAGAACAGGTCTTTCGTACTGAGGTTCGCCGCTTTCTTAGCGATTCATTACCCGGCGATATCCGCGAGCGCGTTCGCTTAGGGCGCTATCTGCGTGCGGATGATCATCTTCGCTGGCAAAACATTCTCAGCGAACAAGGCTGGTTGGCATCGAACTGGCCAACAGAACACGGCGGCCCCGGCTGGGGTCCGGTTCAGCGGCATATTTTTGATGAAGAGTGCGCCGCTGCTCATGCACCTACCGTCGTGCCCTTTGGAGTTAACATGGTGGCGCCAGTCATCATGAAATTCGGTACCGCTGAACAGCAACAGCACTATTTGCCGCGCATTCTTAACAATCAAGACTGGTGGTGCCAGGGATATTCCGAGCCGGGCGCCGGTTCTGATTTGGCGAGTTTAACGACCCGCGCAGTGCGCGACGGCGAGCACTACATCGTTAATGGCCAAAAAACATGGACCACCCTGGGCCAGCACGCCAACATGCTGTTCTGCTTAGTGCGCACTGACTTGGCGGCTAAAAAGCAGGCGGGCATCAGCTTTCTGCTGATTGATATGCAAACCCCAGGCATCTCCGTGCGTCCGATTATAACGCTCGACGGTGCCCACGAAGTGAATGAAGTGTTTTTAGAAAATGTCCGCGTACCGGTTGAAAACCGCGTGGGTGAAGAAGGCCAAGGGTGGACCTGCGCCAAGTTTCTACTGACTCATGAGCGCACCGGTATCGCAGGGCTTGGCCACGCTAAGCAGGCCTTACGCCATTTGAAATCACTTGCTAGTCGTATTGAGCACCGTGGTAAACCGCTGCTGACGCTACCCAGCTTTCGCCAGCGGGTCGTAAAAGCCGAGCTTGAACTCATGGCGCTTGAAGTTACTAACCTGCGCGTGATTGCCGCTGCCCGCAATGGCAGTGCCCCCGGGGCGGAAAGCTCGCTGTTAAAAGTACGCGGGTCTGAGCTTCGCCAAGAGCTAAGCGAACTAACCCGCCGCGCACTTGGCCCTGCCGCCCTGCCATTTTTCCCTGAGTTTCTACATGGCGAAGCCAGCCTAGATGAAGGTTTAGCTCAACGTGCAGCCGCCAGCGCTCAGTATTTTAATCGCCGCAAGCTATCGATTTATGGCGGCGCCAACGAAATACAAAAAACGATCGTCGCTAAAACTATTTTAGACATGTGAGGAGCGCAGCATGGATTTTGCTTTAACCGATGAACAGCGCATGCTCGAAGAGACGCTCACGCGCTTAGTCGCCGACCAGGTTTCACCCGAGCAGCGCCGCACGCTGCTTACTGCAGCCGGTATGGAGACATCCGGGCTATGGCGTACGTTTGCTGAACTGGGCATTCTTCACATGCCTTTTAGCGAAGACGTTGGCGGACTAGGCGGCGATGGTACCGACCTGATGATTATCATGCAGGCGCTGGGCCGCGGGCTGGTACCCGAGCCTTATCTCGCTAGCCTGTTGCTCCCCGGTAAGCTCTTAGCGCTTACCGCGAACAGCGCGCAGCAGCTGCGCTGGTTAACACCGCTGCTAGAAGGTGAACATCAGTTGGCGCTTGCCTGGCAAGAGCATCATGCTCGTTACGATGCCTTTGCCGTTTCTACTCAGGCGATCCAACGTAACGGCCAGTGGCTATTAACGGGCAGAAAGGACGTCGTAATGAACCTTAAAGCCGCGGCGGCGACGCTGGTTACGGCACGTGTCGAGAGCGGTAAACTAGGGCTATTCATAGTCCCCGCTGGCACTGCCGGTAGCACGATGCATCACTACCGCACCATGGATGATCAGTCCGCCGGGGATTTAACGCTGGAAAACGTTACGCTAGCGCTAGACAACTGCTTGAGTGAGGACGTCAGTAACGCGCTTTCCGAGGTGTTGGCTATTGGCCGAGCGGCGCTGTGTGCCGAGGCTATCGGTGCCATGGAAACAGCCTGCGATCAGACGCTGGCCTATATTAAAGAACGAAAGCAGTTTGGCTTGCCGCTAGCAGCCTTCCAAGCATTGCAACATCGTATGGTGGATATGCATCTGCACTTAGAGCAGTCTCGCTCGATGGCTATTTTGGCAGCGACTAGCCTGACGTTACCTCCCCACGAGCGCGATTATAAAATCGCGGCGGCCAAGGCATATTGCGGCGAGTCAGCTCGTTTTATTGCCGAGCAGGCCATTCAGCTTCACGGTGCCATGGGTATGACGGATGAGTGCTATGTCTCCAACTACGCCAAGCATCTGGTCATGTTCGACCACTACCTGGGTGACAGCGACTATCATCTAGAAACGGTCAGCGAACGTTTAGAGGTCGCTTAAGGAGCATAGATGCCAAATCAAACTGACGACTTAATTCATATAAGCACTATCGAAAATGGCGTTATAGAAGTCACCATTGCGCGTCCAGAAGTGCGCAATGCGTTAAATGAACCCACCGCTCTGGCCCTTAATAACGCGCTGGCAGCAGTAGCAAAGGATGCTCAAATTCGCTGCGTGATTTTACGCGGCGAAGGAAGTTCTTTTTGCGCCGGTGCTGACCTGGCAGAGTTTGAAAAGGCAGCCTCGCAGCCAGCCAGCGAACGGCTTGAAACACTCTTTCTGCCCGCCCTGCGCTGCCTGATGACGATGGATAAACCGGTGATTGCAGCAGTCACGGGCGCCGCGGCGGGCATTGGCGTTTCCTATGTTCTCGCCAGCGACATGGTCGTTATGGGACGTTCCGCCTACCTGAAACTTGCTTTTATCAACATAGGATTGATTCCAGACGGTGGCGCCTGCTGGCATTTAGTGCGTACGCTTGGCCATGCCCAGGCGTTTGAAATGGCCGCCCTTGCCACACCCATTTCGGCTGAGCGCTGCCTGGCGCTGGGTCTGGCTAACCGGATAAGCGACGATGACCAGGTACTCGAAGAGGCTCGCCGCTTAGCGCAGATGCTAGTGGCGCAATCCCCCCAAGCCTTGAGCGCCACTAAGCGTGCACTCCGTGAAGCGGCGCAGGTCTCGCTTAATGACACCATGACCCTTGAAGGTGAACTGCAGGATCAATGCAAAGCTTCTGACGATTTTCAGGCCCGGGTGGCAGCGTTTCGTCAAAGCCGCCGCAAATGATCCAGCGCTTTCTGGTAATCATGGCGCAGCGTGGCGACTTCTTCGGCTACGCTGCGAAGAGACGTAATCGCGCCCACACCCTGCCCTGCGCCCCAAATATCCCGCCATGCCTTTGCCTTACTGCTACCGTCAGAGCCGTAGCGCATTGCGGCTTTATCGCCCTCTGGCAGCGTATCGGGATCAAGGCCTGCCAGCTCAATACTGGCGCGTAAATAGTTACCGTGTACGCCGGTAAATAGGTTGCTATAGACGATGTCTCCTGCCGCAGCATCGAGCACCATTTGCTTATAAGCCGCTTGTGCGTTGGCTTCTTGAGTGGCAATAAAGCGGGTTCCCATATACACCAAGTCCACGCCTAACGCCTGAGCAGCCGCAATCTGCTCGCCTTTAGTAATCGCGCCTGCGAGCACTAGCGGCCCATCGTAAAAACGACGCACTTCAGCTACAAAGGCAAAAGGATTGAGTCGCCCTGCATGGCCACCAGCGCCGTGGCATACCAAAATCAAGCCGTCGACACCAGCATCAATGGCTTTTTGAGCGTGTCGCAGGGTAGTCACATCGTGGAAAACCAGACCGCCGTACGCATGCACCTGTTCAACTACTCGATTAGGCGCATGAAGACTAGTAATAACCAGCGGCACCTTAAACTCGGCGCATAGCGCTATGTCGTGCTCCAGACGATCATTAGTGGGATGGACGATTTGATTAACGGCAAACGGCGCCGACGGGCTTTCCGGATGCTGCTTGTCATAGTCAGCTAAGCTCTGCGTAATATGGCTCAACCACTCTCGGAGTACGTCGGCTGGGCGCGCATTGAGCGTAGGGAACGCGCCGACAATACCTGCCTGGCACTGAGCAATGACCAGCTCTGGCCCTGAAACGATAAACATCGGGGAGCCGATGACCGGCAGAATTAACGAAGCGGTTAGACGCGATAGCATGGAACGGCTCACTGGTTATTATTTTAAGAGGTATCAATAGCGCAAAAAAGGCCCCTCGCAGGGGCCCTAATCTATGATTCGAACGCTTACAGCTTGCTTTCAAGCTCAGGCAGGATCTCGAACAGGTCACCAACCAGGCCGTAATCGGCCACTTGGAAGATCGGCGCTTCGTCATCTTTGTTGATCGCGACGATCACTTTAGAGTCTTTCATGCCCGCCAGGTGCTGAATCGCGCCAGAAATACCCACGGCAATGTACAAGTCCGGCGCGACGATCTTGCCCGTTTGCCCGACCTGCATGTCGTTAGGCACAAAGCCTGCGTCTACCGCGGCGCGAGATGCGCCAATGGCCGCGCCCAGCTTATCGGCAATGCCGTCGAGCAGCTTGAAGTTTTCGCCGTTGCCCATGCCGCGACCGCCGGAGATCACCACCTTGGCGCCGCCTAGCTCGGGCCGGTCTGACTGGGCCAGCGCTTCTTTGACAAAGCGGGACTGGCTGTTTTCAACCACGACGTCGACCGCTTCTACCGGGGCGTTATTACCTTCGCCCACGGCATCAAAGCCGGTGGTGCGCACGGTGATAACTTTCAGCGCATCGTCACTTTTCACCGTGGCAATCGCATTGCCGGCATAAATCGGGCGCTTGAAGGTGTCAGCGCTTTCGACGGCGATAATGTCAGAAAGCTGGCTG
>NZ_JBQSYK010000005.1:0-336534 GCF_052379225.1 Halomonas sp. AOP12-B1-6
CGTAAACAATATAGCTGCGTGTATTGCCGACCGCCTCGCTGCCAGAAATGCTATGATGCAGCCGTTAAGGGTTATCGCTTCGACTCGAAATAATCCGCCATGTCTATATGCTAAGTTTGAGGTGAAAGGGTGAGTGAGATAGTACCCACTTCGTGGCTAGTTTACTGTCGTCCTGGGTTTGAGCATGATGCGCTGGCCGAGTTGCAACATCACGCAGAACGGCTCGATGTTCACTGTGAGGCATCTTACGGAGAAGGGTGGGTAAGCCTAACGCGTATCGATGGCGAACCGGTGAATGATTTGCACCGCCAAGCTGCCTTTAAATCACTGATTTTCGCTCGCCAGAGCCTAGCGGCACTGCCTGCGCTGAGCCTATCGCGTGATGATCGTCTTACCGCTATATTGGAGCAGGTCAAGGCCAGTGGCTGGAACTTCGAAGAAATTTGGCATGAAACGCCGGACACTAACGACGGTAAAGCACTGGCAGGGCTAATCAAGGCGCTTAAAAAGCCATTGGAAAGCTTGCTAAAGAAGCGTGGCGCGTTAAGGCGAAGTGCGGGTGCTAGGCGGCTACACATTTTTTGGACCGATGGTGATAAAGCGCAGCTGGCAATGAGCTTTCCGGGTAATCGTAGTGAGCTTGTTAACGGTATTCGTCGGCTGCGTTTTCCTTCGCGTGCGCCTAGTCGCTCAACGTTGAAGCTGGAAGAGGCATGGCACGAATTTATCCCTCGCGAGGAATGGGAAACACGCCTTGCGCCGCATATGCAGGCCGCTGATTTAGGCGCTGCACCCGGCGGGTGGACTTGGCAGCTCGTACAGCGCGGCATGTACGTGTATGCGATTGATAATGGCCCAATGGATCCTCAACTGATGGGGACAGGGCAGATTGATCATCTTAAAGAAGATGGTTTTACCTGGGAGCCACCACAGCGTTTAGACTGGTTGGTGTGTGATATTGTCGATAAGCCTGTACGCGTGCTGGCGATGGTTGAGCGCTGGCTAATTCGTAAGTGGTGTAAAGAGGCAATCTTTAACCTCAAACTGCCTATGAAAAAGCGCTGGGACGAAGTAACGCGCTGCTTAACGACTTTGGAAGACGCGCTGGAAAAAGCGGGTGTCAGTGCTAAGGTAACGTGTCGTCATCTTTACCATGATCGCGAAGAAGTCACTGTGCATGTAAGGCTCAGAAGCTAGTACCGACGGTCTTTCAAGTTTAATAGCCGGGCTCGTAAATACGGATAGTTTCATCTTCGGTTAGTAGCGGTAAAATACGTTGCATAGCCATTGTGCGCGCATCGCTTGAGTGCCACTCTTTCCAAGCACGGATGTCGCGCCACTTAGTAATCATTAAACGGCGATCGGTATGGTCACGCTCTACGAGGGTTTCGCCACCGACAAAGCCCCTTACGCCTAAAGAGACGCTCATGGCTTCCCGTGCCGCTTGTTCATACTCTTCTTCTAGGCCGGGCATAATGCGCCGTTCGATGATGATTTTAATCATACGCTTTGCTTCCTGCATCGAGGATATCAATGGCTGCTAATACGGGTAACTTACCCAGCTATGATGAGTTGTTAGACACCTCTGGACTCTATTGCCCAGAGCCGATTATGTTGATGCATAATAAAGTACGCGATATGGCGTCAGGTCAGGTTCTTAAAGTGGTGGCTACAGACCCAGCGACAACGCGTGACGTGCCTAAATTCTGTCAGTTTCTGGGCCATGAGCTACTTGGGCAAGATATCTCATCCGAGAGCAGCTACCTTTATTTTATACGCTTAGCATAGCCCCGCTTAAGGCCTTTGAAGCTTGCGAGGCACAGAGCTACTGGCCTCGCTATTAGTGCAACTGTTCAGCGTCTGTATCAATCGCTTGCCACGACCATCATGGCGAGAGCATCCAGCGTCGCCGGATCTTCTTCCAATATGCGGTTAGCAATATGTCGTTGGAAAAAATAAACGGTCTGGTGGCGATCCTGTGCGCTGTATAGGCACTTGTCGCCGAGAAGAATGGGTGTCATTAGCGCTTTTTGTTCGTCGGCTAGCAGCGCGTCAAGACTGCCGTCACTGTAAAGCCGCCAGCCGTAAACGGGTTTCATATGCCAAGGCGAGTTTGGGTGGTTCATACACAAAGCATGTGTACCAAGTGTATCTGGGATTTGCTGAATAAGACTGACGTCGCCTGAAGCCTCATAATCGAAGTATTCCGCTGCCGCCATTAGCTCATGAAACTTGTGATCGGGTGGGGAATCGAAAATTTCTTCCGTTTCAGGATCACGATAGCCAACGAAATAGCCATTTTCTTCACTGTTCAGATCTTGGCAGGCGGCTAAGGTTTCCATCCACGGTACTAGACCGATAATGTTGCCGTCCTCTCTTAACCCCCAGGCTAGAATGGGCATGCCGTAATAAGTGTCAGGGTTCGCAGCGAGCTTATACACCATCTCAATGCCATCTAGCTCAGGTGCTAAACGGACTAAGCACTTTTGCGCCTGCTGACGTTGGCGCACGGTTTCCAGGTCGATGACCTGGGCAGAGCGGGGTGACAGGGATGCGCCCATTGTGTCCCTCCTTGTGCTGCGTGGTCATGACAGTGGCGAAGCAGGCTAGCTTGCTGCATTCTTCACCTCTTATATTCACCAATAGCACAAGTTGCTTATAAGGTTAAGGGTTTGGGCAATTTAATTCGTAGTGCAAGCAGAGAAACGTGCTCTTAACGCGTTATGTTCAGTACTTACCTGTTGAAACTTTTGCCACGGAGCACCTGGGTGTTGCAGTGAAAGCCAGCGCACTTGATAACGTTGGACTGCTGCTGGCTTGTCGACCTGCTGCGCATCGATTAACCGATTGATCGCAGTAAGCCACTCATGCGCCGTGTTTGCTAAATCCTCAAGCAGCTGTGGGTTCCAGGGGGTTAAGCAGCGTGTGGGAGTATCGCTTTGCTGCGTTAATAGCGTATTTTCTTCGGCTAAGCGTTGAGTGGCGAGTAATAACGCCCGCAAAATTTCAGCCGTCAGTGGCCGCTCTTGCAGCGTTTTTAGATGGTTTTCAAGGGCTGATGAGTCTTGCTGCCAGTCGAGGTCAAACTGGTGCTCGGTCATTTCCTGTAAATAATCGATAGCCTCGAGATGGCCTGCGATAACCGCTTTATCGACATTGGCTAAAGGCTGGCTTGAGCGCGAAAAGCTTTTTATCCACTCGCTGGAATCAAAGATAGCGTTCCAGCTTACGGCGGATAGCTGTGCCGTTTTTGTTGCCGTTAACTGCTGTAGTCGTTCTTGATCTTCAGGGTTTAACTGGTCGGCAACGTCGCTATGCGAACAGACGCTTAGCCGCTGCCATAGCGTTCGTTCATATAGCCACTGCTGGCTGGGAGGCGCTACGCGGCCAAGCTGATTATTACGTGCCGCGATTAGCGAGGTGATTTGGCATTCACGCAGCGCGTAAACGTTGAGTATGCTGTCCCGCGTTTCAGGAATATCAATAAGGCGATCTTTGCGATCAGGAAACGCGCCAATATTTGCCGGAGCTGCTCTATCTATATCGGTCTTATCTATATCTGCCCGTGCAAGATCAGTTGCAAGCTGCTGATGATAGGCTCGCCACTGCTTTTCAGCGGGGCTGTCGCCACAGCCAGCCAGTAGGGCGCTTAGCGCGAGCGTGACACAAGCATGCGCCCATCGAACCATGATTACTCCCGAACGCTGATGTGCTGTAGGCGCCAGCCGAGCAGGAGTGCGGCAGTGCTTAAACCAGCAATGAGGCCGATCCAGTAACCGTGAACCCCTAACGGCGCAACCATATTACCTACACCATAAGTGCCTAACCAATGGCCGCCCCCTAGGCCGACAATCCAATAAGAGAGTACCGTAATGACCATAACGATACGCGTATCCTTGTAGCCTCTTAGAGCGCCTGCCAACGTAACCTGAAGAGAGTCGGATAGCTGAAAAATAGCGGCCAATGCAATGATCGATAGCGCGAGGGCCTGTATCTCGTTATTCGACGTATAGAGTGAGATAACGGGTACCGCCGTGAACCAGAGTAGCGTGCTGTTAATAATCGCGATGATCACACTAATGATAACCCCGTTCCAGGCGACTTTTCTGGCAAGCGCCCAGCGCTGCTGCCCCAGCGTGTTACCAACGCGCACGGTTAACGCCATGCTCAGCGACATAGGCAGCATAAACAGAATAGTAGTGAAACTCAGCGCTATTTGATGGGCGCCCACGGTAACTTCACCAAAGCTTGCAATGAATAGCGCAATAAATGTGAATAGCGTTACCTCAACAAAAATAGCCACGCCAATGGGGACGCCCACGACGATGAGTTCGCGAATGCCTGCCCACTGTGGGAGCGTTAGCCCTTGCCAGATAGCCACACTTTTATACGTACGCCCGTGGCGCGTGTAATAAGCCATCGCTAACGCCATCGTCCACATTGAGAACGCCGTCGCTACACCACAGCCAAAGGCGCCTAGCGCGGGTATTTGCTGCAAGATGTCAGGTGTCCAGGAGCCAAATAGCTCAACTAACCCATCGCCACCGTAAATCAGGACATAGTTGGCGGGAATGTTGACGCTCAAGCCTACCAGGCTAATCCACAGTGCCGGGCGAGAATGGTTCATACCATCTGAGAATGCCCTCAGCGCTTGAAAGAGCGCAATTCCAGGCATGCCAAATGCCACGGCAGAGAGATAGGCTGCAGATTCGCGGGCGACGGCGGGTGGCACATCCATTAATTCAAATATGGGCATCACGACTGACCAAAGCAGCAACGCCGCGACGATGCCTAGCAGTAGGGCGACCCAAAGACCCTGGTGTACTGCTGGGCGAATGGCCGTTTGACGCTGGCCACCGAGTAAATGAGCCACAATCGGCGTCAACCCCATCAAGGTGCCGGTCATAAATAGCATTAGCGGCATCCATAGACTGGAGCCAACCGAGACCGCCGCGAGTGACGTAGCATTATGTCGTCCAGTCATCATGACATCGACAACGCTCATCCCCGCCTGAGCCAACTGAGCACCACAAATGGGCAGTGCCAAAAAGATCAAGGCGCGCGTTTCCGGCCAGTACACTGATTTAACGTGTCGAGTGAAATCGCCCAATGGTTGGCTCCTGGTTGGCGAGTTAAGCTATAAAAAGGCGATAGATTAGCAGGGATCACTAAGCCTTGCCGCCTAGTATTTAGCTGGTGTTCATTCGGCGGGTATAATGCAGCAAATTAAACGACAAATGAGGTCAATGTGAGTTACGCCGAGGAGCGCTGGACCCTTGAAGATATTACCGCGCTATTTGATGGTGTTTTTGGCCAGCGCTATCAAACACGCCTGATTCGAGGAGACGATGAGCCTCTTTATCGCCCCGCGAATAATGAAACACCTTATCACCAGGTGATTTTTTCGCGCGGCTATTTTGCCAGTGCGCTGCATGAAATCAGCCATTGGTGTATTGCTGGCTCGCAGCGGCGCCTGCAAGAAGATTACGGCTACTGGTACTGTCCTGATGGACGTAATGCCGAGCAGCAGGCATTGTTCGAGCGGGCTGAAATTGCGCCACAGGCGCTCGAATCAATATTTACTCATGCCTGCGGCCGCCCGTTTAATATCAGTGTCGATAATCTCGGTGGCGATGTTGAGGTCGATAGAAGTGCATTTACGGCGCGCGTTGTATCTCGCGCGCAAGGCTACTTGAAAGAAGGGCTGCCTGTACGCGCTAACGCTTTCCTGGTGGCCATTAACTGCTTTTACTCTCACCAGAAAGCGCTAGCGGACGCCATCGCCGAAGGGCAGGCTGTGTTAGATCAATTAGACGTGACGGCCAGCGCTTAATCGTCGTCTGTTAGGCGCTGATGCATCGACAGCATGACCTCGAGCTCATGTTCTGGCCGCATCGGTTCCAGACCCAGTTCGCTAAAGGTTTCCCGGCGCTGGCGATGCCATTCGCTAGGAGTGATCGATGGGTAGAGTACCGAGGCGGGGGCAAGCTCAACAAAAGGGTCTAGCCCATAGGTGTCGAATAGACGCGCAAGCGCCGCTTCGTCTTCTCCGTTGTCACTGGTATATAGCGTGGCGGAAAAGTGATCGGTCTCTAGCTCGCGAATCACCTCAAGCGGGCTTACGCCGAGGCTTTCCAGTTCTTCCATGCTGTAGGCGCCCAAGGCATTCGTGTCTTCTTTAATCCAGCTGTCATCCGGCTGAATCAACGTTTGCTTTACACGACCATCGGGTAGTGACCAAGCAATGGCTAGCGGTAGGCCATCGTCTTCACCTGTTTCAATGGCTATAAATCCTGGATAATCAGACACGCTATTACTCCTCTAGGGGCGTCGTAGGAAGGCGGAAAAATCGCTGTGCGGTTTGGGTCGTGGCTGCGCCTAATGCTGCATCGCTGATGCCGTACCACTGGGCAATCTCGCGCGCTATCCACGGCAGCAGTGCGGGCTCATGCCGACGGCCTTTTAATTTCGCCGGCAGATTGCGGGGCAGCAAGTAGGGGCAGTCCGTTTCCACCATCAACCGTGTCAGCGGTATATCGCTAACCAACGAGCGCAGGTGATGTCCGCGTCGCTCATCGCAGATCCAGCCGGTTAAACCTATATGTAAGTCTAGGTCGAGATAGCCAAAAAGCGTATCGCGATCGGCCGTAAAGCAGTGCACCACCGCTTGGCTGATGTCGTCTCGCCATGCATGCAATATTTCGCGCATCCGTTGACCCGCATCCCGCTCATGTAAAAAGAGCGGTAAACCGCTTTCAACGGCGAGTGCCAACTGAGCCTCAAAGGCACGCTCCTGCTGCTGAGGCGTCGAAAAATTACGATTGAAATCCAGCCCGCACTCACCCACTGCGACCACTTCTGGCATGGCATGTAACGCCGCCATCGAGCGCGACAGGTCGTCATTCCAGTGACTGGCATCATGGGGATGTACGCCTGCCGTCGCGTATAACCCAGAATATTGTTTGGCGAGTGCAACGGCCTGTTCAGCATGGGCGAGATCAGTGCCGGTCACGATCATAGTCGTTACCTGCGCCGCCTGGGCACGCTCGATCACTGCCTCAAGATCGCGACCAAAGCTTTCATGAGTCAGGTTTGCACCAATATCTATTAAAGGAGCGCTAGGGCGAAACTGTAGTGCTTCGGGTAAAAACGCATCAGTGTCAGCAGTAGCCAAACGTTGCTCCTTAGCCAGATAGAAAACCTCCATTGTAACGGTATGCGCGTACATCGACTAATGCTCTGTTGATAGTGGTCAGTGCGCACGAATGGCACGAATTGCAAAAAACTTGGCTTGTTAGGTAAACAGCAACGGGGTATTTGCGGCTAGGATGAAGTGAGGGTATTACCGGCGATTCTGCGGCCATTGATTTAATAACAACAATAGAGAGTCTAATAACCATGCCAATATCTCACCGCTTTGCTGTCTCCACGCTCGCCATTGGTATTCTACTGGCTAGCAGTGCCTCCCTGGCTGTTGCTGCTGAAGGTGTTTCTGATAATGAAATACGGATCGGCTATTTAGCTGATATGTCAGGCGTTTACCGCGACCCTATTGGCCCGCTAGGCGAAGATGCCATCATGATGGCGATTGAAGATATCGGCGGAAGCGTTAACGGCGCCAATATCGTGGTATTTAGTGCCGATGATCGCAATAGCCCAGACGTTGGCTCAAGCGTAGTGCGTGAATGGATCGACGAACGTAATGTCGATATGGTCACCGGGCTGGTGGCATCATCTGTCACGCTCGCTGCGGTAGGTTTATTAGAAGAAGCCGACAAGCTTGGGCTGGTCAATGGTGCCGTGTCGTCAGCTATTACTAACGAACACTGCTCGCCTAATCATATTCATTGGGTATACGACACATGGGCGATGTCCAATGGCACTGCAAAAGCCATTACCGACGAGGGCCATAAAAACTGGTACCTGCTGAGTGCCGATTACTCGTTTGGCCATGCGCTAGAGGCTGATGTCACAAGAGTCGTCACAGAAAATGGCGGCACCATTGTGGGCAGCGCTCGGCACCCGTTCCCCAATAGTGATTTCTCTTCTTTTATGCTCCAGGCTCAGGCCTCGGGTGCGGATGTTATTGCGTTAAACAACGCTGGCGGTGACACGATTAACGCCGTGCAGACAGCGGGGGAGTTCGGCATTACCCAGGCAGGCCAGATTTTAGCCGGAATGGTGCTGTTTAGTACCGATGTGCGCAGTATTGGGCTAGAGAATGCACAGGGCTTACAGTTTACCAAAGCGTGGTATTACGATTTAAACGACGAGACACGCGCCTGGGCTGAACGCTTTCGCGAACGCACGGGCAGTATGCCAACGATGGTTCATGCAGGGCTTTACTCCAGCACTCGCCATTATCTTGAGGCCATTGCAGCAACGGGCACGGACGATACACAAACCGTGCGTCAGCAAATGGCTGATACGCCCATCAACGACATCTTTGCTACCAATGGCTACATCCGTGAGGATGGCCGCATGGTGCATGACATGTATCTAGTCGAAGTTAAGACGCCTGAAGAGTCGCAGGATGAGGATGATCTTTTCCATATCATTCGTACCATTCCTGCAGAAGAAGCCTTCCGGCCGCTTTCAGAAAGTGTTTGCCCACTGGTCACGAGCTAAAGCGTTGCCCATTAACGGCCACCCACTTGAGGATTTAGCATGTCTGAACCGTCTATTATTCAGCAAAATAGTATTGGGGCCGCTTTAAGTCGCAGCGCTCGAAAGTATCCGCATCAGTTGGCACTGGTATTTGGTGAACGTGAGTGGCGCTATCTTGAGCTCAGTCAAGCCGCCAATCGGGTGGCTAATGGCTTGCTGGCAGCAGGCCTCGTACCAGGTGATAGATTGGCCGTTTATGGCAAAAACTCTGACGCATATGTGATTGCTTGGTTGGCAGCTACCAAGGCAGGTTTAGTGCATGTGCCTATTAACTTTGCGCTAAGCAGCGAGGAGTTGCGCTACATTCTTGAACAGTCGGGTGCCATGGGCTTGCTGAGTGATATAAGTCTTGCTAGCAAAGTGAATGCCGCGACAGAGGGGTTGAATTTGGCCCTGATGGGAACGCTACACGCTGAGCAGGAGAGTACTGCCGGCAGTTTTGATGTGCTAAGGCATGCGAGATCAGCAGCACTTAGCCAAGAGCCAGACGCTGCAGTCGATGGCGCCAGTCTCGCTCAACTACTTTATACCTCGGGCACCACCGCGGCGCCCAAAGCCGCCATGATGACGCATCAAGCATTAATGGCCGAATACATGGCCTGCATGGTCGAGCTGGATATTAAGAGCAATGACGCCATGCTCGCCGCGTTGCCGCTTTACCATTCAGCGCAAATGCACGTTTTTCTAATGCCCGCGCTGTTATTGGGCGCTACCGTCTATTTGCTTGAAGCGCCGCTTCCTGAGCTATGTTTAAGCGCCATGTCTAACCACAAGGTCGCATCTTTTTTTGCCCCGCCAACGGTCTGGATCAGCTTGCTACGCCATGCTGAATTTGACCGCTTTGACTTAAGTGCCCTCAACAAAGCGTATTACGGTGCCTCGATTATGCCGGTGCCGGTACTGGAGGAGCTGCAGCAGCGCATACCGGGCGTAGGGCTATACAACTGCTATGGGCAGAGCGAAATTGCCCCGTTAGCCACCGTTCTGCGTCCTGAAGAGCATGCCGCGAGGCCTGCTTCCGCCGGGCGGCCCATATTGACGGTGGAGACGCGCATCGTCGACCTAGACATGAATGACGTACCTTCCGGCGAGCATGGAGAGATTGTCCATCGCTCACCGCAGCTTATGAAGGGATACTGGGATAAAGCGGCGATGACCGAAGAAGCATTTCAAGGCGGCTGGTTCCACTCGGGGGACGTGGGTTACTTCGACGAAGCGGGGTACTTATACGTTGTCGATCGCATTAAAGATGTGATTAATACTGGGGGCATACTGGTCGCTAGCCGTGAGGTAGAGGAAGGGCTGTTTAAGCACCCGGCGGTCTCTGAAGTGGCGGTGATCGGTCAGCCCGACGAGAAGTGGATCGAAGCCATCACTGCAGTGGTGGTGTTGAAAGAGGGCCAGTTGGTCAGCGAGGAAGCGCTGATTCATCACGCCAAAACGTTAATGGCGCCTTATAAGGTGCCTAAGCACATTGTCTTTACCGATGCGTTACCCAAGAGCACCGCTGGAAAAATCCTCAAGCGCCATCTACGTCAAGAGCTTAAGCCATGAGCGTGGACCAGGAAGCAAGCGCGCTGTTCTACAGCATGATTAAGCGCTGTCTCACGAAAGAAGTGGCACCGTTTTACGATCAGTGGGAGGCCTCAGGCGAAATCCCCCGTTCGTTGTGGCATGCGTTAGGCGCTGCAGGCTTGTTGGGTATTGATCTAGATGAACAAAACGGTGGGTCAGAGGCCGATATTGCGATTACCCAGCTCGTGCTGGAAGAGCTTTCTCGCCAAGGATTTGGTGGCTTAGCCAGCGCTTATAATATTCACGCCAATATCGTCATGCCTTATGTGCAAACGCTAGGGACGGCCTCACAGCGCGAGCAGTGGCTGCCAGCCATGGCCCGCGGCGAAATTCTCGGTGCCATTGCCATGACCGAGCCCCATGCCGGTAGCGATCTGGCATCAATGAACACTCGCGCGAAGCGCACTAATGAAGGCTGGGAGTTAAGCGGCAGCAAAATTTTTATCACCAACGGCCAGTTTGCCGACGTGGTGATTGTGTGTGCCAAGACGGATCCTAGCGCTGGCGCAAAAGGCGTTTCTCTGTTTTTAGTCGATACTCATTTGTCGGGCTTTGCACGGGGCAAACCGATCAAAAAAATCGGCCAGCACGCCAGCGACACCGCCGAGCTTAGCTTTGATCATATTCAGTTGCCTCATGATGCTTTGCTGGGCGAAGAGGGCGCCGGTTTTCGCTACTTAATGCAGGAGCTGCCGCGCGAACGTCTCGGCGTTGGCGCTCAGGCCTTGGGCGCAGTAGAAGGCGCTTTAGCGCTTACCTTAGCGTATGTGGAGCAGCGCCAAGCATTCGGGCAACGCGTGGCTGATTTTCAAAATACTCGTTTTGTCCTGGCTGATATAAAGGCCCAGCTAGACGTCGCACGCGCCTACTTCGAGCACTGCCTCGAAAAATACCGCCAAAGGACGATGAGCAGCACCGATGCCGCGATTTTAAAACTGCAGCTAAGTGAGCTGCAGTGCCGAGCGGTGGACCGTTGCCTGCAGCTGTTTGGCGGCTACGGTTATACGGAGGAATATCCTATATCACGCTTTTATCGAGACGCACGAGTGCAGACTATTTATGCCGGTAGCTCAGAGATCATGAAAGAGGTCATTGCACGCTCGCTGCTTGGTAAAGTGGATTCATCGAGTCGCTAATAAAGCGTTGCTAAGAATCAGTTAGTTAAGACATGAGGAAATATCTATGCGGTTGGATGATGTCGTGATCTTAGCGGGTGCGCGCACCGCTATTGGCAGTTTTGGCGGGTCGCTCTCAAGCATGGCGCCGTTTGAATTGGGGACGATAACCGCGAAAGAGGCATTACGGGGCTCTGGTGTTGAGGCTGGTGATATTGACCATTCTGTTTTCGGCCACATTATTACCACAGGCCCTCAAGATGCCTATTTGGCGCGGCATATTGCGCTGAACGCTGGCGTGCCCAAGGAAGCCGGTGCCTTCAACGTTAACCGACTGTGTGGATCGGGTGTTCAGGCCGTGGTGTCTGCCGCACAGCAGATCGTTTTAGGCGATAGTCGTTTGGCGTTAGCGGGAGGTGCTGAATCCATGTCTCGCGGGGCCTATTTGTTACCGCCTCTGGCGCGCAACGGTGTGCGTATGGGCGATATGGGCATCCAGGACTTAACCTTGGGCATACTTAGCGATCCTTTTGGTAGCGGCCATATGGGATGCACCGCAGAAAACATCGCTAAAAAGTATGGATTTACCCGTGAACAGTTGGATCAATTTGCTCTTGAAAGCCACCAAAAGGCGGCTTGGGCAATAGCGGAAGGTCGCTTTGATGCTCAAATTGTACCGATAGAAATAAGCCAAGGTAAGCAGACGGTGCGTTTCTGTCAGGATGAACACGTGCGCGAAGGTCTCCAGCTAGGCGATTTAACGCGGCTGAAGTCGGCCTTTCAAAAGGACGGTGTGGTGACCGCAGGCAACGCGTCAGGCATTAATGACGGCGCGGCAACGCTTGTCCTTGCTCACAGAGATGAAGCGAAACGGCGCGGACTGGTGCCCCGGGCACGCCTGCGGGTAGCTACGATGGCGGGTGTTGAGCCATCGCTTATGGGCTTAGGGCCGATTCCCGCGGTTAAGCGCTGCCTGCAGCAGGCAAGTCTTAGTATTCATGATATTGATGTGATTGAATCAAACGAGGCCTTTGCTGCTCAAGCAATGGCGGTAGCGCAGACGCTAGGCTTTCCACTGGAAAAGCTCAACCCTAACGGTGGGGCGGTTGCGCTAGGCCATCCAGTGGGCGCGACGGGGGCTATTTTGATTCTCAAAGCGCTGCATGAATTAGAGCGTATTAACGGTCGCTACGGCTTGATCACGCTGTGTATTGGCGGCGGTCAAGGTATTGCGCTGCTTATTGAGCGCTGCTAAAGAAGCTTGCCGCAACAAGAACAAGCGAAAAGGAATTTTAATGTCCACGATCACACCAAAAATGTTACCGGCAACGGCGTCGGCCACCAATCCATCTCTAATGATTGGCGACTTGCTGGACGCGGGTGTTCGCATGGCCGGCGATAATCAAATCGTATATCGAGACCAAAGCCGCCACGATTACGGGCGTTTTCGCGAGCGAGTCCATCAACTGGCCCACGTGCTGACTGCCCAGGGTGTTAAAGCGGGTGATGTGGTGGCCGTGTTAGATTGGGATAGCCATCGTTATCTGGAGTGTTTTTTTGCGATTCCAATGATTGGCGCAGTGCTGCATACGGTCAATGTACGCTTGGCGCCGGAGCAAGTTCTTTACACCATGGAGCACGCCGAAGACGCTTTTGTTATCCTGCATGAAGAGTTCATATCGCTGATTGAGCCGCTGGCCGATAAACTTCCCTTAGTACGTGGCTACCTGCTGTGCCAAGACGCGTCACAGGCTCTTAATACCACTCTTCCTGTTGTTGGTGAGTTCGAATCGCTGTTAAGTGAGCAGCCCACTGACTATGCATTCCCTCGCTTTGATGAAAACGCCGTGGCGACCTTGTTTTACACGACGGGCACCACGGGCAACCCTAAAGGGGTTTTCTTTACCCATCGCCAATTGGTATTACATACCTTAAGCGAGGCGAGTGCGTTCCAAGCGCCAGGTTTTGAGCTGTTGAATCGAGACAAGGTATATATGCCTATTACACCCATGTTTCACGTGCATGCCTGGGGCGTGCCTTATACGGCTACGCTGATGGGGGCTACCCAGGTCTACCCGGGGCGATATGAGCCAGAAATGCTGGTGAAACTGCTGGTCAGCGAAAAGGTCGATTTTTCACACTGTGTACCGACGCTATTAAACATGGTGGTTAGCGCTGAGGCGGTTGCCTCAAAACAGATTGATCTCACTGGTTGGAAGGTGCTGGTGGGTGGCAGTGCGCTAACGCAATCGTTGGCAAGCAAGGCCTGGGAACTTGGGATTGATACGCGCAGCGCCTATGGCATGTCGGAAACCTGTCCACTGCTGACCGCCGGAATTTTGCCCCAGGATATCGCCACCGCCGATTTTGCGACCCAACTGCCCTGGCGCTGTAAAGCGGGGCTGCCCATTCCTTTGGTTAGGCTGCAGGTTGTTGATTCCAACGATGAGCCACTACAGCAGGATGGTAAAAGCATCGGCGAAGTGCGCGTCCAGGCGCCTTGGTTGACTCAAGCCTATTTTAAAGAAGAGGCGCGCAGCACCGAGCTATGGCGCGATGGTTGGCTTCACACCGGGGATGTAGGCTCTCTCGATGAACGTGGCTTTCTAACCATTAGCGATCGTATCAAGGATGTTATTAAAACGGGGGGCGAGTGGCTCTCATCGTTAGAGCTTGAAAGTTATATCAGCCAGTGTCCGGGGATTGCCGAAGTGGCCGTGATCGGCGTCGCCGATGACAAGTGGGGAGAGCGTCCGGCTGCATTGGCTGTAGCCGTCGACGCTAACAACCCGCCGACGGTGGCAGATGTACAGGCATTTCTAGAGCAGTTTGTCACCCAGGGAAAACTCAGACGCTGGGCCATTCCGAGCATGATCCGTTTCGTCGATGAAATCCCCAAGACCAGCGTGGGTAAGCTGGATAAAAAACGTATTCGTAGCGAAGTCTAGAGTGTCTAAAGTACCTGTCGCGCGATCAGTGAAGGTTGCCCGCCGTGCGAGCTTTGCGGTAAGCGGCGGGCGAATTGCCTGTCCAGGTTTTAAACGCGCGGCTAAAGCAGGCCAAGTCTTCAAAGCTTAATGCTTCGGCAATACTGATGAGTGGCTTTTGACTGCAGGTAAGCGCCTGAACGGCGTAGTCGCGCCGGTACTCATCCTTAACGGCCTGAAAGTGAGTGCCTTCCTGCTTCAAATGCCGAGCTAATGTGCGCGCCGACATGTGTAGGGCGTCGGCGACGCTGTGCACCGTGCCGGCATTGATAAGATCGCGCGCTAGGTGCTCACGTACACGGTGCGCCAGTAGGCGGTCCGCAAATGAGACGTAAAACCAATCTGCCGGGGCGCGCTTTAAAAAGGCGCCCAGGTGTTTTTTGGTTTGGCGTATAGGATGTTCAAGCCATCCTCGATCAATATAAATCGCGGTTTGAGGCTGCTCAAAGCGAACCGTACCTGGGTGGAAGTACAGATAATCAGCACTGTGTGGCGGCAGGATGTAGGCACACTCCATTAAAATCGGCGGTATTTTACGTGCAATCATCCATGATGCTATACCGTGAAAGAGCTTGAGCATCAGCTCATGAATTAAGGTTCTGCTCCCCGCCAAGGGCGCGTGCTCGACCAGGGCCATGCGGGCTAGATCTCCTTCCAGCGTAAACACGTAGCCAAAGTCATCAAGCAAAATGCGGAAGAACTGCGTGTAGCGATGCAGCGCCACCTGTAGATTGGGCGCATCCAGCATCGTTAAGCACAGCAGCTTTAATGTGCCGCCGCGCAGCGGGCGGGCAAAAAAGCCGGGCGTTTCGTCGTCTAGTTCATGCACCAATAAGCGGTAAAGCTCGGCAAACTGCTCAACCGTTACTCGGCCATGTGGTGCTGCGAGTAAAAAGGGCGAGATCCCTGCCCGTTCAAGATAGCGAGTAGGCGGGGTTACGGTGATCGGTAAGCCTTTAAATAGCTCATTTACAAAATGCATCGAGACGGTAACCGTCACTGGCGGGCTGCCTATAGAAAAAGTCTTATCGACGAATTGTTGTTGTACATTGGCAAAACGTTACCACGCTGCCAGTTTTCGCTCCATAGGTTCCACCCCCTCGGCGCGCGCATGCGTTACACTGTGCGCCTTATGATTAAGGAGGACTCCGCGTGGCCCTGTTACGACTCGAACAGCTGCAACTCGCCTATGGCACCCATGTACTGCTCAATCGCGCCGATCTGACGGTTGAAAAAGGCGAACGCCTCGCGCTGGTCGGTCGCAATGGCACCGGCAAGTCCACCCTACTAAAACTGGTAGCGGGCGATATTTTACCCGACGATGGTTCCATCTGGCGTGCCCCCGGTCTCAAGATCGGTGTGCTTGCACAGGAGTTGCCGGAGTCATCCGGCCTCACTATTTTCGATATGGTCGCCCAAGGGTTGCCCGAAGCCGGTGAACTGCTCTCTGAGTATGATCATCTTATCAATGATCCTGACCCTGATATGGATCGCATGGCGACGCTGCAAACGCGCCTGGAAGCTATTGACGGCTGGTCGTATCACCAGCGTATTGATACCGTATTAACCCGTTTGGGCTTACCGCCTGAGGCGCAAATGAGCGCGCTTTCCGGTGGCTGGCGTCGGCGTGTGGCGCTTGCACGCGCGTTAGTCGCTGAGCCTGATTTGCTGCTGCTCGATGAGCCGACCAACCATCTGGACTTAGACACTATTGCTTGGTTAGAAGAACAGCTGCTGTCGTTTAATGGCGCCGTGCTGCTGATTACCCATGACCGGGCATTTTTATCTAAGTTGGCGACCAGTATTCTGGAGCTGGACCGTGGTCAACTGGGTCGTTACCCCGGTAAGTACGTCGAGTATCAAGCCCGTAAGCAGCACGAGCTTGAAGTTGAAGCGCGTGAAAATGCCGAGTTTGATAAAAAGTTAGCGCAAGAGGAAGTCTGGATTCGCCAGGGCGTCAAAGCACGGCGTACGCGCAATGAAGGTCGCGTGCGCGCTTTAGAAGCCATGCGCAATGAGCGCAGTCAGCGTCGTGAGCGCCAAGGCAATGCTAACCTGACGGTAGACCGTGGAGAGCGCACCGGCAAGCGCATCGTGGAGCTGAAAGGCGTCACTCAGCGGTTTGGCGATGACGTTGTGCTGCGTGGCATGAATCTCGAAATACTGCGTGGTGACCGAATCGGCTTCTTAGGGCGCAACGGGGCGGGTAAAACCACGCTGCTGAAAATATTGTTGGGCGAGCTTGAGCCCACCGAGGGCAGTGTTCAGATGGGCACCAATCTGAAGGTGGCCTATTTTGACCAGCTGCGCGCCGGGCTTGAACTGGACAAAACGGTTTACGACAACGTTGCTCAGGGCAGTGACCGGGTGAGCGTTGGTGGTAAAGATCGCCATGTGATGAGCTACCTTCAGGACTTCTTGTTCACGCCTGAGCGGGTACGCCAGCCGGTGAAAGCACTTTCCGGTGGTGAATCTAATCGACTTCTGCTCGCCAAGCTATTTACCCAGCCGGCCAACGTATTAGTGCTCGATGAGCCTACCAACGACCTCGACATGGAAACCCTTGAGCTGCTTGAAGAGCTGCTACTTGATTTCGATGGCACGCTGCTGCTGGTATCCCACGACCGAACCTTTATGGATAACGTTGTCACCAGCATGCTGGCCTTTGAAGGCGAGGGCGTGGTGCGAGAATATGTGGGCGGCTACACCGACTGGATTCGTCAGGGCGGTAAGCTGCCGCCGGCGCCTTGGGAAGGGGCAGCGCGGCAGCGTACTGAACCGACCTCAGAGGCGCCCAAAAAAGCGCCTGAAATCTCGGCGGCACCTGCCAAAAAAAGCGTCAAGCTCTCTTACAATTTGCAGCGTGAGTTAGATACGTTGCCCGCTGACATTGAACGTTTTGAGGGCGAGGTAGAAACGTTAGAAAATGCGATAGGTGACCCAGCGTTTTATCAGCAGGACGCCGACACCGTCGCAGCTAAGTTGCAGCAGCTCGAAGCCGTGCAAAAGCAGTTAGAAACAGCGATGGAGCGCTGGATGGAGCTGGAGGCAATGGCCGCAGGAGAGTAAGCCCGATAAATTAAAAGGCGCCTTATGGGCGCCTTTTTTGTTCTTGATAAAGCGGGCTCGATTACTCGTCGGTTTTCTCACCTTTCTTGCCGACGCGAACGGCTAAGACATCGCACTGGGCGCCATGAAGTACGCCGGTGGAGGTTGAACCCAGCAGCAGAGCAAAGCCATGGCGGCCGTGGGAGCCTACGACAATCAAATCCACGTTATGATCTTCGGCAAAGCGATGGATCTCGGTATCGGGCATACCCACTACCACATGCTGATGGGTTTCAGGCACGTGAGGAGCGGCAATTTCAGCCAGGCGCTTTTTGGCATGCTCATCCAGCTGGTCTTGAATGCTGGTAAGGTCCATCGGGATATCGCCACCATAGGCAAAGCCAAGCGGTTCAAGCGTGTGCATGATGGATATTTTAGCCCGGTCATTACGCTCTGCAATGACGACGGCGCGCTCAAGAATTTTGTGCGAGTCTTTGGTTAGGTCAACGGCAACTAAAATGTGGTGATAGCTCATGGCGTATCTCCTTGGCAGTGGGTTACAAAGGTACTCTTTGTACGATGATGATGGCCTTTACTTTAGATGGCGTAGCGTTACTTAACAACGACCTATGTCATGGTTTTTTAGGTTAGCTTAGTCAGTGTGGCTTATGTTGAAGGAAATGTAGAGATGGAATGGTTAATTATTGTCGGTATTGTGATGTTTGTCATCGCGCCCGTGATGTGGTTGAAGCCCAGCCCGCAGCAAAAGCGTCACTCATTGCTTCGCTCGCAGATCACGCGTCAAGGCGTCACTATCAAGATGGAAAAGCCTCCGCTTCACCATTTTAAAGGCACGATGCCAGCTTATCGCTGGCACTATCCGCAAGACGATCCTGGGCCGGATTTTCTGCTGGTAAGAGACAGCAATGCAAGCGAAGCATTAGCGCCTTTCCATGCCGGTTGGCGCTGGCGAATAGCGCCGCTACGCCCGTTACCTGATAGCGCTACGGTGCATTTGAAAACGTTGCTGGAGCGCTTGCCACAGGATGCGCTGGTGGTGCAGTCGACCCAATATACGTTGACGCTATGGTGGTGGGAGTCACAAACGGCGGAACGATTTACGACTTATGTGCCGGTGTTTGAGCACTTAAGAGATGCGCTGCGTGGCTATGCGGATCGACCCATTACCAGGCCGCTCGGTTTTAAAGAGCAGCCTGGCAGTAGGGAGGCGAAGCCTTAGGACGCGGGCTTGTCTTGAAGAGTCTCTTATTGAGAGCTGTCGCCTTCAGTATCATTTTCTTCAGGGCAGTTTTCTTCAGAGCCATCCTGATCGCGCGCTTGTATCGCCAGTCCGTTTGACTCAATCAGGGTCAGCCACTCATCCAGCTGCTGAAGATTTTCATCCGTTAGGCCTTGTAATATCTCTTTGCGGGCTTCTTTAGCAACACTGTCAATTTTTTCCAGTAGTGGCATAGCGGCAGGCGTTAAATAGATACGCTTGCTGCGACGGTCATTGTCGCAGGCACGCCGCTCAACTAATCCTTGTTCTTCAAGCTGGCCCAGCGTGCGCACCAGTGAAGGCGCCTCCACGCCAATAACCCGAGCAAGATCACACTGGGGGTGTCCCTCTCCCAAGCGCCATAGGTGATAGAGCGTTACCCAGCGGGTTTGCGTTAAGCCCAGCGGGGCAAGTCGCCGATCTAGGATTGAGCGCCACAGATGTGGCAAACGGGCAAGGCGAAAACCAATAGATGAAGCCATAAGCAACTAGCTACCAATAAGTGTGTATAGGCGAATTGTCATAAGCTACGCCGCTGAATGCAAGGTGCTGAATCAATCAATCTGTTTATTCGTCCTTAGTATTGTTAGAACTTCCGGGCACGAAACGTCTTAGATTCAAGCCACTTAGACCGCTGGGGCGTATTTGTGCATCGGCTTTAGAGGCGGTTTGACTATCCTCTGAGACTTCAAAACGTATTAGACCAAGGCGCTGCCCGCTGCCTGTCATAATATCAACGCGCCAATCACCGGTAGGGTCATCGGGGAAGTTTTGCTTATGACTCCAAGCGCGATAACCCTCTTCGCGCCCGCCGTTAATATTCAGCTTCACCACATCCATGGGCTGACCGTTGTGATGCCAAGCATGGGTAATGGTTTCACTTAATCCCCTTGGTGCGCGTATGGCCGTATAAACATAAAGCCCGTTTTCACTAATTGTCTGAGGCGTTAATGCTATTGAACCTTCGGGCAGTCGCTGTTCAATATTGAACGAGGGCGACAGTGCACTGCTGGTCATCCATAAACTGGCAGGCGGTACCCATATGCGGCCTACCCAAGCGCCATAGGCCAGCACTAATGTTAGTGCAAAAAATAGGCACCAGCGTTGAAGCGAACGTCGCTTCAATAAATGCCAAAAACTAGGTAGCGCCACCACGATGGTAATGCTGAGTGCTAGCAGCAAGCTCTGACCGGTGGTCAGGTGCACCATGATAGGCAGTGTAACCAGCAGCACTAGAAACACGCACATAGCATGAAACATAAAGTAAAGGCTGCGCCAGCGTTCAGCTACTTTGAAATATAGCGGATCAATAATAGACAACAAGGCCATGCCGCCAACTAATACTGCAAACAGTGTTTGCCCGCTATTCCAAACCGTTGTGACTAAAATAAACGGCAGCGTAAAGAAAAGCGTTTCTTGGTGAATCATTTGCGCAATAAACGTCGCCACGCCCCGCGGTGGCGTCGGGTGACCCCGGTGAGATAGCCAGCGGCTGATCAATCCTTCTGATAGTAGCAGTGTCCAGGCGAACAGCAGCCCAAGCGCTAAGGCCGCGCCTAGCCACTGTTGACGATCGACTAGAAAAAAGCTTCCCAGGCCTGCGGCGAATGCCATTGGGGGCCATAACCAGCTCCAAGGCTTTATGCGTACGACTATACTTTCAATACGCCGCTGAGCCGAAGCAATGCGAGAAGGTGTGAGCAGTGTGCCCATACAAGGTAACCTGGATGATGAAAGATGTGTGATTCTAACAGTCTGCCGGGCTTGGCGCTGATCTACTGCGAATCTCGGCCTGGATTAATTGATTTATTAGCCGAAAGTCAGGGCTTGACGTGCTTAGGCATCTCAACCAAGCTAAGGCAATCAAACGGCCGTATGAAAGTCGTCTAAAAGTGTGGCGGGTTCTCTTTTCAGAGCCAGCCCGAAAAGCGGAGAGAACGCGGATGATCTACCAAGGCAATGCCATCACGGTGACACGTCGTGACACCCCTAGCGGTAATGATATCGCAATGCTCACTTTCGATTTGAAAGATGAGTCCGTCAATAAGCTTTCTAGCGCTGTTGTTGCAGAACTCGCTGACGCGGTGAAGGCTATTCAGGCTGAAAACAGCTTGAAAGGCTTGGTCATCGCCAGTGGTAAAGACGCGTTTATCGTAGGCGCCGATATCACCGAGTTTCATACGCTTTTCGATAAAGGCGAAGAATACCTCGTCGAGATGAACCTTAAGGTTCACGACATTTTTAACGCGATTGAAGACCTGCCTTTCCCGACAGTCACGGCGGTCAATGGGCTGGCGCTTGGCGGCGGTTGTGAGGTTCTGCTGACCACCGATTTTCGTGTGATGAGTGAAACTGCCAAGATCGGCCTTCCAGAAACCAAGCTAGGCATACTCCCCGGCTGGGGAGGCTGCGTTCGTTTGCCTCGCTTGATCGGCGCAGACAATGCCATTGAGTGGATTGCAGGTGGCACCGAAAACCGCGCCGATGCGGCACTTAAAGTAGGTGCTGTCGACGCGGTCGTCGCCGCAGAACAGTTAGAAGAGGCGGCGTTCGACATTCTAGACCGCGCTAATAGCGGCGAGCTGGATTACCAAGCGCGCCGTCTGGAAAAAACCAGCTCGCTGAAGCTTAATCCCATTGAGCAGATGATGGCGTTTGAAACCGCCAAGGGGTTTGTTGCCGGAAAAGCTGGGCCGCATTATCCCGCGCCGGTTGAAGCCATCAAAGTCATTCAGAAAGGCGCGGGTGAAGAGCGTGGCCGTGCCCAGGCAATTGAAGCCAAGGCATTCGCTAAGCTTGCGCTGAGCAGCGTGGCGTTCAATTTGGTGGGCCTATTCCTGAATGACCAAGTGGTTAAAAAGAAAGCCAGCCGTTATGAGAAACAGGCACAGCCAGTGAAACAAACGGCTGTGCTGGGTGCCGGTATTATGGGCGGCGGTATCGCTTACCAGAGTGCGTCTAAGGGCACGCCAATCCTGATGAAAGACATCAAGGATGAAGCGATTGAGCTTGGCTTGAAAGAAGCGCGCAAGCTATTTACCAAGCAGGTCGAGCGTAAAAAGCTTTCCACCGAGCAGATGGCTGAAAAGCTGAGCAATATTCGCCCAACGCTCTCCTATGGTGATTTTGGTAACGTTGATCTCGTTGTCGAAGCGGTGGTTGAAAACCCCAAGGTAAAAGGCGCGGTGCTAGCTGAAGTTGAAGATGCGGTGAGCGAAAACACCATTCTTACTTCTAATACATCAACGATTTCCATTAATCGATTGGCGGAGAATCTTAAGCGTCCAGAAAACTTCTGCGGTATGCACTTTTTTAACCCCGTTCACCGCATGCCGTTGGTGGAAGTAATTCGTGGTGAAAAGACGTCTGATGCCGCCGTTGCAGCAACCGTGGCCTATGCGCGTGCGATGGGGAAAACGCCGATCGTGGTTAACGACTGCCCCGGTTTCTTAGTTAACCGCGTACTGTTTCCGTATTTCGGCGGCTTTAGTTTCCTGGTCGAGCAGGGCGCTGACTTCCAGCATATTGATAAAGTGATGGAGAAGTTCGGCTGGCCTATGGGCCCCGCTTATTTGCTCGACGTGGTGGGCTTAGACACTGCCGTACACGCTAATGAGGTAATGGCGGAAGGTTTCCCTGATCGCATGGCGCGTGAGGGTAAAACCGCTATTCAGGTCATGTATGACAATGACCGCCTTGGTCAAAAGAACGACAAAGGTTTTTACGCTTACGAGGAAGACAAAAAAGGTAAGCCTAAGAAAGTAACCGATGAAGCCGCTTACGCTCTGATTAAAGAGGTGGTGAAAGAGCATAAAGAATTTTCTGACGAAGACATCATTGCGCGCATGATGGTGCCGCTGTGCTTGGAAACCGTGCGCTGTTTGGAAGATGGCATTGTAGCGACGCCAGCAGAAGCGGATATGGCGTTGATCTATGGCATCGGCTTCCCTCCCTTCCGCGGTGGTGCGCTGCGCTATATTGACGCGATGGGCGTAGCAGCGTTCGTCACATTGGCAGAAGGCTTAGCTGATGAGCTGGGGCCGCTGTACGCGCCCACCGACAAGCTGCGTCAGATGGCGAAAAACGGCGAGTTATTCTATTCCAGCGATAAGCAGGCCAACCAAGCCTAACCACCACGCATAGGAGATAAAAGATGAGTTTGAGTCCGAGAGATATTGTGGTGGTTGACGGTGTCCGTACCGCCATGGCAAAAGCCAAGCATGGTGCTTTTCGCAACGTTCGCGCTGAGAATCTATCCGCAGCGGCGATGCAGGCGCTGTTTACCCGCAACCCCAATCTAGATCCGTCAGAAGTGGACGATGTGATTTGGGGCTGTGTGAACCAGACGCTTGAGCAGTCCATGAACATTGCCCGCAACGCAGCGATCATGACCGGCATACCCCGCTCGGTCCCCGCGCAAACGGTGAACCGTTTGTGTGGTTCTTCAATGACGGCCCTACACATTGCCGCTGCGAATATTAAAGCGGGCATGGGTGATTTCTTTATCATCGGCGGCGTTGAACACATGGAACATGTGCCCATGGCGCATGGCGTTGACGTGAACCCGGCGGCCAGTAAGTACGCGGCCAAAGCGGCCATGATGATGGGGTTAACCGCCGAACTGCTGGGCAAAATGCACGGCGTTTCGCGTGAAGAGCAGGATAAGTTTGGCGTGCGCTCTCATCAGCGCGCCCAGGCAGCGATGGAAAAGGGCTATTTTGATAATGAGATTATCGGCGTAGAAGGCCACGACCAGCGCGGCTTTAAAGTGATGGTGACGCGCGATGAAGTTATTCGTGGCGACTCGACCCTCGAATCTATGGCGAACCTGAAGCCTGTATTCGATCCGCGTAACGGCACCGTCACGGCGGGCACCTCATCGGCGTTGTCGGTCGGGGCTTCAGCGATGGCAGTCATGAGCTATGAGCGTGCACAGGCACTTGGTTTAACGCCCATCGCACGGGTGCTATCAACCGGTGTGGCTGGTTGTGATGCATCGATCATGGGCTATGGCCCGGTGCCCGCATCGAAGAAAGCGCTTAAAGCAGCGGGTCTGTCGTCCGCGGATATTGAGACCGTTGAGCTTAACGAGGCATTTGCTGCTCAAGGCATCCCGGTACTGAAAGATTTAGGTTTCCTAGATGCGCTAGACGATAAGGTCAATCTTAACGGCGGCGCTATTGCGCTAGGGCATCCGCTGGGCTGCTCGGGGTCGCGTATCTGCACTACGCTACTTAACGTCATGCAGCAGCGCGATACGACGTTGGGCTTGGCGACCATGTGTATCGGCATGGGGCAGGGCGTTGCCACAGTGTTTGAACGGCTTAAATAAAGGCTAAAATTTTAACAAAGCGTTGTTAGCTTAAAACCAAACGGCACCGTATCAGGTGCCGTTTTTTTTGTTTTAAAGCGGCGTTAGTTAAACCGATTTTTCATTCCGATTGAAAGGCCGTGCGATGAAAGTTAGCCGCCGCTTCAACTTCTGCAATACCACAGGTGTCGGGCACAGGAACGGTATTGCCGGCTAGTACTGCCAGCACGGCTCGGGTGCCGTTGGCTAATGATTCCAGGTTGTAGCCACCCTCTAATACAAAAACTAAGCGGCCTTCGCAGTGCTGCTCTGCCAGCTGTTGCATGAAACCGGTTAGCGCGCCAAATCCTGCGTAGGAAACGTTAAGTGCTAAATCGTGCCAGTGAGGGTCAAAGCCCGCGGATACTAAAATAATATCAGGCTTAAACCACGCTGCAGCCGGTGCCAGAATGTCACGAAATGCTTTGAGATATGCTTCATCGCCCGCACCCGCGGGCAGGGGCACGTTAATAGTGGTGCCTTCGCCCAAACCTGCACCGACTTCTTCAAGGTGGCCTGAACCAGGGTAGAAAGGCGCGGCGCGATGTATGTCGAAAAACATCACATCGGGTTCTGCCCAAAAGATATCTTGAGTTCCATTGCCGTGGTGAGCATCCCAATCGACGATCAGTACGCGTTCACAGCCAAGTGCCGCTCGCGCGTGTGCAGCTGCAACGGCGACATTATTAAACAAGCAAAATCCACGCGCGCGAACGGGTTCAGCGTGATGCCCCGGCGGGCGTACGAGTGCAAACGCACTTTTAGCCCGTTTTTCCATCACGGCTTCTACCGCCGCAATCGCTGTGCCAGCCGCGACTTCAGCCGCATCTACGCTGCCTGGCGAAACGGCCGTGGTATCGACATCCAGCCACGCATTTTTGCCGCGTAAGCTGAAAATGTCGGTTAAATAAGAGGTGGTATGCACCCTAGCTAACTGCTCATGCGTGGCCACTTTTCCGCCTTCGATTTTAAGGCCGTCGATCGGCGCTTTTTCAAGTAGCTCTTGGATAGCGGTTAGCCGCCCAGGGTGTTCAGGATACTTCCATGGCCCCGGAAGGCCTGCTAGCAGGTTCCTCACTCTTTTATCGATTCGGTGGGGCAAGAACTCGGCGTCGATATTAGGCTCGTGAGCAAGTACGCGATCATCATATAAGGCAATGACATTGTGCATAATGGCTACCTAGAATGCGTGCATTGGATAATAGCGGCTGTGCGAGTAGAGGGTTGGACGGTCGCTCTATCTCGCGATGGGCACGAAATGCTTACTGACAGTAAGGCAGGCTAGGCGGGGTTATTCAATGCCACTTTCAGCGTTAAGCGCTGGGCTAATGCAGTTTTTTCTACTGGATAGGCAAACGATTGCGTGAAGAGACGTTATTGAAGATGTTTTACAGGAGTTAGTACTTGTATAAAACAAGCGTTCAACGGCGGCTCTATGGATCTGGCGTCTTTCCAGGTCAGTCGAGATGCCGGTGCAGAAACGGCCAATACCTCAAAAATGGCGATGATGATGGCCATGTCCTCTGACATGAATGAGGGCTCTTTTATGGATGAAGAGGTAGCCGCATTAAGTGAGGATGTCAGCATCATAGGGGTGCAGGCAGATGACCAGAGTGTATTGATGTAACGTACATTCAATACGACATTTTCTTTAGCACCTAAGCTGAGTTGAGGAAGTAAATAGCGTCAATAAAGCCTGCGAGCTGTTCATTCAGCATCGCAGGCTTTTTCATGGAGTGGCCAGCTCTGAAAAATACGCAAAGGAATAATTGCCATATTAAAATATGTCCATTATTCTGGACATATGGAAATTAAAAATGTTACCGATAGCTTCGCGGCGCTGTCTCAAGGTACGCGCCTTGAGGTGTTTAGGCTGCTTGTACGTCATGAACCCGAAGGACTTCCCGCGGGTGACATTGCCCGTCAGCTATCTGTGCCACATAACACTATGTCGGCACATCTTTCGGTGCTCTCGCGGGCGGGTTGGGTTGTATCGCGTAGGCAGGGGCGATCAATTATTTACCGCGCTAGTCTGTGGCACATGCAGCAAACGCTTAACTTTCTGATCCATGATTGCTGTGCAGGCCATCCAGACGTGTGTGAACCGTTTTGGGCGACATTCAATGAATGTTCCATCAATGACAGTCAGGAGTGAAAGGCGTTGAAAACGACGATTTACCACAACCCCGCGTGCGGAACCTCCCGTAATACGCTAGCAATGCTCGAAGCTTCAGGCGAGACGCCCAAGGTGGTCGAGTATCTCAAGACACCGCTTAGCCGTGAACGGCTAGTCGAGCTGATCTCAATGATGGCGATTGCCCCGCGAGAGTTGCTGCGTCGTAAGGAGCCCTCCTATGATGAGCTCAACCTTGATGATCCCGCGTTAAGTAATGATCAACTGATAGACGCCATGATCGCGCATCCAATCCTGGTCAATCGCCCAATTGTGATAACCGAAAAGGGTACATGCCTGTGCCGTCCTTCAGAGCTTGTGCTTGAATTATTGGCCAATCCAGTCACGACGTTTACCAAAGAGGATGGAGATATCGTGCACCTCAAGGGCCATCGCAAATGAGCGAACATGCCAGTTTCGATAACCTGCCCAACATTGACCCTCGAAAGCTGCAGCCGATTGATGTCGATGCGCTGGCTGGGCCTGATGCCCAGCGTCATCCCCCCAAAATCCTGGTGCTTTACGGCTCACTGCGCGAGCGCTCTTTTTCACGTCTGGCGTCCGAAGAGGCAATGCGGTTGTTGCGCTGGTACGGCTGTGAAGTGCGCACGTTTAATCCGTCGGGTTTACCGCTACCGGATGACTCAGAGGCCGACCATCCCAAAGTGCAAGAGCTACGCGATCTTGCCCAGTGGTCCGAGGGTATGTTGTGGGTTAGCCCCGAGCGGCACGGTGCGATGACGGGCATTATGAAAACGCAAATTGACTGGATCCCTCTATCGCTCGGCAGTGTTCGACCTACTCAGGGAAAAACACTGGCGGTGATGGAAGTGTCTGGCGGCAGTCAAAGCTTCAACGCGGTCAATCAAATGCGAATTCTTGGGCGTTGGATGCGTATGATCACCATCCCTAATCAATCGTCTATACCCAAGGCATTCACCGAGTTTGATGGCGCCGGGCGAATGAAATTGTCACCACTTTATATGCGTATCGTTGATGTGTGTGAAGAGCTTGTAAAGTTTACCTGGCTGACCCGAGGCAAGTCCGCCTATCTTACTGATCGCTATTCTGAGCGCGTTGAGAGTGCTGAAGAACTCTCTCGCCGCGTTAATCAAAACACTCACTGACGAAGGTCATTTCATGTTGGCACTAGCCATTTTTGTTGTCACTCTGGTTTTAGTGATCTGGCAACCTAAAGGTTTAGGTATTGGTTGGAGCGCGCTGGGCGGTGCTTTAGTGGCGCTTTTAATGGGCGTCGTGCAGCTGGGGGATGTCGCGGTAGTGTGGGGGATTGTTTGGGATGCTACCTTCACCTTTGTGGCGTTAATCATCATTTCGTTGCTTCTAGACGAGGCAGGATTTTTTGCCTGGGCGGCGTTACATGTTGCGCGCTGGGGCAATGGGCGAGGACATCTTCTCTTCCCGCTGGTCGTTATATTAGGCGCCATCATTGCAGCATTTTTCGCTAACGATGGCGCGGCCTTACTGCTAACTCCCATTGTGATCGCTATCTTGTTACGCCTTAACTTTGAGCCGCCTGCGGCATTCGCTTTCATTATCGCAACGGGGTTTGTCGCCGATACCACAAGCCTGCCGCTGGTGATCTCCAATCTTGTGAATATTGTCAGTGCCAACTACTTTGATATCATCTTTGATCGTTATGCTGCGGTCATGGTACCGGTCAACCTAGTGTCGCTGGCGGCAACGCTGATCGTTCTCTGGATCGTATTTGGTCGCCGTATTCCTGTACGCTATAGTGTCGAAAATCTTGACGCGCCGGTTTCGGCCATCAAAGATCCCCTCGTATTTCGCGCAGCATTCCCATTGCTAGCGGTACTGCTTATTGCCTATTTTGTGACTGCCCCGTTAGGGATCCCAATCGCGTTTGTGACGGGAACAGGCGCCATTCTGTTGATGGCTATTGCCGGGCGTTGGTGGCAAGTAGGCCGAGGTGCCGTCGTTTCTGTAACGGGAGCACTACGCGGTGCCCCTTGGCAGATAGTGCTGTTCTCAATTGGGATGTATCTCGTTGTCTACGGGCTGGGTAGTGCAGGGCTGACGAATTATGGCGCTTTGGCGCTTGAATGGCTGGCGCAGCAGGGCGACTTTATCGCCACGTTAGGTACTGGCTTCCTTTCCGCCATTGTGGCCTCGGTAATGAACAATATGCCTTCGACACTAGTGGGCGCGCTGGCTATTGAGCAGGCGAAATTGCCAGCGGGAACTCAGGAGTTAATGATCTACGCTAACGTAATCGGTAATGATCTGGGGCCAAAATTCACCCCCATTGGTAGTCTCGCGACTCTGCTATGGCTACATGTGCTAGCGGGCAAGGGATACAAAATTGGTTGGGGCCAGTACATGAAAATTGGCTTATTGATTACGCCGCCAGTACTACTGGCGGCCTTGGTCGCCCTGGCTTTGTGGTTGCCGATATTGCCCGCCGCGTAAGCATATAGTGCTTACTATGGCGAGGCTGCTAGAGTGAAGACACTACTTAAATGTTTTAACATGGTGAGAGTCTTAACGCTGAGAGCTGATCATGCCTAGTAAGACATCTATCAACATTTTTTACGACGCGCAGTGCCCGCTTTGCCGTAAAGAGCGGCGCCGCTATGAGCGCTGGCTAGGGCACGAGGCGGATGATATCGACTGGCTTGATGTCAGCGAAAATGAGCAGGCGCTGCGAGATAAGGGCGTTGAGCCTGCCATGGCGCTGCGCTCGCTGCATATTGAAACGACGCAGGGCGAGCTGATAGAAGGTATTGATGCCTACCGAGTACTAATGAGGCGTATTTCATTATTGGTGCCTGTCGCCTGGGTTCTTGGCCTACCAGGAATAAAACCGGGCGTTCGCGCACTTTACGATAGGTGGGTAAAACGCCGCCTACAAAAACAGGGCCGCTGGCCCACTTAAGCACTAGCATAGGATGCCTGGCAATGCAGCGAAGTTCGCTATGGATGTGGGCGGTAGGGATAGGGGGGAGTCTGTTGTTAGCAGGCTGTGCCGGCGGGCAACGTCCTGCACCTTCGCCCATTCAGCCTGACAGTGAGGCGCCGCTAACGGCCCCGCAGCCCATCCCGGTAACGGGCATGAATGCGATGCCCGTTACCGGGATGGCAAGTGACTGGGTGCCGCCTCTGTTTATTAGCCCAGAAGAGGAAGCATCCTATTACGTTAGCCGTTTAGCGGATAGGCGCTTTGTGACCAGCTACGGTGGCTATGATAATCGGCGGCCTTTTTATATTGCCGCCGAGCGTTTGGGCGAAATAGGCCTTCCAGCGATTCCTTTGCTGTTTACTCGTTTGAATACTGCCGACCAATATGAGCTGGCGCTGGCACTCTATGCTCTGCAACTCGCTACGCAGGATCCGCAGCTTATGGTCCGAACCAGTGGTGAATATATTCAGCTGGGAGTGGTGTTAGACCCGGCGTATAACGCTGACAACATTGCTATCGCCCAGCAGTGGTGGCAACGTCACGCGATGCAGCTTGATCGTTAACGCGCCACCATTATTAAGATAATTCAGGAGAGAACGATGGCCTTTGCACTTTCAACCATGCAGGTTACTAGCGTAGCTTTTGCTAATCACCAAGCGGTTCCTTCCAGATACTCCGGTGAAGGTGAAGATATTTCTCCTGCGCTAGCCTGGCAAGGTGCACCTGAAGGAACCAAAGGGTTTGCAGTGATATGCCATGATCCGGACGCTCCTTTGGTTAAAGAAGGCAGCTACGGCTTTATTCACTGGGTGCTCTATAACTTGCCTGGCGATATTCAAGAATTAACTGAGAACACGGCCGTGGGCACCTCGGGCGTGAATGATCGTGGTAATAGCAGCTACTGTGGTCCGATGCCGCCAGAAGGGCATGGCAAACATCTCTACTATTTCTGGGTGCTAGCGTTAGACCATCAAACGTCGCTTCCAGCAGGGCTGACCCAAGCTGAGTTGCTCAATGAGATAGAGCCGCACCTGCTGGGTATGAATCGCTTGGTAGGTACTTACCAGCGCGGTTGATTCGCTAGCGGCTGGACATTTTACGCAACCCGTGTAGGCTCCATCGCTTTCTGAACCCCTATATACGAGTGCTTGTACGCGTTCTCGTGTTTGTTGAGTGATGGAGTCGTCTGATGAGTGATCTTCCTAACTGTCCTGCCTGTGCCTCTGAATTTAGCTACGATGACGGGCTTCAATACGTGTGCCCAGAGTGCGGTCACGAGTGGTCAAAGGTAGCAGAAGAAGAGGGCGCTGATGACGCATCCGGCGTGCGTGATGCGAATGGCAATCCGTTGGTCGATGGCGATAGCGTAACGGTCATTAAGGATTTAAAGGTAAAAGGTAGCTCACTGGTCGTTAAAGTAGGCACCAAAGTCAAAAGCATCCGCCTGGTAGAGGGGGATCATGACATCGATTGTAAAATTGATGGCATCGGCCCGATGAAGTTGAAATCTGAGTTTGTCAAAAAAGCCTGAGCTCACTGCTGCCAAGTATTGCTAATAAAATAGTCCATTGATTTCAATGGGCTATTTTTTTATTCCCAAGCTCTCTGGTAGCCATGCGCAGCATTGCTGTCCGGTGGTTATATGCAAATTCTAGGGGGAGAGTAAAATAAACCAATAGCTTTTTTAAATGATAATGATTGTTGTTTTTGATGCTATCAGCGCCGAACGTGCTTATATTTCGCGCAAATTGCTAACCATTTTGCTCAAGGGCTTCACATCAAATTTATACAGGACTAAAATGGTCCTCAATTGACGTGGCGTTCATTTGATCGACTGCGTTTTATGTATATGAAGGGGAGTGACATGCTCAAGCTTTCTCGGCTGACAGACTATGCCGCTGTGGTGATGGCGCAAATTGCCCGTCACTCTCAGGCATCGCATGCAGCGGCAGAGTTAGCGGACGCTGTGCAGTTGCCACACCCGACTGTGAGCAAAACGCTCAAAATGCTGGTGCGCGCTGGCTTGCTTGTTTCCCAGCGAGGATCGCAAGGCGGCTATCGCCTAGCGCGACCGGCGTCGCAGATTAGCGCTGCTGACATTATTGCGGCCATTGAAGGCCCTGTCGCCATGACCGAATGCAGTCAGGCAGAAGGCGATTGCGAACTTGTGGCTACCTGCGGTGTGGCAGACAACTGGCAGCGAGTTTCACTGGCAATGCGAACGTTGCTAGAAAGCGTAACGCTCGCGCACCTGGCGGATACAGCGCCGATAAAACTGCCGGTGCAACTGCCTATTCAAACGATCAGCCTGTCGACAGCGTCGGCCTCCTAGCGACGTAAAACAGGCCTTACTCATTTTGACGGCGAGCCGAACTCGCCACCCAACTGCCCGGAGGGTATCACCATGGCAAGCGAAGAAATGGAACAGTTGGTTCGTCGCGAATACAAAGATGGTTTTGTAACGGATATTGAGAGCGACACCCTGCCACCTGGCCTTGATGAAAATACCATCGCCTTTATTTCGAATAAAAAGGGTGAGCCGGAATGGATGCTGGAGTGGCGTCTTGATGCCTATCGCCAGTGGTTAAAGATGAAAGCTCCTTCCTGGGCACATCTTGATTATCCGCCGATTGATTACCAGTCGATCTCCTATTTCAGTGCGCCAAAACGGCCTGAAGATGGCCCGCAAAGTTTGGATGAAGTAGATCCTAAACTGCTCGAAACCTATGAAAAGCTGGGTATTCCGCTGCATGAGCGCGCGGCCCTTGCTGGCGTTGCGGTAGACGCAGTGTTTGACTCCGTTTCTGTCACCACAACGTTTAAGAAAGAGCTTGGCGAAGCAGGCGTTATTTTCTGCTCGATTTCAGAGGCTATCCGCGACTATCCAGAGCTGATCAAGCAATACTTGGGTACGGTCGTTCCCGTGGCGGACAACTATTTTGCGGCGCTGAACTCCGCGGTGTTTACCGATGGCTCCTTTGTGTTTGTTCCTGAAGGCGTCACCTGCCCGATGGAGCTGTCTACCTACTTCCGTATTAACGCGGCCAACACCGGCCAGTTTGAGCGCACCCTGATTATTTGTGAAAGCCGCGCTCAAGTATCGTATTTAGAAGGTTGCACCGCGCCGATGCGCGATGAAAACCAGCTTCACGCGGCAGTCGTAGAGCTTGTTGCGCTGGATGATGCTTATATCAAATATTCCACCGTGCAGAACTGGTATCCCGGCGATGAAAATGGCGTAGGCGGTATTTATAACTTTGTCACTAAGCGCGGCGATTGCCGTGGCGATCGTTCACGGATTAGCTGGACACAAGTCGAGACCGGCTCAGCGATTACCTGGAAATATCCTTCCTGCATGCTTCGCGGTAAAGACAGTATCGGCGAGTTTTACTCCGTGGCGGTGACTAACGGTCGCCAGCAGGCGGATACCGGCACCAAGATGGTTCACATTGGCGAAGGCAGTCGTTCTTATATCGTCTCCAAAGGCATTTCGGCGGGTAAGAGCAATCAATCCTATCGTGGACTGGTTAAAATTGGGCCGCGTGCCAAAGGCGCGCGCAACTTTACCCAGTGTGATTCCTTGCTGATCGGTGATAAGTGCGGAGCACACACTTTTCCTTACCAGGAAATTGGCAACAGCACGGCGACCATTGAGCACGAAGCGACCACATCGAAAATTGGCGAAGATCAGCTGTTCTACTGCAAGAGCCGCGGTATTTCAGAAGAAGATGCGGTGAGCATGATCGTCAATGGTTTCTGTAAAGACGTTTTCCAAGAGCTGCCCATGGAGTTCGCTGTAGAAGCCGAAGCGCTGCTCAACGTGACCCTGGAAGGCGCGGTTGGCTAAGCAGTTCGCTGTTCATCCTATTTAATTTATCAGTGTCGCCGCGGCGGCTCGCCAGAATCAAAAGGTAATCAACATGTTGCAAGTGAAAGATTTACACGTCACCGTCGAAGACAAAGAAATTCTTAAAGGCCTTACCCTGACCATCAATGCGGGTGAAGTGCACGCTATCATGGGGCCGAACGGCGCGGGTAAATCGACACTGTCGGCAGTCATCGCCGGTAAAGACGGCTACGAAGTTACCCAGGGTACGATTACCTTTGAAGGCAAAGATGTGCTGGAAATGGAAATTGAGGAGCGTGCCCAAGCTGGCTTGCTGCTGGGTTTCCAATATCCGGTTGAGATTCCAGGGGTTAAAAATATCTACCTGCTGAAGTCTGCCCTGAATGCCCAGCGCGTCGCGCGCGGTGAAGGTGAAATGCCGGCACCTGAATTCATGAAGCTGGTGAAAGAGAAGCTAGGCTTTATGAAAATGGATGCAAGTTTCCTGCAGCGCGCCGTTAACGAAGGCTTTTCGGGCGGCGAGAAAAAGCGCAACGAGATCCTGCAAATGCTGGTGCTTCAGCCCAAACTTGCCATGCTGGATGAAATAGATTCAGGACTGGATATCGATGCGATGAAGGTTGTCGCCGACGGCGTCAATAGCCTGCGTGCTGCTGATCGCGCCATTTTGCTGGTCACGCATTATCAGCGCCTGCTGGATTACATCGTGCCAGACAAAGTTCACGTTTTGGTCGATGGTCGTATCGTGAAAACCGGCGACGCTGAGCTGGCCAAGCAGCTTGAGAGCAACGGCTATGAAGGTATCGAGGAGTCTGTGGCATGAGCGATACGCAAAACTTTTTAGATACGCTGAAGGCGCGTAGCTCTCGCTATAAGGCGGAGCCGACGTGGATTGCTGCTCGTCGCCAGGCCGGTGCTGCGCGCTTTGAAGCGCTCGGCTTTCCTACTCGCCGTGACGAGGAGTGGAAGTATACGGATGTACGCTCAATTGCACAGGGCAGCTTTGCGCTTGCCGATAATGCCGAGTTCTCCCAGGCTGCTGCCGCTGCGCTGACACTGCCGATTGATGCTTACCGCTTGACCTTCGTCGATGGTGTTTTTTCATCAGCGCTGTCGGATGTTGAATCACTGCCCTCAAGCGTCCAAGTGCTGCCGCTTTCTAGGGCGCTAGAGGAAAATCACGAAGCGGTAGGTGGCCCGCTTGGCCGTCTCACCGGCGTAGATTTTTCACCCTTTGCTGCGCTGAACACAGCGTTTATGGAAGAGGGCGCCGTGGTACGTATTGCGCCCGGAACGATCGTTGAGAAGCCGATTCTTCTGCAGTTCCTGTCCCGTGCAGGTAAGCCTGTGATGAGCCATCCTCGTGTGCTGGTTACAGCCGGTGGCCGTAGCGAAGCGACGTTGATTGAGCACTATGCAGGCGAAAATGACGCGGCTAACTTCACGAACGTGGTGGCCGAGCTCATGCTTGATCGGGGCGCGATACTGGCGCATTACAAGCTGCAAGAAGCGCCGTTGGGCGACCTGCATGTGGCGAGTATTCACGTCGAGCAGGCGCGCGATACGCGCTATACCTCTTACAACCTGAGCCTAGGCGGTGCGCTGGTGCGTAACGACCTCATCAGTGATCTGAATGGTGAAGGGGCAGAAACCAATTTCTATGGTTTGTTCTTTGGGCAGGGCCGTCAGCACGTCGATAACCATACCAAGGTTAACCATAATGCGCCGCTCACGTTCTCTAATGAGAACTACAAGGGTATTTTGGACGACCGCGCCCACGGCGTATTTAACGGCAAAGTGTATGTGAAGCGCGATAGCCAAAAAATTGAAGGCTTTCAGAGCAATAAAAACCTGCTCTTATCTGATCGTGCTCATGTTGATGCCAAGCCTGAGCTGGAGATCTACGCCGACGACGTTAAGTGCTCTCACGGCACCACCACGGGCCAGTTGGATGAAGATGCTATTTACGCACTGCGCACGCGTGGTATTGATGAGGCAACGGCCCGTGGGCTGCTAACACTCGCGTTTGCTGGTGAAGTGCTGGACAAAGTTACCTTGGATGCGATTGCAGAGCGCGTTGAGCTAGCCGTTGCCGGTAAGCTACCAGAGCGCTTCAACCTTGCTGGGCTTGTTGAAGCAGCCGTCGCACTTAACGACTAGCTCAACCACTCGCTTAACCACCCGCTCTCAAGGGCTATACCAGGAGTGATTGATGCCACATACCGTTACTGAGCCTACGCGTGTGAAAGCGCCGTTTGATGTTATGCGACTGCGTCAGGATTTCCCGATCCTGGCGCGTGAGGTGCATGGCAAGCCGCTGATCTACCTGGATAACGCGGCGACGAGTCAGACGCCTCAGTCGGTGATTGACGTATTTAGCGATTACTACTCACGCTATAACGCCAATATTCACCGCGGACTGCATACCCTGGCCGATGAGGCGACGGCGGCGTTTGAAGGCACTCGTCACCGGGTAAAGGAGTTTCTTAACGCGGAAGATGCGCGTCAGGTTATCTTTACTCGCGGCACGACCGAGGCGATCAATTTAGTCGTTCAAAGCTGGGGGCGTCAGCACCTTGCCTCTGGCGATGAAGTGCTGATCTCCATGTTGGAGCATCATTCTAATATTGTGCCCTGGCAGCTGTTGGCCGCTGAGATTGGTTTTACCATTAAGGTCATTCCCGTTGAAGCCAATGGCGCGCTGGATATGGCAGCCTACCGCGCACTGCTCAGTGAGCGCACCCAGCTTGTTGCGGTCAATCACGTGTCTAATGCGTTTGGGACCATTAATCCCGTGCAGGAAATGGCCGCATTAGCGCATCAGTATGGCGCGCTCATTTTAATTGACGGTGCCCAGGCAGCGCCTCATCAAGTCGTCGATGTGCAGGCGATCGATGCCGATTTCTATGCGTTTTCGGGCCACAAAGTCTATGGGCCAACTGGCGTAGGCGTATTGTACGGTAAGCAGGCGCTCCTGGAAGCCATGCCTCCTTGGCAGGGCGGTGGTGAGATGATTCAATCCGTCTCGTTTGATGCGGGTACCACCTTTGCCGCTATTCCGCATAAATTTGAAGCGGGTACGCCGGCTATTGCTGAAGTCATCGCCCTTGGCAAGGCGCTGGAGTGGGTTGAGAGCGTTGGCATCACGGCCATTGGCGCGTGGGAAGGGCGACTTCTCGATCACGCTACGCAAGCAGTTGGCCATATCGATGGGCTGCGTATTTTAGGCACTGCGCCTCAAAAAGCCGGCGTACTTTCGTTTGTAGTCGACGGCGCACACTCCCAAGATATTGGCCTGCTGATTGACCAGCTGGGTGTCGCTATTCGTACGGGGCATCACTGTGCGCAGCCGTTGCTCGCCCATTTTGGCGTTGACGCTACCTGTCGTGCATCATTTGCTGCGTATAATACGCTCGAAGAAGTGGATCGCTTTATTGAAGCACTCAACCGTGTCATTGGTATGGTGCGTTAAGGCCAGTTCTTTAAGGATAGTTATGGATCTTGAGCAAGTCGCGAGTCTCGAACGAGGCCAACAGCTACCGCTACAGCGTGATGTGGATGCTATTGCCATACCGTTTGGTAAAACGGAAACGCTGGCCGAAGATAGCATTGTGAGCGTAATGCAAGCGAAAGGCAGCTCGGTGAGCGTCGGTTTTGAGGGGCGTCTCTATCTGGTCGAAGGGCGCAATTTAGACGCCTTGGGTCTTGAGGCATTGCCGCGCCCGACGCTGCCAGAAACAGCGTCTGAGGAAGAGATCGAGCAATTTGTGTGGGATCAGCTGCGCACCTGTTTCGACCCCGAAATTCCCGTTAATATCGTTGATTTAGGGCTGGTTTATGGATGCCGTATTGATCGGCTAATCAGTGGCGAACGCATTGCCACTATCCGCATGACGTTGACTGCTCCCGGCTGTGGTATGGGGGATGTGATTGCGGCAGACGCGAGAAATAAAATTCTTGGCGCACCGCAGATTAGCAAAGTGCACACTGAGATTGTCTTCAGCCCTCCTTGGAGCCGTGACATGATGAGTGACGAGGCCAAGCTTGAACTCGGCATGTTTTAATTTCGGCTGGGGCGCTGGATGTATAACGCGGTTTTGAAAGGGATTAAGCGCTTATTAATGTCGCTAGGAGCGCTTTTGCTGCTGGCGGCGTTGCTGTTTATAGCCGGTAATTTATGGGTAGTCGCCACCACCGCCGCTTATATTGAGCAGCAGCCCTTGCAGTGCCGTGCCGACAAAGTGGGCATTGTGTTTGGTACGTCTCATTGGACGCGTAGCGGCGTGCGTAACCCTCATTTTCATGCGCGCATGCGCACCGCTGCCGCGTTAATTGAACAGTCTCAGGTTGAGCACCTGCTGTTGTCAGGTGATAATCGCACCAAGGCCTATAATGAGCCGCGAGCAATGTGGCGCGATCTTCATCGGCGCGGCGTCGCGGCCGAACGGCTTACCATGGATTTTGCAGGCTTTAGTACCTATGACACGCTGGCGCGTGCGCGAGATGTGTTTCAGTTAGATGAAGCGTTATTGATTACCCAAAGCTGGCATCTACCGAGGGCCGTGTTTATTGGTCGTGCACTTGGGATGGATGTGGCTGGGTGTGTGGCCGATGATCCAACGGCAGGGGTTGAATGGGGTTTGAAGGTGCGTGAGTGGGCGGCGCGCGTGGCCACCCTAGGAGATCTTTATATTTGGAACAGGCAGCCGTATTTTCTGGGATCGCCGGAGCCCATTAAATTGCCAAAGAGGACGCTAATAGACCTCATCGCGCCCTCGCTAGACGAGCGCTTAATTAGCCCTAGTCCCAAACCTTAGCGGTGCGTTTTCCGCTTTTGCAGCGCATACAGCTCGCGAATCAGTTTACGACATCCTTGCATGGCCTCATCAACCACGGGTTCGATTGGGTCAGGTAGCGGATGGGTAAAGAGTGAGGAGAGCGCCTGCATCAATACTCGCTCTTGCTCTAATAGCTCATTGATCAATACCTGACTATCGTTGCCAACAAAGCTCTTCAGGCGGCTCCAGAGCCACAGAAAATCATCGCGTTCAACGTCCGCATCACGCGGCAGCATTTTTAAATGCGCACGGGCAAGATCCTGCAGTTTGCGCATTTGCTTTAGCCGCGCAGTATAGTGCGGCTTTAAAGCATCGCGCAGTGATGGGCGCAGGCGTTCGATATTATCTTGGAAATAATCAATGCTATCGGCCAGCGCTTCCAATACGCTGTCCATCGCCACTTGGCGATTATCGAGAAACATGAGCGTCTACCTCCTTCGGTGACGCCGATTGTGGGGGTGGCAGCGATGATTTGCCACCCCAAAACGGATTATTTTTGAATTTCCACCTTAGCCTTTAGGCTTTGGGGGGGCTTTACGTGCTGGAACTGCATTTTTTTCAATATGCTCAATGATCATTCCCGCAATATCTTTGCCGGTAGCGTTCTCAATACCCTGCAATCCGGGCGAAGAGTTAACTTCCATAATCACCGGGCCGTGGTTTGAACGCAGTAAGTCAACGCCCGCCACTCGCAGCCCCATGGCTTTTGCGGCGCGGATAGCGGTCGAGCGTTCTTCCGGGGTAATCCGAATGACGCTGGCGGTGCCGCCGCGGTGCAGGTTGGAACGAAACTCGCCTTCCGCCGCTTGGCGTTTCATGGTCGCTACGACTTTATCGCCGATCACGAAGCAGCGAATGTCTGCGCCGCGTGCTTCCTTGATGTACTCCTGCACCATGATATTAGCTTTCATGCCCATGAAAGCTTGAATGACCGATTCAGCGGCTTGGTTGGTTTCAGCGAGTACCACGCCAATGCCCTGGGTGCCTTCGAGCAATTTAATCACCAGCGGCGCGCCTTTCACCATGGTGATTAAGTCAGGAATGTCATCAGGTGAGTGCGCAAAGCCAGTAATTGGCAAGCCCAGCCCTTTACGCGACAACAGCTGAAGTGAGCGCAGCTTATCGCGCGAGCGAGTAATCGAGACGTTATCGTTAATAACGTAAGTGCCCATCATTTCAAACTGGCGTAGCACCGCGCAGCCGTAAAAGGTCACCGATGAACCGATGCGAGGTATCACCGCATCAAACGGTTCGATCTCTTCGCCTTTATAGTGAATAGAAGGGTGATGCGAGGTAATGCTCATATAGCAGCGTAGCGTGTCCACTACGCGTGCGGTATGCCCACGCTGCTCTGCGGCTTCAATGAGACGGCGGGTCGAATACAGATTGCGATTGCGCGAAAGCAGGGCGATATGCATGTAAAAACTCCGGGCTAAAGGCGACTAAAAAAATTTAGGGCTCACCGTGCAAAAACGCGGCGCCAGGTGCAACTAACAGGCGGCGCATGGCGCGGCGTCCTAGCAGCATGGGGTGGCGCATATTGCTGCGGTCAGTCAGGGTTAGTTCAACGGGGAAATTCAAATCGCCCATTTGCATAGGCGTGCGAATAACATAGCGCCATTCGCTATGACCGTTGGAACTGGTGATCCGGCGTCTATCGTGCAGATGTAACTGATAGCGGTGAGCAGGGGTTGTTGGCCCGCCACTATGGGTTATAAAGCTGACCCACAGCTGGCCATTCTCATCTTCATGAGTCTCAATTTCTTCTGCATGCAGGGCGGACGTGCGTGCCCCTGTATCTGCTTTGCAGCATAGATGAAGGCCTAGTTCCGGCAGCGTCACCATTTCACGGCGACCAATGACCGCCTTAGCCTGATAGGGTAATTCCTTCACGGCTCACTCCTTGAAAATATAACAGACTGCATCAAATCAAGCGTTCCTGTGTGGCGTCATGATGGCTAAGCGACGTTGAATAGCAGAGCTCGCTGGCGCATCTCGCAACGCCATCATGACGGGCAAACGCAGCCGCGGTATTAGTGCAATGTCTCGCACTACCGCCGCAAAGTCAGTACGTTCGTCTTCCGCTAGGCGCTGCAGAAAAAGCGGCAGGCGCTGGGCGTCTTCAAGATGCTGCCAGCCACGGCCAGCGATTGCTGCCAGCACATCCGGTCCACAGGCGGCGATATCGCTCAATATGCTCGAGTACCAATTACCAGCTTCAGGCGCACTAGCCGTGCCCACGGCACGCAAACAGGCACACAGTGTTTCTATATCACCCATTTGGGCGGCTGTTTCACCGCGTCTGTGTAACGCAGAAACTAACGTGTCTGGAAATGCCCTATGCTCTAAACAGTAGCACAGGGTGTGAATAACGGCGGTAGGCAGTGACTCAAATAGTTGTGCTAGCGATGCGCTCTCATGTGCTTGCATACGAACAATATAATCAGCGATTCCCTGCAGTCCCAATGACTGCCAGTCAATCATTTGTTGACCGCTAAAATAAGCCTCAACGGGTTCGAAATGTTGGCTTGCAGATAGCCCCATATCGCTCGTGGCGCGCGCATTAAGCATGGCTTGAAAGGTGATGTTAGGCGTGAAGGCGAGGGGATTATCCTTCATTAAATGATCCACGTCTGCAGTTTCTTCACGACCTACTTGCGACACATTACGACCTAATGTCTCCAGCAGTCGATTTAAAAATGAATCGCGCTGAGCGGGTGCCAGCAGGCCTTGCTCATCCAGCGGCAGGGCTAAAAACCAAATCGCAGGCTCAGGCATATCGCCCAGGCGAAATACAATGGCCACTCGCGCCTGTCCTTGCCAAGGTTCCGCCCACGCTATTTCGCCCCGCTCAAATACGGCGAGTGATTCCCGTGGGCAGGGAATAACACGGCGGCCCATATGATAGAGGGAGACCTCCGCACCGCTACGGGTAAAAAACTCATCAAGCGTTTTAATTGGTTGCATGACATCCTTCCGCTTTGCAAGACCGCACTCTACCTTGCTGATGTAACACTGTCAGCCGTAGCGGGTAATAAAAGGTAGTGGGTAATAAAGCATAGCGTTAATGACAGGGCGGTTAAAAATTAAACAACAAGGTGAAAGGTGCATGAGCGTTGAGGATGCGACACCTTTCCATAGTTTATCCACAGGCTCGTGCACGTTTTCTGTGGGTCTATGAGCCATGCCCAAAAGCGATGACCTGTGGTAAGCAAGCGTTTGAGTTGGGATAATTGCTAGATACACACTTTTACCACCTAACCAAGGTATTTATGAGCACTTACCAGACGCTACAAACAGCGCTTCTTGAACTTGAAGCATCGATGAAAGCCGCTGACTTATGGCGTATGCCAACACCGGATGCTGACGCGCTGGCCAGCCAGCAGCCTTTTTGCATCGATACAATGTCGCTTCCTCAATGGATACGGTTCGTGTTTGTTGCGCGCTTGAATACGTTAATTGAAACAGGTGCTGCTATGCCGGCTAAATGCGAAGTGGCACCAGCGGTGGCGGCCTATTTGCTGCAGGAGAAAGTGCCTGCCCATCATTTAGTGCTGGTTGTTCGGGCAGTAGAAACGGTTGACCAGATAGTGACTGACAGCTGATTTTGGCTGGCTAGACCTTGAAACGCACAAAGCCTGCCGAAAGGCAGGCTTTGTGGACTACACAAGCATCATCAATTGACTGCACTCATACTGAATTAACGTTCGATATGCTGGTATTCACCGGCATCGGCAGTCACGCTGCTAACTACCAAAATGGCAATGAAGGAGGCGATGAAACCAGGGATAATCTCGTAAACGCCGGGGCCACCCATGAACTCCCCACTCCAGCCCAGCGAAATCCAGATCATCACGGTAAGAGCACCGACTATCATCCCCGCAATAGCACCGGCGCCATTGGTGCGCGACCACATCAGCGAGAGAATAATCAGCGGGCCAAATGCTGCGCCAAATCCTGCCCAAGCATTGCTCACTAATCCTAGCACTTGTGAGTCCGGGTCAGACGCAATAACGGCCGCTACCAAACCCACTAGAACGACACTAATACGGCCTACGCCAACCGTTTGTTTCTCCGTTGCCTGCTTATTCAAAAACAGACGGTAGAAGTCTTCGGTGAGTGATGACGACGCCACCAGAAGCTGGCTAGAGATGGTGCTCATGATAGCGGCAAGCAGCGCTGCATAGAGAAAGCCGGTTACCAGCGGATGGAACAGCAGGTTCGCCAGAATGATAAAGATCGTCTCCGGATCCTGGACGTCCATGCCATTGCGAATTGCATAGGCGCGGCCGAAGATACCTAGAGAAACGGCGCCGATCAGCGAGATGGCCATCCAGCTCATGCCAATGTTTCGAGCAGTCGGTACATCTTTCAGCGTTCGAATCGCCATGAAGCGCACGATAATATGCGGCTGCCCGAAATATCCCAGGCCCCATGTTACCGCAGACAGCCAGCCGATGAAGGTCAGTCCTTCGGTCCAAGACAGCAGGGTTGGGTCGACCTCGTTCAGTGTCTGTGACGCTTGGCTGAAGCCGCCGCCGCCTTCACCAAAGAGGACAACGGCTGGCATGATTACCAGTGCCAGCATCATGATGCAGCCCTGTACGAAGTCTGTCAGGCTTACGGCCAAGAACCCGCCGACGACGGTATAAGCCAGTACCACGCCTAGTGTGATAATGATGCCAACAGTGTAATCGCTTAGGCTGCCAATGCTGACAATGCCGGAAAACGCGCTTTCGAACAGTTTACCGCCGGCGACTAGGCCTGACGCAGTATAAACCGCGAAGAAAACGACGATAACGACAGCGGAAACCGTTCTTAACGACAGCGCCCGCGTTGGGAATCGATTTGCCAGGAAGGCTGGAATGGTGATTGCATTACCGTAGTGAACAGTCTGTTCACGCAGACGAGGTGCAACCAAAACCCAGTTGAAGAAGGCACCCACGAACAGGCCGATACCGATCCAGGCCGAGCCCAGTCCGGATACGAACATTGCGCCGGGCAAGCCCAGCAGCAGCCAGCCGCTCATGTCGGAAGCGCCGGCCGACAACGCCGCCACCTGGGGGCTAAGTGTTCGGCCGCCCAAAATATAATCTTCAGACGTGGACGTGGATGTGCGCATAGCATAAAGCCCAATGCCGATCATAAGCGCAAAGTAAGCGGAAAGGCTGATCCAAACTCCAATAGCCATAAAACGTCTCCCTATTCTTAGTTCTGAGGCCGGATATAGCTCCGACAGGTTATTAGTATTGTATGAGCTGTTTACTCATCACCAAGCGCCAATAGCGACGCGTTCCCTCCTAAAGCTGCAGTATTATTGGTAATCGTTTTCTCGGTCACAAAGCGCTGCAGGTAGTGGGGCCCACCGGCTTTGGGGCCTGTGCCCGATAGCCCTTGGCCACCAAATGGCTGAACACCCACGACGGCACCGATGATATTACGATTAATATAAACATTGCCGACGCGCATTTTCTGCGCTATTTCAGCGGCAAAAGACTCGTTTCGACTATGTACACCAAACGTTAAGCCATAGTTGCGGCCATTGATATCGTTAATGACTTTATCAATCTCGCTGGCTTTGTAACGCACAATATGTAGCACCGGCCCGAACTGCTCACGAGTAAGTGCATCAATGCTATCGATAGTGAACGCTACCGGCGCGACGAAAGTACCTTCTTGAGTATGCTCGGCAGCCATCGGCGTTTCCGCCACCAGGCGATTTTCAGCCTTTAGCTTTTCGATATGTTCCAGCAAACTTTTACGCGCATCTTCATCGATAACGGGGCCGACATCGGTACCCAAGTCACGAGGATCGCCAATGCGCAGCTCGTTCATTGCACCTTTAAGGATTTCAATCACTCGGTCAGCGACGTCATCCTGAAGATAGAGCACGCGCAACGCGGAGCAGCGCTGCCCGGCACTTTGAAACGCGGATTGCACCACATCAACCACAACCTGCTCAGGCAGGGCGGTGGAGTCGACAATCATCGCATTCATGCCGCCAGTTTCAGCAATCAGCGTCGCCAACGGAGCATTTTCACGTGCCGCAAGGGCGCGGTTGATAATGTGAGCAGTGTCGGTGCCGCCGGTAAATACCACGCCAGTAATCCGTGGGTCGGAGGTCAACACGCTGCCTACGGTGGGGCCATCGCCGGGTAAAAGCTGCACAACGTCGCGGGGCATGCCGGCTTCGTAAAGCAGTTCAATGACACGATGCGCGATAATCGAGGTTTGTTCCGCCGGTTTGGCTAGGACGGTATTACCCGATACTGCGGCCGCCACCACCTGACCGCAGAAGATCGCGACGGGGAAGTTCCAGGGACTGATAGCTGCGAATACGCCTTTGCCGCCGATGATTAGACGATTGGATTCACCGGTGGGGCCAGGTAGTACGGTGGCTTCGCCGAAATCTTCTTCAGCGCGCATAGCATAAAAGCGACAGAAATCGACGGCTTCTTTGATCTCATCGACGCCGTCGGTAAGCAGCTTACCGCCTTCCCGAGAGCACAGAGTCATTAACTCCGGCATATGCTCTTCCATCAAATCGCCGAGGCGCCGCACAATGGCCGCGCGCTCAGGCACGGGCGTTGCATCCCAGCGGGGGAATGCTGCCCAGGCAGCGTCAAGGGCCTGGGTGGCCTGCTCTTTGCTAGTCCACTGTATACTGCCCACCGTTTGTCGGCGATCAAAAGGGCTGGTAACGCTATGGGTAAGGGTTGCATCATCGGCAACATCAAAGGCGAGCAGCGGCTTAGCCGGATACTGCTTGTCCATAAACGTAGCCATCTGTTCCATCAGCGGGTAGTAGTGACTGCGGATGTTGAGATTCACACCACGAGAGTTGAGCCGCTTGGGGCCGTAAATATCTTTAGGCAGCGGAATATTCATGTTGATCAAACTTTTTTGCTGACGCAGCGTTTCGATAGGATGCTGGCACAGCCACTCAACCGGAACATCAGGGTCCACTAGTTGATGGACAAACGACGAGTTAGCGCCGTTCTCAAGTAGGCGGCGCACCAAGTAAGGCAGCAGATCTTTATGTGCGCCTACCGGGGCGTAAATACGGCAGTAGGTGCCTTCAGGCGCCCGTTCCAGAGCGGCATCGTAGAGGGCTTCGCCCATTCCGTGCAGGCGTTGAAACTCAAACGGGCGGCTGTCGTCGTTGGCGAACTCTAAAATAGTCGTCACAGTGTGAGCGTTGTGAGTCGCGAACTGCGGGAAAATACGCCCGCGGGTATCGTTAGAAAGCAGGAACTGAGCGCAGGCGAGGTACGCTACATCGGTGCCTGCTTTACGGGTGAATACCGGGTAGCCGTCGACCCCCAGCTGCTGGGACTCTTTAATTTCGGTATCCCAGTAAGCGCCTTTGACTAGGCGCAGCGGAATTTCATCACCCTGTTGCTCGGCTAGCCGGTTGATATAGTGCAATACCGGCAGCGCACGTTTGGAGTACGCCTGAACCACCAGGCCGAAGTGCCCCCAGCCTTTGACCGCTTCACTTTCATAAACCGCGCGGAAAACTTCCATTGAAAGCTCTAGGCGATCCACCTCTTCGGCGTCGATAGTGACCGCCACTTCTAGCTCACGGGCTCTGCTAACCAGTTGGATAACGGTGTCGACGAGCTCGATGAGCACCTGCTCACGGCGGCCAAATTCATAGCGCGGATGTAGCGCCGAAAGCTTAATAGACACCGAGGGTGCCGGCGTTTTATCACCTAAGGATTTACAGGTTTTGCCGACTTGTTCGATTGCACGAGCGTAATCATCCAAATAGCGTTTGGCATCATCGCGTGTGCGCGCAGCTTCGCCCAGCATGTCGTAAGAATAGGTATAGCCTTTATTGAACAGCGGTTTTGAGCGCTTAAGGGCTTCATTGATATCCCGGCCCAGCACGAACTGTTTACCCATAATTTTCATCGCTTCGTACATCGCGCGGCGAATAACCGGCTCGCCCATGCGATTAACCATGCGATTGATGAAGCTGGCGGGCTGGCCCTCTTTAGGATGATCCATTTTGAGAACACGACCGGTCATCAATAAGCCCCAGGTAGAGGCATTGACCATCCAAGAATCGCTTTTGCCCACGTGGGCTTGCCAGTCGGCAGGGCCCAGCTTGTCTTCAATCAATGCATCCGCCGTCGCCTTGTCGGGGATCCGCAGCATGGCTTCGGCTAGACACATCAGCATTAGCCCTTCGTGAGTGTCCAAGCTGTATTGCTGCAGTAGTTCATCAATGGTGTCGACGGCTGTATCCATCTTCCGGACATCTTGAACCAGCGCCGCCGTGTTGGCTTCAATGCGGGCAAAGTCATCGTGGCCCGTATCCAGCACCTTGATCAGTTCGCTGACGTAGGCGCTTTCATCCACTAAATAGTGATCGCTAACGCGAGCCATGAGTGTGTCGAGATCAGTTTGCCAGATGGCTGGGTCACGCATTTTCTTAGCATTGAGCATTGAAGCCCCCGGAAGTCTGAACAGAACGAATGGGTAACAGGGCATTAGGCCCAAGCGAATAAGCGAATGTAGAGCGCGACCACGTTGGGTGCATGCTGGTTTCAAGGTAAAACGTGTCAATTCCCCGGCAAGCGCTGAGTCTTTAAGACTTTAGTAGAGTTTTTAATGTCCTGCTAGTGGCTCTGATGGGGGATTTGACGAGCTAACATTCACTGGCGCCATATCGCTCTGGCGCAACTTGCGTGGTGACAATCCATAACTGCTGCGAAACGCATGTGAAAGCGCACTTTGATTGGCAAAACCTGTTTGCATCGCGATATCGGTAAGAGGAAGCCTACTTTGTAAAATCAGCTCACGCGCCGCATGCAACCGCTGCCGTTTAACGTATTGCCAGGGAGAGAGTCCCGTTTGCGCACGAAAACAATCGGAGAAATGCGCTTCGCTTAAACATGCAATCTGCGCTAAATCGGCAACGCGCATGTCATCGGCGAGATGCTGGCGGATGAAGCGATCAATGCGTGTCAGGTTTAAGCGCTTCGGGCTGGCATGAGTGTCTTTGCCCAGTCGCGCCTTGAGTGCGCCCAGCATTGTCGCCGCTAAGCGATCTTGCTGAAAAGAATTAGTCGAAGTATCAAACTCTTGAGCAAGCTCGCTTTGCATAAAGGCGAGGTAGTGACGTAGCGCGTTATCTAAGCCAAAAAAGCGCGGTGCATCAAATAGCGCCACCAGCTCACGGTTTTCTCCGGTCAATGCGGGGGCATCTTCTGGGAGGTCAAAGATTAGCTGTCGATTATGGCCGTAACCTGAATAGTAGTGCTCGTGGTGCGCCGGAACAATACAGCCTGAAAATGCATTGACGCGGCCGCCGAGCCCTTCGATTTCAAACTCCGATGAGCCACACAGCGTAATCACGATCTGATGAAAGTCGTGCGTGTGGTGATGCGTAGCGCTGGCTAGCGGAATCTGACGAATCGTGCTGGGCATAATCGGGCTCCTGAGCCGCCATAGCTCTTTTAAACAGTCTTTTTTGAACAGTCTCTACTGCTGACGGAGGGCTGTATGAGCGGACAAATGATCGCGCAGAGCCTTGAGCTCTTCTTGGCCCTCTTGGTTAAGCAGTGGCTTGCCCTGGGCAATCATCCAGCGCCTTCCATGCCGCTCCATTAAGTGCTCGCCGCGTCGCCGGATGCTTTCCAAATATTCATTATGGCGGATTGGATAGCCGATCGTAGCATTCCACTCTGTTTCGCTTACTTGGCTGTTAAGCGCCTTATCGAACAAAGCGATCAAATCTTTTGGCTCAGTGCGGTAGCGCGGCGTGCTTGACGACATTAACACGAGAATGACCGCGCCAATCACCAGTAGGCACACCGCGAACACTAATAAATACAGCGCCATTTTCTGAGCTCCTATCTATGCGAGTAGGCTTTATGCGACTAGGCGTGGCCGGTCAATAAATCGTCACTTAACTATACGCTTGGTGGTCTTTACACGGAAAATTTACTTTTTTGCGAACTTTTCCTTCACAGCGTGTCTGAGTTAGTACAGGCAACATCGCGATAGCAGTCGCTAAAGTTGTTCTGGCTCTATATGTTTTGATCCCTTGCTTCCGTTACTCTTCGAGTAACGGTTTTTTTTGTCTATGTTCTGTGCCTCCCGACATTTTATAGCGGGTTAGTGGCATCGAATGCTCAGCAATGCCACCAGGATATCACGCCGGGTGACGATTCCCACCAACCGCTGCTGCTCGACCACCGGATACACTTTTGGCTTGGCACCAAGCATTTCTTGCGCCAGGTCGGTAATGCTTTTATTAGGCGAGACGCTGAGTACTTCATGGCGCATTAGCTCTTTGACCAGCGGTGCTTCGTGGTCATGATAAATACTGTCGAGCACTCGCCCTAGAACGTCCTGTTCTGAGATAAAGCCTATTAGCCGATCGGCTGCGTCAACCACCGGTGCACCGGGTAAACGGTGCAGTGCTAACCCTTTGGCTAACGTAGTAATTGAAGCGTCTGGTGTTACTCGGTAGCAATCCCGAGACATAATGTCGCGAACGGTACTGGGATGTGCTGCTTTCATCGTTGCTTTTTTTATAGTTGTTTTGTTCATAGATAAGGTATGCATGGTGGTTGTACTCATCGTAGCCACTCCTTTTTCATCGCGTGCAGCGCCACTGCTGTTAAAGGGCAATCCTTCGTGCTTGGCCTTAATGTATCATCGGCTCTATTGACTGTAGTTGAAACTGTAGCTGAATTAGCTTTTTATGCGCCGGTGGAAGGCTGGTGCTATTCAACGTTTTGAGCAGTGAATTTTATAAACTGTCACGGCTCTCATCATGAAAGAATTATTATTTAACTCTGAAAGGACCCTCTGATGGATGCACGTGAGTATTTAAACCGGAAAGGGGTAGGCGTTGAGCGGGACCCTGATCGCCCCAACACTTTGGAAGAAAAAGCCTGGGAACGCGCGCGCGGTGCCGGTGATCAGCGGCCTAAATCCGGGACGCCCCATGATTGGGAAGATTGGGAGCGCCACCATGATGATCTTGCGGAAGGTGCCGAGACGTTAGAGCAGAAAATTGACAAAGATGCGCATCGATTTTCTCAAGAGCCGGCGGCACAGGTTCGCGCTCGCCCAGCCTCTGCTGACGTTGAACACTTCACGCCGCCGCCAGTCGCCGCCAGGGAGCAGCCGCAGAACCCAATATCTGAACAGGTAGCCCCGCCAACCGCGGGTTTAGCGCTGGCCTATCAAGCGCTGGCGATTTTGCTGCCGCCCTTAGCGGTAGGCTTAACACAAGGTGGCGCTAAACGTGTCGCTATTGCGGTGCTGTTAACAGTGGCGGGCTGGCTGCCCGGCGTTGCCTATGCATTTTGGTGGCTGCAGCGACGTTAACCTTTTTGTATGAGGCATGTTTACTGCTTGGCAGGCCGACGTAGTTGGGTATAATCCGCGTAAACTTATTTAAATAATGGGGTTTACGATGGGGTATTTGGTTGGCGTTACAGCGCTTTGGGCTTTTTCCTTTTCGCTAATAGGTGTTTATCTGGCAGGGCAGGTCGATAGCTACTTTGCGGTGCTGCTAAGGGTATCGCTGGCAATGCTGATATTTCTGCCCTTTTTACGTCCAAGCTTGTTGCGAGGTAAACAGCGTTTGGCGCTAATGGCGTTAGGTGCCGTGCAGCTGGGAGTGATGTATACCTTCTTCTACCAGTCTTTTTTACTGCTATCAGTGCCGGAAGTGCTGCTATTCACCATCTTTACACCTATTTATATCGCGCTGCTTGATGACTTACTGTTTGGCCGCTTTACGCCGATTTATATTGTGACCGCGCTGCTCGCGGTTATTGGAGCGGGGGTTATCCGCTATGACGGTATCGATAGCGGTTTTTGGACGGGCTTTTTAGTTGTGCAAGGGGCCAATCTTTGCTTTGCCTTGGGCCAGGTGGGCTACCGGCGTTTAGCGGCTGATTTACCGCCTACGCTTGCATGGCACAACGTGTTTGGCTGGTTTTTTATTGGTGCGATGATTGTGGCACTACCGGCGTATTTACTCTTTGGCAACAGCGCGGCATTGCCAAGCACACCGGTGCAGTGGGGCGTGTTGGCTTGGCTGGGTCTCGTCGCCTCTGGCATGGGTTACTTTGCTTGGAATCAAGGCGCCACCAGGGTAGATGCGGGCACCCTAGCTATTATGAACAATGCGCTAGTGCCCGCGGGACTCATTGTTAACCTGGTGATTTGGAACCGCGATGCGGATATTCCGCGCTTGGTGATAGGTGCGCTGATTATGGCCGCATCACTTTGGTTAAACCACTGGTGGTGCCAGCGTCGGCAGACAGCGCCGGCCAGCTAATTGTCAAACAACGCTTCAGCCTATTTGCCCGGCAAGTAAGGTGTCTCCATAATGGCGACTTATGCTAGCGAGAGTCGGCCCATGAGCAACGCGTTACTACCAGACACTATGCCTACTGCAGGCGGCCCATCAGACAAACCCTTTAAGACGATTGGGCTGATTGGTCGCTTAGGTAGCGATAAAGTGGTCGACTCCCTTCAGCGGCTGGTGACGTACCTTGTCGCGCATGGTTACAGCGTGCTGGTAGAAGACCGCACAGCCACTGCCTTGCCCAAGCATGGCCAACCAGAAGCTAGCCGTCGCGTATTGGGAGAGCTATGTGATCTGGTCATTGTTGTCGGTGGCGATGGCAGCTTACTGGGTGCGGCGCGCACACTGTGCCGAAGCGGCACGCTTATTTTGGGCGTTAACCGTGGGCGGTTGGGGTTTCTAACCGATATTTCTCCGGACGAATTGGAAACCCGCGTTGGTGAAGTGCTGGCAGGCGAGTTTGAGATTGAGCAGCGCTTTCTACTCGATGCGGTGCTTTATCGTAACGGGATCGCTGTCGGTAATGGCGATGCTTTGAATGAAGTCGTACTTCATCCGGGTAAAGCGGTACGCATGATTGAGTTTGAGCTGTTTATTGATGGCCAGTTTGTTTATAGCCAGCGCAGCGACGGCTTAATTGTTGCCACGCCAACCGGCTCAACGGCCTATGCGCTATCGGGCGGCGGGCCGATCATGCATCCAAAGCTTGATGTGGTGACGCTGGTGCCGATGTTTCCTCATACGCTGTCGAGTCGGCCCATTGTTATTGATGCTGCTAGCGAAATTCGCATTCACATTGGCGAAACGAACCAGACCTATCCGCATATTAGCTGCGACGGCCAGACTCGGGCGGTGGCCAAGCCCAACGATGTGCTGGTCATTACACGCAAGCCTGAGCGAGTGCAGCTGGTACATCCTATCGGCCATAATTTCTACGAAGTACTGCGCAGCAAATTAGGCTGGAGCCATCGGTTGGGGGATTAAGCATGCAGCGTCAAACGCAGGGCAAGCCCCGGTTAGAAGGCTACGACCTGATTGGTGATGTGCATGGGTGCGGCGTTACGCTTGCCTCGTTACTAGAAAAACTGGGCTATCATCAAAGCCGCGGCGTGTATCGCCACCCGCGCCGAAAAGTTGTTTTCTTGGGTGATTTGATTGATCGCGGGCCGCGTATTCGCCTAGCGGTGACTATCGCCCGCCGGATGGTGGAGCAGGGCGAGGCATATATTGTGATGGGTAATCACGAATATAATGCCTTAGCATATACTCACCCAGGGCCTGCGGGCAGTCATAAACGGTGGCTGCGCGAGCATACGCCCAGGCATAACCGTATTATTCAAGATACCCTGGCGCAGTACAGTGATTACACCAATGAGTGGGATGATACGCTGGCGTGGTTTAAAACCATTCCGCTATGCCTAGAGTTAGAAGGCATTCGCGTGGTGCATGCTTGCTGGGACCAGCAACTGATTGCCGAGCTTAAACAACGCCGTCCTGACTGCTGTATGGATACGCAATTTTTAGTGGAATCAACGGATCCCTCTACCCAGGCGTTTCGTATTTTAGATCGCTTGACCCGAGGCCCGCATGTCTCGTTACCTGACGGCATTGCAATACACTCAGGTGACGGATTTACTCGGCAAAGTTTTCGCGCCCATTTTTGGGCTCAGGCGCCGCAGCAGTGGGGGGATGTCGTCTTTCAGCCGGATAACTTACCCGGCGATCTCGAAACTCGCGAACTATCAGCCCAGGAGCGCCGGCAACTTAGTTATTATGGTCCTGAGCAGCCTCCGTTATTTATTGGGCATTATTGGTGCGAGGGTATACCAGCATTGCCTGCCCACAATATCGCCTGTTTAGACTATAGCGCGGTTAAATATGGGCGTTTGGTAGCTTACCGCTGGAGTGGAGAGGCGACGTTAAGTGCCGATCACTTTGCTTGGGTCAAGGTGCCTAGAGAGGAGCGGATGCTTCCCAAACCATGGGAAATAGATTTCGATTAGTGCCTTTTTTTAAAATTTACATATCTTTACATAATTTTTGCAAATCAGATGAACTAACCCTGCTGTCGGCTATCAGAGTAAGTGTTCCCTTGAATGATCCCTTGCTTTTATTCTCCGGCGGTCCTTACCGCCGGTTTTTTTTGCCTGTCTGTTGGCTTTCCAGCGCGTTAGTTACCATCGTTGCAATGAACACCTACCCGCTGCGGTCAATATGCCGCGAGCGCTTTGATTAGAGGGATGTTATGCATCCAGTGATGCTTTTACCCGATCACGCGGATACCAGCGAACTGCGCCAAGCATTATGGCGCCATCGTATTGGTCACCGGATTACCGACGAGGCCGACGGCCAGCTATTATGGATCGCCGACCCTCGCCAGCAGGGTGAACTCACCGCGCTTGTCGAACAGTGGAAACAGGGTGAACCTCTAGCGCTTCAACAAACGACTAAGCACCCGCGTTCTATGGCCCATTCTTTTGCATCGCTGCGCCAAGTGCCGGTTACCTCGCTGATGATTGTTTTTAGCCTGGTGGTGTTTGCCCTGATCGAAGTGTTGGGCAATCAGCTAATCGTTGCCTTAACTATTGTGCCCGTTGGCATTTCTGGTGGTGAGCTGTCGTTTGGTAACCTGTCGCAAATGCTTGCCTCAGGACAAGTTTGGCGATTGCTATCGCCGGCCTTTCTACATTTTGGCTTGATGCATCTCATCTTTAACTTGATGTGGGTATGGTACTTCGGTCGTCAGGTTGAAGCCTTGCAAGGCAGCCGTACCATGCTGTTGCTGCTTATTGTTGCCGGTATCGGTGCGAACATCGCTCAATATATGACCGGTACCGTGCTGTTTGGCGGTATGTCAGGCGTGGTGTATGCCTTGTTAGCGCATGTTTGGCTAATGTCGCGGCGAGTACCCCAAAGCGGCTTTTTTGTGCCCCAAATGTTAGTGGTATTTATGCTGGGTTGGATGGTATTTACCATGACAGGGGTAGCAGGCAGCGTTGGCTTTGGCAATGTCGCTAATGAAGCGCATTTGGGCGGGCTACTCGTGGGCCTTGTCACAGGCTGGTATTATTCATCCCGCCGTTTGAAAAATAGTTAAGAGGCCTGCAATGAGCGAAATGACCTTCGATAAAATGATTAATCAAATGACCCCGGCGATCTATGAGAGCCTGAAACAGGCGGTGTCGCTGCGCAAGTGGCCCGATGGCCGCCGTCTAACGCCAGAACAGACCGATCTGTGCTTGGAAGCCGTGATGCGTTTTGAGGCTGAAAATAACGTGCCGGAAGAGAATCGGGTGGGGTATTTAGAGCAGCGCACCTGCGGTGCGGCGGCGACGGGCGCAGGCGTAACGCCAGAAATGGCTGGCTTGGCTCGGGATGCAACGCGTGATTGAAGCGGCAGTGCAAGGCTGTTTAAGTAAAATGGCGGTCGCGGTACCAGGCCACCAAGATGACCAAGTGGTCTACCATTTACGTGCCGGTGAGCACCGCGTTGCGCTTAATGAGCGCATTGGTGAGCTGATCAGCCTACGTTGGACAGGCGCCATTGCATGTACTCACTGCGGTCGAGCCACGAAAAAAAGTTTTGCTCAGGGCCACTGTTATCCGTGCTTCAAACGATTAGCGCAGTGCGATACTTGTATTATGAAGCCGGAAACCTGCCACTTTTTTCAAGGCACATGTCGCGAGCCCGAATGGGGCGAGCGCCATTGTTTTCAGCCTCATACGGTGTATTTGGCCAACTCTTCCGGCCTCAAGGTAGGCATCACGCGCAAAACACAGATGCCTACCCGTTGGTTAGACCAAGGCGCGATTCAGGCGCTGCCTATTCTTGAAGTGGATACTCGCCAGCAGTCAGGGTTCGTCGAAATGCTGTTCAAAGAGCAGGTTTCAGACCGCACTAACTGGCGCGCTATGCTTAAAGGTGATATCGACGTAATGGATTTAAGCGCCGAGCGTGACCGTTTGCTTAGCCTGTTGTCTGATGGCTTGAGCCAGCTACGTGATACTCATGGCGTGGACGCTATTCGCACGTTAGGCCAGCCAGCGCATCATTTTCACTACCCGGTTAGTGTTTTCCCACAAAAAGTTGCGTCGCATAACTTTGATAAGCAACCGCTGGTGGAAGGCGTGCTACAGGGGGTTAAAGGACAGTATTTGATACTCGATAGCGGCGTGATTAACCTGCGTAAATTCACGGGTTATGAGGTTCAAGTGAGTTAGGTTGCTACGCTAACCTGTATAGCCAAGCACTTGTTTTAGCCGCTCAGCATGCGTGGCTACCCAGCAGGGGTCAATCGCGCCCCAATCTCGAATCTGGTAACGGCCAATGTTATGGCGTTGGCCGTCATCTTTAGTAAAGACACACTCAATATCCAGTTCGGCAAGTGATGCTATCGTGTCCTGAGCAGTGCGTCGCGGCATGCCGGTGGCCTCTATTATGGCAGGTACACTGGCAATGCCCTGTTTGATCAAATGGGCCACGTATAAACGTCTATAAAAGCTTGATTTAGTTTTACTAAGGTCGGGCATGGGGCTTCCTTGGTAGCAAACGTATTGGCGTTGCTAGCTAGCTTAAATGAATAAATCCCCTTGCGCCCGTGGTGGACGAAAATCGCGCGTGTTTAAGCCCTGCTCCGTGCGATCCTGCAGCTTCCATTGGCGGCTGGCGCGAGCGAAGCGTTGCGCGATCAAATCTGCAAAGACGCCTTCACCGCGAAAGCGTTTACCGAACTGAGCGTCGTATATCTTCCCGCCCCGGCATTGGCGCATTAGGCTCATGACTTTAGCGGCCCGCTCTGGGTAGTGTGTTTCCAACCATGCTTCAAACAGCGGTGCGACTTCATAGGGCAGGCGCAGCAACATCCAGGCCGCGGTGCGTGCACCGGCGCGGCTGGCCGCTTCCAATAGTTTTTCGATTTCGTGATCAGTAAGCCCTGGTATCACCGGCGAAATCAACGTTCCCACTGGAATGCCCGCCGTATTCAGTTCACGTATCGCTCTCAAACGTGCCTGGGGCGACGCCGCACGTGGCTCTAAGGTGCGTTTTAAGTTGGCATCTAGGCTAGTTAAACTGACAAAAACACGTACTAAACGGTGCTCGGCCATCTCGGCCAATAGCTCTAAATCACGCAGCACTAAGGTGCTTTTAGTCACAATTGTGACGGGGTGGCGGCATGCTAATAGTAGTTCCAACAACCGGCGGGTGGTTTGTTGGGTAGCTTCTAAGGGTTGATAACAGTCTGTATTGCCAGAAAGATTAATTGGCCTGCACACATAGTTGGGGTGGCAAAGCTCCTCCGATAATTGCTCAACCAAACCGCTGCGGGCAATCAGCTTGGTTTCAAAATCTAACCCAGGCGATAGGTCCCAGTAGGCATGGGAAGGTCGTGCATAGCAGTAAACACAGCCATGCTCGCAGCCACGATAAGGGTTTAACGAGCGATCAAAGGGTAAGTCCGGCGATTTATTCCACGACAGCGCACTCTTGCTCACTTCTTCCCGCACTTCCGTGGCAATGGTCGTGGAGGTTTCCTCGCGCCACCAGCCGTCGTCGTCTGCAATGCTTTGGGTTGGCGCGAAGCGATTGTGCGGATCATACGTTGCGCCGCGGCCCTTGTAGGTAGTTGGCTGGAAAGGCTGGCCAAGAGATGCCATGCTTTCACCCCTTTAGTGATTTTATATACAGTAGTTGCGGAGTGAAAAGAAATCAATAGCCATCCAGTTGTTGAGCGAGTGATAAAGTGAACAAGGCGCTACCTAAGGCCCTATTACGACGTTAAGGTATTTGCAGGAACTGACTGTTAACGCGTTACTGAGGAAGCATTATGTCGAAAGTAGTCATCGTGACAGGAGGAAGCCGTGGTATTGGGGCAGCGACCTCATTACTGCTAGGCGCTAAAGGCTATGCGGTGTGCGTTAACTATCTTACTAACCAAGAGCGAGCACGTGAAGTGGTTGATTCCATTATACGTGGCGGGGGCAGGGCCTTTGCTTATCAAGCCGATGTCAGCAAGGAAGCCGATGTCATCCGCTTGTTTGATGCGGCAGAGGCTCACTTTGGCAGTGTGACCCACTTGGTTAACAATGCGGGTATTTTGTTTACGCAATCCAGGTTTGTTGATATTGACTTTGAACGCTTCAAACAGGTGATGGGTAGTAACGTGGACAGCTGTTTTCTGTGTTGCAGAGAAGCTATCCGACGCTTTGGGCAAGGCAGTGCGATCGTCAATGTCTCTTCGCGTGCCTCACAAACAGGCTCGCCCTTTGAGTACGTTGACTACGCCGTCTCAAAAGGAGGCATGGACACGCTGACTAAAGGCTTATCTTTAGAAGTTGCCGCCTTGGGTATTCGTGTCAACGCCGTTCGCCCTGGATCTATCTACACTGATATGCATGCCGATGGGGGCGAGCCAGGTCGTGTTGACCGTTTAGCACCGCAGATTCCTATGCAGCGTGGCGGTACCGCTGAGGAGGTGGCGAATAGCATCGCATGGTTGCTTTCGGAGGAAGCTTCTTATGTGACGGGATCATTTATTGATGTGGCGGGCGGGCGGTAACACTCCCGCACTGGCTACAGTATTATATAGTGTGGATTAGCCCGCATCTCAACAACCGGGAGGCTCATGTGAAAATCTTCGTTCCGCTAACGATTACTTCAATTTTGTTCATTTCGGGCTGTGCAAATTCAGCCCAAAATCAAGTTGATGCTCAAGCATCTGCCGCGACACTTCCAGAATCTATTATGCATAGCTATGAGTGCGAGAGCGGTGAAACGATAGCCGCCGCCTACCCCTCAGCAGACACGGCGAGAGTGCAGTACAAAGGCCGAAGCTACAGTATGCAAATTGCAGTTTCTGGCAGCGGTGCGCGTTATGTGAGTGACGATTTAGAGTGGTGGACAAAAGGCTCTGGCTCAGGGTCTGAGAGTATACTGCTCAGCCATCTGGCTGACGGCACTTCTGGTGACATTATCGAGCATTGTGCCGTGCCCTGAATCCGTCTAGCAATTCATTATGTTACAAACCACCAGCGCCAGCTTGCCGCACATATAATGCCAACGGCAATTGATGCTAAAGGACTTTTTAAGATAATAGCGACAGCACCTGCCATTAAAGCGGCAAACCGGGTTCCTCCGTCACCATGCACAATGATGGGGGTGATGATGGCAATAAGCACCGAGCTAGACATGGCATCAATAAACAGGCGAATGTTAGGGCTTAATGGTATACGGGCCATAATGAGGAGCCCCAAAATTCGAGACCCGTAGCCTATAGCTACCATCATCATGATGGCTAATAGCGATTGCCATAATGGTGATGAGCTCACAAAATACCCGCCTTATACCAGCGTTTGGGAAGTAATATGGCGACCATTCCTCCTGTCAGTGCGCCGACCAGTACATGTAGATAGGGCGGTAGCCACCAATAGGCTAGCAGCGCACTGAGGGCTGCTGCTAACCATGGAAGAATCATTACTAGCTTTGGGTTACCACCTATCACGATCACAAGCAGAAAACATAGCATGATCACGTCAAGACCAAAGCGTTCAGGTTGATGGATACCACCGCCAAATGCCAAGCCGATACCCGTACCTATTACCCAGGCAGTCCATAACGCGATACCTCCTCCTAGGAGAATGCCAATATTGCGCTCTCCGCGCTGATATTCGCCCAGTGCCATGGCCCAATTGGAATCCGTTAACATGAAAATGACGCCAAATTGCTGCAGTAGAGGTAATGGTTTGAGCCAAGGATAAAGCGATGCACTCATTAATAGGTGTCGGGTATGAATGGCCATGGTCGTCATTGCTAGGGCCAGAAGGGGCAGCGGCGTTGTCCATAGTTCAAGTGCCGCAAACTGTGAGGGAGCAGCAAATACAAACATGCTCATTAATATCGCTTCCCAATGAGTGATGCCTGCATGGATAGCTGCTACGCCGAAGGCTAGGCCAAAGGCCACCGTGAAAGTGGCCAAAGGCAGCATCATGAGAATACCTCGCCATGTACCCGCCATATCCAATTTTATTTTATTTTCTCTTTTATTCATAAGCTTACTAGGCATCTTTTGATAGTGAATAATAAAAACAAACAGTCGTGCTTGTTTTTATTATTCTTCGCGTTTAGATTTAACAGCACACATACACCGCTAGGCAATGTGTTATTAAAAATAATGAAATAATATAACACTAAAAAAAGCCGATTAATTCGGTCAGGAGACTGATATATGAACTTCAAGCGCAATGTAATAACACTGGCGGTAACAGCTTTAGCTTTACCTGTAACAGCTAGTTCTACTCAAGCTTCAACTTCATTTATTGCCAATTCGTTTTATGATCAACAACACCCTTTCTCTCGTTACGGCTATATCGAATGGGCAGAGATGGTTAAAGAACTGTCTAACGGGGAGCTTCAACCCGAGGTGTATACCGGGACTGTACTGCTAGCACCTCGTGCTAATTTGCAGGGCATTCAGGATAATATCGTTCAGGTGGCGCATCATGCTGCTATTTTTACTCCGTCTGAAATGCCAGTAGCGAATGCCGTTCAGGAGCTGGGCTTTAACTACGATGATCCGTTAGTCAGCATACTGGCCGTTACCGATTTCAGCCTTAACAACCCCATTCAACTAGCCGAATGGGAAGGCCTGAATATCGTTTATCTCGGCGCCTACAGCACCCCGCCTTATGTCATGTTCTGCCGCGAACCGGTTCGAAACCTTGAAGAATTACGCGGTAAACGGATCCGCACTGCGGGCTCAACGGTGTCTGCCTGGGTCGAACAAGCCGGCGGCACGCCTGTCAATGTTCCTTCGAGTGAAATGTATAGTGGCCTTGATCGAGGCTCGCTGGATTGTGCAACCAACGCGGCTAATGACTTGATTGATCGCTCCCTATGGGAAGTGGCTGAGCACACCACGCTGCTGCCCACCGGCATGTACTGGTCCGGCCCTCAGTGGGGCTTCAACGAAGATTTCTGGTCAAACCTTAATGACGAGCAGCGTGATGTGTTCAAAGAAGCTACCGCTCATGCAATGACGCGTATGGTTGTGCAGTATATTAATGCGTCAGAGGCAGCTATCGAAGAAGCGATCAAGCTTGGCAATAACATCTATGAGCCGGAAGAAGATCTAATGGCATCTGTGGTGGCTTTCCGTGATGAGGCATTGGCAAATGTTTACGATAAGGCCCGTGATCAATACGGTGTGGAAGATCCAGAAGCGCTAATTGATGATTTCCTCGCCACTTACGAAAAGTGGGAAAGTTTACTCAGCGACGTTGATCGTAATGATGAAGGGGCGCTTGCCGAGCTAGCTATGCAAGAAATTTATAATAAGCTACCCGCTGACTACGGCATTTATTAATTTTGGCCGTCATTGGCTGCCCTAATGGGCAGCCAATGCTAATACGATAAAAGGGTGCGCTATATGACTAAACGACAAAATCAGGAAGAGCGCTCACGTCATACCCAGGCTCGCGTTATACAAGCGACTATTGAATGCATTCTTGAAAATGGTATCCGTGCTACATCGACTGTTGACATCGCTCGTCAAGCTGGCGTTTCTCGCGGTGCTCTCGTACATCACTACCCATCCAAAACGCTGTTAATGCAGTCGGCGCTTGAAGACCTGCTAAGCAGAGAGGTTGAGAGCGTTCGAATCATGGCTAATGGCATCAAAGAGGGTGCCTTGGATTTTGATAGTCTATTAAAAGCCTTGCATGAGCACTTCAAGGGCGACCTGTATATGGTGACGCTAGAATATCTTACCAATGCGCGAACTGACCCTAACTTAATGAAAGTTCTAGCTCCATTAGGGATCAAATTCAACACGTCACTTGAATATATATGGGAGCAGTTAGTCGCTAGTGCTGAGCACACTTCTCATCAAAATCGTGTCGCCTTGAACGCCACTTTATGCATGATGAGAGGGATGGGTGCACAGAGCATTTGGCGTGATGATCCTGAGCTTTATCGTGATATGTTGCTGTTTTGGAAGGAAACTCTTATGAAGCTTGGTTTCTCGACTACAGATTCCGAGAGGGGCAGAACAGCATGATCGCGAACAGTATTGAACGCTTATCCCAGTGGGTCGCTAAGAGCACGTTGGTACTCGCTGCTTTCTTTTTAGTACTAATGGCACTGCATGTCTCACTTGATGTCGGACTGCGCTATTTCTTTGGAAAATCGTTTGCCGGCACGCTGGAGTTCGTCTCTTTCTACTATATGGTCGCGGTGATTTTCCTGCCAATTGCTTACGTTGAATTAAAACGCGAGCATATTAGCGTTGATGTTTTTGTGGGCAGGTGTTCGCCTACTGTACAGCTAGCGTTTTACCTCTTTGCCGGTGCTCTGGGCCTTGTGTATTTTGGCATGCTTTGTTACCAGAGCTATCTCGATGCAGTTCGTGCCACGGTTCGTATGGAAACTGCCATGGCCAACTTCACGTTCTATTTGTGGCCTAGTCGTTGGGCATTACCCGTCGGTTTTGCCGCCATGTGTCTGGCCATTCTCGCCAATATGATAAAGGCAGTGCAGCAACGCCAAGCGCTGTAGGAGCTAATCAATGACTAACATCGAGATAGGTGTGGCGGGTATCGCCATCGCCTTGGCCCTGATCGCCCTGCGGGTGCCAATCGGCATTGCCCTTGGCCTAGTATCGATTATCGGTATAGGCGAAATGACCAGTATGCGCGTGGCATGGGGGATGATTTCTGCCACTCCTTTCGATTTTGCAGGCACTTGGGAATTAACCGCCGCGCCTATGTTTTTATTCATGGGCTATTTGTGTACCACTACCAATATGACGCAAGGCTTATTTCAGGCCATGCGTCTTTACCTAGCGCGTCTTCCGGGAGGCTTGGCCGTTTCCAGCGTGATGGCCTCTGCCTTTTTTGCGGCTGCGTCTGGCTCTAGTGTAGCAACATCCGCGGCCATGTCGCGCATCGCTGTACCCGAAATGCTCAAACACAACTACGACAAGGGGCTTGCCACCGGCACCGTAGCTGCTTCTGGGACACTGGGTTCGCTGATTCCACCAAGCGTATTGCTGGTGCTTTATGGTGTTTATGCCCAAGTGTCAGTCGGCCAGCTGTTTATGGCAGGCTTCATCCCAGGCGTAGTTTCTGCGCTGTTATATATCGGCATGATTATGGTGAGGACCAAGCTGAATCCGAAGCTCGCGGGTGATACTGATATTCGCTCGACGTGGAATGAAAAATGGGAGGCGTTCAAACATATTTGGCCACTGCCATTGCTCATTGGCTCCGTGCTTGGGGGGATCTTCCTGGGAGTCTTTTCACCTACCGAAGCTGGAGCGGTAGGAACTACCATTGCCGCATTAATTGCCTTGGCTCGACGTACCCTGACCCTTGAAGCTGTTCGTGAAGCCGTTACGCAAACCGCAGTCAGCACGGCGAGCATTTTCATTATCTTGATTGGGTCGCTCTTTTTTACCCGTTTCTTGGCCATGAGCGGTGTACCTGCTGCATTCGCTGAGTTGATTCTGGGTGTCAGTACTGAAACATGGTGGATCATTCTGGCGGTAGCGCTGATCTATCTTGTGCTCGGAATGTTTATCGACTCAATTGGTCTGCTGCTTCTAACGCTGCCGCTGATACTCCCTTTGGTCGAAGGTGCAGACCTTAATTTGATTTGGTTTGGCATTATCGTGGTTAAGCTCCTGGAAATCGGGTTAGTGACTCCGCCCATCGGCCTTAACGTTTATGTCATCAAGGGTGCCCTGGGCAACAGCGTTACGCTTAGCGAAGTTTTTAAGGGCGTGAGCTGGTTTATCGTCATGGACATCGTCGCACTATTACTCATCGTATTGATTCCCGCGCTTTCGCTTTATCTTCCGCAGAAAATGTTCTGACGCTTTCTCAATAAGGAACACACATGACAGCAATTCGTTTTATCAACGCCAACGTTATCGATTCACGCAACGGTAAAGTGCTCCCTAATCATCAGGTGCGTATTAAAGATGGCCGCATCGACGCGGTAAGCGCAACGCCGCTTGAAGGCGACGACGATCAGGTGATCGATGTCAAAGGGCGCTATTTGATGCCGGGCTTGGTGGACTCCCACGTACACGTAACCGCTATCACGCCCAACTTTGCGCTCCTAGGCACGCTTTCGCCGTTTTACGTGGGCGCCAAGTCTAGTGAGCTGCTTGAAGCCATGCTGATGCGCGGCTTTACCACTGTGCGTGATGCAGGTGGCGCGGATTACGGCCTTGCCAAAGCGGTAGACGAAGGGACGCTGGCCGGGCCACGCATCATGTACGCTGGGCGAGCTCTCTCGCAAACCGGTGGCCACGGGGATATGCGTGGGCCAGGCCAGCAAACCTTTGAAGGCTGCTTCTGCTGCGCAGGTCTGGGCCGTGTATGTGACGGTGTCAGTGAAGTACGACATGCCGCACGCGATGAGATTCGCAAGGGCGCTACTCAGATTAAGATCATGGCGTCAGGTGGCGTATCATCGCCAACGGATCGTATCGATAGCACGCAGTTCTCACTTGAAGAAATTGATGCCATTGTAGAAGAGGCGACTGCTGCCAATATTCATACCATGGCACATGCTTATACTGCGCGTGCTATTAATCGACTGCTGCCTCGCGGCGTTAAAACCATCGAGCACGGTAACCTTATGGACGAAGAGAGCTGCCGCCTGTTCCTCGAACATGATGCTTATTTGACGCCAACGCTGTGTACTTACGATGCGCTAGCGAAAGAAGGCGTTGAAGCAGGGATGGCCGAAGAGCTGCAGCGAAAAGTATTTGAAGTGCTTGAGGCCGGCGGCAAAGCCCTTGAAATGGCCCAGCGCTTTGGGGTGAAAATGCTCTACGGTTCCGACCTTTTGGGCCGTATGCAGCGCCATCAGCTCAATGAGTTCCACCTTCGCAAAGAGGTGGTACCTGCCGATGAGCTGATCCGTGCGGCCACCAGTCACGCGGCCGATGCCTACGGCCATACGGGCGATTTTGGTGAAATCATTCCTGGCGCCCGTGGTGATGTGATTATCCTTAAAGATAACCCCCTGGACGATATCACTGTGCTTACTGAGCCGGATGAGCAACTGATGCTTATCATGAAAGGGGGCGTGGCGTATAAAAATACGCTTTAAGCATTAGGCTTTAACACCCCGTAGTAATTTTACCTGACTGCACCGGCGCCGGAACTCTATAGTTCCGGCGTCTGCGTTCTTGGGCACTGCTAAGCTAAAAGCTGCGATAAAAACCAGCCAACGTGTAAATGCCGACCGCCATGACCAATTCTTCGTGTTATTAATAGACATTATCGACTATTTCGAATCTTATTTTAGTAATATCGACTAATTGCTGTTTTTCGACTGCCAAATATAAGAGGCGTGTGGATAGATATGACTTACGTAAGCGCTGTCACCCTTAACGCGCACGGTGTAAAGCTTGAGCCATTAGCGCACGATCACGAAGCTGGCCTGCGCGCCGCTGCCGCCGATGGCGAGTTGTGGAATCTACGTGTCACATCGGTGCCTTCGCCCGATGAAACAAGCGCCTTTATTGAAACCGCCTTGAAAGACCGTGAGGCAAGCCACCGCTTTGCTTTTGCTGTCATTGAGGAGGCCTGCGGTACCGTGCTGGGCACGACGAGCTATCACGACATCTTACCTGAGGTAAAACGGGTAGAGATTGGCCACACCTGGTATGCCAAACGCGCGCAGCGTACCCATATTAATACCACCTGCAAGCTGCTGCTGTTAACACATGCTTTCGATACGTTGGGTTGTAAAGTGGTTGGCTGGCGCACCGACAACTTCAACTACGCAAGCCAACGTGCCATTGAGCGCCTGGGGGCTAAAAAGGATGGTGTCATACGCGGCCACAAGCTGCGCCGAGATGGCACTATTCGCGACACCGTGATGTATAGCCTGCACAGGGGAGAGTGGCCAGAAGTGCAGGCACATCTCAACTATTTGTTAAGCCGGCCACGTAGCTAATCAATAGGGCTCTGGCTCGACTGCTCCTACATGGAGGTAGGACGCTGATCGCAGCCCTTAATCATATGCGCTACAGGCAAAGCGAGAAAGCACGCGAATTTTGGATAGGCAGCCAGAATTTGCTTTGCTAGCAATAGAATCAATGAGGTAGATTTGATCTAAGCGGCTAGATAACCTCAATCAACGCGACAGCACGTTCATTGAGGTTATGCAGCCGGTATATAATCACTGTTATGCAATACGGGGTAAGAAATGAACAAAGGAGTATTGACGTTTTTCTGTGGAAAAATGGGAGCAGGGAAAACTACAAAGTCTTGTGAGATCTCCCAAGAGCGAAACGCCGTACTGCTCTCAGAAGACGAGTGGCTTCCATCCATTTATCCGAATAGCATAAATACCTTAGATGATTACATTGAATATTCTGGCCGTCTTAAGCCTCAAATGAAAAAACTGGTTCAATCGATCTTGGTGTCTGGAACCAGCGTGGTAATGGATTTTCCGGCAAATACAATTTCACAACGAAAGTGGTTTAAAACCATATTTTCAGAGATCCAGGCTCCACATGAATTAATTTACATCGACCAGCCAAATGAGATTTGCTTGGGACAAATCGAAAAAAGGCGGATAGAACAGCCAGAGAGAGCGGCAACTGATACGGAAGAGATGTTTGAGCTGGTTACCAAGTACTTTGTTGCACCCACATCTGATGAAGGGTTCAACACAACCGTAATTGCGGCAAATGCATAACAATCGCAGGCACTGCGACGTCTTTTCGTTGCGGCTTCGCCTCCACTACAAAGCCGCGCGTGCTGCGGGCGTTAGCTCTATAGGGGAAGTTTAATGTTTATAAATGAAGTCAGATTGACTGGAAAGCATGTGACTCTAGAGCCCTTGTCTAAAAGTCATATCGAACCGTTAAAAGAAGCAGTTCTTGATGGTGAGCCTTGGAAAATATGGTATGCAAATGTTCCTGGACCTGACGAAATGGAAGATTATGTATTATCAGCAATAGAAGAAGCGAAGACAGGCAATATAGCTTACGCTGTGCGATCAAAAGAGCATGATAAAATTGTAGGAACAACAAGATATTACAACGTTGATCCGGTTAATATGCGAGCAATGTTAGGCTACACATGGTACTCGAGCTTAGTTCGAAGGACTTCCGTAAATACTGAGTGCAAATTAATCCTGCTAAGAAACCTATTTGAAGCATCATCGGCGATAGCGGTGGAGTTCCACACCCACTTCTTCAATCAACAGTCTCGAACTGCGATAGAAAGATTAGGTGCAAAGCAGGATGGAGTACTTCGAAGCCATCAGATAATGCGTGATGGCTCACTCAGAGATACCATAGTTTATTCAATAATTTCAAGTGAATGGCCTGCTGTAAAGATTAACTTGGAGAGTAAGTTAAGCTAACAAGTGGCTGTACGCGGCCGCTGGCCGCCAGACGTTCGCAAGCTCACACCGCTGTGCTGCCTGTATAGGCTCAGCCCTGCTTATTCAAAAAAGCCCCGGCTGTTAGGTCAGGGCTTTTGCTTACTGCTTGTTGCGACAACTAAAACTTTCTAGCCCTTCTTCTTATTTATCTTCTTACCACTTTCAGCTTGGGCATTCTCCTCGGAACCGCCACCCGGAAAATGCGCCCGCACCAACTCCAATAATCCTTGCGTAGAAGCATCAAAATCCGCAGCGTTAGTATCGATACGTTCGCTGATTTCACCGGCGATGCGCTTACCCAGCTGAACACCCCACTGATCGAACGAGTTGATGTTCCAGATCACGCCTTGCACGAACACTTTGTGCTCGTAAAGCGCAATCAGTGCGCCCAGGTTGCGGGGCGTGAGTTCGTCCAGCAGCAGCGTGCTGGAAGGGCGGTTGCCGGGGCAGCTGAACGGATCTTGCTGGCTGCCACCCTGGCTGCCTTCCATGAAGGCATTGGCCTGGGCGAGCATGTTGGTTAGTAGCGCGAAGTGGTGGTCTTCCATGCCCGGCTCAGGTTTGAGCGAAGCGATGAAATCAATCGGCACATAGCGCGTGCCCTGGTGCAGCAGTTGGAAGAACGCATGCTGGCCGTTTGAGCCGGTTTGACCCCAAACAATTGGGCCGGTTTTGTAGTTGACCGGGTGGCCGAATATATCCACAGACTTGCCGTTTGACTCCATATCCAGCTGCTGCAAAAAAGAGGGCAGCTGATTTAGCGCCTGGTCGTAGGGCACGATGGCTTGGGTTTCAGCACCAATAAAGTTGATGTACCAAATACCGATCAGTGCCATCAATACCGGCATATTTTCCGAGAGGGGCGCATGGATAAAGTGATTATCCATCTCGTGAGCGCCTTCCAATAGCTCGATAAACCCCTCGAAACCGATGGAAAGCGCAATCGGTAGCCCAATCGACGACCACATGGAGTAACGCCCGCCGACCCAGGCCCAGAATTCGAATACGTTCTCTTCGCGAATGCCGAATTCCATGGCTGCTTTGCGGTTGGTAGAGGCCGCCACAAAGTGGGCGCCTATATCGGCATCGTCACCGGCGTTTTCCAGGAACCAGCGCCGTGCGGTTTTGGCATTGAGCAGCGTTTCCTGGGTCGAGAAGGTCTTGGTGGAAACAATGAACAGCGTTGTGGCAGGGTCAAGCCGTGAAAGCACCTTCTGTATATGAGTGCCGTCCACGTTAGAGACAAAGTGAAAGTGCATTTCGGGGTGGCGATATTTAAGCAGCGCGCGCACGGCCATATTAGGGCCAAGGTCCGAGCCGCCAATCCCGATATTAACCACGTCCTTGATCGGTTTGCCGCTGTAGCCTTTCCATTCGCCGCTACGGACCGTTTCTGAGAATTGCTTGATCTGCTCGCGAGTCCGCGTGATCTCCGGCATCACGTCTTCGCCGTCGACATACACCGGGTCATCGCTGAGATTACGCAGCGCGGTATGCAGTACCGGGCGATTTTCGGTGACGTTGATAATGTCACCAGAGAACATCTGCGCGCGGCGTTGAACTAGCGCGGAGTGGTCTGCCAGTTCAATCAGCTTAGCGAGTACTTCATCAGAGACGTGATTTTTGGAGTAATCAAGAAATAGGCCGCCCACGCGTAAACTCATTTTCTCAAAACGCTGGGGGTCATGGGTGAAGTAGTCACGAATGCGGTCGTTCGTTGTTTTGTCGCGTAGGCGATCTAGCGCCTGCCAGGTAACACTGCGAGTCAGCTGAAACATTGAGCGATCCGTTTGTTATAAGAGGCTGTTAAAAGCGGAATGGCTTATATCGACGTTATGTAAAAATACTACATAAAAAAGCGCATAAAGGGGAGCGTGTTGAAGCTTTTAAAGCAATTATCTGCGTAAAAGTACGTGTTTTTAGCGATAGGCAGGTTTACTTGCCTGCCTATCGTCTATTGTTTCGGAGCGTTTAGCTGGCGACAGCGACCTGGGCGGCGCCGCGTTTGATAAACGCATAGCTTAAACCTGTCACCAGCGAGCCCGCGACAATGGCGCCAAGGTAAAGCAGTGCAGGGGTGATGGCATTGGGAATGAGCAGTACAAAGATACCGCCGTGAGGCGCCATTAACTTTGCGCCCACTAGCATCGAAAGGGCACCGGTTAACGCGCCCCCTGCAATACAGGCGGGGATGACCCGCAGCGGATCTTTCGCCGCAAACGGAATGGCCCCCTCACTGATAAAGCAAAGGCCAAGCACGAATGATGCTTTGCCCGCTTCGCGTTCCGGCGCAGAAAACTTGTTACGTGCCACAAAGCTGGCAATACCCATACCAATGGCTGGCACCATGCCCGCCGCCATAATCGCCGCCATAGGGCCGTACGTTTCGGAGGCGAGCAAACCCACGCCAAAGGTGTAGGCGGCTTTGTTAACTGGGCCGCCCAGGTCGAAGCACATCATCGCGCCCAACAGAATACCCAGCAGTACTGCGTTGGTGGAGCCCATGGACTCCAGGAAACTGGTCAGGGCATTGAGCAGCGCAGCAACCGGCTCGCCAATCACGTAGATCATGGTCAGACCAGTGACCAAACTGGCCACTAGCGGAATAATCAGAATCGGCTTCAAAGATTCAACGCTAGAAGGCAGTTTGACGTAGCGAGTAACCGCCAGCGCCACATAGCCCGCCAGGAAACCTGCCAAAATACCGCCGATAAAGCCGGAGCCGATATTGGCCGCCAGCATGCCGCCAATCATACCCGGGGCGATGCCGGGGCGGTCGGCGATGGAGTAGGCGATATAGCCTGCCAGAACGGGAATCATCAGTGCAAAGGCGGTACCGCCACCGATCTGCATGAGCGCGGCGGCCAGCGTGCCTTCCTGCTCAAAGGCCTCAATGCCAAATACAAAGGAGAGCGCAATCAGCAGGCCGCCTGCCACCACCATCGGCAGCATAAAGGAAACGCCGGTGAGCAGGTGCTTGTAAACGCCTTTCTCTTTGACGCTCTTATTGGCTGTGCCCGCATTGCTGTTGTCGCTCTCTATGGCGGCCTCGCTGAGCGCGGCTTCAAGGGTGGGGCGCGGCTTTTTAAGCGCGTTGCCGGTCGACGTGCGGTAGATGCGTTTGCCTGCAAACCGAGAAGGATCAACGTCAATGTCACAGGCCAGTACGACGATGTCGGCGCCAGCAATCTCATCTTCAGTTAATTTATCTTGTGCACCTACCGAGCCTTGGGTTTCAACGCGAATGGCGTGGCCCATGGCTTTGCCCGCCTCTGCTAGCGCTTCAGCGGCCATAAAGGTATGGGCAACGCCGGTCGGGCAGGCGGTAACGGCAACGATTCTCTTGCCGCCGTCGCTACTTGCAGCAGCCGGTGCGCTAGACGTTATGGGGGCGCTATAAATAGGCGCTTCCCGCTTCGCTTGAGCAAGAAAGCCGCTAGGGTCGGGTAGGGCGCTCGCAATCGGTGCCTGAAATAGGCGCTTGCCCTCGAACCGTTCTGGCGCGGGCACGTGATCGGCGGCTACCACAATTAAATCAGCATTGGCGATCTGCTCAGCGCTAGCAGCGTGTAAGGGGGCTATTTCACCGTGCATTTCCACGTGAGCCGACCAGCCTTGACGCTGGGCTGCTTGCTCCAGGCGCTTGGCAGCGAGGAAGGTCGTCGCCATGCCGCTGGGGCAGGCGGTAATCAGAATGACATTCATAGCGTGGCTCTCTCGGTAATGGCGTCGTCAAGACGCTGTATCCGGGTATGTTGTTGGAGTGAGTCGAAATCAGCCGCGTGAGGGTCGCCCACGCCTACGTGGCGCACGGCTTCAGCAGAAAGCGCGGTGGCGAAGCGCAGGGTTTGTTCAGCGTCGTGCTGGCTGAGCAGGCCATGCAGCATGCCAGCTACCAGCGTATCGCCGGCACACACCGTATTAGTGGCGGTGACGCTGGGCGGCGTCGCGTGCCAGCTACCTTGAGCGTTAACCCACAGCACTCCCTCGCTGCCCGCCGAAATGAGTGCGTGGGTGATGCCACTTTCGTGCAGTCGCCGGGCGGCTTCCAGGCGTGCCTGGATATCATCAAGGCGTTCACCGGCCCATTCAGCGAGCTCTGTTTCATTCGGTTTGACACCTGCCGGACCTGACGCAATCGCCGTGCTCAAGGCGGGCCCGCTGGTATCAACCCATAATGGAACACCGCTGGCATTTAGGTGGTTCAGCAGCTGGCGGAAATCGTCCTGTGAACATCCGGGTGGCAGGCTGCCCGCCATCACGACCGCGTGTGGCGGCGTGGCGCTGGTCAGCTCGGTATCCAGCGCTGCGATCAGCGCTTTCAGGTGAGCGGCATCAATCGGCATGCCGGGGCCGTTAATGTCGGTGACGCGGCCGCTGTGTTCAGCCAGTTTGGCATTAATGCGAGTGCTGCCGGGAACGCGCACAAAGGCATCGACCAACCCCGCCTGCTGAAAAGCGAGCGTAAAGGGAGCATCGTTTTCGCTGCCTAAAAAGCCACTGACCGTTACCTGATGACCAAGCCTAGCCAGCACTCGGGCGACGTTGACGCCTTTTCCTGCTGCTTCTAACTGCGCACTGGTGGGGCGATTCACGCTGCCCAGTACTAGGGCGTCAAGGTTAAACGCCAAATCCAGCGCCGGGTTCAGGGTGATACACAGCACGCGGGCCATTAACGGGCCTCCAGGGCGTCGCGCACCTCATCACTGGTTGCTTTGCTTAGCGCAAGCTGAGCACTGGCCTGGGCATCGGCAAGGTCAAACTCACGCAGGCGGGCCTTCACTAAGGGGATCTGTCGCGCACTTACCGAAAGCTCGTCCACGCCCAGGCCGACCAAGACCGGAATAGCCGCGGCATCTGAGGCCAGCTCACCGCATACGCCCACCCATTTGCCCTGGGTATGCGCGGCGGCCACGGTCATTTGGATCAGACGCAGTACCGCAGGATGCAGGCCATCGGCCTGTGCCGAGAGCTCTGGATGGCCACGGTCAATGGCCAGGGTGTACTGGGTTAAATCGTTGGTTCCTATCGAGAAGAAGTCCACCTCAGCCGCCAGGCTGGGCGCCAAAAGCGCACTGGAGGGCACTTCAATCATCACCCCCAGCTGCACGTCGGTGGTGCGTTGGGCGGCTGGAATCTCTTGCAGTAGTCGGTCATAAACGATCTTAACGGCACGGAACTCGGCAATGTCTTTGACCATCGGTAGCATGATGCGCAGCGGATGATTTTTATCTTTCGAGCCTACCGCTGGCGCTGCTGCCATTAGTAACGCACGTAGCTGGGTTTCGAGCACCTCGGGCTGGGTGAGCGCTAAACGAATACCACGAAGACCCAGAAACGGGTTGTCCTCTTGAGGCACCGGCCAGTAGGGCAGGGGCTTGTCGCCTCCCACATCCAAAGTGCGCGCTACCAGCGGGCGCTCGCCCAGCGCTTCAACCGCTTGGCGATACTCGCCAATTTGCGTCGCTAAATCCGGTGCGCTGGCGTGGGCCATAAACAAAAATTCGGTACGCAGCAGGCCAACGCCTTCGGCGCCGCGCTCTACTGCATCGGCGGCGTGGGCGGTATTACCAAGGTTCGCGGCAACTTCGACACGGTGACCATCCCGGGTTTGGCCAAGGTCAAAGCGGGTTTCCCAGGCATCGGCTTCCCGCTGCTGATGATCGAGCAGCTGTTGTTCGGCGCGCTGTAAACGCTCCTCAGATGGCTGTGAGGTTACACGGCCTCGCTCGCCGTCCAGGATCATCATGCTGGCATTGTTAAGTGCCATCACCGCTTGCCCGGCACCGACCACCGCTGGAATGCCCAGTGCCCGTGCCAAAATGGCGCTGTGCGCCGTGGCGCCGCCGCGAACGGTCAGCAGGCCACGCACGCGGGAAGTGTCTAGGCGAGCGACATCGGACGGGCCAATATCGTCCATCACTAGAATGTAAGGATGGTTCGGGGGCTCAGGGAGTTGCACGTCGCAGAGTACGCCAAGCACCCGGCGGCCAACGTCGCGCAAATCAGCAGCGCGTTCGGCAAGCAGCCGGTCAGCGAGCATTTCCTGCGCGTGGGCAGCGGTTTCAATCGCCTCCCACCAGCCAGCTTCCGCGGAGCGGCCTTCGCGAATGGCATCTGTCGCTGCGTGATGAAGTTCGGGGTCGTCGAGCATCTCTTCGTGCATTGAGAGAATGTCCGCTACCTCGCCCCCCTGTGCATTCCGCACCAGTGCCTGTAACTGCGCTGCGCCTTCTTGAATGGCACTGTTGAACCGGGTGATCTGCTGCTCTGAGTCGTCCGCATGCTGAGGGTAATCAAACTGCAGCGGGCGGATAACAAACACAGGGGCGATGGCTAAGCCGGGCGAGGCCGCCACTCCTGCATGAGGCGTATCCGCACTCAGCGGAACCACGTTTGCCGTTGCTACCTTGGGCATTTGGGCGCTATCGCGGCCACCCTCAAAGAGCGTCACTTTTTCGCCCAGACCTGCTTCAATCGTTTCGGCCAAGTGCTCAAGCGCCTGCTGCGCAGTGTCGCCTTCGGCAGACAGAACCAACCACTGGCCGCGCCGGGCCCCTAAGCCAATCACTTTGGTTAGGCTCGCTGCGGAAACCGGCGTGGCGCTGCCTTCTTCCAAGCGCACATTAATCGGCATGGACTGAGCGCGAGCCACCTGCACCAACTGCTTCGCGGGGCGGGCGTGTAAGCCGTGAGGATTAAGCACCCGCACGCGGCGGGTGTGTGTATTGGCGGTTTCCCCGGCCAGCAGTGCCAGCAACTGATCACTGGTACGTGTGAGGAGGATGTCGCTGACGCCGCTGTCGACAAGTGCCATTAATTGCTCTAGCAGTGGGCGGTGGGCATCGCCATGTGCCGCTAAACAGAACAGCGCATGCACGGGGTGACCCGCGCTTTTCAGGGTGTGCTCAGCCGGTGTGGCGATACCTAGGGCAGGCTGGTTGACGCCGTGTGAACTGCTGGACAGCCATAAACCCTTGCCTAACCAGATAGGCTGAGCGTCCGCGACGGCGGCGATAAAGGTATTATCAACACAGCCACTTTGGCGCAAGCGAGCGGCAGCAGCCAAGGCTAGTTCTTGTGGGTCGCGAGCGGGAAAATTGACACATAGCGTGTCAGCATCAAGCCGCGGTTCAAGCGCTGGCTTTGAAAGCAATTGTGCAATATCCGCGGCAGAGGTAGCGCTGGCAAGCTGCTCAGCCACGCCTTCGCGGTCGAGTACATGGGTTAGCTGGCGCAGAATATCCAGATGCTCGTCGTTGTGTGCCGAGATAGCGACCAGCACATGCACGTTCTGGCCGTCGTGCCACTCAATGCCCTGGGGAAACTGCAGTACGCGAACGCCGGTGCGTTTTACATGCTGGCGGCTTTCTGGCGTACCGTGGGGTATCGCAATCGCATTGCCCAGAAACGTTGATGACTGTGCTTCACGAGCATGCAGGCCGTCGCGGTACTCAGCCTCAACGAATCCGGCGTCTACCAGCGCTTCAGCGGCGCTGTCCAAGGCGGTTTGCCAGCTATCCGCGTGGCGGCCTAGCAAGATGTCATCGGGGCCGAGTGTCAACATAGTATTCTCCTGTAAACGTGCCCTGGCTGCCCTGAATACTGCAGGCTAGCACTGCCCATGAGCGCAGAGACGTGTACATAAACTGATCGTTATCGTGGCATGTCGCCTAGCTGGATTAACCGTGTCATGCCTGTCGTTTCATCGAAGTATAGTGCTATGCTGAATCGATTCACTTAATGACACAAGGTTTGATCTTCTAGACTTTGGTCTTGCATGCGCTAACTTGCTGATAAACTGCCCGGTCACGCCAAGGGGAACCCTCATGACACTCGCCGATATTGCTCGACTAGCTGGCGTTTCACGCACTACCGCTAGCTATGTGGTGAATGGCCAGGCCGAGCAGCGACGTATCAGTGCCGCCACGATTGAAAAAGTGATGGCGGTGGTGCGTCATCATCGCTACCACATTGATCCGCAGGCGGCAGCGCTGCGCCGAGGCGCGAGCCGCTTGCTGGGGCTTATCGTTCCGGATTTGGAGAACATCAGTTATGCCCGCCTCGCCAAGCGCTTAGAGCGTGGTGCACGGGAGAAGGGCTATCAGCTGTTGATCGTCAGTTCAGATGATTGTGCCGAGAGTGAGCGAACGCTGGCACTGTCACTGCGTGCCCAGCGCTGTGAGGTATTGATAACCGCTAGCTGCTTGCCTAGTGATGACACCTTCTACACCGACCTGATGGAAGAGGGCTGGTGCGTAGTGGGCATGGACCGGGGTTTAAATCCAGCGCTGTTTGCCAGCGTCGTGAGCAATGATCAGGAAGCAGCGACGTTACTGACTCGCTCAGTGATCAGCAAAGTAACCAAGCGCGTGGCGTGGCTTGACGCGATGCCTGATTTATCCATCAGCAGTGAGCGGCGCTCAGGCTTTCAGGATGCTTTGGCGGGCACTGGCATTGAGTCGATTGTGCTGAGTGGTACGAGTTACGAGCGTAGCGAAGGCGCGCACTTAGCCACACAGCTGCTGGATCAGCATGGCAGTGTGGATGCGTTGGTGACGGCGTCCTATGCTTTACTGGAGGGAGTGTTTGATGTGTTCTTGGAGCGCGGTGGATTGCCGGAAGATATTCATTTAGCCACTTTTGGCGACCACCGGCTGCTGGATTTTCTCCCTCAGCCGGTCAACTCGGCGCTGCAGGACTATGACCGCATTGCCGAGTTGACCCTCACCTGTGCGTTATCGGCGGCTAGTGGCGACTATCTCAGCGGACGGCAAGTGGTGGCGCGTCACCTGCGTACCCGCTCCGTATAGTGTTGCGCTACGCATAGTGCTTAAACGGTTCTCGCTTGAGCCCAGGCGTTGGCATCCGGAATCGACATATCGTAGCTTTCGTTCAAGTAAGGCGAGGAAAGCAAAAAGTCTGCGGTGGCTGCGTTGCAGGCGACCGGCACATTCCATAATGCGGCCAAACGCAGCAACGCTTTGACATCCGGGTCGTGTGGTTGCGGCGAGAAGGGATCCCAAAAAAAGATCAGTATATCCAGGCGCTGTTCCGCGATACGCGCACCAATCTGCTGGTCGCCGCCCAGCGGCCCACTCATGAGTCCTTCTACGCTTAACCCTAAAGCTGTCTTTAAGCGCCCGGCAGTGGTGCCGGTGCCCAAAAGGGTGTGCTGGCCAAGCGTGTCTTTCCAGCGAGTCGCCCATTCGAGCATTTCACCTTTCTTACCATCGTGAGCAATCAGGGCAATTCGTTTACGCGCTTGTAGTGTACGAATAGTCTGGCGGGGCGGCTGCGCATCACTCATGGCATCACTCTCTTTTGAATTTTTAGTATTGGACTACAATAGTGTTTATATAGTAATTTTACTACATATCGAGTTTACATAAGCCTTTTAAGGCAATTAAGTAGCTGTTGGCAGCTTTTTTGAGGTTTAAATACGTATTTTTGGTAATTTTTTACATCATGCCTTACTTTTCACCACCGATTTATTGAGGAGCTATCATGACAATAAGAGTTGCGATTAATGGATTTGGCCGTATCGGCCGCAATGTACTGCGCGCCCTTTACGAAAATAGCTACCGCGATCGCATTCAGGTTGTCGCCATTAATGATCTTGGCGATCCGTCGTTAAATTCACACCTGTTGCGTCACGATACCGTTCATGGCCACTTTCCTTTTAAAGTAGAGCATGATGCCGAGAGCATCACTGTCGATGGTGATCGTATCGCGATCTCCTCTGAGCGTGACCCGGCGAATCTGCCATGGGAAGCCATGAAAATTGATTTAGTCATGGAGTGTACGGGATTATTTGCCAAGCGTGAGGCGGCGGCCAAGCATATTACCGCCGGCGCCAAGCGAGTACTGATTTCCTCGCCCAGCCCCGATGCCGACGCGACCATCGTGTATGGCGTGAACGACCATGTTTTAACGGCTGATCACAAAGTGGTCTCCAACGCTTCCTGCACGACTAACTGCCTAGCGCCGGTTGCGAAAGCATTGAACGATGCCGTGGGGATTGAGAACGGTTTGATGACCACGGTTCATGCCTACACTAATGATCAGAATTTGTCGGATGTTTATCACACCGACCCCTACCGGGCTCGTAGCGCAACCCATTCAATGATCCCAACCAAAACCGGTGCAGCGGCGGCAGTAGGGTTGGTGCTGCCAGAGCTGGCAGGCAAATTGGATGGCCTAGCGGTGCGCGTGCCGGTCATTAACGTTTCGCTGGTAGATCTCACGTTCACCGCGAGCCGCGATACGACGAAGGAAGAGATCAACGCCATTGTTGAGAAAGCCGCCGCTAACTCGCCGGTATTGGCCGTGAACGCTGAGCCGCTGGTCTCTATCGATTTCAACCATGATGCCAACTCCTCGACCTTTGATGCCAATCACACTCGCGTGAATGGCCGTTTGGTCAAAGTGATGGCTTGGTATGACAACGAGTGGGGCTTTTCTAACCGGATGTTGGATACCACGCTTGCGATGCAGGCAACGGCCTAATCGTTATTGTTAGGCTTTGAATGCTTACGTATTACCCCTAAATAATGCCCTGAGAATCTGCTCAGGGCTTTTTTTTACATTTTTTTAACATCACTGCATCCAAAAGAGGGTCTCGCGGGTATTCCCTATACAGCCGCTATTTGAGGTGGTTGATAACAACCCTTTTTGGAGACTGAAATGACCATTCAAAACCTGACGCGTACTACACTGGCCGCAGCCCTGATTGCATCCTTCAGTCACGCCGCTTTGGCTGAAACGCCAGCGGACGTACAAGTACCAGACGGCAACACCGTAGCGCTTGAAACCGTTGGCGTTGGCGCTATCACTTATATGTGTGAAACCAATGACTCTGGTGACATGGCTTGGGTTTTCAAAGGCCCACACGCTGCACTTAATGACACCGACGGCACTCAAGTAGGTAGCTATTATGGTCCCCCAGCTACTTGGGAAGCGCTGGATGGTTCTAAAATCACCGGTACTCAGCTAGCCACCGCTGCCAACGGTGATGGCAACATTCCTCTTCAGTTAGTAGAAGCCAACCCAGCTGAAGGCGAAGGCGCGATGATGGACGTTAGCTACATTCAGCGCTTGAACACCGAAGGCGGCGTGGCACCTGACGTCACTTGTGATGCAGATCACGACGGCGCAACTGCAGTAGTTACTTATCAAGCCGATTACATCTTCTGGACTGCTAACTAAGTTTAGCAAAACTAGAGTTCAGTAAGGCTAAGGGGTCGTATCGCGACCCCTTAGCCGCTATGCTGTCTGGACGTGCGACGAGTGGGATCGACGCGTCATCAGGGAGCGAAGGTGTGTCCGATATAGCTAATGAATTTGATCATGATGCCGCATTAATTAAGTGTGCTCGCGGCGATCATGACGCTTTGCATCAACTCTATGCTCATGAAGGTGCAAGACTTTTAGGAGTAGTTTTTAGAATCGTCAAAGATCGCGGCATGGCTGAAGATATTGTCCACGATGCCTGTCTTAATATTTGGCAGCGCGCCGGAAGTTATGATCCTGATAAAGGATCCGCGCGAGCATGGATATTTAGCGTAGCGCGTCACCTGGCATTAAATGCCATCCGCTATCGTGATCGTGAAATTACCTTTGATAGCAACGATCCGACCGAATTAGCCCACGATGAGCATTTCCAGCACGCCTCTGTTGCAGAAGAAGCCTTTGATTGGCAGACCGGTCAACAAATGGATCACTGTTTAAAACAACTTGAGCCGGAGCGACGTAACTGCGTACTCCATGCCTATGTTGATGGCCTCAGTCACGCTGAAATTTCCGCCCATACGGGTGCGCCGCTTGGTACCGTGAAAGCTTGGATTAAACGCAGCTTGCTGCGTCTAAGGGAGTGTATGGCATGACTCGCCCCAGCCAAAATGAATACGAAGACGATTATGCCTTGGCGGGTGAATACGTGCTGGGCACGCTGTCGTTAGCGCAACGCCAAGCATTTGAAGCGCGGCTACCCAATGAGCCTGAATTGCAAAAAGCCGTTATGGTATGGGAAGAGCGTTTCTTGCCCTATACCGCTATTACGACGCCAGTAACGCCTTCTGACTATTTGTGGCCTCGCATTGAGCGCAGCATGACGGCATCAAAAAAACCGTCAATCGCTGCTCGTCCGCTGGCTTCTTCACCACGGCGTCCTTTTTTACGCAGCCTGCCACTTTGGCGCGGCGCTGCAGGGCTTGGGTTAGCTGCTGCACTGGTTATGGGCGTGCTGCTGACAAACCAAGTAAATTCGCCAACCACTCCCGAGTACATGGTGGTGCTGCTAGCCCCGCAAACTCAGTCGGCTGGCTGGGTGGTGCAGGCATCATCACGCCAAGAAATAGAGCTAATTCCTCTCGGTACCTTTACAGTGCCTGAAGGCAAAGCGCTTCAGTTCTGGACCAAAGCAGATGAATGGCAAGCACCGGTCTCGCTTGGTTTAGTCGAACCCGGCAAGCCGATTCGGCTACGCCTGGATGAGTTGCCACCACTGCAAGATAATCAGCTGTTTGAGCTAACGCTTGAAGATGAAAAGGGCTCATCTACCGGACTTCCAACCGGGCCTATCGAATTCATCGGCCGCTCGGTCGAGATTTAGTCTGTATCTATGCGCCTGTTAAAAGAATGTTAAGTCGATTTTTAACAGGCGCATGATAGTTATCCGGTAACCAGCAGAGAAGAGTAAATATATGTGAACGGCTAACGTCGCCAAAACATCGGGGTCATTAGTACCACTACGGTGAGTATTTCTAATCGGCCCATCAGCATGCCAATGCACAGCAGCCATTTTGCGGCGTCAGGCAGCGGTGCAAAGTTACCAGCAGGGCCAATGATGTCACCAAGCCCGGGGCCCACGTTGGTTACCGCCGTGGCGGCACCTGAAAGGGCGGTTACTAAGTCCAGCCCCAGCGCGGATAAGCAAAGTGCCAACACGGCAATGGTAATGAAAAAGAAGAACGAGAAAGCCACCACGCTGCGCGAAATATCGTTCGTCACCGGCTGTTGATTATAGCGAGTGGTGAAGATCCCGTTAGCATGGATTAAGTAGCGTAGCTGATTGCGCAGCATCAAAGTGGCAATTTGAAAGCGGAAGATTTTCATCCCTCCGCTGGTCGAGCCGCTACAGCCACCGATAAACGTAAGATAGAAGAAGGCTACCACCGGTAGGGCGCCCCAAAGAGTGTAGTCATCTGAGGCGTAGCCGGTGGTGGTCACTACTGACACAATATTAAATGTCACGTGAGTGACCGCTTCAAAAGGGGCGCTGCCGTGAGTCACGCGCCAGGCGCTCAAAATAACGATCGCCACCAGCAGTAGTTTAAGCAGGCCACGCACCTGCTGATCTTGCCATAAAGCACTGCCTGAACCGCGTATGAAGCGTATATAGAGCACAAAGGGCAGCGCACCGCTGAGCATAAATAAACTGGCCATCCACAGCAGCCACGGCCGGTCGGCGTAGGCGCCAAAAGAAGCATCAGAATTAGCAAACCCGCCAGTCGAAAGCGATGACATACCGTGCACGATGGCGTCCAGCGGCGTCATTCCGCCAAACCAATAGCTAACGCTAGCGATAAGGGTGAGGCTGACATAAATCGTTAGCGTCGCTTTGGCAATTCCACCCGTGCGGGGCATCACTTTATCGGACCAGTCGGATGACTCGGTATGAAAAAGGCGCATACCGCCTACCTTCAAAAACGGTAAAATCGCAATGCCCATCACAATAATGCCGATGCCCCCTATCCACTGCATCAGGCCGCGCCAAAGCTTCAAGCCATCGGAAAAATGTTCAATGCCGACCAGAATGGTCGACCCGGTGGTAGTGATTGCCGAAACTGATTCAAACACTGCATTTGTGAGCGTTAATTGAGGCGCGCCAAGCACTAGCGGTAGGCTGGCAAAGCCGCTAATACTGACCCAGCTGGCGGCAGTGAGAATAAACATCTGCCACGGCTTTAGCTCCAACGATACGCGGTACGTCAATAGCCAAATCAGCGCCGCAGCGCCTAGTATGATCAGTACCGAAATACCAAAGGCCATGGCATCGGGATCATTCTCTATGAGCAATAAGACAAGCGGCACCAGCATAAACAGCGCTAGCACCACCCACAGAATCGAAATGATTTTAAAAACAGGTGCCCAGTGCCGGTACACATCCCTGCTACGATAAAACCACGGTGTCATCGATGTCATATACCCAGCTCGCCATTTAGTACCCTTAAGCATGCGCTAAGAGATCATGGCCTTCCATAAAAAGTCTGTAAAAATGTAAGGCTATTAACAGATAACGTGGGGCTGGCAGGTGTTGATTGTCAGTCACTGTGTTTTTTGTAGTAAAATTACATGAATTATTGCGTACAATGCCTGCTTTACGGTAAATTTTAGGTAATCTAACTACAAGTAGCTGTTTAGATATTAATAGGAGCAACGATGAGCCAGTCTAGTGCTTCACAAAGTATTCCCCTCGGTGACCCCGATCACGCCATTGATCTGGCGCTGTTCGGGGCGCTGGGCGACCTTGCCATGCGCAAGCTGTTCCCTGCCTTATACCATCTAGACCGCGAAGGCTTGATGCCTGAAAGCACCCGCATTATGGGGCTGGCTCGCCAGGAGCACGATGTTGCTGAGTTTCGCGAGCTGGTTAACCTCGCGCTACAGAAGCGACTTAAAAAAGATGAGCAGGATGCAGAGAGCCTAAAGCGTTTTCTTAATCGCCTGGATTATCGGCAGCTGGATTTCACCAAGGTTGATGGTTTTGAAGCAATCCGTCAGTGGCGGGAGGGTTCGTCGCAGCCGATGGTGGTTTATCTTTCGGTAGCGGCGCGTATTTACGGCGATATCTGTCGCAATCTTCAGGCCAGTAACAGTGTGAGCGAAAACTCACGGATCATCGTTGAAAAGCCTATTGGATACGATCTGCAGTCGTCGATTGAGATTAACGACGCCATTGGCGACGTTTTTCCCGAGTCGCGGATTTACCGCATCGATCACTATTTAGGTAAAGAAACCGTACAGAATCTGATTGCACTTCGCTTTGCCAATCCTCTGTTTGGCACCCAGTGGAATCAGAATAATATCTCTCACGTCGAGATTACGGTGGCAGAAAAAGTCGGCATTGAGGGGCGCTGGGGCTACTTTGATGAGGCAGGGCAGCTGCGCGATATGGTGCAAAACCATTTGCTGCAGCTGCTGTGCTTAATCGCCATGGACCCGCCGTCCAATTTGGATGCCGATGCGATTCGGGATGAGAAGGTGAAGGTGCTGAAAGCGCTTAAACCCTTTGTTGGCGAAGCGCTTGGGCGTGACGTTGTGCGCGGCCAATATATCGCCGGTAACACCGACGGCAAGTCAGTGCCCGGATATTTGGAAGAAGAGGATGCCAATACACAAAGCCAGACAGAAACCTTTGTAGCCATGAAAACGGAAGTGGCTAATTGGCGTTGGGCTGGGGTGCCTTTCTATCTGCGTACGGGTAAGCGTATGCCGGAGAAACTCTCACAAATTGTCATTCACTTTCGCCAGCAGCCGCACTATATCTTTGATCCAGACCAGCGCGGTATCGCATCAAACAAGCTCATTATTCGTCTGCAGCCCGAAGAAGGCATCGCTCTGCAAGTGCTGACCAAAGACAGTGGCCTAGATAAGGGCATGCGCCTACGTCCCGGGCCTTTGCATCTTGATTTCAATAGCGCCTTTCCCAAATCGCGGATTCCTGACGCCTACGAGCGTCTACTATTAGAAGTCATGAAAGGGCAGCAATATCTGTTTGTGCGTCGCGATGAGATTGAACATTCGTGGCGTTGGTGTGATCAGCTCATCGACGGTTGGAAAAAACGTGAAACACCGCCTCGCCGCTACCCTGCGGGTTCGTGGGGGCCAGTCGCTTCTATTGCGATGATTACCCAAGACGGCCGCAGCTGGTACGAGGATTATTGATATGAGTCAAGCACGCCAACAGCTGGCTGAGCAGCTTGCAGAGGCCGTTTCTCAAGCCCTGCACGAAGACTTAACGCATCACGAGCGGGCCTTGCTGGTGGTGTCGGGTGGCTCCACGCCGTTGCCTTTTTTCACGGCACTGGCGGCGAAGCCACTGCCGTGGGCGCGCGTAGACATCACGCTTGCCGACGAGCGCTGGGTAGACGAACACAGCAGCGACAGCAACGCCAAGTTAGTGCGTGAGCACTTGTTGCAAGGCAACGCCGCGGCCGCCACTTTTTTACCGTTAACCTGTGATGCAGAGACCCCAGAGGAGGGCGTGGAGCATGTTGCTAAGCAGGCTGCTTTGCTTGCTTGGCCAGCTAGCGCGGTGATTTTAGGCATGGGCGGCGATGGCCATACGGCCTCGCTATTCCCCGACAGCCCTGAGCTTACGCTAGCGTTGGCTACAGGCGAGCCGCTGGTGGCGGTAAGAACGCCAAGCCAGTTACAGCCACGAATTACCTTTTCAGCGGATCGCTTACATCAAGCGCGCCGTCATTTTTTGCACATTACCGGTGAGGATAAGCGAGCCGTGCTGGCGAAGGCATTAAATGGCGATGATGTTCGCCAACTGCCTATCCGGGCCTTTTTATCTTGCCCACTAGCGATTTACTGGGCGCCTTAACGCTTCGCGCTTAGCCACCTATCGGCCGGGCAATAATAGATTTTTGGAGACTCGCACATGACCATTGAAAAACAATTACCGTCTACCCGCACCGCTGAGCTTGATAGCATCTGCCTAAAAGCCGAAGTTATTCCGGTGATTACCGTTGAGCGCTTGGAAGATGCCGTGCCGCTTGGACGTGCTTTGGTCGAAGGCGGTTTGACCGTACTTGAAGTCACTTTACGTACCGACTGCGCGCTAGAAGCGGTTAAACGCATGCGCGAAGCATTGCCTGGCGCCAGCATTGGCGTTGGCACGGTGCTAACACCGGCGCAGTATCGCCAAGCCGAGCAGGTGGGGGCTGACTTTATCGTGACGCCGGGCGCGACAGAAGCGCTGTATCGTTATGGCATTGAAAGCGCAGTGCCAATGTTGCCGGGTGTGTCGACAGTGTCTGAACTAATGACCGGCTGGCAGTACGGCTATCGCCGGTTTAAATTCTTCCCGGCAGAATCTAGCGGTGGAGCGAAAGCGATCAAAGCGTTTGGCGCCCCTATTCCCGAAGCACGTTTTTGTCCCACCGGTGGTATCACGGTAGATAACGCCGATGACTACCTGTCGCTGCCCAACGTAATGTGTGTCGGTGGCTCCTGGCTAACGCCGAAAGCCATGGTAGAGGCGGAAGACTGGGATGGTATTCGTGAGCTGGCCCGTCAAGCGGCCGAGCGTTTTCACCACTAATCAGGCTGCCTCGGCGGGTAGCCGCTAGCGAAGCAACACGCGCCCTAACTGTTTTAAATAACTGTTAGGGTTTTTTTATGGCTTCGTGACGCCTGTTGATCGCTTTGACGCGGATTTAAGACCAAAGACTTATTACTAAGTTATATTTAGCTCGTCTAAAATGATAGCCGATATGTCTGACATTTTGAGTGCGCATCGATTGTGACGTGCGCATCACTGATAACGATGATGAGGTGAGCCCTATGCACGCGTTGACCCTGGCGTCTTTTCTGTTCTTTACAGGATTTGTCGCCTTTATCACTTGGCGAATCACCCGCCGAGATGACCACTCGAGTACCAACGGCTACTTTCTAGCGGGGCGTACCCTAACGTTTCCACTGATCGCCGGTTCATTGCTGATGACCAACCTCTCTACCGAGCAAATGGTAGGGCTCAACGGTGCGGCCTTCACCGATGGCTTGAGCGTCATGGCTTGGGAAGTCGTGGCGGTTATCGCGCTGGTGGCATTAGCACTGTTTTTCCTGCCACGCTTTTTGAAAAGCGGTATAGCAACGCTGCCGCAGCTGCTTGAAATTCGTTTTGATAAAGATACACAGCTGATTACCAACATTATTTTCCTGCTTGCTTATGCTGTTATTCTACTGCCAATCATCCTTTATTCGGGGGCGATAGGGCTGCAGGGCATGCTTGATCTGCAGGGGTTAACCGGCATTGAGTCTTCCACGACGCTGCTTTGGTTAACGGTCTGGATCGTCGGCATCATCGGGGCCGTGTATGCACTGTTTGGCGGGCTGCGCACAGTCGCAGTCTCTGACACTCTTAACGGGGTCGGTCTATTAATTGGTGGTTTTGTCATCGTCTATTACGGTCTGCAGGCCGTGAGCGGTGGCACAGGCATTATGGAAGGCTGGAGCATTCTTAAAGAGAGTGACCCTGACAAGCTTAATTCGATTGGCGGCGGTGATCAGCAGGTGCCGTTCTTCACGCTGTTTACCGGCGTATTCCTGATTAACTTGTTCTATTGGAGCACCAACCAGCAGATTATTCAGCGTACCTTTGCCGCGAAAAACCTGGCTGAAGGCCAGAAAGGCGTTTTGCTCACCGGCTTATTCAAGCTTCTAGGTCCGCTTTATCTGGTACTTCCAGGGATTATTGCTTATCACCTTTATGCCGATCAGGGCGTGCGTGCTGATGAAGCCTATGGGCACTTGGTGTTTAACGTATTGCCGCCTTACTTAACAGGTTTTTTCGCCGCGGTAATGGTAGGGGCGATTTTGTCATCGTTTAACTCGGCACTTAACAGCACGACGACTATTTTCAGCTTAGGCATCTATAAAGGTGTGTTTAATAAAGAGGCCACTGAAGCGCAGGTCGTGAAATCGGGCAAGGTGTTTGGTTGGATCATGGCGGTTCTTACCATGATCATTGCACCGCTGCTGGCAGGTCAAGAGAGTCTGTTTGGCTATCTGCAGAAGATGAATGCGATCTATTTCATTCCCATTCTGGCCGTCGTGCTGGTGGGGCTACTGACGAAACGCGTTCCTCCCATGGCGGCTAAAATCGCGCTGGTGGGTGGTTGCTTGCTGATTGCCGCCGGCTACTTTGTACCGCCCTTTAACTTGCTGCCACAGGTCATGAACGAGTTCCACTTTGTGGCGCTGGTGTTTGTGCTGTTGGTGGTGACGATGCTAATTATCGGTAAGCTGCGCCCCCGTGAGACTGACTGGGTACAGGAGCATACCGGTGATGTTGACCTAACACCGTGGAAAGGCGCGGTACCCGCTGGTATCGTTTTGGTGGTGTTAGTGATCGTGATGTATATAAGCTTTGCGGGCTAATAGTGGTATCGAGTAACTAGAAAACCAGATATTTCAGCCGCAAGATCAAGGCCCCGCTAGCATATGCTGGCGGGGCCTTCGCGTTATATCAGGCGTAGCGGCAGCTCAGCCAAACCGGCAATGCCGGTGTCTACCGCGTAAAGTGAACCAGCGGTCGGTTCCTGGGCAAGCTGTGCGGCACTAAAGCCTTCCTGGGCCGTGGTGATGTATAGCGTTGTCAGGTTAGGACCTGCAAACGCGGGGCAGGAGGGCTGGCTGACGGGAAGCTCAACGCGAGCAATGATCTGACCCTCATGATCAAGGCGAACCACCTGGCCTGCCCCCCAAAGCGCGAGCCACAGGCAGCCTTCGCTGTCCATTACGGCGCCGTCTGGGTTGCCCAGTACAGATGAGAAATCAGCCCAGGGCACTGGCTCACCCGTTGGCCATCCATCGCGATCTAGCGCCCAGCGCATCACTACGCCGGCAGCGGTGTCGGTAAACCAGGCGAACTCGCCGTTTTCAGAGAAGCAAATGGCGTTGGGAACTGTCAGGTTCGGGCGTAAAAGTGTGAGCTGGCCGCGATGCAGGCGATAAAGACTGCCTGCGCCTTTTTCGGCAGCCTTACCCATGCTGGAAAGCCACAGGCTGCCATGTCGATCAACCCGGGCATCGTTGCTGCGGGTAAGTGGGTTATCGGCTTCGAAGTCACAAAATGTTTCTACGCTGCCGCTGCTAGGGTCGAAGCGGCTTAAGCGATTTTCACCCACTAACAGCAGTCCGCCTTCTTCAAGGGGAGTGGCTAGCGATACCCTATGATCAAGCGGATAATAGCCGCTTTCCCCGCTGCTAGGGGATAGCCAGTGCAGCTGTTTTCCAAGAATATCGCACCAATAAAGGCGCTTATTTTTAGCGTCCCACTGCGGACCTTCACCTAATGTGCAGCGGCAATCAACCGCTAACTCTGCCTGCCACGTTGCAACATGCATGCCTGCGCCCATTGTTGTTAGCTCCCCTTATTGTTCTCCTGCCAACCACGCATCGACAAGGGCTTGCGCCTGTTGCCCCACCTGGGAAGCGCTTTGGCCAGGCTTGTATAGCGCGCTGCCCAGGCCTGCACCGTCAACGCCAGCGGCGCGCCATTGGGCAAAATTATCGATGCCTACTCCGCCCACCGCATATAGCAGAGTGCCTACCGGTAGCACGGCGCGAACGGCTTTCATGCCCTCTAAACCTACCTGAACGGCGGGGAATAGCTTAAGCCCCGTGGCGCCTGCTTCTAACGCATCGAAGGCTTCGGAGGGCGTGACAATGCCCGGCCAGCTTGCCATGCCAAGCCGATGGGTTTCTTCGATGACCGCTGGCTGGCAGTTAGGCGATACAATCAAGCGCCCCCCAGCGGCGTGGACGTCGCGCACTTGTGCCGGCGTCAGCACCGTGCCTGCGCCAATCACCGCGCGATCGCCAAATGCATCGACCAATCGGCGGATGCTTTCCAGCGGGCTGGGGGAGTTGAGCGGCACTTCGATTTGCGTAATGCCCGCCGCCAGCACCGCTGCCGCGATATCAACGACTTCATCGGGCGCTACACCGCGTAAAATACCAATCAGAGGCAGCGTCATAGCCAATCTCTCCTTACGTTAATTGTTGCAACCTTAAGTATGCCGATAGTGGTCCAAGCGATTCGCGCGTGCATCAAGTCTTCAGCGCTTGATGCGCAAGGCGTAAACCTGCGAGTACGGCCGTATCGCCATCCACATACTGTGTTTGATAGCCGATAGCATTCAGGGCCAGCGTATAGCGCTGACAAAGCACCTGATTGCCAATCAGAGTAATGGGCTCAGACGCCGGACATGCGTGACAAGCGCCTGAAAGCTCCAGTCCGATAGTCAGTCCTGAAAGCCTTGCTGCGAGTATTGCTGAGCGCGCCTTGCCTAGTGGTAAGGTGCCGTCGAGTAAGTCTTGCGCGCGTAGGCCAAAAAGGCGGCTGCTAAAGGTGGCTGGCGCTTTATGGATCTCGCTGACTGCCGCTATAAACGCGTCGCGGCAAGCCGAATCGTTTAAATCGTCGCTACCAATAGAGTGCTGTAGAACCGATTGGCGTGCCAGCAGCTGATATGTTTCGCCGGTTAAATAGGTAGTAAATTGCGTGACGGCACCGGATGCCAGCATCGCCCATTTGGCGTGAGTACCGGGCAGGCATGCAAGGCCCGAAAAGCTGGCGTTATCGGCCACCAGGCCCGCCAGTTGGGTTTCTTCGCCGCGCATGACATCAAAATGAGCGGATGCGCTGCGGGTTTGACTCAAGCCAGGCAGCAGATGCACGCGCAGCCGGTCGTTAGACAGCGTAGGGATCACAGCGCCCTGGCTAAGCTGATCAAGGCGCGTGGGCACCGGCAAATAAGCGGCTTCCCGCCACCCTTGTCGAGCCCCGGCCATACCGCACACCATTACGTTGATCTGGCCGCTGTCGGGCAGCCAGTCAGCTACCAGTCGGTGCAGCTCTGCTTCGTACTCATCGGCCTTTAACGACAGCATGCCTTTTTCACTACTGGCATGGGCAATCACGTGGTCGTGCTTATCCAGCCCCCAGGCGCGCAGGTTACTGGAGCCCCAGTCCACGGCAATCCAAGCTAACTGAGGCGCTATTTCTGCAGCGGTTGTTTTCATTTAATTAACCTCATGCTCACCACTCTGCAATAGAGCCGTCTTCGTGCGTCCACACCGGGTTGCGCCAGCGATGGCCAACCTTGGAGCGCTCCTCAACGAACTCTTCGTTGATTTCCACGCCAAGCCCTGGACCTTGGGGAATCGCGCAGAAACCGTCTTCAATGGCGAGAGCTGATTTATCAACCAGGTAGTCGAGTACATCGTTGCCCTGGTTGTAATGAATGCCCATGCTTTGTTCTTGAATAAAAGCGTTGTGGCTCACCGCGTCCAGCTGGAGCGAGGCGGCTAATGTCAGCGGGCCAAGCGGGCAGTGCGGCGCTAGCGCCACATCGTAGGCGGATGCCAGGGCGGCAATTTTAAGACCTTCGCTGATGCCACCACAGTGCGAGATATCGGGCTGAATGATATCAATCATGCCATCAGCGAGCAGGTCGCGAAACTGAAAACGGGTGTGCAGGCGCTCACCCGTCGCCAGCGGATAACCCAAGCCCCCTGCAATATCTTTCAAGCAGGGCAGGTGTTCCGGCGCAACCGGTTCTTCCACAAACATCGGGTGGAAGGGCTCTAATTCGCGTAGCAGCGCTTTGGCCATTGGCCGATGTACGCGGCCGTGAAAGTCGATACCAATGCCGACATCAGGGCCCACGGCATTGCGGGCTTCTGCGACCCGGGCCACTGCTTCGTCGACCTTGCGGTGCGAGTCAACAATCTGCATCTCTGGTGTGCCGTTCATTTTGAACGCGGTAAAGCCTTTTTCGACCAGCGCTTTAGCACCCGCGCCTACATCGCTTGGGCGATCGCCACCGGTCCAGGCGTACATGCGCATCTTGTCGCGCACGGCACCGCCGAGTAGCTGGTGAACCGGCACACCCAGATCGCGACCTTTAAGATCCCATAGTGCCTGATCGATCCCCGCGATCGCGCTCATTAAAATCGGGCCGCCGCGATAAAAACCAGCGCGATACATCATGTTCCAGAGATGTTCGATGCGGTGCGGGTCTTGGCCAATCAGATAGTCAGAAAGCTCATGCACGGCGGCTTCAACCGTGGCGGCGCGACCTTCTACGACGGGTTCGCCCCACCCGTAGCAGCCTTCGTCAGTCTCGATTTTCAGAAATAACCAGCGCGGCGGAACCTGCCAGGTCTTGAGACGGGTGATTTTCATATTCAATCTTCCTCTTAATGATTAACTGACGATGCCAAGATCGATAGCCGTACGGCGAAGGACTTCGTGCGCTGCGGACTCTGCGGCGCTGATGTCTCGGTTGCGTATCGCTTCAAGCACCTGGCGATGGCGTGAAAGGCTGTCGTCTAAGGTGCCAGTGCGGTCTTGCGATCCCCAAACAAGGGCCATGATAGAAGGTCGCAGCAGATGCCCCATTTGCCGCCAGACGAGATTGTGAGTAGCCCGGTAGGTCGCATCGTGAAAAGCGACGTCGTACTCGGCGTGTTCGCCACGTAGATCAGTGCTGGCAGCGGTTTTTTCCATGCCGGCAAAGGCGGTTTCTAGGCGCTCAAGATCTTCAGGTAGGGCTGCCTGAGCCGCTAGCCCAGCCACCATGGGTTCGGCTGAGTAGCGAAAGGCATAGATGGCACGTACTAACTGGGGGTCAATATTGACCAGGCCTGTCATCCACTTGCTCATTAGCGGGTCGAGCAGGTGCCAGTCACCCATCTCGCGAACCAGCGTGCCACGGCCTGCCGTGCGCTCTAATAGCCCCGCCGAGGTGAGAGTGGCTAGCGCGTTGCGAACCTGGTTACGGCTAACCGCAAAGTGTCTAGCGATATCCAGTTCGCGCGGAAAGGCGTCGCCCGGCTGCCAACGGCCTGCTAGCAATGCCTGCGCCAGTAGGCGTGCTAAATGTTCGGCACCACCTGTGTGGGGCGGCAGGGTGTCCAGCGTCATGGCGCGTCTCGTTAATAACCGTATTTAGCTCAGTTTATTAAATGTCTGACATTTCTACAACCAAACGGTTTTAGACATAAGTCCTAGTTGATTGGGCGCTAAGCACCACGGGGAAGAGCGCGTAAGAGCATGGGTGTTAGCAACAGCAAAACGGCGCGCCTGATGCAGGTGCGCCGATAGGTTAATGCCTGGATAGGGATGCTAGATAATATCCGCCCGGGTGGGTAGCGCTGCATAGGAGCCAGGCCGGGTCACGGCAAAGGCACCGCAGCGGCAGGCGGTAGCGACTGCTTGGGTTAGAAAGTTGCTATCGCGCTGCCAGTTTTCGTTAATGCCGTGAGCCGAGAGTTCGGCGAGCAGACCACCGATAAAGGCGTCGCCCCCGGCGGTAGTGTCAATGGCGACAACGTTGGGTGGCGCAATGCGCTGATCAATATCGATGCCCTTGAGTACGACGTCGTTGGGACCATCGGTGATCAAAACAATTTTCACTCCCGCCGCTAGCCGTTGGGCTAGCCACGCTTCAGCGTCATGATCGGCACGCAGGTAGTCAAGCTCTTCCTGGGAGAGCTTGAGTAGCTCGGCGCTGTCGAGCAGCTGTGTGACAAGGCTGATATCCGCCGACCCCTCAGGCCACAGGTTGTGGCGTAAGTTGGCGTCTACGCTGACCAAACAGCCTGCCCGCTTAGCCATGGTGGCTATCGCAAGGGTGACGGCGGCGATGTCGGGGTCGGTAAGGCTGTTACTGCAGAGATGCAAAATGGCGGGGTTCTCGAAAATGCCCGCGGGTAGGTGCTCAAGGCGGTAAAGCAAGTCCGCGGCGGGCGGGCGGTAAAAATCAAACGTGCGCTCGCCAGCCTCATCACGGGAAACAAAAGCCAGCGCCGTGCGTGCTTGCTTTGTGAATACTACGCCGCCCGTGTCTACGCCGTGGCTATTAAGCTCTCTCACCAGAAAATGGCCAAACGTATCATCGCCCAGCATGCCTAAAAACTGGCTGGGCACACCTAAACGTGCGCAGGCGACGGCGACATTAGCGGGGGCACCACCGGCATAGGGTGTGAAGGTTTCCTGGGAAGCCGTTGAAACCCCTAAGCGATTGGAGAGCATGTCAACGAGCGCTTCTCCAAATGCGATGACTGGCGTCATAAGCTGCCTCTTATTGAATTTGTTAGAAAACTTCTTCGTTATATAGCGCTTCTGCGGCGCCCAGCAGACCTGTCCAGGGGGCGGTAACCACCCATATGGGGATATCCGCATTATAAGCACCTATGCGGCCTTTGTTCGCAAAGGCTGTACGTAGCTCGCTTTTCGGCAGCCATTCCAGCAGCCGTGGAAGAATGCCGCCACACAGATAAACCCCGCCGCGCGCGCCCATGGTTAACGCGGCATCGCCACTAACATCGCCTAAAATCTTAAGAAAACGCAGCAGGGCAGCGGTGGAAAGGCTATCACCTTCATTGGCAGCTGCTGTGACGTCGGCAGGGGTCGTCAGGCGCGGCTCGACACCTTCAATAACGCAGTAGGCTTGATAAAGCTCTAATAAGCCCTGACCGCAAAGTAGGCGCTCAACGCTAATACGCGAACGGCGTTGCTTAAAAATATCTAAAATCGCGCGTTCTGTATCGTCAGTGGGGGCGAAGGTAATGTGACCGCCCTCTGTTGGCAGAGGAATCCAGGCATGTTGACCGGGAAACACGCCAGCAACGCCTAACCCTGTGCCTGGCCCGATGACTAAGCGGGTTGAATGCGCCTGGGGGTTCCCAGGCTGGATCTCTACCAAATCACCTGCCGCCACGTGGGGCACGCCCAGCGCCTGAGCAGTGAAGTCGTTAATGACTTTAAATAGCGATAAGTTCAGCGCTTGCTGAACGTCACCTTTCATAAAGTCCCAGTGGTTGTTCGTCATTTTGACCCGCTCAGCGTGAACCGGGCAGGCGAAGGCTAAGCATGCTTCTTGAGGTGCGCCTGCAGCGCTAACGCCTACGCGATTCAGGTAGTCTTGAATAGCGTCTACTACGCCGGGGTAATCGGCGCAGGGCAGGTTTAAAATATCGCGTGGGGCCATTTCACCCGGCGGCACCAGCGCAAAGCGTGCGTTGGTGCCGCCGATGTCGCCGATTAATGCCGGTCGCATCAAGCATCCTCTTGTGAAATGTGCTCCTGCTGGCGAGCGAGATCATCGGCTTCAAACCCACCAAATACCCCGGCGCCTTCTTCGCCGCGCATGGCCAAATGGCGGAAGCCGCCAAACAACTCACGACCCATGCCTACGTGGTAATGATCTAAATTGGCGACCACCTGCTCACGTTTCGCCCAGATAGCGGGATCAACCTTTGCTTCTAACGTGCCTGCATTCGCATCTAAGCGCACGATGTCGCCATCGCGCAGCTTGGCCAGCGGGCCGCCATCCAAGGCTTCAGGGCTAATGTGAATAGCGGCAGGTACTTTGCCCGATGCGCCTGACATTCGTCCGTCGGTCACCAACGCTACTTTGTGGCCGCGGTCTTGCAGCACGCCTAAGAACGGCGTCAGTTTATGAAGCTCTGGCATGCCGTTGGCTTTGGGGCCTTGGAAACGTACTACGGCAATAACGTCACGATCCAGTTCGCCTGACTCAAATGCACCTTTCAAATCGTTTTGGTCTTCAAATATTTTGACCGGTGCTTCTACAATGCGATGCTCTTCTGCCACCGCCGACACTTTGATCACTCCGCGGCCCAGGTTGCCTTTCATTACCGTTAGGCCACCAGTGGGTGCGAAAGGCGTTGCGACAGGGCGAAGAACGTCTTCGTCAAGGCTCTTCTCAGGGCCTTCGCGCCAGACAATTTTGCCGTTCTCAATGAAAGGCTCTTGGGTGTAGGCGGTTAAATCGGTGCCGAAGACAGTAGGGATATCGCCATGAATAAGGCCTGCCGCTAACAGTTCGCGGAACAGGTAGCTCATGCCGCCCGCGGCCTGGAAGTGGTTGATATCCGCTTGGCCGTTGGGATAAACCTGCATCAGGCTGGGCGTCACTGCGGAAAGCGCCGTGAAGTCGTCCCAGTTAAGGGTGATTCCAGCAGCAGCGGCCATCGCGATCAGGTGCAGCGTATGGTTGGTCGAGCCGCCCGAGACCAGCAATCCCACCAGGGCGTTAACGATAGCGCGTTCATCAATCTGTTTATAGAACGGACGATAGTTGCCGCCGGGCTCAGTATTGCGAATGGCTTGCTCGGTGGCGTAGCGGGTCAATGCTTCGCGCATGTCGCTGCCAGGATTAACGAACGACGTGCCCGGCAGGTGTAGCCCCATCATTTCCATCATTAGCTGATTGGAGTTTGCGGTGCCGTAAAAGGTGCAGGTGCCGGGGCTATGGTAAGAGTCGGACTCGGCTTCAAGCAGCTCCGCTCGGCCCACTTTACCTTCTGCGTAAAGCTGGCGGATACGCGCCTTCTCTTTGTTGGGCAAGCCGCTGGGCATTGGGCCTGCGGGCACAAACATGGCCGGCAGATGCCCAAAGCGCGCCGCGCTAATAAATAATCCAGGGACAATTTTGTCGCACACGCCTAAATAAAGAGCGGCATCAAACATATTGTGTGACAGGCCAATGGCTGCAGACATCGCAATCACGTCGCGGGAGAACAGCGACAGCTCCATACCTGGCTGGCCCTGGGTAACGCCGTCACACATCGCCGGCACGCCGCCGGCAAATTGAGCGGTCGAGCCCATGTCACGCGCGGCGGCTTTAATAGTTTCAGGAAAAGTTTCAAACGGCTGGTGCGCTGAGAGCATGTCGTTGTAAGACGAAATAATGCCCAGGTTCGCGCTGTTCATCATCTTAAGCTCGCCCTTATCACGCGGGTTGCAGGCGGCGAAACCGTGAGCCAGATTACCGCAGCTAAGCTCGCCTCGATGCACACCACGCTTGTGCTGGTCAGCCATGCGCTGCTCATAGAGAGCACGACGTTCGGCAGAACGCTCACGAATGCGCTGGGTGACTTCGGCAACAATGGGGTTTAATGGGGCAGGTGTTGAACTCGGCATAGTGACCTCTGCATGATAGAGACGGTGTGTGAGACTTGTAGTTATTTTACATTCTTTGGTGTCGATATAAGAGACTTTACGGCAATAAAAACACTGTTTGTAGTTTTATTACCTCAAATTAGGCCGGAGTACATCGCCAACAATGGCCTCCATGACGCCATAAAATCCAGACGGAGTGTGAGCGCCGCCCGTGAAATAGCAAGTATAGCACTCGGGCTTTTGCTACCCTTTTATACCTCGCATTTGATTATTGAATGAGCCATCCCTGAGCTGGAGCCAGCATGCATGCCACTGTTAACCGCATTCAGCCCGTTAATTTCTTAGCGGGTGAGGAAACGCGTCGCTATTTAGATACGCTGACTAAGCCTGCCGGCAGCCTGGGTGCGCTGGAAGCGCTGGCGATTCAGCTTAGCGCCATGACGGGCGAGCTAAGGCCCAGCGTTGCAGCACCAGCAGTGATTGTCTTTGCGGCAGACCACGGCGTCGCCGCGGAAGGCGTCTCGGCTTTTCCTCAAGCGGTAACCGCGCAGATGGTAGCCAACTTTGTACACGGCGGCGCGGCGATTAATGTCTTCGCCCGGCAGATTGGCGCCCGTGTTGAGATAGTCGATGTTGGTGTGGCAAGCCATCTAACGGAACCCAGCGTGGTCAATGCCAAGGTACGCCATGGCACCGGGAATATGCTGGTGGAAGACGCGATGCAAGCGTATGAGGCCTTGGCCGCGATTGATGCGGGCATTGCGGCCGTTGAGCGAGCCCAAAACGCCGGCACCCATTGCCTGATTATTGGCGAAATGGGCATTGCGAATACCACCGCCAGTAGCGCGATGTTAGCGGCCTTGACCGGCGGGTCAGTAGCAGACCTAGTAGGCGCGGGTACGGGGATTAACAGCGTCCAGCAAGCGCATAAAATCGCAGTGATTGAGCGTGCCATTGCCGCACGGCGCGCTGACCCTAAGGCACCTTTTGACGTGTTGGCTAAACTGGGTGGGCTGGAAATTGCCGCCATGACGGGGGCTTACTTGGCGGCGGCTGCCCAGCGGCTACCGGCGATTGTCGATGGCTTTATTGCCACCGTTGCCGCGCTGACCGCTTGCCGACTTTGCCCCGCAGTGCGTGGCTATCTCATTTTTGGTCATCGTTCCCAAGAGCCGGGGCACGATATTGCGTTAGCGGCCTTAGCAGCAAAGCCCTTGCTTGATATGAACATGCGGCTAGGCGAAGGCAGCGGTGCGGCGCTGGCGTATCCGCTACTACAGGCGGCAACTGCCATGATGCGCGAAATGGCCACGTTTGATGCGGCGGGCGTTAGTGACAAGGCGAAGCCATGATCGCTGGCGCCACGCTCGGTGGGGCAGGTTTGATCATGCTGGCCATTATGATTGATTTAATCATCGGCGATCCGCGCTCGTGGCCGCATCCGGTGGTGTTGATCGGGCGCTTCATTAGCGTATTTGAGCGGCGCTGGAACCGTGGCTCTGCTGCTGCGCGAAGATTTAGCGGATTGCTACTAACGGTCAGCGTGGTGGGCGGCGTATTGGGTGTCAGCTGGCTGTTGCTTTGGGCATTAGCACAGCTGCACCCAGGCTTGGCGCTTATCGCTGAGCTTTGGCTGCTTTCCACCACGCTCGCTATTAAGGGCTTGGGTGATGCGGCGCGCGCCGTTGTCGTGCCGTTGACTAACGGTGATTTACCCGCAGCGCGTCAAGCGCTGAGTATGATTGTGGGGCGCGATACCCACCCGCTAAATGAAGCCGATATTACTCGCGCCACGGTGGAAACCGTGGCAGAAAATACCGTAGACGGCATTGTTGCACCGTTATTTTTTGCTTTCATTGGCGGCGCACCGTTAGCGCTGGCTTACAAGGCGGTGAACACCCTGGATTCGATGGTCGGCTATCGAAACCAGCGCTACAGCGATTTTGGATTTTTTTCTGCCAAACTAGACGATATCGCCAACTGGCTACCGGCGCGCTTAACGGCGCTGTGCCTGTGGCTTGCAGGCCTGCTATTAAGCACTGCAGGTGTGTTATCTGTGCGCTGGAAAGGTGCGCTGCGCAGTACCTGCCACGATGCGCCGCGCCACCTAAGCCCAAACGCTGGCTGGCCGGAGGCAATGGTTGCCCACTTGCTGGGTGTGCAGTTGGGCGGCACGAGCTTCTACCAAGGCCTAGCATCGCACCGCGCGACGCTAGGCGAACCCATTAACGTGCTGCGGGTTGCACACATCAGCGCCACGGTGCGTTTAATGCACGGTGCGTGGCTGTTGTTTACGCTACTCTTTGTTCTTCTAATGATAGTACCGATAGCGATGAAGATGGCTATCTTCTCGGGGGTAATATGAATGAGCTTGAATGGCCCAGCCACGGCGGCCAAGCCGAGGCACTGTTAGCACATTTCAATTTGCCCGCAGATCATCGCCTGGAAGATTTTAGTGCCAACCTTAACCCCATGGGCCCGCCCGCGTGGGTTCGCGATTGGTTGATGGAGCAACTGGCCGGTGTTGAATGCTACCCAGCACCCGATTACCACGCTGCCCGTCAGGCGATTGCCACACATCATCAGCTTCAGCCCGAACAAGTGCTGCTGACCAACGGCGGAGCCGAGGCAATTTTCCTCGCTGCCGCGCTGCATGCCGGTCAGCGAGCCGCTATCATTACGCCCACCTTTGGCGAGTATGACCGCGCTTGTCGCGCTCACCGGCTTTCTGTCACGGTGTTACCACTGACCGCGCCGAACTTTACGCTGGCGTGTGATCCGCTTCTAGAAGCGCTAGCCGACCACGATGTGCTGTTCCTTTGTCGACCTAATAATCCGACAGCAACGCTTATAGATACCCCGGCCATGCTGAGTTTGTTGGAGCGCACCGCGGCGCTTGGTTGTCGCGTGGTGGTTGATGAAGCGTTTATCGATATGGTTGATGACACCCAGCAAACGGCCTCGCTGGCACCTTTGTTAGCGCGCTTTCCGCATCTGATATTGCTGCACTCAATGACCAAGTTTTATACCTTGCCAGGACTTCGTATGGGCTATCTGCTGGCGGATGAAGCCACCATTAGCGCGGCAGGGGCTCATCAGCCACCCTGGAGTGTTAATCATTTGGCAGCCGAGCTGGTGGCGCCGCTGCTCGCAGACGATGCCTTTGCACGACGCACTCAGCGATGGCTTGCCAGTGAGCATCCGCGCATGGCTCAAGCGCTGGCTCAACTAGGATTGGACGTCGCGCCCAGCCATGCCTGCTTCTTTTTAATTAGGCCCGGCGCCCAGCATGACATTACCTGTGATGCACTGTTTGAACAGCTGCTGCGCCGGGGTGTGCTGGTACGCCACACGCATAACTTTGCCGGGCTAGACGGTGGCTGGCTGCGCGTGGCGCTGCGCGATGCGCCTGCCAATCAACGGCTGATGAAGGTTTTGCATGATTGTCTTTGTTAGCGGCGGGGCGCGCTCAGGTAAAAGCGCCATTGCTGAGCAGCAAGTGCTAAAGGCGGCCGCTGGCACCCTTTGCTATTACCTGGCCACCGCCAGCGTGTATGACGAGGAGATGGCCGAGCGGGTGGCCCGCCATCGGGAGTCCAGACGCGCGCTGTCACAATCCGTGCAGTGGCAAACCATCGAAGCGCCGCTCGGTATCGATCAAGCGATTGCCGCGCTGCCCGCTAACAGTGTCGTGCTGCTTGACTGCTTAACGCTATGGGCCAGCCAAGTGCTGTACGCCAGTGAGCTGAGTGACGAGGAGGGCTTGACGCTGTTGGGCAATAGTCTTTGTGATGCCCGCGCACGCAGCCTGCATTTAGTGATTGTCTCTAACGATATCAATGAATCGCTGCCGCCCACCGATGCCGAGACCTGGCGCTACCTCGCGTTTCTACAGCGCGCTCACCGCTGGGTGGCGGCAGAGTCGGACTCAGTGATTGAGGTGGTGGCAGGCTGCGCGATGGAGTGGAAACCAACCCGCGGATGCTATTTATGAACGGGCGGCCATTATGAAAGATGCCCTATGGGGTCTAGTGTTAGCACTGCAGTTTCTTACCCGCATTCCACTGCCTGTTGCCTGCCCATGGACGCCAGACACACGCCGCTGGGCAGTGCGCTCCTACCCGCTGGTGGGATTGTTGATTGGCGGCGTACTGGCGCTCGTCGCACTGCTTTTGCAAAACGCTCCGGTACCGATCACCGCGCTGGCCGTGCTAAGCGTGTGGGTGGCGTTATCGGGTGGCCTGCATTTAGACGGAGTGATGGATATCGCTGATGCGCTGGGCAGCAATCAGCCGCTGGCGCGCCGCTGGGAAATCATGAAGGACTCTCAGGTTGGTAGCTTCGGCATATTGGTGCTGGTGTTTTTACTCGCCTGGAAAGGCATTTTACTATGGGCGCTGCTTCACTATCAGGCGCCACTCTGGTGGCTAGTGGCGATGCCCGCGTTAGGCCGCTGGGCCGGCGTTGCCTTGTTGGTGCTGACGCCCTGCGCCCAATCGCAAGGCTTGGCATGGAGCTGGCAGCAGTCGCTTAGTGGTCAGGACGTTGCGCTAGCGCTATTGCCGATGGCGCTGTTAGCCCTGCTAGTGCCTTCCACAGTGTTAATGCTGCTAGCGGTCGCGGTCTTTGTGATGCTCATGCGCGGAGTCATGATGCGATTATTCAACGGCATTAACGGCGATATGGTCGGTGCCACTATTGAAGGAGGAGAGCTTTGGCTACTGATCTTACTGTGGAGCTGGTGGCAGTTCGTCACGGTATCACCGCTTGGAATTTAGAGCGCCGCTATCAAGGCCAGCGCGACATTCCGCTGCTTTTCCCCGATGCGCAGGCGGGGTTGATAACCCTGCGTGAAGCGCTGGCGCTTGAGTCGTTTGATTCCATTTACTCAAGCGACCTACACCGTTGCCAGCAAACGCTGGAATGGTCGCAGGCGGCAGATACGGGCGCGCCGGTGCACCTTGAAGCGCGCCTTCGCGAGCTAGATTTTGGCGACTACGAAGGTAAGGTTTACGACGAGCTGAAAGACTTGCCGCACTATCGTGCTTGGATTGACAGCGTGGGTGAGCTGCAAATTCCCGGCGGCGAGTCTGCCGCCCAGCTGCGTGAGCGCTTGGATGCCTGGCTATCTGACTTGGCGGCTGATGCCCAGGCCAGCGGTCATCGAAAAATTCTGGCCGTGACCCACGGCGGCGTTATTCGTGAACTGCGCAGGCGCTTTGAAACTATCCACTTTTGGGACGCCACGGTACTTCAAGCCGAGGGCAGGCGCTGGCAGCTCTCGTATCACGTTGATGAAAAGGGACAAGGAGAATGGCAATGCAGCTCTTCATCGGCGGTGCCTGCGCTGGCAAGCGCGACGCCGTAGCCGCTCGCTTTCCCGCCGCCACTAGCTGGCGACTCAAAGCCCATAAGCCGCTGAGTGATTGCCGGTCAGCGCTTTCTAGCCACACGCCGCTTGTAATTAATGGTGTGCTTGATTGGCTCAGCGCAGATTTAGAAACAACCGATAGCGACACGCTGCGCCAGCGCTGGCAGGGCGATATAGAACAGCTCTGCCTGCGCGCTGAAACACTCAGCGCAGCGTTAATTATCATCGCTACTGACGTTGGGCGTGGCATTGTGCCCATGCAGTCTACGCAGCGTCGCCTGCGCGATGTAAATGGTTGGTTCACTCAAGATATGACCGCCCACGCTGAGCGGGTGTGGTATGTCCGCCACGGGCTGGTGATGGCGATTAAATAAGTGCTTCACCCTTAGTTAAAGGCCTGCTCACGGCACTTTAATTGACCTTCTCTTTCAATTGACCTCCTCATAGCAAGTTGCTAGCTTACGCGCACTCTCAGGTGCTGGCGGTATAAAAGCCGCTAGTGAAACGGGAAGTTGGTGAACGCCTTGCGTGATTCCAACGCTGCCCCCGCAACGGTGATCGAGATAAGAACGGCTAAAACGCCACTGTGCCTTGGCATGGGAAGGTGGTCGTTCAGAAATGAGTGGGCCTTGTTAGGCCCGCCTTTCGCTCGTCAGCCCGGAGACCGGCCCGAGAGTAGCGGTTCAACAGAACCAAACTATACCGAGACGCGGTGGGCGCTCTCAGGGTGGTTGACGGCGGCATGATGTGATCATGCAGTGCGACCGTTATTGCCTTGCTATGCCTAGTTATGCCCTGCGCTCGGCCAAAAAAAATACGTTGTGCGGGTGAGCACGACGCGCAAGGGATCTCACATGAACCATCGCTCTAATACCACCGCAACGCTTGCGGCGTTAGCTATGTCTGCGCTACCGCTGGCTGTTCAGGCCCAATCCACGGCGCAAAATACGCCGACAGCGGCTGAGTCACTTAACCCTGTTGTGGTCACCGCAGCACTGGCCCCGCGTACGGCTAATGAAAGCCTTTCGTCGGTAACCGTGATAGACGAAGCGACTTTTCGCCGCCAGGACCCTACCAGCATTACCGATCTTCTCCGCGGCCAGCCGGGCGTTGATGTATCTTCCAATGGCAGCTTCGGCAAAAACAGCAGCGTCTTTATTCGTGGCACCGGTAGCGGCCAAAACGTGCTGTTAATTGATGGTATCCGTTTACGTTCTGCCACTAGCGGCGGTGCAGCGTGGTCGTATCTTGACCCGCGCATGTTTGATCGTGCGGAAATTGTACGTGGCCCGCGCGGCAGCCTTTACGGTGCCGATGCGATTGGTGGCGTCATTCAGCTCTTTACGCCGCAAGGCGATGAAGAGGGGCCGCAGCCGCGTATATCGGTAGGCGGGGGCTCTTTCAATACCCAGCGGCTAAGTGCTGGCGTGAGCGGTCGCGAAGGCGGCACGCGCTATAGCTTTGCCGGCAGTCATTTCAACACCGATGGCCAGCCTGTGCGCAGGAGTGGCGACGACAAAGGTTACGACAATACGTCCGCGCTGGCGCGCGTTTCGCATACGTTTGAAAGCGGCGCGGAAATGGGCGTACTGGCGCTTCGTGCGCGCGGTAACAATGAATATGACGGCGGTGAGAACGATTTTGTCCAGCAGGTAGCGGGTGTCTATGGCGAGCTACCGCTGATGGACAACTGGCGGAGTCGACTGACGCTCAGCGAGTCCCGGGATGAAAGCGATAACGTCGCTGATTCAGGGGAGTCTGTCTTTAATACCAAAGTGCGTACCGCTCGCTGGGAAAACACCTTCACGGCGGGAGTGCATGAGCTAATCGCCGGCGCTGAGTACAGCGAAGACAGGGTAAGCGGCACGACGGCATACGATGAAAATAGCCGCAGCAACGCCGCTGTTTTCTCTCAGGCGCTGCTGGATTTTTCGCCGTTTATGCTTCAGGCCAGCCTGCGCTTTGACGATAACGAAGCCTATGGCAATGAAGTAACGGGTAGCCTGGGGTTGGGTTATGACTTAGATGGCCATCATACGTTACGCACGAGCTACGGGACGGCGTTTAATGCGCCTACCTATAACCAGCTATATTTCCCTGGCTTTGGCAATCCTGATTTAGAGTCGGAAACGTCTGAATCAATTGAAGTCGGCGTGCGCGGCCAGTATGCAAACTGGTTCTGGGATGCGGCCATCTATCAAACGGATATCGATAACCTGATCGCAGGGCAGGGTGTTCAGTTCAATGTGCCCACATCACGCATTCGCGGTGCTGAGCTTGCAAGTGGCGTTGAGATTAATGATTGGACGCTGGCCGCCGCATTGACCTATACCGATCCGGAAAATCGCCTGACAGGTAATCGTCTACAAAATCGCGCCACGCAAAGTGTGCGCTTAGATGCTGATCGCGAGCTGGGCGAGTGGTCGTTGGGAGGCTCGTGGGTAGTGCAAAATCATCGCTATCGTGATGCGCAAAATAACGATCGCCTTAGTGGCTATGGGCTTGTTAACCTTCGTGCAGGCTGGCAGTTCACTCCGCTTTGGAGCGCCCGTGTGACGGTTGAAAATGCGCTGGATCAAGACTACATCACCACGCGTTCCTTTGACGGCGCGGACTACATTAACGCAGGCCGAGCAGGATTTTTGAGTGTGCACTTTGGCCAATAGGAAAAATCACCGACTGTGCGGGGCCTTAGGCCTCGCGCTGTTGGTTGCATCGGTAGCGTCGTACGCCGATAACCCTGCGCGCTGCGCAATCGATGACCGTGACCGTGAGGTGTGCCTTCACTCGGCTGCTAAGCGTATTGCTACCCTTTCGCCGGGGGCGACTGAGCTGACGTACGCAGCCGGTGCCGGCGACCAAGTGGTGGCAGTGGTGTCTTACAGCGACTACCCGCCTGATGCTAAAAACGTGGTCTCGGTAGGTAGCCATACCCGCATTGATTTAGAAGCGCTGGTAGGTCTGGCGCCCGATCTAGTGATCGGCTGGGTAACAGGCAACCCGGCAGAGCAGCTTGAAACGCTGAAAGCACTGGGGATGCCGGTGTTTTACATTGAGCCACGCAGTATGGAAGGCGTGGCCAGCGCCATAGAACGCTTGGCACGCTTGGCCGGTACTGAAGCTGCCGGGCAGGCCGTTGCCGATAATTTCCGCGCGACCATGACCGAGCTTGCCGAACGCTACAGCGAGCGCGACCCGGTGCCGACGTTCTACCAGGTGTGGGATGAACCATTGATGAGCGTTAATGATCAGCACCTTATTGGCCAAGTGGTCACAATGTGTGGCGGTGTTAACGTCTTCGGCGGGCAGTCGAGGCTTGTCCCACGCATCGACGATGAAGCCGTGCTTGCCGCTAACCCTGAAGTCATTGTTGCCGGCGGTATGGGAGAGGAAAATCGTCACTGGCTCACGCACTGGGAGCAGTATTCTAGTCTGATGGCCGTGGCTGAAGATAACCTGTTTTTCGTACCGCCATCGCTCATACAGCGCCCCACGCCACGCCTCATGGAGGGCACTCAGCTGCTCTGTGAGAAGCTTGATATCGCCCGTCAAAAGCGCAGGAATACTTAATGCTAACGCGCCTGGGCCTGCCACTGGGCCTATTGCTGCTAGCGGCGCTGGGTGCGCTGCTGGTAGCACTGGGTGTCGGCAGTGCGCAGATTTCCCCCGCACAAATTTGGGCTGTGGTGACGGGCGATGGCGGGCAGGGCGATGCCTTGGCGCGGATCATGGTGCTAGAGTTGCGCTTGCCTCGCGCGCTTTCGGCCTTTGCCGTGGGTGGTTTGCTAGCGGTAGCTGGGGCGTTAATGCAGGTGCTACTGCGAAACCCTCTGGCCGATCCTTATGTGCTTGGGCTTTCTGGTGGTGCCTCGATTGGCGCGCTGGCGGCCATGTTAGCAGGGCTAGGGGGATTAGCCATCTCAAGCTCGGCATTTGGCGGCGCGCTGTTTTCTACCTTTCTGGTATTTGGGCTGGCGCACGGCAGCGGTAGTTGGACACCTTCTCGACTGCTGCTCACGGGGGTGGTCGTCGCGGCGGGGTGGGGCGCGGTGATTACGCTGATGTTGGCCTTAAGCCCGGCCGAACGACTGCCGGGAATGCTCTATTGGCTGATGGGCGATCTTTCCTACGCCCGAACGCCGTGGCCGCCGCTACTGCTGCTATTAGCCATCTGCGTGGTGCTGATTCCGCTTGGGCGCAGCTTAAACGTATTGGCGCGTGGTCCGCAGCAGGCTGCCGCACTGGGCGTTGCGGTCAAGCCGCTTGAGTGGTGTATCTACGTTGCCGCCAGCTTACTGACGGCGGCGGCAGTGACAACCGCCGGTAGTATTGGTTTTGTGGGCTTGGTCGTGCCGCATATGCTGCGCTTGCTGTTGGGTAATGATCAGCGGCTGATACTGCCTGCCTGCGCGTTAGCCGGTGGCACGCTGCTAGTGCTGGCCGACACGCTGGCGCGCACCATGATTGCGCCAGAACAGCTGCCGGTCGGGGTGATCACCGCGCTACTGGGCGTTCCTACCTTTTTGTTTCTGCTCTATCGGAGCCGCTGATGAGCGTACTTTCTACCCATGACCTCATCATCGATGTGCCCGGTAGAGAAAGCGGTACGCCGCTTAATATAACCATTCAGCCCGGTCAGCGTTGGGGTGTATTGGGTCCCAATGGCGCGGGTAAAACGACGCTGCTGCATACGTTGGCGGGGCTGCATGCGCCCCGGTCCGGCGAGGTTGAATTGAATGGACAGCCCATGCGTCAACAACGCCGCCGCTATATTGCACAGCGCTTGGGGCTGATATTTCAGGATCGCCAGGATGGCTTTCCTGCGTCTGTGTTAGAGACCGCGCTGATTGGGCGTCATCCGTACCTATCGGCTTGGCAAATGGAGGGCGCCGCGGACTATCAGCGTGCGGAAGAAGCGCTGCAGCGCTTAGACGTGGCGCATTTACGTGACCGCTTGGTCAGCACGCTTTCGGGCGGCGAGCGCCAACGCGTGGCGATTGCCACCGTGCTAACGCAGGCACCTAGCGTGTGGCTGGCCGATGAGCCCACGAATCATCTTGATCTTCATCATCAAAGCTCAGTGATGAAGCTTATGGCCGAGCAGGCCGCTTCCGGCCATGCGGTAATGATGTGTCTGCACGATCTCAACTTAGCGGCCCGTTGGTGCGACCATGTGCTGCTGCTTTATCCTAATGGCGAGGCCTGTTGGGGCACGCGGGATAGCATGCTGGTGCCTAGCGCATTGGAAAAGCTGTATCGCCAGCGGTTAACGGTGGTTGAGGTGGATGGCGCACCGGTGTTTGTGCCCATCAACGGATAATCTATTTCTAAAACCCTCCGTGATAAACCCCTTCACACCTGATTCTTGGCCTACACTGAATATTGATGCGGACCACTGCTGGCCCGGTCGGTTAATGAATGATCCTATCGATATTGCATCTGCAAAAACGGGAGGTCGTTATGATCCATCATGTTTGGGGGCTCCTCCATCATCCTGAACGAGAATGGCATAAGATCAGTGGCGAGCATGAAACGGTCACCCATCTTTATGCTCACCACGTTCTTTTGCTTGCCGCTATCCCCGTCATCTGCGCACTGATTGGTACCACTCAGGTTGGCTGGACCTATGGCGGCAGTGACACCTATAAAGTGTCTCTCTCAAACGGCATTGCGCTAGGCGTGGCTTTTTATGCGCTGATACTGCTGGCCGTTGGCATTGTAGGTAGCGTGATCTATTGGATGGCTCGCGATATAGAGCAGCGCCCCAGTCGCCGCGACTGCCTTATCTTTGCGGGCTACATTGCGACCCCCATGTTTATATGCGGGGTTTTTGCGCTATATCCGGTTTTCTGGCTCTGTATGCTGGGGATGGTGATTGGGCTGGTGTATTCCGGCTACCTGCTCTACAGAGGGACGCCCAGTTTTCTAGGCATTAGTCATCAGCGTGGATTCATTCTTTCAATCAAGACATTGGGGATCGGTGTCTTGGTGCTAGAAGCACTCCTCGTCGTTACGGTGCTGCTGTGGAGCATGGGCACTGAGCACAGCGTCGTCTGGGAGTTTTTTAGGTAAGTGTTTAAGTCGCAGGCTGTTATTAAACGGCGCTACGAAAACGCATCACCTGGCTGCCGTCGATGGGGTCGGCGAAGATATCAGCATAAACGCCAAACGTCTGACGTAAGCGATAAGGTGTCAGCACGTCTCGAGGTGGGCCGGTGTCAACCAAACGGCCACCCTCCATGACGCCTATTCGGTCGCACTCCATGGCGTGGTTAAGATCGTGAAGAGAAATAATCACCGTGATCGGTAGTTGCCTGACCAGCTCAAGAATCGAAAGCTGATGGCGAATGTCTAAATGGTTGGTCGGCTCATCAAGCAGCAGAATTTTAGGCTGCTGAGCCAGGGCGCGGCCAATATGCACACGCTGGCGTTCGCCGCCTGACAGCGTGTGCCAAAAACGGTCAGCCATATGCTGCATATCCACATCCTTTAGCGCCTGCGCCACAATCAGCTCATCCTGGTGGGACCAGGGGCGCAGCGCTGACAGAAACGGCGTACGGCCAAGCGCCACGACATCGCGCACCTTGATGCGATCAGTGGTTTCCGCCTGCTGTTCTACTAACGTAACCGATTGGGCGATATCTCGCTGACGCATGGTATCCATCGGCCGATCACCCAGCAGCACTCGGCCTTGCTTCGGTTTGCGCAGCCCCGCGAGAAGCCGAAGCAGGGTGGTTTTGCCTGAACCGTTGGGGCCAATCAGGCCAAAGGTTTGGCGAGGCGATACCGACAGCGAAACGTCCGTCAGGAGCTGGCTGCCGTGAACGCGCCAGGTGAGTTGTTCGGCGGTGATTTTCATCGTGTCCTTGTCCCGCGTATCAGGATAAGAGCAAAGGCCGGCGCGCCAATAAGCGATGTGATGACGCCAATCGGTAGCACCTGTCCTGTGACCAAAATGCGTGAAAGGATATCTGAAAAAATCAAAAATACAGCGCCCGCCAGCGCCGCGGCAGGCACCAGCCGCGTATGGCGGCTGCCGACAATAAAGCGCATGGCATGCGGAATCACCAGGCCCACAAAGCCGATGGCCCCTACCATAGACACCATGATCGCTGTCACCAGCGCCATCGTGGTAATCAGTAGGCCGCGCACCGGCCGCACGGCAATGCCCATGGAGGCCGCGCTATCGGTGCCGAAGGTAAAGGCATCCAGGGCTCGCCGGTGCCATAGGCAAATAATAAGGCCAAACAGCGCGGCGGGAACTGCCATCCAAACATTGTCCCAGCGCACGCCGGAAAGGTTGCCCAGTAGCCAAAACATGATTCCACGGGCCTGCTCAGCGCTAGCCGATTTAGTAATAATGAAAGCGGTCAGCGCATTAAATAGCTGCGAGCCCGCAATGCCCGCTAAGATAATAGCCCCCGCCGCCTGAATGCCACGCCCGCCGCCGGTGCCACTGCTTGCCGCATGGGCAAGCAGTATCACTAAGCCGAACGCCAATCCCGCGCCCGCGAAAGCGCCAATCGAAAGCGTTATAACGCCTGCGCCAACGCCCGCCACCGCTACGGCGACCGCGCCGGTGGAAGCCCCGGCCGATATGCCCATGAGATAAGGGTCGGCGAGAGGGTTGCGCAACAGGGCTTGTAGCACCACCCCCGCTAAGGCCAAACCCGTGCCGCAGCAGGCGGCAACAATGGCGCGGCTAAGCCGATAGTTCCAAATAATGCCGGCATCAATGCGATCAACGACATAGTCAGCCCCGAACAGCTGATTAGCCAGCACTTTGAAAATCGTCTCAATAGGAATAGATGTCTCACCAATCGCGGTGCCCGCCATTAGCGCTATAAACAGCACAAGCGGCGTTAACCATAGCCAGCGCCACCAAAAGCCCTCCGTGGATGATCGCTTTAGTGCGATAGGCATTAGTTAAATGACATGGTCGATAACGCTTGGGCAAGAGACTCAAGGCCATAAATGCTGCGCATGGTGGCACTCATCGCATGGGCATCCATTTCCACAATGCGGCCGTTTTTCACGGCGTCCATTTCGCGAGTAACCGGGTCGCTTTGTAGAAGCTCAAGTTTGGTGGCCAGGTCGTCGCCTGGGTAGCGGCGCCGGTCCATGCGTGCCACCACGATAACGTCAGGATTAGCCCGAGCAATCGACTCCCAGCCTACGGTCGGCCATTCTTCATTAGAGGTAACCACGTTTTGGATACCGAGTTGCTCCATCATATAGCCAGGCGCCCCCAACTGACCGGCAACGATGGGGGCGGCCGCTAAATCGTAAGAGGAAAACCAAAACACGGCCGACAGATCGTCGGGTAGTGCAAGGCTAGTCGCCTGTTCGATAGCGCGCCCTTCGCGGGTCTGCAAATCGGCCACTAGCGTATCGCCCCCGCTCTGCACGTCGAAAATAGCCGCCAGCTCGTGAACGCCTTTATAAATTGAGTCGGTTGAGAATGCCGCCACCCGGGTACCGTCACCGCCGGTCGCATTGTCTTTGGTATCGCAATCGGCAGGCATGATGTAAGAGGCGATGCCCAGCTCATGAAACTGCTCGCGGGTGGCTACGCTGCCGGTAGGGCCTACGTGCCACTCGTATTGAGCCGCGACGAGATCAGGCCGCTTGTTCACCACAGACTCAAAGCTTGGGTCGTTATCGGCAATACGCTCAATGCGGCTGTTTATATCGCTGAATTCGGGCAGCACGGGATTAAACCAGACTGACGTGCCGCTCACTTTATCGGCAAGCCCCAGGCGATATAGCACCTCGGTCGCAGACTGGCCGACCGTTACCGTACTCTCGGGGGGTGCATCAAACGTGATTTCTACGCCGCAATTAGTCAGCGTAAGCGGATAAGCCGTGCTATCAGCAAAGGCTGCGTGGGCGGGTAAGAAAGCTAACGAAATGCATAAAGGGCGGGCGAGCTTCATGGGACGGTGTTCCAAATGCCGATTGAGGAAAGACTCGACGGACTGCCGAAGACGAGAGAATAAAGGACGCAAGGCCTTTGCGGTTGGTGACGTGCTGGCGTGATAGGCTGGCCTCTATCTAACGCCTTCCACTATACTGGGCGGTCATTGTAGTCACTTTCTTAACGCTTGGCTCTATCGTTATGTTCTTGTCAGGTATGAATAATTTTCACGCGTGAGGCGGTGTCCCTACGCCGTTTAATGTATTAACTTGGCTCCTTTTGCCCATGGTGATGCCTGTGGTTGAGTTTCCCTTTACCGCCGTGGTCGGTCAGACGTCGCTTAAAACAGCGCTGCTGCTGAACGTGATTAATCCGCGTATTGGCGGGGTGCTGATTAGCGGGCCACGCGGTAGCGCGAAATCGACCCTTGCGCGGGCGCTAGCGGCCATTTTGCCTGAGGGCGAGAAGCGAAAACCACCGTTTGTCACCTTGCCGCTTGGCGCCAGCGAAGACCGCCTAACCGGCAGCCTTGATCTGCAAAAGATACTCACTGAGCGTGAAGCCACGTTCCATGAAGGGCTATTGGCCAAAGCCGATGGCGGGATTTTATACGTCGATGAAGTGAATTTACTGGCCGATACGCTGGTCGATTTACTGCTCGATGTCGCGGCCAGCGGTATCAACATCGTCGAACGCGACGGCATTAGCCATTCGCATCCAGCGCGCTTTAGCCTAATCGGCACCATGAACCCCGATGAGGGCGAGCTTCGCCCCCAGTTGCTTGACCGCTTTGGACTGTGCCTTGAGCAGCCGCCTAACGTCAGTATTGAAGCGCGCATCGCCATTGTGCAGCAGCGCGATGCCTTTGATCGCGATCCCGCTGGTTTTATAGCAGGCTTTGCCGACGAACAAGCTGCGCTCGTCAGCCGTGTAGAGCATGCGCGCCGAGGGCTGGCGACGGTAACGGCATCTGCCTGGGTTTACGAGCACATCGCTAAGCGCTGCGAAGCAGCAGGGGTTGAAGGTATGCGCGCCGATGTCACCTGGCACCGCGCTGCGCAGGCCCACGCTGCCTGGCGTGGTGATACGACGATCAGCCAGGAAGATGTCGATAGCGTTGAGCCGTGGGTGCTGGCCCATCGGCGTACGCGCGCTGAAGATAAGTCTGCTGAGCCGCCATCTTCACCGCCACCATCTTCACCGCCTTCATCTTCACCATCATCACCGCCTCCAGAATCGGGCCAAGACCCCGGCAGCTCAGTGTCGTCAAGTAATACTGACGAGCACTCAGCTTCACACGGGCAATGGGGCGCTATGCCGCCCATGGCGCAGAACATGCTAGAAAGTCAGCCGCTTACGCTGCCTGCATTATTAGCTCGGCCCTTTGGGAAACACTCGCTGTTTAACGGCGGCACGCGTAAGGGCCTTGCGCTGGGGCAGGGGCGAGCCAGTAAGCCGCCAGCTGCAGCGTTTCGCCCCGATTGGTTTGGTACTTTGATCGCAAATCGCGGTCAGTGGCCCTGGCGTCAGCTGCGCTATCGCAAGGCGCGAACCGGTCAGCCGCGGGTGCATTTGGTATTGCTTGATACCTCCGGCTCGACGCTCGGTAAGCGGCTTTTGGGCCAGACCAAAGGATGGGTCGATAGCCTTACTCGTCAAGCTTATTCAGCTCGTGAGCAAGTGGCGATAGTCGGGTTTGGTAACGACACGCTGACGTGCCTACTGCCACGACAGCGTGCTCCCAAAAGTGTGCAGGCCTTATTGAATGCCACCGATGGCGGCGGCGGCACACCGCTACGTAAAGCGGTTGCTCACGCAGGCCAGTTGATTCGTCAGTGGCAGCGCCGCGACCCCGGCTTACTTATCCGTACTTACCTAATGACCGATGGGCGTACCCGAGAGTCCGTCGCTGGCCTGCCGCCGCTTGGCGACTGCGTGGTCATGGATGCCGAACAGTCCTTCGTTAAACGTGGCCAGGCAGCGCGTCTTGCTCAGCAGCTTGGCGCACTCTATTGGACACCGCCCACCCAGGAGCCAGCATGAGCGATAGCAGCCACCTAGACCGTATGCAGCGTAAGAAAGAAGTTATCGACGAGCGAATAGCGCGTGCATCTGAAGAGCGCGGTGTATTGATTTTGCTAAAAGGAAACGGCAAAGGAAAGAGCAGTTCTGCTTTCGGCACGCTGGCGCGTTCGTTAGGCCATGGCCAAAAAGGCGCGGTCATTCAGTTTATTAAAGGCCGCCGTGAGACCGGTGAATATCTGTTTTTTCGCGATCACCCTCAGCTTGACTGGCACATTATGGGCCAGGGCTTTACCTGGGAAACCCAGGATCGACAGCGCGATATCGAAGCCGCCGAAGCCGCCTGGGAAATCGCCCGGGGGCTGTTAGAAGACCCTGCCTACAACGTTATCGTATTGGACGAAATGAGCTACATGTTCAAATACGACTATTTAGACACGGCGCCTATTGTCGAGGCGCTTTTACGCCGACCCGCCCACCAAAATGTGATTATCACCGGCCGAACCATGGCGCTGCCGCTGCAGGAAATCGCCGATACCATCAGCACCGTACAGGATGACCGTCACGCGTTTCGTAACGGCGTTAAAGCTCAGGCGGGGATCGAGTACTGATGACGACATCTTTGCCAAGCGCTAGCTGCCCGGCGCTATTTATCGCCGCACCTTCTTCAGGGCAGGGCAAAACAACCGTCACGGCGGGGCTGGCACGCCTGCTGCGCAACCAGGGCAAAGTAGTCAGAGTATTTAAAACTGGCCCTGATTACCTGGACCCACAAATATTGGCGCAAGCATCGGGCCAGCCCGTAGACCAGTTAGATCTGTGGATGGCCGGTGAAGCCTACTGCCGGCAGCGCTTTTATCAAGCGGCGGTGAGTGCCGATATTATTTTGGTGGAAGGCGCCATGGGCCTTTTCGATGGCGAGCCTTCCAGCGCCGATTTGGCTGCGCTGTTCGAGTTGCCGCTGGTGATCGTGATGGACGTTAAAGGCATGGCACAAACGGCGGCCGCCCTGATGTCGGGCCTTGCAGGCTTTCGCGATGACCTTCTCATCGCAGGCATGATCGCCAATGCCTGCGGTACGCAGCGCCATCGTGAGCTGATTGAGTCAGCGCTACCGCTCTCGATTCCGCTACTGGCCGCAGTGCCGCGTGACCCCGCCTTAACGCTTCCCGAACGTCACCTGGGGTTGGTACAGGCAGACGAGATTCGTGATGATTTGGAAGCGCGCTTTGAAGCGGCCGCCAGTGCATTAGACGCCGCTGGGCTGGCGACGGCGTTGATGAAAATAGCGCCCGTAACGTTCACCGCTTCGCAAGACCATGTGCCGTCAGTGCCATCTTCGCTGGCGGGCCAGACCATTGGTGTGGCTAAAGATGCGGCGTTTAGCTTTATCTACCAGGCCAATTTGGACCTGCTTGAGCAGATGGGCGCGAAGCTATGCTTTTTCTCACCGCTGGCCGACCGCCGTTTGCCCTTGTGCGATGCGCTTTGGCTGCCCGGTGGTTATCCTGAGCTGCATGCCTCAACGTTGGCTGAGAATGTCGGCATGCGCGAGGATATTCAGCGCTTTTATAGCGCAGGCAAGCCCATTCTCGCTGAGTGTGGCGGCATGCTCTACTGTTTGGACACGCTGACCGACTACGACGAAAACACCCATACGATGCTGGGTCTGCTGCCAGGGCAAGGCGCCATGCGCGGACGAAGAGGCTGCCAGGGAATGCAAACCGCCGACTTGGCGGAAGGTGCTCTTCGCGGGCATGCGCATCATCGCTCAATGGCAGAAGGAACGCCTGAGCCCATTGCCCACGGCCGCCGTCAGCGCCACCCCGCACCGGGTGAGCCGATTTATCGCCAGCGCCAGTTAACCGCATCGTATCTTCACTTTTTCTTTCCTAATAATCCTGCCGCGGTCGCGAGTCTGTTCAGCGGCTCAGCAGCATCAGCGCAGCCTAGCGCCACAGAGGAATTTAACGCATGCAGCTAAATAAAATCCCCGCCACGGTCGTCACCGGTTTTCTCGGCAGCGGTAAAACGACGCTGCTGGCCAATATTCTGCGTCAAGTGACCGGCAAGCGCATTGCGGTGATCGTCAACGAATTTGGCGAGCAGGACATAGATTCGAGCCTGCTGCGTAGCTGCGCGCTCGGTTGCGAAGGCGAACAGCCGATGGACGGCGAGGACGGCAGTATTTACGAGCTGGCCAATGGCTGTATCTGTTGCACGGTGGAAGAAGAATTTTTGCCAGTGATGAAAAAGCTGGTCGCACGGCGTAATGATATCGACCACATTTTAATTGAAACCAGCGGGCTGGCGCTGCCCAAGCCGCTGGTGCAGGCATTTAACTGGCCGGAAGTGCGCAGCCACTGCACCGTAGATGCAATTATTACCGTCATCGATGGGCCTGCCGTGGCCGCCGGCCGTTTTGCCAGCGACGAAGGTAAAGTGGCTGCGCAGCGGTTAGCTGACGAAAGCCTTGATCACGACCCGAGCCTGCGTGAGCTGCTTGACGATCAGCTCAGCGCCGCGGATTTAGTCTTGGTCACCAAGACCGACCTGCTAAGCGCAGAGGAAAAGGCCCGCGTTGAGACGCTAGTAAAAGCGCGGGTGCCAGCGTCGGTCAAAATACTGTTTATCGACCAAACGCTGGCGACCGACACCGCGCAGCTAGAGGCATTAATGGGCATTGGCGCGGCCAGCGAAGAGAACATCGACCGTATCGCCAACCACCACGACAAACATCACGCTGAAGGCGCGCACCACGACCACGCCCACGATCATTTTGATTCTTGCGTAATAACGCTCGGCGAAGTCGATGCCGACGTTCTGGCAGCCCAGCTTCAGCAGCTGCTAGAAACACAGGAAATCTATCGGGCTAAAGGCTTTGCGGCGGTTCCCGGCAAGCCGATGCGCCGCGTAATTCAAGCGGTAGGCGAACGGCTAGACGGCTACTTCGACAGGCTTTGGGGGCAGGATGAGCGTCGCCAAACCCAACTGGTCATTATTGGTAAAGCGCTTAACCGCGACGATATTCAGGCGGCGCTATCCAGCGCTGAGCGCACGGTCAGCGCTTAATGCATCTTTTCGCTGCCAAGCCTGGGGGCTTTGTTGACGATGAAGGTATCGTCGACCTGCAACAAAGCCCCGCCGAGGTCGTCATTATGTCAGCGGCTGACAGCAACCTGTCGGCGCTGGCTCAGGCGGTTGACCGCCTGGGCGATGATTACCCGTCGGTGAGGCTGGCGAATTGGATGAATCTGGTAAAGCCGGCGGCCTTTGATCTCTATGAAGATCGCGTGCTTGAAAAAGCCAGGCTGGTGATCGTTTCGCTGTTAGGCGGCAAGGGCTATTGGCCTTACGGCCATGAGCGCTTGTTGGCCTGGGCTGCGGCGAAACCTGAGCGCCAGCTGATTATGGTGCCCGGCTGTGATGCACCGGACGATGCGCTACTGAACGATTCGAGCGTGAGCTTTGACGCTGCCTACCGCGTGTGGCGCTACCTGCGCGAAGGCGGCGTTGACAATGCCGAGCAGCTGCTGCGCTTTGTGGGTAGCGAGTGTTTAGCCCACGCTCAGCCGTGGCAAGAGCCGAAGGTGATCCCCGCGGCGGTTATCTATGCACCGCAGATAGGCGGTCGCCAGGCGGTGAGCCTAAGTGAATGGCGTGATCAGCGTGTTGCTGAGCGACCTGTTTGCTTACTGCTGTTTTATCGCAGCCATCTGCAGGGCGGCAATACCGCCGTGCCCGACGGCATGATTGAGGCGCTTAAAGCCCAAGGGCTTGAGCCGTTAGCCGTGGCCGTAGCATCGCTAAAAGAGGGGCCCTGTATCGTGTTTGCCAATCATCTTATTGAGCAAACCGGTGCCATGCTGGTGATCAATACCACCAGCTTTTCGGTCAACCGTAATACCGACGAAGTCGATGCCCTCAGTAGCGAGCAGGGCAGTGATGACTCGGGCAGCCTGTTTGTCGGCAGCCCCGTGGTGCTCCAGGCCATGATGGCCAGTAGCACAGCTGAGGACTGGCAGGCAATGGCCGCGGGGCTGCATAGCCGCGACGTGGCGATGCAGATAGTGCTACCTGAAATGGACGGGCGCATCATCACTCGCGCCGTCGGGTTTAAGGCCGAAGCACACTACAATGCCCGCAGTCAGCTGTCGGTCACGCATCACACACTGCATCCTGAACGCGCAGCGTTTGTCGCCACGCTGGCACGTCGGTTTTGCGACCTGCGGCAAACGCCCAACGCTGAAAAACGTGTCGCGCTGATCATGGCGAATTACCCCAATCGCGATGGGCGTATTGGCAATGGCGTGGGGCTGGATACACCCGCTTCAACGCTAAAACTCATAAACGCGCTGGCTTCATCGGGCTACCCGGTCAACGATATCCCTAGTGATGGCGATGCGTTGATTCGCCTGCTGCAGGGTGCCGTCACCAATGATCACGAAAGCCTCGATCAGCGCGCTTGCTGGCAAAGTATTGGCGTTGATGAGTATTTAAGCTGGTTTCAAACGCTGCCCGCCACGCTCCAAGAAGCCGTGTGGGCACGATGGGGCGCACCCGCAGATGACCCCAAATGCCGACAGGGGCGGCTGATGATTTCCGGTGTTCGCCTGGGTGAAACGTTCGTCGGTATTCAGCCTGAACGTGAGTTTTGTGAAGACCCGAACATTGACTTAACGCAGTCGTACCACGATATGCAGTTGGTACCGCCGCATAGCTACTTGGCGTTTTATCTTTGGCTACGCGAGCACTATCACGTTGATGCCGTGGTGCACGTGGGCAAGCACGGCAATTTAGAATGGCTACCGGGCAAAAGCACGGCGCTAAGTGCCGACTGCTGGCCGGATATCGCGCTGGGGCCGCTGCCGCATTTCTACCCGTTTATCGTCAACGACCCCGGTGAAGGTGCCCAGGCTAAGCGTAGAAGCCAAGCGGTGATCATTGATCACCTAATGCCGCCTCTGGCGCGGGCTGAACTGTACGGGCCGATGGCCGAGCTTGAAGCGCTGTGTGATGAGTATTATCAGGCGCTGGATATGGACCCCCGGCGCGAAGCGCTGATTCGTGAGCAGATTTTAAGCCACCTGCGCGCAACCGGTATCGACCAGGAACTTGCCCGCGCTGTTGATAGCAGCTGTGGCAGCGAGATTCTCAATGAGCTGGATACGTTCCTTTGCGATATTAAAGAGTCGCAGATACGCCACGGCCTGCACATTCTCGGCACGCTGCCACCCCAGGAGAAGCTAGCGGGTACGCTGGTAGCGCTATTGAGGCTGCCCCGTGGCGAGGCGGCTGCTCAGCGCGGCCTGCTGCATAATCTAGCCGATGACCTGGGGCTATCGAACGAAGCTTCCCCCTTTGACCCGCTGGCGGCCAGCAGTGAACCCTGGAACGGCCCGCGCCCGGCACTATTGGCCAGCCAGCTCAGCGATGCTTGGCGAACCGGTGCGGATACCCGTGAGCGGCTGGAACTATTGGCCGAGCAGCTCATTACCGACTATGTGCTCGCCCAGGGCTGCCTCGTTGAACTCGCCCATGGCTATCCTGCCACCGCGGAGCAGCTGCGCTATGCCCGCGAACATCTGTGGGTCGCTATGCAGCGCGGCGTAAAAATGGAGATTCAGTCGCTGTTGGATGGGCTGGACGGTCTGTTCGTGCCCGCTGGGCCAAGCGGCGCGCCTAGCCGAGGGCGGCTAGACACGCTGCCAACCGGGCGTAACTTCTTTAGCGTGGATAACCGCTCGATTCCCTCTCCGGCAGCCTGGACACTGGGGCAGAAATCAGCGCAGGCATTCGTAGAGCGCTACCTGCAGGATAACGGCGACTACCCGCGCCGTCTGGGTCTGTCGATTTGGGGCACCGCCACTATGCGTACCGGCGGGGATGACATCGCCCAGGCCTTCGCGCTGATGGGCGTGCGGCCTAAATGGTCGCTGGGCTCGCAGCGGGTGTTCGATTTTGAAGTGATTCCATCGATGCTGCTGAACCGCCCGCGCGTCGACGTCACCTTGCGCGTTTCCGGCTTTTTCCGTGACGCGTTTCCTAACGTCATTCGGCTATTCGATGCCGCGGTGCAAGCCGTTGCCGAGTATCAAGAGCCGGGCGACAGCAATACCATTCGAACGGCCGTGCTCAGCCAGCAGCGCACGCTTGAAGCTCAAGGAATGTCTTCTGAAAGCGCCGCTCAGCAGGCCCGCTACCGTATTTTTGGCAGCAAGCCCGGTGAGTACGGCGCCGGTCTTAATCGGCTGATCGAAAGCCGCGCCTGGAACAGTGCTGACGACTTGGCCGAGGCGTATTTAGACGCAGGCGCCTACGCCTATGGGCAGTTTAAAGAGTCGGGCGTTGGCGCACGCAAGGCGTTTGAACAGCAGCTCAAAGGGCTGGACGCGGTGATGCAAAACCAGGATAACCGCGAGCACGATATTCTTGACTCCAACAGCTATTACGCTTTTCAAGGCGGCATGGCCAATGCCACTCGTGCGCTAAGCGGCAATGCGCCGACCATTTATCACGCGGATCACGCTAACCCGGCCGCCCCCAAGATTCGCACGCTGAAAGAAGAGCTTGCCCGCGTTATTCGCTCGCGTGTGCTGAATCCTAAGTGGATAAATGCGATGCGCGAGCATGGCTACAAAGGCGCGTTTGAAATGGCCGCCACCGTGGACTATCTGTTTGCCTACGACGCCACCACTGATTTAGTCGCGGACTATCAGTACGCCCAGATCAGCGAGGCCTTCGTGCTTGACCCGGCCAGCCAGCAGTTTTTGCGTGAGCATAATCCTGCCGCGCTTGAGGAAATGGCCGAACGGCTGCTTGAAGCGGCCCAGCGCGGCATGTGGCAAGATCCAGGCGAGCAGGGGCAGGCGCTGCAAGACCTGCTGCTGGCAATAGATGAAGCCAAAGAGACCGGCCGCTATGGCCATTAACACGCGCGCAGAGGCGCTCAGCCCGCGTGTCAAAGGCTGGTGCCCCGGCGCGTGGCAGCCTATGCAAACCGGCGATGGCCTGCTGGTAAGAGTTCGCCCGCCCATGGGCGAGCTTTCACTTACCCAGGTGCTGGCCCTATGTGAAGCGGCAGATACGTTTGGTAATGGCTTAATAGAGCTCACCAGCCGAGCCAATATCCAGCTGCGCGGAGTAACCGACGCTAGCTGGCCTGCGCTCATGGATTTTCTGATCGAAAATGGCCTGGTGGATGCCAGCCCAGAGGCCGAGCGCCTGCCGCCCATCATGCTGGCCCCCGGCTGGCAAATAGGCGATGACACGCACACCGGTGCACGTTTGTTGCAAGCAAGGCGCAATGCGCTCGCCATCATGCCAGGCAAGGTCGGCATTGCGATTGATGCAGGAGACGCCTCGGTACTGAGCGACGCTGCGGCAGATTTTCGTATTGAACGTTCAGAATCGGGTGGCTTGATGGTGCGCGCAGAGGGGCACCAGCATGGCACGCCAGTGGACTCGATTGAGGCCGCCGTTGAGCACTTGATCTGCCTGACACATTGGTTTGTGGAAAGCGGCGGAAGCCAGGCAGGGCGCATGCGCCGACACCAGGTAGCGCTGCCCCTGTGGGCACCCGCCAGTGTGCGCCCGGCGCAGCCAGCGGAAAGCCGCGCACTTGGTAAACAGGCCTGCGGGATGGTCTATGGGCTGCCGTTTGGCCGTGCGCCGGCCACCGCCTGGCGCGCAGCCGTGACCCCGGCGTCAGTGACTCACCTCCGCGTCACACCCTGGCGGCGTTTAGTGGTCAAGCAAGCGCTGACTGAAAGCACAGCATTACCCGCGGTAGAAGGCTTGATCAGCGATAGCAGTGACTCGCGACTATTGATAGATGCTTGCCCCGGCGCGCCTTACTGCGCACAGGCAAGTGTTGCCACGCAGCCATTGGCTGAGCGATTGAGTGGCCTGGTAGAAACGTCTCTTCACGTGTCGGGCTGCGCCAAGGGCTGTGCCCGGCAACAGGCTGCAGCGGTCTGTTTAGTGGGCCATGCTGGAAAATTTAATCTTATCGTCAACGGCCGTGCCGACAGCACGCCGGTTCAGACAGGCCTCAGTGATGCTGAGGTAATTGCATATCTGGAGAATTTGGGTGCCCTATAAGTACGAAACAAGCGGACCGGCGATTTACCGGGAATCTTTTGCGATTATCCGACGCGAAGCAGAACTGAGCCGCTTTTCGCCAGAAGAAGAGCCGGTAGCGGTTCGTATGATTCACGCCGCCGGGCTGGTCGAACTTGCCGCGCATATTCATTTTCAAAACGATGCGGTTAACCGCGCACGCTCAGCATTAGAGCAGGGCGCGCCGATTCTCTGCGATGCGCATATGGTCTCGGAAGGCATTACCCGCAAGCGCTTGCCGGCCAACAACGAGGTGATCTGTACCCTGCGCGATGAACGCGTGCCGGGCATGGCTCAACAGATGGCTAATACCCGCTCGGCGGCGGCGCTTGAACTTTGGCGTCCGCATCTTGAAGGTGCCGTGGTGGCGATTGGCAATGCGCCGACCGCGCTGTTTCATCTTTTAAATATGCTCGAAGACCCTAGCTGCCCGCGCCCAGCGGCGGTGATCGGCTGCCCGGTTGGTTTTGTGGGGGCGGCGGAATCAAAGCAGGCGCTGTGGGAGAATTTTGCCATCCCCAGCTGTATCGTGCGCGGCCGCTTAGGCGGCAGCGCGGTGACGGTCGCAGCCCTCAATGCGCTGGCGGATCGTAGCGAATGACCCAGGGAACCCGAACGACCCAGGGAAGCGTTGTGGGCGTTGGCCTGGGGCCGGGGAGTCAGGACCTAATGAGCGTGCGGGCCGACCGGTTGATTCGCCAGGCCACGCACATTGCCTATTTTCGCAAGAAGGGCCGTAAAGGCCATGCGCGCAGCATCGTTGAAGGCCTGCTGGCACCGGATGTTATTGAGCTGCCCATGGAATATCCGGTGACCACGGAAATTCCGGTGGATGACCCGCGCTATAACGCCTTGCTGTCGTCTTTTTATGAGCAGAGCGTTGCCCAGCTGATTGAGATGGCCAACGCCGGCTGCGACGTGGTGGTGCTCTGCGAAGGCGATCCGTTCTTCTACGGCTCGTTTATGCATCTCTATACGCGGCTACTTAACCAGGTATCGGTTTCAGTAGTGCCGGGAATTACCGGTATGTCGGCGGCCTGGACCGCTACCGGGCAGCCGATCACCTGGGGCGATGACATTCTGACCGTCCTCATGGCAACGCTCCCTGAGCAAGCACTGGCGGAGCGGATCGCCCAGACCGACGCGCTGGTCGTCATGAAAATCGGCCGCAACCTTAACAAGCTGCGACGGGCGCTGGTAACGGCTGGCCGTGAGCATCAGGCGTGGCTAATCGAGTACGCGGCGATGGCGCAGCAGCGCGTGCTGCCGCTAAGCGATCTTGATCCGCTAGCTGAAGGAACTGAGAACGTGCCTTATTTCTCGATTGTGCTGATCCACGGCAACGGCAGGCGCCCATGAGCGGATGGCTAAAAATTGTTGGCTTAGGTCCGGGGGCAGCGAGCATGATCACGCCCGAAGTATCTGCAGCGCTGTTAGAGGCATCGGATGTGGTGGGCTATGTGCCCTACGTTAATCGGGTCGCGCCACGTGAAGGGCTTATTCGCCATGGTTCAGATAATCGCGAAGAGATTAATCGTGCTGAACAGGCGCTGCAGCTCGCGTTTGAGGGGCATCGCGTGGCAGTGGTTTCCTCCGGCGACCCGGGTGTGTTTGCCATGGCATCCGCCGTGTTTGAGGCGCTAGAGGCAGGCGACCCGCGTTGGCGATCAATAGATATTCAGGTGTTGCCGGGTATTTCCGCCATGCTGGCAGCCAGCGCACGGGCAGGCGCACCGCTCGGCCATGATTTTTGCTGTATTAATTTATCCGACAACCTTAAGCCTTGGTCGCTGATTGAAAAGCGCCTGCGCCTCTCAGCAGAGGCCGATTTCGCCATGGCGTTTTACAACCCGCGTTCCAAGGCAAGGCCGGTGGGGTTTGAGCGCACGTTGAAGGTATTGCGTGAGGTGTGTGAGCCCGAGCGTTTGATCATCTTTGCCCGAGCGGTTTCCACGCCCGATGAGGCGATTCGCGTGACGACCCTGGCCAAAGCAACGCCAGAAATGGCTGATATGCGTACGCTGGTGATTGTCGGCTCTAGCCAAACGCGCCGAATTGAGCGAATGAAAAGCCCTGGCCCGGATGAAGACCAGGCTCCGCTGGTGTATACCCCAAGGTCAGTATGCTGAGTTAATCCACGCAAGCACGTCATCGACACCATGAACTTCACGACGCGCTGGCAGCATCGGCCGTTCGATCATTATCACAGGCACCTTCAGGTGACGCGCAGCCGCAAGCTTAGCCGCGGCGCCTTCGCCGCCAGCGTTCTTGCAAACTATACGCTCGATACGCTGCGTTTGTAGCAGGGCTAAATCGCCATCGAGAGTGAACGGGCCTCTGTCTAGCGTGGTGGTAAAATGAGTCAGCGGCGGCGTTTCAGTTGGCGGGTCAATCAGCCGCAGCACGTAATGATGCTGGGGCTGCGCGCTGAATGCTTTCAGATGTAGACGACCAATCGCCAGCAGCACGCGCTGGGGTGGGCCGTTCAACGCGGCCACGGCGTCATCAATGCTGGCCACTGGCTGCCATCGGTCGCCTTGCTTAGGCTGCCAAGCGGGGCGAGATAAGGCCAGCAGCGCCACACCGCTTTGCGCCGCGGCACTCAGCGCGTTGCGGCTCATTTGCGCAGCGAAAGGGTGGGTGGCATCGACGATATGGGTAATACCCGCGTGCTTAATAAACGCGATAAGGCCATCCACGCCGCCAAAGCCCCCCACGCGGGTAGGAAGCGGTTGGGGCTTTGGCGCACTGACGCGGCCTGCGTAGCTAAAGATGGCCGGAAGCCCGCGTTCTGCAACGGCGCAGGCCAGGGCGCTGGCTTCACTCGTTCCGCCAAGAATCAGGACGTTTATCATGGCTGAGATTAACAATACTCCCTGGCTGACAGTTTTAGGCTGGGGGGAGAGTGGCACAGAGGGATTGACGGCGGCAAGCCGTCAGCAGCTGGCGGATGCCGAGGTAGTATTCGGTGCGCGCCGCCACTTGCGCCTTTTGCCGCCACTCAATGCGGTGGTTCGTGAATGGCCGGTGCCGTTTGCCGACGGTATTGCCGAGCTGCTGCACGAGCGGGGCCGCCGAGTCGTGATGCTGGTGTCCGGTGACCCGTTCTGGTTTGGTGCCGGCACAAGCCTGGCGCCTCACCTGCTTGCCAGCGAATGGACGGCCATTCCTTCGCCCTCAACGTTTAGCCTAGCGGCCTCGCATTTGGGGTGGCCGTTAGAGCGCTGCACCTGCCTGGGCCTACATGCCAAGCCGCTGACCCGCATTCGCCCTTATCTGCATGCCGGCAGGCGATTGCTGGTGCTGGTAAGAGACGCCGATGCGGTGGCCGAGCTGGCCTCGCTTGTCGTGCGGTTTGGCTTTGCGGAGTCTCAGCTAACCCTGCTTGAATCGTTAGGCGGTGATAACCAGCGAATCCGCACGCTGAGCATGAGCGAGACGCTGCCACTGGATATCACTCATCCGGTAGCAGTGGGCATTCTTGTGGCCGGTGACGGCCCGTCTATGCCACTCACGCCCGGCCTTGCCGACAGCTTTTTTGACCACGATGGGCAAATCACCAAGCAGCCTGTGCGCGCCATCACGCTGGCAGCGCTGGCCCCTAAACCCGGTGAGCGGCTGTGGGATATCGGCACCGGCTCAGGCTCCATCGCCATTGAGTGGCTGCTAGCTCACCCTGACAACCAGGCCATTGGCTTTGAGCACCACGCTGAGCGGGCCGCACGGGCACGCAGCAATGCCCAGCATCTTGGCGTTGACTGGTTAGACGTCAAAGAAGGCGATGCGCTGGAAGCGCTGGCAAATGCACCGCTGCCGCAGGCAGTATTTATCGGCGGCGGGCTTTCTCAAGCGCTTTTAGAACAGTTATGGCAGCGCCTGCCAGCGGGCGTGCGGGTGGTCGTCAATGCCGTTACGTTGGAATCAGAAGCGCTGCTCGCGCACTGGCATCAGGCGATAGGCGGCGATCTTTATCGCCTTGAACTGGCCATCGCCGCGCCTATCGGCCAACGCCGGGGCTGGAAAGCCAGCTACCCGGTTGTGCAGTGGCGGGTGGTGCGTTGAAAGGGCGGGTAATGCAGAAGGTACGCCGATGAGCACTACGCCGATGCTCATAGCCGGGTTTGGTTTTCGCCGAGAGGCAACGCTGGCATCGCTAGAACAGGCGCTTGAGCAGCTTTGCCAACAATATGGCGATATCGACCGATTGGCCGTTACTCACGCGATGCGCCCGCTGGTGGAAAGCCTCGGCCGCCAGCATTGCCTTGAGGTTGTCGTGGTGGCAGACGAAGAGTTAGCCAGCATGGCGACGCTTACCCGCTCAGCTTACAGCCAGCAGGCAAAGGGCACCGGCAGTGTGGCGGAAGCCGTTGCGCTTTTGGCCGCGGGCAGCGGTGCCCAGCTGTTGGGGCCGCGAATCATTTCAGCCGACAGAAAAGCCACGGCCGCGGTAGCAAAGGCACGGGCAACAGGAGTTACTTCATGACGGTTCACTTTATTGGCGCAGGCCCCGGCGCACCGGACCTGCTCACGCTGCGCGGGCGCGATTTAATCGCGGCCTGCCCGGTATGCCTTTACGCAGGTTCATTGGTGCCCGAGCAGATTCTTGAGCACTGCCCAGAAGGCGCGCGCATCGTTAATACGGCGCCGCTTTCTCTGGATGAGATTCTTGATGAAATTCAAGCCGCCCACGCTGTGGGCCAGGATGTCGCCCGGCTTCACTCCGGCGATGTGTCGGTATGGTCGGCCATGGGCGAGCAGCTGCGCCGCCTGCGTGCGCTGGATATTCCTTACAGCGTTACCCCCGGCGTGCCTTCCTTTGCGGCGGCGGCGGCAACGCTGGGCCAAGAGCTAACATTGCCAGGAGTGGCGCAATCATTAGTGCTAACACGCACGCCGGGCCGTGCCAGCGCAATGCCCAGTAGTGAAAGCCTCGCTAACTTCGCTAATACCGGCGCTACGCTGGCTATTCACCTTTCCGTGCATAATCTGGCGCAGGTCGTTAATGATTTGACGCCGTTTTACGGCCCGCAGTGCCCGGTCGCTATCGTTTGGCGGGCGAGCTGGCCCGATGAGCGAGTGGTTCGAGGCCGTCTTTCCAGCATTGAAGCGTTAGCCGCAGGCGCCTTGCAGCGCACGGCGCTGATTCTGGTAGGGCCGGTGCTGGAAAACGACGATTTTCAGGAAAGCAGCCTATACGCGGTAGGTTACGACCGCCGCTTTCGACCGCAGTCTGCGGATTCACCGTTTGCGGGCGGCAAGGATGATGAAGAGGGCCGCGCATGATCACGCTTTCGCTGATTGGTATCGGTACTGGCAACCCCGATCACGTTACCTTAGCCGCCGTGCGGGCGCTCAACAGCGCCGATGTGCTTCTGCTGCCGCGCAAGGGTGAGGCAAAATCAGACCTGCTCGACTTGCGCCGACTGCTGTGCGAACAGCTGCTTGATAGCGCTACACAGGCCAACATCGTGGAGTTCGATTTACCCACCCGCGATGCCAAGTGTGCGTACCTAAGCGCGGTAGACGATTGGCATAGCGCCATTGCGCGGATGTGGGCACAGCTCATGGATAAGCATTTACCCAACGGCGGGCAGGTGGGCATGTTGGTGTGGGGCGATCCTTCGCTTTATGACAGCAGCCTGCGTATTGCCAAGCGCTTGACTGATAGTGGTCGCGCTGTTGAGGTCAAGGTAGTGCCCGGCATCACCAGCCTGCAAGTGCTCACCGCCGAGCATAAAATTCCGCTCAACGCGCTCGCCGAGCCAGTTCAAATAACCACCGGCCGCCGCCTACGCGAACGCGGCTGGCCAAGCGATGCCGCCACCGTTGCCGTCATGCTCGACAGCGGCGGGGCGTTTTCCACGTTGCCGCAAGCTGAGACCTACATCTGGTGGGGAGCCTACTTAGGCATGGATAAACAGTGCCTGATCAAAGGCCCGTTAAGCGAGGTAAGCGACGAGATTATCAAGCGCCGCGCCGCGCTGCGTGAATCACATGGCTGGATTATGGATATCTATCTGTTAGCCAAACACCCGCTACTATAACGCCGGTATTAAGTTGGAATGTTTTTCCATAAAATGGCTCTACTTAGTTATCTGATATTCAATATTTAAGGAGTAAGCCATGAGCTTTTACGTTTACCTATCCGGCGAGATCCACACCGACTGGCGCGATGAAATCCAGCGTGGCGCAGAAGTCGCAGGCTTGGATATCGTCTTCACCGCCCCGGTCACCGACCACGACGCCAGTGACGCCGCAGGCGACCACCTGGGCGAGCAGAGCAACCAGTTTTGGCGCGACCACCAGTCGTCTAAGGTCAACGCTATACGTACTCGCACTTTGATTGAGCAAAGCGATTTAGTCGTGGTGCGTTTTGGCGACAAGTACAAGCAGTGGAATGCCGCCTTTGATGCAGGCTACTGCGCCGCACTCGCTAAGCCGTACATCACCCTGCACAGCGACGACATCGTTCACCCGCTGAAAGAAGTTGATGCCGGAGCGCAGGCTTGGTGCACCACCACTGAACAAGTCGTTGAAACTCTCAAGTACGTGCTGAAAGCATAAGCCTGCAAAACATTCTGCAGGCCCTCAGCGGCCTGTAGAATTTCCGACTTTGAATCGTTGATTTAATGAGCGCACGCTTTGGCGCGTCAAAGATCTTGCCCCAAGAATCATCATTTCCAATAGCTTGATAATACTTATAATATAACTACAACGTAATTATGAGTTGTCTTACCTTTGACTGGGATCCACGTAAGAATGCCGCTAATCGTAAAAAGCATGACGTCTTTCAAGAGGTCAGAACTGCTTTTACAGATGAATTCGGCCGTCTGATATCAGATCCCGACCATTCTGAGGAGGAGGATCGCTTCATACTTCTCGGGACGAGCATTCATTCGCGCTTGTTGGTGGTGTGCCACTGCATTAGAGACGGTGAGACCATTCGCATTATTTCAGCGCGCAAGGCAGATAAACGAGAGAGAAAAGCCTACGAAGGATATAGATATGCGTGATCATTATGATTTTTCAGAGTCAGTTAAAAACCCATACGCCAAAAAGCTTAAAAAGCAGGTCACGATTCGGCTGGATGAAGACACCATCTCGTATTTCAAAAATCTCGCTGAAGAAAAAGACCTTCCTTATCAAAGCTTGATTAATCTTTACCTGCGCGACTGCGCACAGTCACATAAAGACCTTAAGCTGGAATGGCAATAAACGTTGCAGCGCTGGCCTAGCCTTATATTACCCTACTCAGCGAAGAAGCTCGCTTAAAGCAGATGATGCCAAGGCCCAGGCCATGCGTACGACTACCGATCCAGTCGTCGAAACTCTGCGCTATGTCCTCAAAGCATAAATCCAGAGCTCCTCCCATAAACATAGCCACTGCATCAGTGGTGTTGAACAAGTGTTGCGGGAGGGCGCTTTAGCGCGCGATATATTCCGCCACAATAAAGCCCCCTGTAATGCGGGTACCGCCTTGGGAAGGCACGAGCTAAAAAGGGACCCGCGAAGGGCAGCACCCGCAGCCCCGCTCAGCCACATGCCCACATCGTCAACTCCCCACCGCGCAGGCGTTGCGGCTCAGGGCGCAACGGTAACGTCACCCAAACCAACACCCACCTAAGACCTATGGCTACCCCTCGCGATCAAGTTTTCAGGTGACCGAAGCAAAATTTATCAATAAAGTATGATTGAATAGAGCAAAACGAGCGGACACGCGAATTTTTGATATATAGCCGAATGTCGCGCCTGTGCTATATAAAACAGATGTTTAGAGCTTTTTTGAATGCTGGATAATGTTAATAAATGCGCGAGCATATTCAAGAATGTTATGTGGCGGGCTATATAATCACTGTTAGGGCTACGAGGATCAGAGTATGACGGATGGAATCAGCCCGGAAGATGAAGTTCCTAAAGGCAAAAGAGTTGCTAAGTATTCACGTGGGGCACTTCAGGCCATTGGGGGCGCTGTTCCTTTTGCTGGCGGTATATTTTCGGCTATTGCAGGCGCGTGGTCCGAAAAAGAGCAGGACAGGGTTAATCGTTTTTTTGAGCATTGGGTGCGAATGCTACAAGACGAGTTAAAGGAAAAGGAGGATACCATTATCGAGATTATGGCCCGCCTTGACCTACAGGATGAGTCGATCGCAGCGCGAGTAGAAAGCAAAGAGTATCAGTCGCTCGTAAAGAAAACATTCCGTGAATGGGCTGGTGCCGAAAGCGAAGACAAACGCGCTTACATTCGAAATATTCTGTCCAATGCGGCGGCCTCTTCAGTTTCCAGCGACGATGTCGTACGAATGTATATTGACTGGATCAACCAGTACTCAGAGATGCATTTTCAGGTTATTGGGGCAATATATAATAGCGGGGGCATAACACGCGGTGAGATATGGCGAAAAATTGGTAAGGGGCCTGTGCGGGAAGATTCAGCGGATGCCGATCTTTATAAGCTTCTATTTCGCGACCTAAGTACGGGCAGCATTATTCGCCAACACCGACAGGTAGATCGATTTGGCAATTTTGTTCCAAAGCCGACACAGAGAAGGCCGAAGGGCAGTGGCCCCAAACCAACAGTGTCGGCATTTGATGAGACCGAGGGTTACGAGCTTACCGGGCTTGGTCAGCAGTTTGTACACTATGCAATGAGCGAGTTACCGCCAAAAATTGAATTTCAGGCCGAGACCGATGGCGAAGAGCCCTAACAAAGCCAGGCACAGCGACAGCTTTTCCGTTGCGGCTTCGCCTCCACTACAAAGCCGCGCGTGCTGGCGGCGTTACGTGGTAGGAAGTAAGGAGAATAAATGAGTAGTTCTGGGTTTGGGCTTATTGTCATTTCGAACGGATCAGTCCCTGTCGAAATAGTTCAGGAGGATTTTAATTGGGCTAGCCCTCTACTTGAGAACCTCCCATTTTTAGTAACAGTCGTTATTGTTGTTGCTGCGGCCGTCGTTACTTATAGAAGCAACCGAAAATCGGTGGAGTCACAAAACAATCTGGCTCAACAACGCCGCCAAGATGAGCATGACAACAAAATTTCAGAATTTAGGCATCAATGGCTTCAAGGGGTTCGTGAAACTGCTGCTGAATTATGCGAAGTTATATATGAGCTTCAAATCTACATCGTTAAAAGAAACATTGCGCGAGAAAACTACAGGCAGGCTGGTCAAGCAGGAGACATCGACAGCGTAGAGAGCTTCTCTGAAGAGACGGGTAGCTACGCAGACCATTTGCATGATCACCGAACAAAGTTCTACAGGCTTTACTCAAAGTTGAAATTGCTCTTCAAAAAGGACGAACCGGCAACGGTAAAGCTTTTCGCGCTCCTAGATTCAATAAAAGATAGTATTTACAATTTTGATACAACTGAGCTTCAGGATGATCAGATAAAAAAGGTGATTGCAAGCCTTCAAGTGGTTTTGAAGGATGAATGGGAGGTAACAAAAGCTCGCGAATGGAAGAGCACGTAACAAGTTGCTGCACGCGGATAAATTACTCGCTGCGCTCCTAATTTACCGGTGAACAAAGCGTTAGGCAATTAGGTCATCAAGGATAATATGCAGAATCTATATACAAACAGAAGCTCTAAGAAAGATTTTGTGCAAAATGGCATATATGAAAACGTTAAAGAGGGCATGGATATTTTTATTGCATCAGCTTTCTTTACAGAGTTTGATGTCATTAAGATGCTATTGGAAAAAAATTGCCACATCCGAATTATTGTTCGACTGGGATTCCCTACCTCTCCATCAGCCCTTGAAAAACTCGCAAACAACAATAGCATTGAGGCGAGATTTTATACCAACCATTCATTTCACCCGAAGATGTACATTTTTGGGGACAAGTCTGTAATGATTGGCTCGGCTAATCTCACAAGGTCTGCGATTTTAACTAATCAAGAGGTTATGGTTGGGCTACCATCGAATGACTCAAGGTTCGATGAGCTGACACAGCTCTTTGCGGAATATTGGGATGAAGCTGAAGTTTTAAATGAAGATGCCATTTCCTCTTATAGATCTATTTATGAAAAATTTAAAAAAGCATCTCAATTAGTAGATGAGCTGGATAGTACGGTTATAGATGAGCTGGGAGACAAGACTTTCTCTAATATAAACAGAGGAAAGAAAAAGACCACGAAGAAATCTATATTTCTAGATACATACAGGAAATCTTATCAAGAGTCTGTGTCAGCGTTTAGGAAAATAGAGGAAGTATATTCTTTAAAAGATCGTAAGGTTGGAGAAGATGACATTCCTCTCCGCTTGGAAATAGACTCGTTTTTTAGCTTTGTGCGAGATTGTCATGCAACCCAGGAAACTTGGAAGCAGCAACCAATAGGCTGGAATGACTCAAAGAAAATAATTTTAACTTCACTGATTGATGAGTGGCTTATCACGGAATGGATCCATTTCGAAGAGCGAATTGTTCCAGAAAACTACCCATTGATCCGTAGTGTCTTCGGCAGCCAAGAGTCAATAAACTCGGCCTCAGCTGAGGAAATTGTTGATGCTCTCTGCGTATTGCATTCGTTCCATGATAGGTTGCGATTTTATAAAGGGGGTCTTGAAACACTTAAGTCAGAGTTTTTAGCCTCAAACAATATTACTGACATTAAAGCAAGCTTGACCTATCTTTTTTACGGTAAGGGCGAAATTGTATCAAGAATGTCTGACTGTCTGTTTGATGATAGGTATAAGTTAAACGAGTTTGGTCAAGCAAATGTTCAGGAGCTAATTGGGTGGATTAGCAAAGAAAATTTGCCGGTTATCAATGGGCGTACAACAAAAGTGTTAAGGTATTTTGGCTTCGATGTACGTCAACTGTAAGTCCAGCATGCCTAACAAGGTGCTACTGTCGGACAAACTTTCCGCTACGCTCCAAATTTGCCGCAGAGCGCGGCGCTAGGAAAAAATTATGGCTGACGACTATGCGAAAATAGGATGGGAGACAATTCAGAAAGCAGTCGATAATGGTCCCCGTTTATTTGACGAACACAGCGGCAGCCAGGACTTCAACAAAGCTTGTGATCACGTTTTGGTGCTGATCGAAGATGCCTTTTCTTGTTTCAACCGAGCCTCATATGGAACTGCAGTTTTTCTGAGCATCACAGCCATCGAAGAAACCGCCAAAGCCGAAATTGGAATATACCGAAGAGCCAATGAGGCCGATGAGCGAAGCAGAAGAAAAGATCCACTTTTCAATCATCTGTCTAAACATCGCATGGCTATCCTACCAACCGTTTTCATGGGGCGTCGGTTGGAGGAAGCTATCGGAAAAGATCGGTGCGAAGCGCTGCTATCGGAAGTGGCTCACGGTTCTCTGAGAGATTTGAGAGAAGAGGCTCTCTACTTTCATAGGTCCACCGGAAAGTTCGTAACGCCCAAGGAAGCAATAACTCAGGAAAAGGCTCGTGAAGTGTTACTGCTGGCCATTGAGGCGGCTGATGATCGGCTGGTTGGTTATACGGGACATACTGGCATCATCGAGCATCGATTGGACCAGATATTCGGATCGGTCTGCAATTCCTAACAAGTGCAGGCACGGCGACGCCCATTACATTGCGCCTTCGGCTCCATTGCATGGACGCGCATGCTGCAAACGTTAGAGCGATGGTAAACCATGCCTGATCAGGAATTTTGGCTATTCATTAATACATTTTCCGGTTGGTTCTCAGCAGTGGGAACCGTTGCTGCCGTTATTGTTGCACTGTATCTCGCACGTCAAGACAAGCGAATCCGGCTGAGTGTCTTTGCCGGTTATCGAGTCATAGTGACCCAAGGAATTCCAGGGAGTCAGCGGGATTATTTGACCATTGGAATCACGAATATCGGGCATCGCGAAGCACAGATAACAACTATTGGCTGGAGGGTTGGTTTCTGGCGTAAACAGTATTCAATTCAAACTGTGATGCAAGATGGTATGTCTAGTTCTCTGCCGGTCCGGCTCAGAGATGGTGAGGAAGCCCGCTACTACATACCATTAACCGGTGAAACACGATGGCTCGAAGAGTTTGCCAAGGAATGCTTGGTGCCAAATCCACGCAAACGATTGATGTTCATGTGGGTCAGAGTGCATACATCAGTTGGGGGTGTGTATACCGCCCGAATTGAGAAGGGACTGCGTGAAAAGCTGTTGGCGTTTGCGGAACAGTAATCGCTCTAACAATATGGTCAACGGGACGCCAACTACGCTGCGCTCCGTTGGCGCCCATTAACACCGGCGTTAGATTCTTCACCATGGCCACCTTATGCTCAAGAATTATAGAATTATTAAAAAAATCGGTGCTGAAGTATCGGAGGCAGCTGAGAGCGCCGCAAACTCTGTCCTTAACGACTATTCAAATCTTAAAGGACGTGAAGAAGAAATCACCGCTCAGTTGCGTGGAGAAATTAATCGGAATCTAGCTCGGAATATAGAAGAACGCTTAGGAAATAAAGATATAAATGGTTGCAAGTTCTCGGTGGCGACCTTCAAAAAGAAGCAAGAAAAAGGCGTTGGCGCAGACTTGGCTGGAGTTGTAGAGCTTTCATTGGCAAATCGCACAATTTCAAAAGCATTTCTTGCACAGGCAAAAATTGGAAATTTTTACGAAGGGCCAAGGGGGATAAACTATATAAAAGCCTACAATAAAGACATTGTCAGGCAAGCAGAAGATATGCTTAAGATCACCTCAGACTCATTCTTTTTTTTATACTCGACCCGAGGTATTCATTGCGTCTCCGCACTTCAAGTATTACTTAGCGGCTCGAAGACTATTGATACGGGGCACCATCCATTCCATACATTCGGCTCTTTCTATCAAGAGTTCTTCAAGTGTTTCATTGGTGATCACTTAATTTCACCTGCCGCACTAGGAGCTAAAGATCTAGAGGATTATGCTGAAAAAGTAAATGCCGAAACAGTTATGAAGCTCAGCGTCCAACTAAAGTCCGCTGATTGAAGCCAAATCTAACAACAGGTTAAAACCGTTCGCTGCGCTCACTGGGACGGGCTAAAGCCCGCCCCTTAACCAAACGTTATAAATCAATGGATATATTGAATGACCTCAAATAGATTCTGTGTTTTTTGTGGAAACCCACCAGAAAAAAAGAATCGAGAGCACATACTTCCTCAGTGGCTGCTTGAGTTAACTGGAGATCCAAAAAGAGTTGTAAATTTTGGTGCCAATTTTAGAGACGGGCGAACTGTTAGATTTGATTGGTTAAATTTCTGTGTTCCAGCGTGTGAGAGCTGCAATACGGAATACTCAAATCTGGAAGGTAGAGCTAAATCCTACGTTCTGACGTTACTTGATAGAGGCGCACTAACAAGCATTGAATACATAGATTTTATGGATTGGGTTGATAAAGTTCGAGTAGGACTTTGGATTGCATATCATTTCATTCAAGGTAACCCCACTAATATTCAGCCCCGCTTTCATATCAAGACGAGAATAAGTCAAAAAGATCGAATGATTGCCATCTACCCGATCGAGGGTGACGGAGTTGGCTTAAATGCCTTAGGAACAGAATCACTAGTATTTCATAGTCAGCCATCTTGCATGGGATTGAGAATAAATAATATCTTGATCATTAATATGTCCAGTGATTTTTTGTTTTCCGCACGTTGTGGTTTTCCGTTTCCAAAAAGCTGTTTCACTATGCTTGATGGAGAAAACCCTTATATGATGCATGCTAGTGATTTTTCGATAACTAGAAAAATTAAACACCCGCTTATAAGAAAATCAATAATTAAACCCTCCATACATCTTTATCAGCCGATTATGGGTAGGTCCGTAGATAAGAGGTTTCAATCAGGTTTCATAGGTGATTATAATAGCTTTGATTCATATTTGGCTAAACATACACTCCCGCCTTACCCTTCGGGTAAGGGCATATTGTACTTTCAGCATTTGGATCGAGTCGAACCAATATATGATATTAATGAGCCGATAGAGTTTCAGAACTGCACAGGAATACATTCCAAACCAATGTATAGTCTCGTGAAACAGGTCTATGAGTTTCAAAATAATATCTACAAACAAGAAAAATATTTAGCAGAAAATCGCGAGCTAGTTTTGAATCATGCAAAGAGAACGAAATTACTTTTAAAGTGGAATGACAAGGTCATTGCACATTACTCAGGCATGAAAAATGTGTAACGCCGCCATCAATTTGACAGCCTTACGCTGCGCTTCAGGCGGAAAATTATGGCGGCGTTATATTCATTACAAGTACAAGTGGAACCAAAGGTAATGATGGAAGAAGAATTAGAAAAGCTTAGAGAGAGTATATCAAGAACACTTGAAGGCAGAGATTACCCGTCCGTTAGAGATAAGATGCTCGCTGTCTCTGCATACTATAGATATATGTCTACAAGCATCGCTTCGGATGAAATATTGATAGACTGTGATCGTGAGCTTTTATCTAACTTTGAGGCTGTTTATTTGTGGTTGATTGAGCAGCTAGTATATTTACCTGCTCATCTGAAAGATCAAGTGGAAGGCATATTTAATGAAGCCAAGCTATGCGAACTCTTTGCAATCCTATCTAGCCTCAACGACAAGGAAATCTGGACTATTAACCGGCGTAGGAGATTAAATAGTTCCTTCGGTATTCTGTCTTCTTTTTTCAAGATTAGAGGTTACAGCGAGCTTGAAGATTCTCAGCTGGTTTCTACCACTCATTTAGTTAATGCAAAAGTTGCCCTGACTAGGTTGAGTCAGGTAACAAAATTTTCAGCCTCAAAGTTTGATGATGACTTCCATGCAGTAGATCGATTTGAGGAGTTTTCGAGTCGTTACAACACTGAAATTATTAACAAAGCGCGAACGGTCGCTCTGGTGAATTTATTAAAATCGCAGATTCAGGAAATTGAAGAAAGCGACGATACAAAATTGATACTTGAAAAGTTAGATCAGGTTGAGAAAGAAATAAATAAAAGAAGACCCCGCTGGGGGTTAATATTCTCAACGATTTTTGTAATATTTGGATTTACCGCAGATCTAAAAACATTAAACCCATATGTATACAGCAAGCCATTAAAAACAATAGAGGCCATTCTTTTCAACTTACATGAAGATGGTCAAGTTGAGAAAAATATTTCCAAAGGCCTTCCCGTAAACCCAGACGAAGATGGCAAAAATACAAGAGCCATAGGTCTTTTCAGGCGAGAAGAAATTGAACCGGAGTCTGAAAGCTGAATATAACAAGCGGCAGCACGGTGACCGCTTCTCCACCGCTTCGCGGCTACAAACCGGCACGTGTGCCGGGCGTTTAATGCTTAAGGGAATTCTATGCCATACCCAATAGAAAGGAAGTTAGTTGTAGCGGTTTCTTCAAGTGCGTTGTTCGATTTATCGGAATCACATTCAGTTTTTGTTGAAAAAGGGCCAAAAGCTTATAAGAACTTCCAAGAGGAAAATATTGACAAGGTTCTTGAGAAAGGAGTTGCGTTTCCTTTCATTAAGCGATTTCTAAAGATAAATAATCGGTTTCCTGAAAAACTTCCCGTCGAAGTGGTTTTATTGTCTAGAAACTCAGCAGCCACAGGAAAGAGAGTTTTTAGATCAATCAAACACTACGATCTTGATATTTCTCGGGCAGCGTTCATGGAGGGGAAGTCACCGTTCGAATATATCCCTGCTTTTAATGCATCACTATTCCTCTCTGCAAATGCAGAGGATGTGCAGAATGCTATTGATGCCGGCTACCCCGGTGGAGTAGTTTTACCTAGCAAAATTATTAATGATGACGAGAATGATGAGCTAAGAATTGGATTTGACTTTGATGGCGTTATTGCTGACGACGAAGCAGAAACAATCTTCAAAGACGGGGATCTTCCGGAGTTTCATGCGTATGAGGTAGCAAATTCTGATATCCCTCATAAGCCTGGGCCACTGGCAGATCTTTTTAGAAAGCTCTCTTTTTTGCAAAAGCTCGAAGATCGCGAAATTGAAAATAATCGGAATTACAAAAGGATTCTAACTACTGCCATAATTACCGCTAGAAACGCGCCAGCTCATGAGCGTGTTATTACCACTCTAGAGGATTGGGGAGTAAGCGCTAACGAAATGTTTTTCGTTGGTGGCATACAAAAAAGCAGAATTTTATCCACTTTTAAACCTCACATGTTTTTTGACGACCAAAGAAGCCATTTGGAGTCAAAGGCTGGTGATATACCAATGGTGCATATTCCATTTGGTATTGCGAATATCAAAATTGAACAAACAAAGGTAGCGGACAGCTAAAGCTGCGCGCTGCTTTTGGCGTTAACAGGCAGAAAAAGGAGATTCCAAGTTATGAATAGATTTGCGCTCAGGATACTGTTTTTGTGTTCAATATTTCCATCAATACTATTTGCAGATAGCGAAGCCAAGCCACATACCGAGGCTTTGTTCCATGCGCAAATGGATGCCATTGTTTCAAACGACTATCAGAAATTTCAGGAACATACCGATTCAGAATTTCAGCAAGCAATCAGCACAGAACAGTTTGAAGCTCTTGCAAACTCTCTGTCCTCAACATTTGAAAGTGGATACGAGCCTGAGTATTTGGGAGCCCTCAATCAGCAAGGGTTCAAAGTTCATCTATGGAAAGTGATGCCTTCAAGCTCAGAATCCGATCTCCTCGTAAAGATGGCTATGCAGGAAAACGAGATTGCCGGATTCTGGATCGAATAAACTTGCTATACAAAGCTACAGCGGAGCTCTTTTCCGGCGCCGTTGCTCCTTCAAATTGGCCGCTAAGACCGAGTGTTGAGGCTGTAGAAAACTCCACTGACGCCTAGCTTTCAGTAGAATAGTGAAAACGGGGTTATTCACCAATATCATTTTCAAAGTGCTGCAGTTATTTTATAAATTCAGTATTCTATAAATCCAGGTTATTCAAGGCGATCCATCGATATTATGGCTAGAAAAACATTAGGTTTGAAGGCGAAAAAACAGATAGACGACAAGCCTGCCGACGAAGTGGAAGATCAATTTTCTGATAATCCCGAACAACGTTTTTTAAATGGCGTCGCTATTCATCCTTCCCCACGCATTTACTTGGCGCCTGGCTCTCAAGAGCGCACTGTGCGGGCGATGGATTTAATTACGCCCATAGGAATGGGGCAACGAGGATTAATCGTGGCGCCGCCGGGCTCTGGCAAAACGACGATGTTAAAACATATCTGTCAGGCCGTGGCTGAGGCTCATCCTGACATCAAGCTGTATGCCTTGCTGATTGATGAGCGCCCAGAAGAAGTGACCGATTTTAAGCGCAGTGTGTCGGCAGAAGTTCATGCATCGTCTTCAGACGAAACCTACACACACCATGTGCGTATGGCAGATAAGCTCCTTGAGACGGCGCGTAAGCAAGCGGGCGAGGGGCATGATGTGATGATTGTAATTGACTCACTTACGCGACTCTCGCGCGTTCATAATGCCGAGCAGCGGGGCAATGGCCGTACGATGTCGGGTGGGCTGGATTCTCGCGCGATGGAAATACCCCGAAAGCTGTTTGGCGCCGCGAGAAAGATCGAAAACGGCGGGTCGCTCACCATTCTGGCCACCGTGCTGGTAGATACCGGAAGCCGTATGGATCAGGTGATTTTCGAGGAGTTCAAGGGCACGGGCAATATGGAACTCGTGTTATCTCGCGACGTGGCCAATCAACGGATTTTCCCGGCGATAGATATTGCCAAAAGCAGTACCCGTCGTGAAGAGCTTTTGATTGATGAAAAAGATATTGAAAAAGTACGCACATTGCGTAGAGGTTTGACAGCACTTAAGCCAGTAGAAGGCGCGCAGAAGTTGCTTGCGCTATTGGAGAAATATCCGACTAATGCCGAGCTATTGAATGCGTTTACATCCGACTAGCGAAGCTCACCTGTTGATCGCTTGAGAGGTGAGCTTCCTGGTTACGTATTAGCGGTTACTTCTTTTTATAATTCAAGTTTGAAGCAGGCACGGCCTTTTTAACCGGGAAGCCTTCGACTTCCTTGCGCTCGATGATTGCGTTTAATCGCCTTTCAATGGCACATAAATTCTTGAAATCACTGATATCGACCAACGATATAGCTTCACCCGAGGCGCCCGCACGACCGGTTCGGCCAATGCGGTGGATGTAATCTTCTGGCTGGAACGGTAAATCGTAATTCACCACGCGGCTCAGTTCGTCAATATCCAGACCACGAGCGGCCACCCCGGTGGCAATCAAGTACTTGAGTTCGCCGGATTTGAACTGAGCCAAGACCTGCTCGCGCATGGCCTGGCTTCTGCCGCCGTGAATGGAGTCCGCGGTGATGCCGCGTTTTTCCAGTTGCGCCACCAGCTTGGCGGCATTGTGTTTTTTCTCGACAAAGATAAGCGCCTGATCCCACTTGTTCTCGTTGATCAAGTGACTCAACAGTGCGGACTTGGTGTCCTTATCTACCGTGATGAGCCATTGCTTGATGCTGGCGGCGGCGCGAATGTTGGGCGTAATGGAGATATCCGCCGCCAGGTCGGTCATTTTGCTATCTGAAAAGCCGTAGGCCAGCGCCCGAACGTCGCCAGTCATGGTGGCCGAAAACAGCAGGTTCTGACGGTTTTCAGGCAGGCGGTCGATGATTTTTTTGATGTCATCGACAAAACCCATGTCGACCATTCTGTCCGCTTCGTCCAACACCATGACTTTTAGCTCATCAAAGTGCAGCGCCCGCTGATGAGCCAAATCCAGCAATCTGCCCGGCGTGGCGACCAGAATATCCACCCCTGCGATTAGGCGCTCTTTTTGAGCTTCGGTGTCTACACCGCCATACATCGCCATAGACGTTAAGTGCGTGTGTTTAGCGTATTGAGCCACATTGGCTTCAACCTGGACCGCTAACTCACGCGTCGGTACTAGAATTAGCGCACGTATGCGTTTGCCGCGTAACGTTCCCGCGTTACTGAATCGTTCTAGCAGCGGCAGAACAAAGGCCGCGGTTTTGCCTGTTCCCGTTTGTGCGGTGGCGATTAAGTCTTGACCCGAGAGAATGACAGGAATCGCTTGTTCCTGGATGGGCGTTGGCGCTTTGTATCCGAGTTCGGTAATCGCTTGAACAAGCGGACTGGATAAGCCTAGTTTTGCAAATGACATAATGAACTCTGACAGATTGTCGTAAGGTGTGTCGAAAATAAAAGATGATGCAGTATAGCGTAAAAGGGTAATACGCCATTATTCATGAGCTATACAGAATGCGCTTGATCTATTCCAGGCTAACGCCACTTCATTCAGCTACCGCTATCGTCAAGCAAAGGGCGCTATGCGCATGTGCCGGATAGCCTGAGATCTACTCCCGCAGCGAGTTCTTATTCAATAAATCGGTTCCATCAACATTCTCAGCAATTTCCTGATCTACCTTTTCCATCAGCTTCTCGTCAGGCCGTGCATCCAGCACTTCATCGGCATCCTGGCCGCGCAGTACCTCCTTTGCGCGTGCTTTGGCTTGTTGTTTCTCTCTTTCGTCAAGCGCATTGGGCCCCATGGCTATTTGGGAATCAGGCGTGGTCGAGGTCAGCGTCATATCAGGGGTGAGCGAATCTGCGCTTTGGATCTGAAAGCGTTCCAATGCTTGCTCAAGCTTGGAATTAAAACGTAAGCGATAGATCGGTTCTGGTAGGCTGAACCCTTGATCTTCTAGGGCGTGTTTGGTTTCACGAATGGCAATACTGCGCGCTTTACCAAAGTCCGTTTTTGACTGATCTACCCACATTTGAAATTCTAATATGATGTTGGAGTCGCCCACGTGAGTGATGATGGCAATGGCCTTGGGTTCGGCTAAAACAAAGTCTAATGTCTGAACGGCATCAAGGCCTACCTTGATGGCCGCTAGCGGGTCGTCATTGGCATCAACCCCTAGCTCAAACGTGAAGCGGCGCTCTGGGTTCTGGGTGTAATTGAGAATAATGCCTTTGAATACATCCGCATTGGGTATACGTAGCTGGTTACCATCCAGGGTCATGAGAATCGTGGCGCGGGAGGTCAGGCGCACCACAATGCCTTCTTTATCATTGATGACCACGTGGTCCCGCGCTTGAAAAGGTTGGCGAATGCTGAGCATCAAGGATGCAATGTAATTTTCAATGGTATCTTTCACGGCGAAACCAATGGCGATACCGATCACCCCCGCACCGCCCAGCAGCGTACCTATAATTGTCTCAGCCCCTATCAGGCTTAACGCCAGTATCAGCCCCAAGATAATAAAAATAACTTTGATAGTTTGTGCCAACAACTCTGCCACGAATGGGTTAGGCGTTAATCGTTGCCAGAGTTTTTGGCGTCTAGACAGCCAGGCGCCAAACCACGCGACTAACCCAAACAGTAAGAAAGCGACCACTAATAAGGGCAGGGCCTTGAACAGATTTCGGCCTTTGGTCCTTAAACCTTGATAGGCGGTCGAGACATTATCCTGCACGTCCAAGGTACGGTTGATCTGATCATCTACCGTTACTACATCAGTCAGCCGATTGGCTAAATTGATGGCTTGCTGGGCTTTTCTTTCATTGGCTGTTTCACCTGCCAGGATGACCACGCCTTGGGCGACGCTAACCTCAATCGCTCCCAGTCCCTCAATTTCAGAAAAAATTCCGCTTATGCGCTGGCGAATCTCATTGTCTTTGAGCGGTGAAGGTGTGGTTTCGATCTGCGCATTGTTAGTGCCCTCACTGCTGATAGTAGCAGGCGCTGGGAGGGCTGCGGGGGCAGCGGCACCAGTATCGCCTTGTTCTACATTATTGGACACCCGAACCGTTGTTGCATCCCCGGCTGCCGCGTCAGCAGAGAATCCATAGGCAATGCTTAACAGAAGCAATAATAGACAACAGACGCGCAAAGACCGACGTGCACTTGAAGAGGTAAAAAAAGCGGCCATAACCATCCTTGTCATTGTATGGTGAGAAAGCTGAGCAACCACTCATTATCCAAGATTAGCACCATCTGCATCCGCACACTGATTGATCAACGTGGTTTTATCGAGGCGCACGTTAGCGGCAGGTGCTGTCCTATGAGTTGGCGTTGGTTTGTTGATGAGCGTTGCCTCCGGCCCGCTCTTCCGCCTGATCCAACAGCACCGGCCCGCTACCCACTTTCGCCAATTGATCATCCGGATTATACAGCGGGCAGTTGGTCATGCTCAGGCAACCGCAGCCGATACAGCCGCTCAGGTTATTGCGCAGCGTTTGTAGATACGCAATACGGCCATCCAGCATGCGCTGCCAGCGTTTTGAAAGCTGTTGCCAGTCCTCCATCGTGGGCGTGCGGTTATTCGGCAGCGATTCAAAGGCCTGTTTAATCTCTTCAAGGCTCACGCCGACTTTCTGCGCGGCTTTGATCACAGAAATGCGTCTAAGCACCTCGGATTTATAGCGGCGCTGGTTTCCTGCATTGCGAGAACTGTGGATCAACCCTTGCTGCTCGTAAAAATGCAGGGCACTTACGTTGATTCCGCAGCGCTTGGCCACTTTGCCAACACTCCAATTTGCCTCCGCCATGCTCGCTCCCGCTTTTGTTCATGTTCAAAAAAAGCTTTACCTCAATATGGGTTGAGGTTTTAACCTCTTATTGTAAATCAAACAAGGAGAACGCTTATGTACTTAGAGCACGTTAACCTGGTCGTTGCGAATATGGATGCCATGCTGGACTTTTACCGCGCCGCTTTCCCACACTGGCAGATACGCGATGAGGGCCAAGGCGAGTGGTACGGCAAGCCGCGTAAATGGGTGCACTTCGGTGACGATAGACATTACCTAGCATTAAGCGACCATGGCGAAGGAACGAATCGCGATTTGACGGGGCATAGCGCCGGCTTAGCGCATTTTGCCTACGTGACCGATAACCTGGATGCTGCGGTTGCCCGGTTAAATAACGCGGGTTTTGCCATTGCCAAACCCGGCGCGACAGAGCCATTTCGCAAAAACGTTTATTTTGTCGACCCGGCGGGTTTTGAAGTCGAGTTTGTCGAGTACCAGAGTGACATCCCGGCGGAGCGCAATTTAAATCGTGATGCGTTGTAGGCAATTGCGCGGAGTGACGGTGACGCTTGAGTCCGTGACGAAACTTTTGGCTCGGCATTGTTAAAGCCTAGCGCCGTAATACTTATTGAATTATCTAGATCGCTTTGGAGTTTTCGATGGCAAAAGATATTGGCTTTACCCACATTGCATTATCAGCGAGTAACTTGGATAGCAGCATTGCGTTTTATCAGCGCTACGCCAACATGTCAGTCATGCACGAGCGAATCGATGAGGAAGCCAGCAAACGCGTTGTCTGGTTGTCAGATAAAACGCGTCCATTTGTCCTCGTTCTCGTCCAAAATAGCCAGCCGGTTCCTATTTTAGGGCCTTTTGCTCATTTGGGTGTGGGGTGTGAAAGTCGACGCGCAGTGGATGACCTATGCGACCGTGCTAGGCATGAAGGTATTTTATCCAAAGAAGCGACTGATTCAGGCGATCCGGTTGGCTATTGGGCATTTATCAATGACCCTGATGGTCATATTCTAGAGATATCCTATGGGCAAGAAATTGGTTTAGCAGTGGAAGCCTCGGAAGCTTAACTTTTAGCCATGTATTTACTAATAGCCGGCTGGACAGGAAGCGCCCATGACCCAGTACCTCACAGAGAGTGGCATGGGTGAACGGTATGACCACTATCGCCCCAAAATCCATCAGGCTGTCGTTCAAAAAATGCACCAGCACGTGCAGGACAGGCACTTTGAGCGCGTGGTTGATGTGGCGTGTGGCACTGGTGATTCTACTATACTATTACTTGAACTTGGTCAGGACGTCATGGGAATTGATTCATCTGACGAGATGCTGGCCATAGCACGAAAGCGCGGGCTATGTGTAAGAAGGGCCGACTATACCGAGCTTTCGAAGCAGGGTCGTTTTGATCTTATCTCGACGTGTATGGCCTTTCACTGGCTTGATGGCGCTCAGGCGATTGCTGCTTATAAAGCCGCCTCTAACCGTGGGGCTATTTGGCTTATCTATAATTTTGCCTTCGCGGGCCATACTAGTTCTGATGAGTTTATTGACTGGCTTCATAACGAGTATTGGAAGCGCTACCTATCACCGCCGCGTAATCGGTTTTAAGACATTGCCCTGAACCGATTATCGAGCAGGGCATACAGCATCAGTATGCGTTGCGGCTGTACATCGCGTTTTAGCGGTAGCACCGCCTAAACGATCTCCCGTACACTCCAGGGCTTTTATCTACTGGCTTATACGATGAATAAACTAGCATGGCTGCTGCTGTTTCTAGTGACTCCGGTTCTGGCGGATGTCGATCTGGTAAAAGTAGATAAATCAGAAAACCGTATGTATCTCCTGGATGGGGAGAACGTAGTTAGAGAGTTTCGCGTTGCGTTTGGCGGCAACCCGCAGGGCCATAAGGTGCAGGAGGGCGACCAGCGAACGCCTGAAGGTCACTACACGCTGGACTACAAGAAAGAGGACTCCGCGGCTTATCGTTCCATGCATGTGAGTTACCCCAATGAAGCAGATATAGCGCATGCCGAAAGCCTCGGCGTATCGCCAGGTGGTTTTATCATGGTGCACGGCCAGTTTAACTGGTTGGGGTGGCTGGCGCCCATTGCTCAACGCTTCAACTGGACCAATGGCTGCATTGCCTTGAGCAACTCGGAAATGGATGAGTTCATGGAGCTGGTTAAGGTGGGTACGCCCATTCACATTGAATGGTAACGCTGTATAAAGGGAAGACCTCAGTGCCAAAAGTAACCTTGAAAGGTTTTATAGCCGTCCCTGACAGCGATCTGGAAGCCGTGAAAACCGGGCTTGTCGATCACCGCGCGCTCACCCTTGAAGAACCAGGCTGCATGACGTTCGAGGTTGCTCAGAATAGCGCCGATCCTTGCCGTTTTGATGTCTATGAAGAGTTTGTCGACCGTGCCGCCTTTGAGCGACATCAGCAGCGTGTAGCAAACTCCGATTGGGGACAGCTAACCCGAAACGTGACGCGTCATTACGAGGTGTTTGAATAGGCTTTATCGTAAGGTTTGTGCTTTTTAGGGATTCGTTTAAAAAGTTGTCGTCGTCATCGGCAGAGCGTGGCATGGGCATCACTCTGGAAAAAGACTTCAATGCGTTGCTTCATGGGTATAATGCGAGCCATCGCCAATGGCCGTAGTGTTGGCGCGCAATGGATCGTATCGGCGAGTTAATCAGTCGATTCACATTTTACTGTTGAAGGTAGCTGACGTGATTAATACCAAAATATACAAGTCTGTCTATGAGTTGGCTGAAAAGCTAATGAGGGCGGCTGATAAAGATGATAGAGCGGCATTTGAGTCACTCTATGCAGAGTTGAAGGCTATTTGCACTGATAACGAAAATACCGATAAAGATCACCCTGAACAGTGGGAAACGCTGGCTGACTTTACCGAGGAGTTAGACGATGCGCTGTGTGTCTATGACAAAGCGCTAGAGAAAGCGGTCGCTATTAATTCGAAAGACCACATGTCATCCATCGGTTTTTCAATGGCGACATTGCAAGTTGAGCTAGGTCAAAAAGACGCGGCTATCAAGAATCTTCAAGCGGCAAAACTGAATGCGAATAAAGTTGAAGATAATGATTTGAAAGAAGAAATAGATAAACTGCTGGCAACGTTAACGGTTGCATAAGCGTTACGTTGCCATCTGTAGGTTGCTGATGTTAAGCACAGCCTTATACGATAAAGGGCTGGGCTGATTTCCCTAAGACTAGGAGCTGTAATTTTGACCAATAATGATATTTTGCGCCGTATACGGTACGCCTTTGATTTTAAAGATAGCACTATGATTAAAATCTTCGCCCTGGCAGATTTTGAGGCCAGCGAAGAGCAAGTGTCTTCTTGGTTGAAAAAGGAAGAAGATGAGGCCTTTCTCAATATGAGAGCCAAAGAGTTAGCCGCATTTCTCAATGGTTTTATTAGCTTTAAACGTGGTAAGCGTGATGGTCCGCAACCCAAATTAGAAGATCATTTGAATAATAATATGGTGTTTCAGAAGCTGAGAATTGCGTTGAATTTACAAGCAGATGATATTGCTGCTATTTTTGAGCTGGCAGATTTCAGTTTAAGTAATCACGAGCTAAGCGCATTTTTCCGCAAGCCCAGTCATAAGAACTATCGCGAGTGTAAGGATCAGGTGCTGCGCAATTTTTTACTCGGCATTCAGCGTCAGCAACGGCCTAATCAGAGTGACGTCGAGGCCTGAGTTTATAAAAGCCAGCTTGCTGTATTACACAAAGAGGCAGGGCGACGTGTGCCTGCCTCTCTGCCACTTAAGTTTGAACGTTACACTTTGATGCAGACGAAAATCGCATTGCCTTCGTTTTTGTCCCAAGGGGTGATCTTCTCGTAGTTATGTTCAAAGACGTGAACGTCAAAGTATGGCTTCAACAGCGCTAATAATGTTGCAAAGTTGAACGCCACCATCGGATGCTCATCGTTCCATTGCTGAGACTCTGCCCCGCTGATTCTTTCAATGCTGAGCCGAAGCGATTGTTGCTCCCCTTGGCCTGCGTAGTGCCACCCAGAACGAAACGTGAACACATCGCCTTCATGTTTGGCAGTGTGCTTAACAAATAAATCGTTATTAATTTTGTCTTTATCAACCGCATTAAAATAAAAAACGCCGCCCGTTTTTAAGGCGCGGTGGGCGTGAGCAATACACGCTGTTAGCTTTTCAATCCCATCGTTGTAATGAATCGAATATAAAAAACACGTTATTAAGTCCTGAGATTCATCAACCGTGAAATCGCTCATATCCTGCAGCGTGAAATCTGCTTCTGGGCAGCGCTTGGCGGCGATATCCAGCATGGGTTGATTGATATCAAGGCCGCTGCTGGTGTAGCCCGCATCAATAAAATGGCGTACATGTGGGCCGGTGCCACAGGCTAAATCCAGATGGCACGTACCGCCGTTGCCGAAAATCTGATGAAGTCTACGAATGGCGTTGCTTTGTGCTTGGTAGTCGATATCCACGCACATCAAGTCGTAGTAGCCAGAAAGGTCGGTATAGAGCGCGTTGACAGACATGGTCGCCTAGTGGTGGTCGATGGGGTGGATGGCGCATAGTAAACGAGCGCGTGGAGTTTGAGAAGGAGGTACCGTTTCATGCCAGCGGTGGCTTACTCTGAGGTGCTAGTGTGCGCCGATATAAACGTAATATTTCATGCTTCTAGAGGATCAGCGATGAACATTAAAGACCTACCTTTTGGGATTACTGACTGGGCTGAGATTGAGAAGACCGAGCATTCAGGTGAGCAAGGAGTGGCTTACTGGCGCACCCAGCACTTTGGCGATATGCGGGTACGTATGGTCGAGTATAGCCCCGGCTATTTGGCCGACCACTGGTGTGTAAAGGGCCACATATTGCTTTGCTTGGAAGGCGAGCTCCACACCGAATTAGCAGATGGCCGCCAGTTCGTACTCAGCCCCGGCATGAGCTATCAGGTCGCTGACAATGCGGAGCCTCATCGCTCCTCTACCCAGCATGGCGCCAAGCTATTCATTGTAGATTAAGCTATCTGTACCTAGACGGCACTCACCATTAGGTTTGCGCGGATAGCTAACCCTTTGGTGTCGTTGCCAGGGTGGTCAGCGTCTTTAACCGCTTGAATGGTTCGCCACATAGCATAGCCGAGCAAACCCTCTGCAATAATGCGAGCAGAACATGAGTACACTTTCGTCATCGACACTTACACCCAACACGATGTTTTCCAGTACTGGCTCGTCACCTAGATTCTGGCGCGATGCTCGCATGCCTTATGTGGAACTACGTCATATTAGTGATGCGCGGCAAATTTGCTATGCCCCTCACAGCCATTCGCATTGGTCGCTCGGGGCCGTTACCGCAGGGCGTAGCACGTTTTGCTATCGTGACGCATCTTACCGGATTCAAGCGGGCGACATGGTTATGATGAACCCCCACTGGGTGCACGCCTGTAATCCTATTGAGAGCCAGCCATGGGCCTATTTGATGCTCTATATCGACGCCGAATGGTTGAGCCAGCTGCGTTATCAACTAGGTTTACTCGACGCGCCTGAATGGCAAGACATATCGACGGCCGTGGTGACTCAGCCAAATCTCTATGCAGAGTATTGCGATATGGCAGCATGCTTACTGGATGATCAGCGAGCTATTGGCGATAAGCAAATGGTGCTGAGGGAGTGCCTATCTCTGATGATGCAGGCGCTTGCCCAAGATCCCCCTGTGATATTGCCTCAAGTGTCTTGTGAACTGGAAAAAATCGCTGCCTACTTGCGTGTAAATTTCGCCACTGACATCTCGCTTGAACGCTTATGCCAGCAGTCTGGCTATAACGCTGGTATAGGCGGCAATGCCAGCGGCAGATGCTAGCCATGCTTTGGGGTTGAGCCACTGCATCACGGCGCCCGTAATAAAGCCCGGAGCATTATCGGCGCTTCTTTCCTGCAAGCGGCCATCGTGCTGTAACAGTTGATAGCTGAGATAAAGTAAAAACAGCAAGCCTGCCCAACGTAAAAATGCTTCCAGCAGTGGCAGCACATTCAAAAGTGAATAAAGCCCTGCACCGATACATAAAAACAGTGCAATAAACCCCAGCGTAGCGCCTGTCACAAAATTCAGCCCTTGAGCGATGGGGTAGTGCGTGCCGCTGCTCAGGCAAACGATATTCACCGGCCCTGGTGAAATAGAAGCAGCAAGTGCAAAGGCCGACATGGGTAGCATTATAGGTAGCAGTAGTGACGTGCTCATCGTTATTCTCCTTAAGGAAAGCAAGGAGTTTGCAATGGCAGCCACGACTTCGTATTGAACAAAATTGAGGTGGCTTATTAAACGGTGTTAGTGCCCAAACACCGACCAGCCGGTACGTTGCACAAACATCTCCAACGCTTGGCTACCTAGCAGACTATTGCCGAAGGAATCTAATCCCGGTGACCAAACCGCAATAGAGCCATGCCCTGGGGCGATAGCCAGTATCCCGCCGCCCACGCCGCTTTTACCGGGGAGCCCAACACGAAAAGCGAACTCGCCAGAGGCATCGTAGTGCCCGCACATCATCATTAGCGAGTTAATACGCCGTGCTCTTTGGGGGGCTACCACACGAATGCCGCTGGGCTTATTTATGCCATCTGATGCCAAAAATAGGCCAGCATGAGCGAGCTGTTCACAGCTCATGGCGATAGCACACTGGTGAAAGTAAGTACCCAGCACCTTATCAACATCGTGGCGCAGGTGGCCAAACGCTTTCATAAAGTGTGCCAGTGATGCATTGCGATCGCGGTGCGCCATCTCGGAAGCAGCCACTGCGTGGTCAAAGCAGATGCTGTCGTCATCGGCGATATAGCGCACGAAATTGAGAATTTCGGCCAATGTTTCTTTGGGTTCATGGCCCATCATGATGGCATCGACAACTGCGATAGCGCCGGCATTGATAAACGGATTACGCGGTTTACCGCTCTCGTGCTCAAGCTGAACAATCGAGTTGAAAGGGTCGCCTGACGGTTCGCGGCCGACTTTTTTCCATAACGCATCGCCCATCTGCCCAAGGGCAATGGTCAGCGTAAATACTTTCGAGATACTCTGAATAGAGAACGGTGTGGTTGCGCAACCTGCCGAGTACACGTTGCCGTCCACGGTGGCGAGTGAGATGGCAAACTTCTTCGGGTCAACGTGGCCAAGCTCGGGAATATAGTCTGCCACTTTGCCACGCTCTTCTGCGTTCGCCATGGCTGTCGCAATATCATTGATCAAGTCTTGCATGGGCGTATTGTGTACCGTCATTTGAGGCGGGGCCACACCCTAGCGGAAAAGTGTGAGGATGTCTTTAGCTTCACTATAACGCTAATGACAGCTTCATCCGAGTGTAGGTACTGAGCAAGATTCGGGTCGGCAAACGCAGTCAGGTCGCTTAGGCTGCCAGCAGGGCACCACAACGAATAAACTGACCGCTAGAGAGACACAGATGAACGATTATGAGCGTATCGAAAAAGCCATGGCTTACATGGTGGCCCATGCAGCGGCGCAGCCTCATTTAGAGACGGTGGCTAATCACGTTCATTTAAGTGCCTTTTACTTTCAGCGCCTATTTAGTCATTACGTTGGGGTTAGCCCCAAGCGCTTTTTGCAGGCGCTGACGTTAGAACGCGGCAAGCAGCTGATTCAATCCTCATCTTCGCTACTGGATGTTGCCCATAGCCTGGGCTTGAGCGGCGGCTCACGGCTTTATGATCATTTCGTGCAGCTAGAAGCAGCGACTCCCGGTGAATATAAGCGCCAAGGTGAGGGCGTTGAGATTGCTTATGGCGTTCATGAAACGCCGTTTGGCCACATCTTTGTTGCCGTGACCCCCCGCGGTATCTGCCGAATGGGGTTTGTTGATGCCACCAGCGCAGAGTCGCTGTTGGCACGGCTTGCCAAGGAGTGGCCGCTTAGTACGTTGCAGCACAATACTGAGGCCACGCGTTACGCGGTAGAAGGGTTATTTGCTAAATCTAGGTTTTCTAAACCTAAACTTTCTAAACCCCAAGAGGGAGTGGCCGCTTTGTCGCTGCACGTGACCGGTACCAATTTCCAAATGGCGGTATGGCGAGCGCTGTTGACCATTCCTGAAGGCCAGTTAGCCAGCTATTCCCACCTAGCCCAGGCGTTGGGCGCGCCTAAATCCTCCCGTGCGGTGGGTAACGCCGTGGGCGCTAATCCCATCGCGCTGTGGATTCCCTGCCACCGAGTGATTCAACAAAGCGGCGCACTAGGCGGCTACCGCTGGGGGGTGGAGAAAAAGCAGATGGTGCAAGCCTGGGAGCTGGCAATGAGCGATACAGCGCTTGCTCCCATGGCCATGTCTTAATCAATGAGCCCGTTGGCATCATAAAATGGGAAAGGGCCCGGGTAGCACGCTATAAAACCTTGGTGAGTAATCATGCCATGCGCCGCTGACCACTGGTGCAGCAGGTAGCCGGGGGGCTCAAGCTGAAAGCGAGAAGGGCCGTCTGGAGTCAGGTCAAGGCTAACTTGGTGGGAAACACCCGGGCAGCTAATGGCTAAGGTATTTCCAAAGCGAGCCTGTATGCTCCGATGAAGGTGGCCGCAAAGCACGCGTTCTACTTGTGCATGTTTGCCAATGACGTTTTCTAACGCGCTCGCGTGCTTAAGCGGCTGTTGGTCCATATGATCAATGCCACTGACAAACGGATGGTGATGCACCATGACCAGGGTAGGTTTTTCGGGTTGCTCCGTTAGAATTTCATCAAGCCACTCTAAGCTGGCATTGCTTAACTCCCCGTACGGTTTTCCGGGTACCGATGAATCTAGCCCCACGAGGCGTACCGGGTAATCGTCAATGACCCAATGAAGAAAGTCGCGGTGCTGAAACAGATAGCGATGTTCTGGGAAGGCTGCGCGCAAGCTTTGGCGATCATCGTGATTGCCGGGAATCAAATACACCGGCAGCGTTAAGTCAGACAGAATGTGCTTAAACGTGGCGTACTCTTCTGGGTGGCCAAAATCGACCAAGTCACCGCTGATTAGTACCAAGTCGGGCCGAGGTATTAGCTGATTGAGCGTAGTAATCGCCTCGCGCAATGCATTGGCAGTATCGACTTGACGATAAGAGAGCTTACCGCCTGCCTTGATATGTGGATCACTAATTTGCGCGATAAGACATTGCTGAGAAGTGGAGCATTGCTCAACCCTAAAAGCTTGATCAGCCATTCGCCATTTCCTTGGTGTTAATCTTCGTAGTCGGCTTATCGGGATGAAATAGCACGTTACAAGGCAACGCTAGGCCGATCGCTGTGCCGTTTGGCCAACGCTGGCGCGAAGGTGCCTCTATTTGAAGCGGCACTGTTCCCCCGGTATCCACGAGCAGGCGCTGTGTCTGGCCTAAAAAAACGCTTTGTACCACCTGCCCCTTAATATCGGCTTGATTAAGCGGTACCACTTGAATATCTTCTGGTCGGCAGTAAATCTCTGTAGCCCCCAGTAAATGAGGCGCGGACAGCTCACCACCATGTACCGCTAATCGGCCATCCGGTTTTGTTGCAATGACGCTTAAACAGTTAACCGCGCCGATAAAGTCGGCCACAAAAGCATTGGCCGGCTGGTGATAGATTTCTTGCGGCGTGCCCAGCTGGGCGATGCGCCCTGTTTGCATCACCGCAATGCGATCACCTAACGCCATCGCTTCATCTTGATCGTGGGTAACGTATACCGCTGTGGTACCTAGCTCACGCAGTAATTGACCAATTTCAATGCGTAAGCGATCACGTAGTTTTGCATCCAATGCGGCCAAAGGCTCATCAAATAGCAGCACCTTGGGACGCACCGCAATGGCGCGGGCGAGTGCGACACGCTGTTTCTGGCCGCCGGATAACGCATCGATTCTTCGCTCGCCAAAGCCTTGTAAGTCGACCATGCGCATAGCTTCGTCGCGCCGTTGGGTGATCTCGAAACGCGATAGACGCTGTAATTTCAGGCCGTAAGCAATGTTGTCGGCAACGCTCATATTGGGAAATAGCGCATAGTTTTGAAAGACCATCCCGACGTCGCGCTTTTCAATGGGCAAAGTAGTGACATCACGCTGGCCAAACTGTACGTGTCCGCCTTTATCTGGGCTTTCAAGGCCGCTAATAATGCGCAGCGTGGTTGTTTTTCCGCAGCCAGAAGGCCCTAGCAGTACCAGCGTTTCACCCGCATTCACCTTTAGGTCAAGTGGCTGTAAGGCCATGTGGCCGCCAGCGAACGTGCGGCTACAGTGGGTTAGGGTAATACTGACAGATGAACTCATAGCGAACTCTCATATAAAGCAATCAGGTATCTTTGAATGTGGAGCTGAATCTCAGAGGCCTTGACGGCGTGAGTCTTAACGGCGTTGCTCGGTTAATCGCCCAGCCCATTGGATAGCCACCAGCAATGGCACCACCATCACCAAAAATATCAGCGTGTAGGCTGAGCCGATTTCCAGGCGCATAGACGCGTAACTATCGGCTAAGCCAACCGGCAGCGTTTTAGTCAGCGGAGTGTGGAGCATCCAGGTAATGTTGAATTCGCCAATGGACAGTGTGATCACCATTAGCGCGCCTGCCAAAATGCCGCTCATACAGTTAGGGATGACTACTGAGAAAAAGCGTTGCCTGAAGCTTGCACCTAAGCTTGCGGCCGCCTCTTCAAGCTGGGGAAGCTTTGCCGTCTGCATCACGGAAAGTACTGCGCGCACCATAAAAGGCAGTGTGAAAAGGACATGACCAATCAGAATAAACAGCCAGCTGCCTCTAAATTCACGATAGCTACCATAGGCGAGCAGCAGCGCTAGGGCAGTCGCCAATCCGGGTACGGCAACGGGAAGTAGGAGCAATTCTTCAATCGCATTGGCCCACCGGCGCCGGCTACGTAGCAGGCCATAAGCAGCGGGCACGCCAATAAGGGTAGTGATCAGCAAACAGGCGAGCGCCAACTTAATAGACAGCCAAATCGTATCTGAATAAAGCTCCCAAACCTCATTTACCCAGCGCAGCGTCAAGCCGCTCTGTAAGCCAACAAAATAATTCTCGGTCAGCCCTGCTAGCACCGACATCGCTACAGGCACAATCATGAATAAACATACGATCAGCGTGAAGCTCAGCTGCAGTGTGAAACGTAGGCGCGATTTCATGCGGAAGCTCCTAGATTTCCGCCTGCTAATCGGCGGGCGATGCTTAACGCTATCCAGGTAATAGCGCCCAGCACCACGGAAAGGGCGGCCGCCATCGCGAAGTTGGCGTAGTTGGTGAATTCGCCGTAAATATTGAGGGGCAAAATGTTAAGCCGCGTCCCCAGCGTAAAAGCAGTACCAAAGGCGCCCATGCTGGTAGCAAAGCAGATCGCGCCGGTTGAGAGCAGCGCTGGCGCAATGCCTGGCACAATCACATCTTTTGTTACCTGCCAGGTATTGGCTCCTAACGAGCGGGCAGCCTCTTCAAGGCTTTGATCCAAGTTGTCACAAGCAGCCATCACCGTGGTAATGACGCGAGGAATGGAGAAGTAGAGATAGCCAATGAATAGCCCGGCTAATGAGTAGGCGAACACCCAACGTTCGCCGAAAAGCCATAGGCTTGACTGTGCCAGCGCCCCCTGGCGCCCTCCTAACATGATGACTAAAAAGCCGACCACGACGCCTGGAAAGGCAAGGGGGAAGGTCAAAATAGCGACCAGCACGGCCTTACCCCAAAAATGCTGACGGGCTAGAAAAAAGCCCACAAAGCCAGCAATAGCGACCGCCGTTAGTGAGACAACGAGTGAGATACCAACGGTTGTCACTATGCTGATTAAGTACTGGCGATGGGTGAGAATAGTCAGATAAGCGCTTACGCCGCTACTTCGGTCTGCTTCGGCGCCCATCAATATCAAGCGTGAAAAAGGCAGTAGCCAAAAAGCGCAGAACACAATGAGCGCAGGCATTAAGGCCAGTACGGCCACGAGGCTTTTATGCCGCACGGGGACTGTTAAAACGATCCATCGAGTTGAAAAAGAAGCAGCCCCCAAGGGCTGCTTGGATGCTGCTTTCATGGTTAACGAACCTCCGACAAATACCGCTCAGAGAAGCTGCGCTGAGCAGCCGCCATTGCAGAGTAGTCAACGGTTGCGGCGCGGGCGTAGTCGCTATCAGGCAGAAAAACCTCACGTGCTTTTGCTGAGATAGCGCTCTCACGCACCGGGCGTAGATACGCATCGGCCCAGACAGCCTGTCCCTGGTCAGAAAGCACGAAATCAAGCACTTGCTGACCATTTTCGGGGTTAGGGCCATCCTTCACTAGGCTCATGACATAAGGCACAACCACGCTGCCTTCTTGGGGAATGACAAACTCTACGTTGGCGCCGTCATTGTGGCGAGCGCGATAAGCGTTGAAGTCATAATCAAGCAGAATAGGAATCTCACCGGAAAGCACGCGTGCATAGCTAGTTTGCTTGGGCACAATGGGGGCGTTATCGGCCAGCTCATTGAAGTAGTTGATGGCGGGTGTGAAATCATTAAGGTCGCCACCCATCGCTAAGTTGACCGCCACAGCGCCCACGTAGCCTACAAAGGCGCTTGCAGGATCAAGATAGCCCACCATGCCACGGTATTCGGGTTTAAGCAGATCTTCCCAAGAGGTGGGCACTGACGCGCCATCTAGCGCATCAACGTTGACCATAAAACCGAGGGTGCCGGAATGAATGGCGAACCAGTTGCCCTCGGGATCTTTAAGCCCTTCAGGGATCTCTTCCCAGTGTTCGGGCTGGTAGGGCGTGACCACGCCCTCCGCCATGGCTTGGATACCAAAGGTGACGCCATAGTAGACAACATCGGCCACTGGACTACCTGCTTCGGCGACCAGCTGGGCTAAGGACTGGCCGGAGTTTTTATTGTCTTGCGGTACGTGAATGCCGGTTTCCTGTTCGATCAAGCGCAGCTGTGTGCCCCAGTCAGCCCATTCAGGTGGGCAGTTGTAGCAAATCGCGTTATCGCCAGGTTCAGCCATCGCTGCCGCTGATGTAGCGATAGCCGCGGTGGTCAGTAATGCTTGATAGATACGCTTCATATGCCTGCGCTTAAGGTTCATAACGTGCTCCTCTGAGTGGTGCCTGTGTTGGACTTGCGTGATGCCGGTATTCCGGTACTTTCGCCCTTACGCAATGCGTGGGGCAGGGGAGCCGTCGTGCAGCTTTCTCCCCGAATCATGGCTAATAAGGTGTGAACCGCCGTGCGTCCTATATCGGCACGCGGTTGTTCGATAGTGCATAGCGATGGATAGAGGTACTGACCTAAAGCGATGCCATCAAACCCCATCACCGAAAGGTCGTCGGGCACGGCAAAGCCTGCACGTTGCAGCTCTCCGATTAGGCTGATAGCAAGCAGATCATTGGTACAAATAACAGCGCTAAAAGATTGAAAACCTTGTAGCGCTGGCTTGAGGCTGGCGAGGTCGGCTTGGGTATGACGAGCCATTTCGACAAGCTGATGAGGCAAGAAACCGGCACTCTTCATTGCTTGGCAATAACCTTCGTAACGCTGTTGAGCACGGTCTGATTGCAGCAATGGGCCGGCGATCATGCCGATGCGCTCATGCCCCAGGGCGATTAAGTGGCGAGTAGCATCAGCACCAGCGGCAAGGTTATCGACGCCAATTGAGGCAAAGCCGCTAGTCCCAGGTGGGTTGTAGACCAGCAGGCAAGGAATGTTTTCCATACGCAGCTTATCCAGTACGTCACTGTTACTAGCATCGGCGACGGTGAGCACTAAGCCGTCTACGCGCTGGCGCAGCATCTCTTCAACAATGTTGCCTTCACGGCTGGGCGAGTACTCGCTGGTGGTAACGATTAAGGAGTACCCTGAGTCGCGGGCCGCCACTTCCATGGCTTGCAGCTGCTCAGCAAAGACGGGGTTGTCGAGGCTGGGCACCATCACGCCAATCATTTGTGTGGCTTGCGAGCGCAACTGCTGCGCGACTTTGTTGGGCCTGAATGCCAACTCTTGGGCTGCATTGAATATTTTTTCGCGGGTTGCGGGGCGCACTAAGTCGGGGCTTGAAAAGGCCCGCCCAGCGGTAGCGCGAGAAACCCCCGCTCGCTTTGCCACACTGAGTAAATCTGCCATGCCAACACCTTTCGCTTGCGTAATGAGATCGATCTCATTTGTTGGGTGTCAGCCTAACTAGCGCATGTGACGAACTGATGGCGGTAAAAAGTATTTTTGGCGTTATTCATGTGACAGCGTGGTTTTGTTGCACTGATAACGCGGTCTGTTTTATTTGGCTACGTTGCGAAGCGGTGCACCTCCCGCTAAAGTCTCGCGTTAGTTAACCTGGGCAAGGCTTTCTTATGGCCACACTAATGATTCAAGGCACGACCTCTGATGCCGGTAAAAGCACGGTGGTGGCTGCGCTATGTCGCGCTCTGGCACGGCGTGGCATCTCGGTCGCGCCGTTTAAGCCTCAGAACATGGCACTTAACAGTGCCGTGACTGAAGATGGTGGTGAGATAGGTCGCTCTACAGCCCTACAGGCGCAGGCATGCTATTTGGCGCCGCACAGCGATATGAACCCCGTGCTGCTAAAGCCTGAAACAGACCGCGGCGCTCAGGTGATTTTGCGCGGCAAGGTGCATGGCCATATGGATGCATTGGATTACCACGCCTATAAGCGCACCGCGAAAGAGAGCGTGATGGCCGCTTGGCAGGCGCTGGAAAACCGCTTTGATGTGATTATTGCCGAGGGCGCCGGTAGCCCGGCAGAAATCAATTTACGCGAGGGTGATATCGCCAATATGGGCTTTGCCGAAGCGGCAAATTGCCCCGTACTGCTGGTGGGCGATATTGATCGTGGCGGCGTATTTGCTCAGTTAGTAGGCACGCTGGCGCTGCTTAGTGAGAGTGAGCAGATGCGCACAAAAGGCTTTATTATTAATCGATTCCGTGGCGATATCGCGTTATTAAATCCCGGCCTTGAGTGGTTGGAAAAACGCACACAAAAGCCGGTACTGGGAACACTCCCTTATCTTCAGGGGCTGGTGCTGGACTCCGAAGACAGCATTGGTGTCGTTCAAGCAGAAAAGCGCAGCGCTGTGATCAATATTATTGTCCCCGCGCTTCCACGCATCAGCAATCATACCGACTTTGATCCGCTGCGCTTACACCCCCAGGTTTCGCTGCGTTTTATTGGGCCTGATCAGCCAATTCCCGCTGCCGATGCGATCATTTTGCCCGGTAGTAAAAGCACTGCCAGCGATCTTGCGTGGTTAAAACGTCAAGGGTGGGATAAGGCGCTTCAGCGCCATCTTCGTTACGGTGGGGCAGTGTTGGGTATTTGCGGTGGCTTTCAAATGCTGGGCGAGTGGGTGGACGACCCTGATGGCTTGGAGGGGCAACCAGGAAAAGTGGCCGGGCTAGGGCTGTTGCCCCTCACAACGCAAATGGTAGCGGGCAAGCAGCTGCGCAACGTTAGTGGCTTGCTGTCAGATCAACCTGCCCTTGTCGAGGGGTATGAAATTCATAACGGCGTCAGCCAGGGCTTAGCGCTTAACTCGCCGCTTTTTCATATACAGGGTAAGCCTGAAGGGGCCGTTAGTGACGATGGCCAAATAATGGGCACTTACCTGCATGGGTTATTTGATCACCCCGATGCTTGCCAAGCGTTGCTAACAAAACTGGGCCTTACCCATGTTGAACCAAGTGATTATCAAGCTCACCGTGAGCATGAGCTTAATCGCTTGGCCGACATGCTAGAGGCGAGCATTGATATAGAGCAAGTTATTGCGCTGATTGATGCTGGCGTCGATAAAAGCTGTTAACTGGGTTCTTTAACCCAGTGCTCTAGTAGTAAATCAATAAATAACTGTGCGGTGCTGGATAGACTGTGTGAATTACTTCGCACAAGACCAATAGAACGCTGAATGCGTGGCTCGGGAAGATCTCTAGAACAGAGCGTGTCGTGATCAGGGCCTGGCATGGTCATGCGCGGCAAAATAGCCACTCCCAGCCCTGACTCGACAAGCCCTAACGACGTGGATAAGTGTTGGACTTCGTAAAAACTATTGAGATGAATGCCCTCTGCTGACAGGGCGTTATCAAGCAGCGTGCGATTCCCACTATCACGGCTAACTGTGATAAGCCGCACTTCTTCCAAGTCGCTCCACTCAATCTGCTGCTTACTAGCAAGCGGATGGTCGGAGCGAAGTGCCAGTACAAAGGGGTCTCGGAGTAGTGGTGTGAAGCGTACTTCGGAACTTTGCGCACTGATCATATTGATTCCAAAGTCTGCTTCGCCGTTAATCACTTTCTCCAAGCCTTCGTTGGCACTGACATCCAAGATACGAATGCGAATGCCAGGCCAAGCTTCGCTGAACACTCGAATGACACTAGGCAAAAAGTAGAATGCCGCCGTGGGTAAGCAGGCTATCGTCACCGTGCCCTTTTGGTGGGTGACCAGTTCACGAATCCCCAATATGGAGGACTCGTACTCTTCTATCATACGTCTGGCTCGGGGCAAGAAATCGGCTCCGATAGGACTTAGACGAGTGCGTCGTGTTGTTCTTTCAAGCAGTTCAACTTCAAGGAGTTCTTCTAATTTTTGAATGCGCCTGGTAAGGGCTGGCTGAGACAAATGCAAGCGCTGAGCCGCCTCATGAAAAGTGCCCAATTCAGCGACCAGGATGAAGGCTTGTAGATCAAGAAATTCGAGTCTATGCAGCATAGGATTGTTGCGCAAAAGAGGTGGTTTAATAATTAAAACACATTAATGCATAAAACGGATTTATAGCAATCTATATTTGCATTTGAGACATTAAAGATTGGCTGACACTCTTCGTCCATACAGTCATCACTAAATATGGCGGAGCAACATGAACAGTATTCCTTGTGTGGTAATGCGTGGAGGAACCTCTAGAGGCCCTTTTTTACGTATGAAAGATCTGCCCAGTGACCAAGAACAGCAGGCTGAAATACTGCTTAGTTTAATGGGGTCTGGCCATGCACTACAAATTGATGGCATTGGTGGTGGAGACCCACTCACCAGCAAAGTGGCTATTGTAGAACGCTCATCGCACCCTGATGCCGATGTTGATTACTTATTCGCTCAAGTTGATGTGGTGAATAAGCGCGTCGATTTTAACCCCAACTGCGGCAACATGCTCTCTGCCGTCGGGCCGTATGCAATAGAGACGGGGCTGGTTGAGCCTCAAGACGATATCACCGTAGTCAGGGTGCATAACTTAAATACCCAACGGCTGATCGAGTGCCATGTACCTACACCGGGGAAGCAGGTGCAGTACGAAGGCAGTGTCACCATTAGCGGCGTTCCAGGTAGTGCTGCAGGCATTCAACTCAGCTTTTTAGACATCATGGGAAGTAAAACAGGCCAACTGTTACCCACGGGAAAAGCATGTGATGAGATTGATGGTGTCGAGGTGAGCTGCATCGATGCGGCCACCCCGATTATGTTACTGCGGGCTGAGTCGGTTGGACTAACGGGCTATGAGTCGCCTGCTGAATTAGATAAGAATGCGCCCTTGTTAACGCGCTTAGAAACCCTTCGCCGTGAAGCGGGGCTGCGAATGGGAATGGGTGATGTTAGCCAAAGCGTTTTGCCAAAGGTCGTGCTGATCTCCGCGGCCGAAGCGGAATTGAATACGCTTAATGTTCGTTATTTTGTGCCTCATCGCTGCCATAAAGCCATTGCCGTAACGGGGGCGATGGCCGTTGCTGCTGCGGTTAATGTACCTGGTTCGATTGCCAATCACATGGCCAGCAGCACAAAGAAGCTTTCTGCTGGAAAGCTTCTATCTCAGGTTGTCTTAGAACATCCCTCAGGCTCTATTGAGCTGACGGCGGAGTACCGCCAAGAGAATGCGTTTGATTTGGCGCGTGTATCGCTTATCCGAACGGCTCGTAAAATTATGAGTGGGCAAATTTTCTACGCACTCCCTCCAAAGAAAGTGGACAACCATGCTGTTGAGGCTGTCGATTAAGCCACTTTAAAAAATCACTAAATGACAATAATTAATAACAGGAGTATCGCCATGACCACTTTTAAGAAAAAACCGCTTATCGCTCTGAGATTGCCTGCATTGCGCACTACTTACAAAAAAGCGCTACTTGTCGTTGCTTGTTCAACGCTGAGTGCCATCAGCGTGAATGTTCAGGCTAACGATGTGAACGTGCCCGATACCATTCATTGGACCATTCCGTTTGGTGTAGGCGGTGGAACCGACGTCTGGGCACGCTTCTTTACTACTTGGATGAGCGACAATATTCAAGGTAACCCTACGCTGGTGATTGATAACGTGCCTGGTGGCGGCTCTATTAATGGCGCTAACTTGTTCTCCATGCGGGCTGCCTCAGATGGCAGTCAGTGGATAGGTACCTCAGCTTCTACTCAGTATCCTGCCATGCTGAAAGATCGGCGTGTACGTTATAGTTACGATGATTGGACACCGATTTTAGCGACGCCGACAGGAGGGGTGGTGTATGCACAGCCTAGCCTAGGAAGCACCGCAGAGGAGGTGCTGAATGCGATGACCAGCCAGCAAGTTACATTTGCTGTGCAAAGCCATACAGGGCTAGAGCTGCCAGTATTGATTGCGCTTGATCTGCTCGGAGTTGATGTGAAGGCGGTCTCGGGTATGAGTAGCCGCGGGGAAGGCCGGTTGGCCTTCGAACGAGGAGAGGCGGATATCGACTTCCAAACTACCTCTGCTTATTTCACCAGCGTGGAAGGGTTGGTGGAGACTGACCGAGCGGTTCCGCTCTTTTCCTTGGGTGTGCTCAGCGACAGTGGTGAGATTGTTCGTGATCCTGCCTTCCCTGATTTGCCGACGTTTAATGAGGTTTACGAAACACTTCATGGCGAAGCGCCCAGCGGCCTAGCAGCTGAAGCGTATCGCAAGTTCTTTGCATCCGGGTTCACGCTGCAAAAGCTAATACTGCTGCCCAGTGACGCACCAGAGGAATTGATTCAGGAGTATCGCGATGCAGCACGTCGTTTTGTGGATACAGAAGCGTTTAAAGACGCAGCAATGGCTCAGCTTGGCCCCTACACGCCGGTTGTCGGTGAAGTCGTCGAGCAACATCTGAAGGATGCCATGTCGCTTGATGATGCTACGCGGGAGTGGCTGTCCGAGTGGCTGTTAGAGCAGCACGGTGCTCGTATTTAACACGAGAGTTTAACACCAACAAAGCACTGCTTAAGTGGTGCTTTTGGGCACCCTTACACTAAACAACATAAGAGCCATGACAATGTCTGACGTCTTATTCTCTAGTTTGGGGCAGTTGTTTACTGTTCCGCATATGATGTACATGGTTATTGGTGTTCTCATTGGGCTTGTTGTGGGCATCATTCCTGGGCTTGGCGGCATTGCTGGCATGTCACTACTGTTACCGTTCCTCTATGGTATGGAGCCTTCGGTTGCTCTAGGTATGCTGATGGGGTTAGTGGCAGTGATACCCACAGGCGATACTTTCTCCTCCGTGCTACTGGGCATTCCTGGCTCAAGTGCTTCACAAGCGACCGTGCTGGACGGCTTTGCGCTGGCTAAAAAAGGACAGGCTGCAAGAGCGCTTTCCAGTGCATTTTTGTCTTCAATGATTGGCGGTCTCATCGGTGCGGTTGTTCTCACTGCCTTTATTCTCGTCGCTCGGCCGATTGTGCTGTCTTTCTCTTCGTCTGAGCTATTTATGTTGACGTTGCTAGGGCTATCGATGGTGGCGATTCTTTCTGGCAAGGATGTCTTTAAAGGCATTGCTGCCTGTGGCCTAGGGCTATTAGTGGGGACGATCGGTATGGCTCCTGCCACTGGTGAGTTCAGGCTGCCGTTCGAATTTGACTATCTGTATGACGGGTTGCCGCTGGTAGTGGTGGGTTTAGGTATTTTCGCATTACCTGAGATCATTGACTTATTGGGCAAGCGCGGCGCGATTGCGGAGGAGCCCTGCCAATTAGGCCAGGGCTGGAAAGAGGGAATGAAGGATGTTGTTAGACGCCCTGGACTAGTGGCCCGCTGCGCAGGCATCGGCAGCTTAATTGGGACGATTCCTGGCTTGGCGGGTTCGGTGGTGGATTGGCTTACTTATGGGCATGCGGTGCAGACTGCTAAGGATAAATCGCAGTTTGGTAAAGGGGATATTCGTGGCGTAATTGCGCCAGAGTCTGCTAACAATGCGTGTGCCTGCGGGGCGATGGTGCCCACTCTGCTTTTTGGTATTCCCGGCTCAGGCACCGCAGCGGTTTTTCTAGGCGGTTTACTGCTCCTTGGTCTTCAGCCAGGTGTCAGCATGCTAGAGACGAATCTTGACCTGACTTACACCATTATCTGGTCATTAGCGCTCGCTAATATTTTAGGTGCCGCTCTCTGCTTAGGGTTGGCCCGTCCGGTTTCCAGCTTAACGCGGGTGCCGTTCGTGATTTTAGCGCCACTAATTACTGTCTTAATACTCTTTGCGGCCTATCAAGCGACGCGCTCGCTGGGTGATTTTTTTGCACTCGGTATTGTCGGAGCGTTTGGCGTGCTGTTTAAACAGGCGAACTGGTCTCGGCCCGCCTTTTTGATTGGCTTTGTGCTCGCGCCCGGTGCTGAAACATACTTTTATCAAGCCGCCCAGTTTCAAGGCGCTGCAGCCTTTACGAGGCCTGGTGTGCTGATCATTGGCGCAATGATTGCGGCATCACTATTACTTCCTCCTTTGCGCAGCTATCTGCAAAAGCGCCGTCAAGCCAAAGATTCTATGGCCCATTTGACTGCTCAGGAAGAGGTGGATTCGCTGTCGCTGGGCGCGCTCGATGTAGCACTGCTAGGCAGCCTGTTAGTAGGTGTCGGCTACATATGGCTGAGCTTTGCTGATCTTTCTATGTTAGGCGGGATCATGCCCAGGCTGGCGATTGCCATTATCGTGGTCGCGTGCCTGCTGGAAATTATCAGAACGATCATCAAACCGATAAAGTGGCAGGTTCAAACATTCCTCCCGCAGCTAGCTTGGGTGGCCGGCTTCTTCGCCTTGATTGTATGCGTGATGGTGTTCGGTTTAATGCTGACCGCCCCTGTATTTTGCCTAGGTTTCCTACTGCTGGTGGCCCGCGTGAAACCTATGACTGCAGTAGTAATGGCGGCAGGAGTCGCTATTTTCCTAGTGGGAATGGCGAACCTGCTGACGCTTACATATCCTTCAGGTATGTTAACCGGGTTCTAAAACAGATTTACGCTGGGGACGTAAGACAAAAAGCCATTAAGTTGGCTTTTTGTCTTTAAAAAAATTAATGATTAGCGCGCTGCGCCATCACGGTGATCTCAACACTGCACCCGCCACAGATGTTTGCCGATTCAGTGCAGGTGCGGGCAGGATAGCGGCCGGGATCGAAGTGCTCGGCATACACACCGTCTAGTTCTTGAAGCGTGTGCAGGTCAGTAAGGTGGATATCTACGCGCACTACATCAGCAAAACTGCCGCCTTCCATTTCAAGCATGCGAGAGATGGCCCGCATCACTAGGCGTGTTTCTTCTTTTACGTCGCCCCGCGCCGCGTGACCATTAGATAAATCTGCGACGGTTAGCCCTGAAATGAACACATAGTGGTCGTCGATTACCATGTGGCTACCGGGAAAGCTCGGTGTGGGCAGTGTCGGATCGTTGGTATAGGTCGGCATGCTAATTCCTTCTAAGTTGCTGATCGCATATACATCCTCTACGACAGGGCAATAGTGCTAGTGTTCAGTATCAGTCATTATGAATAGAACAAGGGGAGGCATTATGCACTGTCAAAATAGCGGTGTTTACTCTAGGCTTGCGGCTTTTCTGTCGGCATTGGGGGATAAATGAAGGTCATACACGTTAAAGAAGAGGCCCAGCGCGATGCCTGTTTAGCGCGGCTATGCGCTGAAGTTTACGGCCAAGAAGCTGGTTTAACGCCGCTCGTCGTGTTTGCCGGCACTCGCACCGTTTTATTTGCTCAGCAGGCCGCACGCTTATTTGCTGCCGTTGATGCAAAAGGAAAACCGCAGGCGCTGGCGCTGCTGGTATTAGATGAAGAGGGTGAGGGGATGACGATTACCCACGCCTGCACGCTGGGCCAATTAGATGCCAAGCAGCGCTTGATTAGTGAACTTAGCTTAAAAGCGCCGCTGCGTGTTGAGGTAGATACTGGCGAACAAGAAGCGTTTTACCGCGAGAGTGGTATCAAGCGCTGGTTCGGCGGAGTGGATGGCAAACGTATTGGCTTGGGGGCGCGTCACCCGGCGCAAAATGTTCGCGAGTTGGCACCCACTTTAGGGTTAGACGAAGCGCTTATTTTGCGTCGTTTTAAACATGACCCAAAGGCTTTCGAGGCAGCCAAACAGGCGTTCTTGAGCGGCTTGAATGACTTTCCCGCGACGCTTTAATGACGACTCGTCACGTTGGGCAGATTTACTTCTTCGCCAGTTCGCGCATGGCCGTTTCCAAGCCTTCCATGGTCATCGGGTACATTCGGTCGTTGATAAGCTCGCGAATAAGCTGAGTGGAGTAGGTGCTTTCCCAGGCGCGTGGCGGCATTGGATTGAGCCACGCCAAGCGTGGAAAGGTGGCGCATAAACGTTGAAGCCAAACGCCGCCCGGTTCGTCGTTAAAATGCTCAACGCTGCCGCCGCGATGAGTGATCTCATAAGGTGACATGGCAGCGTCGCCCACTACAACGACCTGATAATCAGCGCCGTAAGTGTGCAGCACGTCCATCGTCGGAATTCGTTCATTGTTGCGGCGAGACGAGTGCTGGGCGTTACGCCGCCACACCCCTTCGTACAAGCAGTTATGAAAGTAGTAGTGCTCCAGATGCTTGAACTCGGAGCGCGCCGCTGAAAACAGTTCTTCGCAAACGCGAATGTGGTCGTCCATTGAACCGCCAACGTCTAAAAACAGCAGCACTTTTACCGTGTTGTGGCGCTCTGGGCGCATCTGGACGTTAAGTAGCCCGGCATCGCGCGCGGTGGCGCGTATAGTGTTGTCAACGTCGAACTCTTCAAGCGCGCCTTGGCGGGCAAACTTGCGCAGACGGCGTAGTGCCATCTTGATATTACGTGTGCCGAGTTCAAGGGAGTCATCGTAGTCACGAAAGCGGCGCTCATCCCATACTTTAATGGCGCGGCGATGGCGCGAGCCTTCCTGGCCAATCCGGATACCTTCCGGATTATAGCCATAGGCACCAAACGGGCTGGTGCCACCGGTGCCTATCCATTTATTCCCCCCTGCATGACGCTCTTTTTGCTCTTCCAGGCGCTTTTTGAACGTTTCAATAAGCGCTTCAAGGCCGCCGAGGGATTCGATATTGGCTTTCTCTTCGTCGGTTAATTGCTTCTCAAATTCGCGCCTTAGCCAATCATCAGGAATCAATGCCTCAATGGCGGCATCCATATCTTCCAGGCCTTTAAACCATGCGCCGAACGCGCGATCAAAGCGGTCAAAGTGGCGCTCGTCTTTAACCATAACGGTGCGCGCTACTTGATAGAACGCGTTGATATCAGCAAATACAACGCCGCGTTCTACTACCGTGTTAAGGTCCAGCAGTTCACGTAGCGACACTGGAACGCCCGCACGTTTGAGGGTTTCAAAGAGACCAATAAACATGGCTTAGCGGCCCGCGCCTTTTTGGCGACGCATCATAAAGGCTAAGCGCTCAAGCAGATGAGTGTCCTGTTCATTTTTAACCAGCGCACCGGCCATGGGCGGCAGTGCTTTGGCCGGGTCGCGGTTATACAGCGCTTCCTGAGCAAGCTCATCCGCCATGAGCAGTTTTAGCCAATCCACCAGCTCAGAGGTTGACGGTTTTTTCTTCAAGCCAGGGGCGTTGCGCAAATCGAAGAATACTTCTAACGCCTCACTGACCATTCGCGGTGCGATGTCTGGAAAGTGAACATCGACAATCGCCTGCATGGTCTCTCGGTCGGGGAAGTCAATGTAGTGGAAAAAGCAGCGGCGTAGAAAAGCATCGGGCAGCTCTTTTTCGTTATTTGACGTAATGATGATAATCGGGCGCTGCTCGGCGCGGATAGTTTCACCGGTTTCATAAACGTGAAACTCCATACGATCCAGCTCTTGAAGCAGGTCGTTGGGGAATTCGATATCCGCCTTGTCGATTTCGTCGATCAGCAGCACAACGCGCTCATTCGCCGTGAAGGCATCCCATAGTTTGCCGGGCTTGATGTAGTTGGCAACGTTCTCTACGCCTTCCACACCTAACTGGGAATCGCGCAAGCGGCTCACCGCATCGTACTCATACAAACCCTGGGCTGCTTTGGTGCTGGACTTAATGTGCCAAGTGATCAGCTTGGTGCTCAGCGACTCGGCCAGCTCTTCGGCCAGCAGCGTTTTACCGGTACCCGGCTCGCCTTTGATTAAAAGCGGGCGTTCCAACACAACAGCAGCATTGACCGCCTGCTTAAGCGCGTCGGTTGCGATATAGGTCGAAGTGGATTCAAACGCCATGAGCAGGGCCTCGGCTTGTCGAAAACGTGTTGGGAAATATTCAAACAAGTGTACGTGAGGGCAAACCCCAAGGCCATTCAGAGTGAGGTGTCTTTTATGTTCTCCTGGCTTTTATCAATGCAGCCAGTTTGGCGGCACAATCCCTTGGCGCTGCATTTGCCGATATATCGTTGGCCGTGAAACGCCTAGCGCGCGAGCCACGGCGCTAATGTTCCAGTGGTGCTTTTTAAGTAGATCTAGTAGCGGCTGCCCTGGATCTGAGCAACTGTCGGAAGATAAGTCATTAGCCTTGCGCGTAATGCGTTCGCTAAGGCATTGCTCCGGTAAATCAGCGACGGTGATTTCATCGTTTTCCGAGGTGGCCAGTGCGAAGGCCAGCGCATTTTTTAGCTGCCGAATATTACCTGGCCATGCGTAAGCCAGCAGAGCGCTAATAGCATCTGCTCTTAGGCGTGGTGACTCGCTGGCGGCCCGTTCTTTGATTACGTCTGCAAACACGCGACGAATCACGTACAGCTTGTCGGCGCGCTCGTTTAGTGAGGGCAGGCGCAGCTGCGCACCGTTCAGGCGGTAGTAGAGATCTTCACGGAATTCTCCGCGTTGAATCATCTCTTCTATATTGCGATGGGTCGCGGTAATTACCCTAATATCAACCTTCACCGGCGTGTTCGCACCTAGCGGCATGACTTCCCGTTCTGCGAGTACGCGCAGCAGACGCGTTTGCAGTGCCAGTGGCATATCGCCTATTTCGTCAAGAAACAGGGTGCCTCCGTCAGCTTGGGGAATGAGCCCGCGCATGCCTTGCGAGCGCCCTCCGGTAAATGCTCCTGGCTGATAGCCAAATAGCTCACTTTCGATCAGTGCTTCAGGAATAGCGGCGCAGTTGACCGCTACAAAGGGCTTGCTGGAGCGGTGGCCGCTGTCGTGCAGCGCGCGAGCAACAACTTCTTTACCTGTCCCAGTGTCGCCACTAATAAGGACATTAACACTGACTTCATTGCGCAGCCTCTCAGCCAGTTTTTGTATTTTCCGCATGGCGGGGTCATCGGCACCCAGGCGAGCCAGTGGCTCCGGTAGCGATGATGCGGGCGGTTGCTGTGCATGCGTCGATCGAGTGCGGCGAGGTTCCAGCAGGCTAATAAAGTAAATCGTGTTGTCGGCCCTGGCGCGAAAGGCACGCAGCTGATCATCTGAGCCGCTATTGATGCTCAGCACGTCGGCGATTTCGCATTCAAATAGTTCATCCAATATAGGCGTGTGGCGCGCTGACCAAGGTGGCCACCGGTGCTGATGGCAGGCGATGAGTTCACGGCCGACGGCGTTGGCCGCTATTACCTGGCCATTTTCTTCAATGGCGATCAGGCCACGCCCGTTCACATGCACAAACTCCCGGGAGGTATCCAGGCGTACCATTAGGCAGTCGCGGTAGCGCCGGAGAAAGTAGGCATCTTCAATCATGCGGGCGTAGAGAGTTACTAACGAAAGGCTGAAATTTTGGCTTTCATGTTGGCTAGGTGATTGCAGAGCAGAGATATCCAGCACGGCCATGACGTTACCTTGTGGGTCGGTGATAGGTGCAGCGGTGCAGGTCAGCGAAATATGCGAGGCATCAAAGTGTTCCTGGCGGTGGCAGATAATCGCTTGGCGGTCGTGAAGGCAGGTGCCCACGGCGCAGGTGCCAGCAAATCGCTCGTCCCAATCGGCGCCCAAGTAAAGACCCGCTTGCCGCAGTAGCCTATCTTTATGGGGGTCGCCGCGAAACTCGACGGTAATACCACGATGGTCGGTGAGTAGCAGGACGTAGCCCAACTGGGAGATTTGCTGATAAAGCTGATCCACGCCAGCCCTGGCAACGTGTAGGAGTTCATCAACGGGTTCCCGGTGCTCGATAAGCGTTTGCTGAGTCACAACTCTTGCGGGGCGCGGCTGGGTAGGGTCAAGCTGGTATTCATTCAAACAGCGCAGCCAGGAGCGTCGAATTGTTGGCTGAGCCGGTAGCTGAGGCACGTCCACCCCTTCGCCGAGCAAGAATATATGCTCGATATGCTGGCGCTGTACAGAGTGTAATCGTGCAGGCAATAGCGATTGAGTTGGCATGGCGTTTTGCACCGTAAGACGCGTTATTGTCTTTCCAGCCTATGCGCTCTAGCGCAGGTGTCAACGCAGCCATCTTACGCCGTTAGTCGTGTGTTACACCTGTAACGGATGTTACGCCGAGCTGTAAACAGTGTGACAGGTGTACGATGCCGTAAATGCTCTTTAATTTTTCAATAGCCGATTATTAATCTTTACTATTCAATTGTTTATATTTTATTTGTTCGGTTTGGCACGACGGGTGCTTAGAGTTGTGTAGGTAAAAGGCCTTTCAACAATAACAAGCGTATATGGAGTACCCGCTATGTCACAGATCCCGTCACATAAAATTGCCACAACAGCCGTCGATGCGTGGCTGAGAGATTTTGATAACGCGCTACAGGCTAACGATATACAGCACGCGCTTTCACTGTTCGGTGAAGACTGCTATTGGCGTGACTTTCTAGCCTTCACATGGAATTTAAAAACCTGCGAGGGCAAAAGCGATATTCAGGCTATGCTTTCTGCAACGTTGGCTAGCGTATGTCCTTCTGATTGGCAGCTAGAAGGCGAGGCGACCGACAGTGGTGACACTTTTGATGCGTGGTTTACCTTTAAAACAGCAGTGTCTAGCGGCAAAGGCTACCTGCGTCTTAAGCAGGGGAAGTGTTGGACGCTGCTGACCACGATGCAGGCGCTTAATGACTATCCTGAGCGTCGTAACCACCATCGCCCCAAAGGGGCTGAGCACGGCGCCAATAAAAACCGCGAAACGTGGTTAGAAGCTCGGGAGCGCGAGGAAGCTGAATTAGGCTACACCCAGCAGCCGTACTGCGTGATTATTGGCGGTGGCCAGGGGGGCATTGGCTTAGGCGCACGGCTCAAACAGATGGGTGTCCCAACTATTATTATCGAGCGTAACGAGCGCGCGGGCGATTCCTGGCGTAAACGTTATAAGTCGCTATGTCTGCACGACCCTGTCTGGTATGACCATCTTCCTTATATTCCCTTTCCCGATAGCTGGCCGATCTTTGCCCCTAAAGACAAAGTAGGTGATTGGCTGGAAATGTATACCAACGTGATGGAACTCAACTATTGGAGTTCTACCGAGTGCCAGAATGCACACTTTGACGAAGTGGCAGGTGAGTGGGTCGTGGATGTGACTCGCAACGGTGAAAAAGTGACGCTACGGCCGAAGCAGCTCGTGATGGCGACCGGAATGTCGGGCATGCCTAATGTGCCGACATTCCCAGGTGCTGAAAGCTTTGAAGGTGAGCAGCAGCACTCTAGCCAGCACTCGGGGCCGGATGCCTATAAGGGTAAAAAGTGCGTCATTATTGGGGCTAATAACTCGGCCCACGATATTGCGGCCGCGCTATGGGAACACGACGCTGATGTGACGATGTTGCAGCGATCATCTACCCATATCGTAAAGTCGGACTCATTAATGGAAGAGGTGCTAGGGCCGCTTTATTCAGAAGAGGCCGTCGCTAACGGCATTACTCACGATAAAGCGGATCTTATTTTCGCGTCTATCCCTTATAAGGTGCTGCCGGATTTTCATCGCCCGGCCTTTGCTGCCGTTAAAAAGCGTGACGCCACGTTTTACCAAAAACTGGAAGATGCCGGCTTTATGCTCGATTTCGGTGACGATGAGTCGGGGCTCTTTTTGAAATATTTGCGCCGCGGCTCTGGCTACTACATTGATGTGGGCGCCTGTGACCTAGTGGCCAATGGTGATATCAAACTACGTAGCGGCGTGGGCATTGAACGCATTAATCCACGCTCTATCACATTGACCGATGGTAGCGAGATTACGGCTGATTTGATCGTTTATGCCACTGGGTATGGTTCGATGAACGGCTGGGCGGCCCGGCTTATCTCTCAAGAAGTGGCCGACAAGGTGGGCAAATGTTGGGGCTTAGGCTCCGATACCACGAAAGACCCCGGGCCTTGGGAAGGCGAGCTGCGCAATATGTGGAAGCCCACCCAGCAAGAAGCGCTTTGGTTTCATGGCGGCAACCTGCACCAGTCTCGACACTACTCGCATTATTTGGCGCTGCAGTTGAAAGCACGTATGGAGGGGTTGGAAACGCCTGTTTACGGGCTCCAGCCGATTCATCATAAGTCTTAATGGGAAGCCAGAAATGACGCAATCAACCATGCAGGCAGCGGTTTGGTACGCAGCAAAAGATCTACGCGTTGAGCACGTGTCGCTACCCGCTATCAGTGATTCTCACGAGGTAAAGGTTAAAGTTGCTGCGTGCGGTATCTGCGGCAGCGATTTGCACGAGTATGCGGCAGGGCCGATTTTTATTCCCGTGGGCGAGCCGCATCCTATTAGCGGTGAGCAGGCGCCGATTATTATGGGCCATGAGTTTTCCGGTGAAGTCGTCGAAATCGGTGAAAAGGTATCGCGGGTGAGTGTCGGCGATCGCGTGGCCATTGAGCCGATTCTTTCCCCCCATAAAGACGGGGCTTACTTGATGGAGCGCTACAATTTGACGCCGGAGCTGGGCTTTCACGGCCTATCCGGCGGCGGTGGCGGTTTCTCTGAGTTCACCGTAGTCGGCGAGCACATGGTGCATAAGCTGCCGGATGGCCTAAGTTTCGAGCAAGGCGCGCTGATAGAGCCCGCGGCGGTTGCGCTGCATGCGGTGCGCCAGAGCTGCCTAAAAGCGGGCGACAGTGCGGCGGTATTTGGCGCAGGTCCGATTGGGCTCATGACCATAGAAGCGCTAAAGGCTGCCGGTGCTGCTCGTGTTTATGCTGTTGAGGTGGCCCCCTCACGCAAGGCAAAAGCTGAGTCGTTAGGTGCAACGGTCATTGATCCCCAGCAGGGAGATGCCGTGGCCAAACTTCAGGCATTAAGTGGCGGCGGTGTTGACGTCGCGTTTGAGGTGACGGGAATTCCTGCCGTTTTGAATCAGGCTTTGCATAGCACTCATGAAGGCGGTGAGACGGTCGTGGTGAGTATTTGGGAAGGGGAGGCTAGCTTTCATCCCAACGACTTGGTCATCAAAGAGCGCACCATGAAGGGTATTATTGCCTATCGGCATGTTTACCCCGCCGTTATTGCGCTGATGGAGCGCGGCTATTTCCGCGCAGAAGATATGGTGACTCAGCGCATTGCGCTGGTGAATATCATCGAGGAGGGTTTTGAGGCACTGCTTAGCGATAAGTCGCAGGTGAAGGTTATCGTGACCCCTTAGCGCCTGCGCTACGATGATGCGCCGCACCCGACTAATGCTTTGGTCTGGTGCGGTTTTTTTGCTTCAAACATCAGCCAATGTCTTTTTATTATTTAAGATTTTGAAATATATGTTTTTTATTTTTTTTGGCATGCGAATCGCTATATATATGGCAAAGGATGATTGAACAGAGTGATGTGGCGATTAATGTGTTGCTCACCCTTCATCATCTACATCGCTAGACAATCTAGCGATACACAGAGTGAGCTGGCGTGCTCCACCTAGTCCCCTTCGGGGGACTTTTTTTATGCGTGGAAAAAACTATCAGACTTGGAATTCTTATAACAAAATTTTACATGCAATTTGGAAACACTGTTCGTATACTATATACTATACAGGAAAGCCGGATAACCGGCACCGTAATACCAAGGCGCAAGGGAACTAGCGCTGCATAGAGAGGATAAATCTAATGAGCAATATGAAACTGATTTCCGCCGCTGTAATCACTGCTAGCTTCGCACTGGCAAGCCAAGCGGCTCTCGCTTATAACGCTGGCGACGTATTCGTTCGTGGCGGCGTTGCCAAGACCAATACAGGCTCAGGTAATGGTAACGTAGCGGGTGATTCACTTAATGTGCAGAGCGAAAGCGGCTTTACTTTCGGTGCTGGTTATCTCCTTACCGATAAAGTAGGCCTGGAGCTAAACAGCTCTGAGAAATTTGAGCACGAGCTTAATACAGCATCTGCCGGTGGCGTTGGTAGCATTGACCGTCTTCCTATTAACCTGCTGGTGAATTACTACCCGATGGGTGGCTTAGATTCACGCGTTCAGCCTTATGTAGGTGCTGGTCTTAACTACACGCGCTTCTCTGGCGAGCCGAGCGGCTTCAACGTTGATGAAAGCTATGGTGTGATTGGCCAAGCAGGCGTTGATCTTGCGATCACTCAGAATATCCTGCTTAACGGCTATGTTAGCTATGCTGACGTACGTTCTGATATCAACGCAAATGGTGCTGGTCAAGTTGGCGAAATTGATATCGAGCCTGTCACTATTGGCGGCGGTGTGACTTACCGCTTCTAAGTTCTATATAGCCTGAGTTTATATAGACATAAGCTTTATGTGACTTAGGCTCTATGTGGCACCACGTGTCATATAAAGTGTTAGTAAATCATCGCCCGGCCTTGTGCCGGGCGATGTGCATTCTACACATTGATAAGACCTGCTAAACAGTAACAAGACGTTCTTAAGGGTGGCAACACGCTTTCAGGGCGTTAGATTGTCAAAACCGCTTTCCGTCACCGCCACATTATCCTCAATGCGAATACCGCCACAGGTCGAGAGTTGGTCTATCAGCGGCCAGTTAATGGGCAGTGAAGAGTTACGCAGCGGTTCAAGCAGCATGTCGATAAAATACAGGCCTGGCTCGATGGTAACTACCATGCCAGGGCGGAGCGTGCGGGTTAAGCGCAGAGCCGGGTGATTTTCCGGCGCTGGCGCGGGGGTGCCGTCGGGGTGGCGCAACCCGGCTACATCGTGCACCTGTAGACCCAGCGAATGACCTAGCCCGTGAGGGCAGAATGCTCGCGTGACGCCTTTAGCAACGGCTTGCTCGACCGTGCCTTGGAATAGCTCGTGAGCAATGAGTATTTCAGCTAAGTGATGATGCATTTGCTCGTGAAGCGCCACAAAGCTAACGCCGGGCGCTACGCCTTTAACCAACTCATCTTTTAAGCCATGCATTGCCGTGACTAGCTCGCCAAAGGCCGCTGGTGCATCGGGGCCGGCGTATGTACGGGTAATATCCGCGCAGTAACCACGAAAGCGTCTGCCTGCATCGACCAATAAGCTATAGCGTTGTTTAGGTGCTTTGAGATCGTAATGCTGGTAGTGCAGAACACCGGCATGTTGATTTAGACCAATAATGTTCTGGTAAGGGACGCTTGATTCACGCTGACGACTTGCCGCTAAGTAGGCGAGCTGAATATCCAGCTCACCTGAGGCGCCAATAAAGGCGGCCTGCGCAGCTTGATGGCCCGCTATCGCTAAGCGATTTGCTTCGCGCAGACAGGCAATTTCATACGGCGTTTTGAGTAGTCGCAGTTCATCCAGTGCATGGACGATAGTTGCTGGCTGGCATTCGGCGTTTAACGATTGCAGGGTGCTAGCGGGGAGGCGTTCAATATCACCAATAATGGCAGCTTTGCCAGCCAGTGACGGGGCAACTTTATCGCTACATAAATGAATGTCGAATTCGGCGACCCAGGGCTCTTCAGGCAGGCGCGTGGGCAGATGCCAAAAGTCAGCCGGGGCATAAAGATAAAGCTGGGGTCGTTTTTCGGGTTGAATAATCAGCCAGCTATGCTGAACGTCAGCTAGGCCCACCCAGTGCATAAAATGGCCGTAGGTTTGAAACGAGGCAGCGTGGTCATCTGCAAAATGGTCGCTAGCGTGACCGCTGTAAATGGCTAGGCTATCCAATTGATGGTCGGCTAGTAGTGTCGCGTAAGCACTTTGTAGATGTACTAAGTGTTCGCGCTGCAGTTTAAATAGAGTCGTTGACATAACAGCAGTGCCTTTTCTCAAGTAAGTTTTCTCACAGACATCATCATCAGGCGCGGGGCGGTGCGAGCTCGCTCCAGAACCCGTCAAGTTCAGCGTGGTGATGGCTTTGATGTCGATATAGGCGTAGTTCCATAGGGACATCCCAGCGGCTGTCGCCTGCTCGTACTAGGGTCCCTTGAGCAAGCTCAGACGCTACGTTGCGCTCCGGTAGCCAGCTCATGCCGTAGCCCAGCAGCACCAACTCTTTTATGCCGGCTGCGTAAAGGTTTTCACTCTGCACGGTTAAATGGGTGCTTTGTGGCAGCCTGGCCAAATGTGCTTTAACCGCAGACCCAAGCAGCCCGCGCTTAGGGTAAGCAAGCCAGGACACCGGCTGGTCGCGAGAGCCTGGCAGCAGCGCACAGGGGGCACCATCGGCATTTAACCCCGTCACTGGAATGAGTCTTTCGTGGCCAATGACTCGGTAGTTACAGGCGCTAGTATCAATATCAAGGTCGCAGCGCCCAGCCGGCCAGTAGCAAATAGCAAGGTCACACTCGGCACGTGCTAGGGCTTGAAAGTAGTCGCTGGCCACCCAGCCAGTTGCCCGCAGGTAGGGCTGCACGCGATCGTGCCATCCCGTAGACGTTAGCCATTCAGGTAGAAAATGAGGCAGCAGGCTCTGCGGTGCTGCGACCATAATACGCCGCTGCTGGCCGGCATTAATTTCGCGCACACGCGCACGGGTTAGCCGCACGCGCTCGGTTACCTGCTCACACAGGGTTAAAAACTCGTCCCCGGCGGGAGTGAGCGAAAGCGGCAGCGTTTGACGGTTAATCAGCGTTACGCCCATCTCCTCCTCAAGTAATTTAATACGACGGGAAAAGGTAGGCTGCGTAACGTGCTGATCATCTGCTGCGCGTGAGAAGTGCCGAGTTCTGGCCAGGGCAATAAAATCTTCTAGCCAGCGAATTTCCATGTTTTACCTCTCCATGCCTTTCTTCGCTGGATGTATGCCGCCGATTTCATAGGCGGCCCTCTTCAACAGCGTGGCACGCTACGCGCGTTCCGTCATCCTGGGTTTGCAATAGGGGGATTTCTTGCTTACAACGCGCGTTAACATACGGGCAGCGGCCATGAAATACGCATCCGCTGGGTAGGTTCACCGGGGTGGGCACTTCACCTGTTAGGCGAATATGCTGTGGGCGATCATCTTTCAGGCGTGGAATCGCTGAAAGTAGCGCCTGGGTGTAGGGGTGACGTGGCTTTTCAAACAGCGTCGCTGTAGTGGCAATCTCGCAGACCGTGCCTAGGTACATCACCGCCACACGGGTGCCAAAGTGCTCGACGACCGCAAGGTCGTGGGTAATGAAGAGATAGGTGAGATTGCGCTCTTGCTGAGCTTCCATCAGCAGGTTAAGTACCTGGGCCTGAATGGAAACGTCGAGTGCGGAAATAGGCTCATCGGCAACGATAAACTCAGGGTCAACGGCCAAGGCGCGCGCAATCGCGATACGCTGGCGCTGACCTCCGGAGAACTCGTGCCCAAAGCGTTTGCCCCAGTCAGGATCAATGCCCACTGAACGCATCACCTGCTCGACCTTATCGAGAATCTGCTGACGCTTCCAGTCAGGATGATGCAGGCGCAGCGGCTCTTCCAACGTTTGCTGAATCGTCATGCGCGGATTCAGCGACGCGTAGGGGTTCTGGAAAATCATCTGCATGCGCTTGCGATATGGCAATAGCTGACGCGAACTTAGATTGTCGATACGCTGGCCGTCGTAGAAAATTTCACCTTCTGACGGTGTTAATAGCCCCATGACCGTCCGAGCGACGGTGGATTTTCCGCAGCCTGACTCGCCCACGACACAGAGCGCTTCGCCGCGCTTGATATCCAGATTAACGCCGTTGATGGCATGCACATATTCTTGGTGGCGAACCAGCTTGCCGCCTTTAAAGCGCAGCTGTTCTAGAAAATCGCCGGAGAGCGAAAAACGCTTTTTGAGATCGCGGATCTGGAGCAGCGAATCAGCGCTCTGTTCGTTCTGACGCGGGGTAGGCATCGTGGTCGGATTATCCGCTATAGCCTCAGGCTGTGAACTCATGAGGTTTCCTCCTTCAAGCGGCGGTCTTCAAGCATTTCAGCCACCATATGACACGCAACACGACAGTTGCCTGATTCGACAAATTCAGGCACTTGCTGCGTACAGGCCGGGCGAGGTTGGCCATCGGCGCGATTGATAAAATCGCAACGCGGATGAAACGCGCAGCCGCTGGGAAGGTTAGAAAGCGACGGCATGCTGCCACGAATCTGATTGAGCCTTTCGCCGGGCGTGGCCATCTGCGGTAGGGCGTTGATTAAGCCTTGCGTATACGGGTGCTGCGGATCATTGATAATTTCCCGCGTTGGCCCTTGCTCGATCACTCGACCAGCGTACATAACCAGCATGCGCTGGGTGACCTGGCTGACCACGCCAAGGTCGTGGGTGATCAGGATAAGCCCCACGTTATGCTGTTCGCAGAGTTCCAGCAGCAGGGCCATGATCTCAGCTTGTATCGTCACATCAAGGGCCGTGGTCGGCTCATCGGCGATGATAATGTCTGGATCAAGCAGCAGCGCAATCGCAATAATAATACGCTGGCGCATGCCACCTGAAAGCTCATGGGGGTACTGATCTAAACGCGTTTCCGGCGAGGGGATTTGCACCTGACGCAGTTTGTCGAGGGCAATCGCGCGGGCATCTTTGGACGAAATGCGGCGGTGGGCTTTCAAGCACTCGATCATCTGCTCGCCAATAGCCAGCACGGGATTGAGCGTCATCATTGGGTCTTGAAAAATCATCGAAATGCGGTTGCCGCGGACCTTGCGCAGGCCGCGTTCAGACATGCGATTAAGCACTTGGCCGTCAAAGTTAATAGTACCGCCCGCAATAAAGCCCGGCTTAGCAATCAAGTTGAGCAGCGAAAACGCAGCGACCGACTTGCCCGCGCCAGATTCACCGACAATGCCCAAGCGCTCGCCGCGCTCAAGGCTAAAATTAATGTCTCGTAAGGCGTGTACTTCACCTTGGCGAAGTGCGAAGCGGACATCGAGGTTGTTGACTTCAAGTAGTGCCATGGTGTCCTCAGCCTTTGTAGAGTCGTGGGTTCATGACATCGCGCAGCCAATCGCCGAGTAGATTGATCGACAGCACCAGTACAACGAGTACCAGGCCCGGAATCAGGGTGATCCACCAGGAGCCCGATTGAATATAGTCAAAGCCAGATTTGATTAGTGATCCTAGCGATGGATGCGTTTCCGGCATTCCCAGCCCCAAAAACGACAGTGCCGCTTCAGAGATAATCGCGTTGGCAATCTGTACTGTTGAGATAACAAAGATAGGCGACATGGTATTGGGCAGCACATGGCGAAACATAATCCGCTTGCTGCGCAGACCCATGACGCGGGCGGCGTCAACATACTCTTTGTTTTTCTCAGCCAGTACAGAGGCGCGCACGGTGCGGGCATACTGTGGCCACTCAGCTAGGCCGATAATTAAAATCAGCATCATCACTGCATATTGGCTATAGAAAGCGCTTCCCATCGTCGCTTTGACTACGGCACCTACCACGATGGCGACCATTAGGGTTGAAAACGATAGCTGAATGTCGGCAAGGCGCATCAGAAGAGTATCAACTCGCCCGCCAAGGTAGCCCGCCATCAAGCCAAAGGTGATACCAATCAGGGCTTGCAGAATCACAGCGCCAAAGCCGATCAGTAGAGAGACGCGTGTGCCGTAAAGCACAATCGACCATAGATCACGCCCTTGGGCATCGGAGCCCAGTGCAAAACGGTCGTCTGCGCCGTCAATCCAGAAGGGCGGCATTTCTGAAGCCATGATGTCGATCTGAGCCAGGTTATAAGGATCAGTCGGCGCCAATAGGGGCGCAGCAAAGGCGGCAACCACCATGCAGATAAACACTGCTAGGCATAGCTGGGCAGTGCGGTCGCGTTTAAAGCTGTACCATAAATAAGAATCGCGTAGACGTTCCCAACGGCCGGGGGGGGAGGACTTAGTCGGTGATGATTTAGCCGGTGATGATTTAGTGGTCATTGTCATGCGGGCTTCCCTGTCAGTTTAACAGTGGGATTCACGAAGCCGTAAATCAAGTCCACGAGGGTGTTGGTGATCACGAATATGACGCCGACAATCATCAGGTAGGTCACAATCAGCGGAATATCGGCACGATTGATAGCGTCTAAAAACATCAGACCCATGCCCGGCCATTGGAAAACGGTCTCTGTCAGAATGGTATAAGCCACCATGGTGCCGATTTGCACGCCGCCGACGGTAATAACGGGCAGCATGGTGTTCTTCAGCGCATGGACGAAGTAGACGCGGCGCATAGAAATGCCTTTAGCTCGCGCATACTTGACGTACTCTGACTGGAGTACTTCCATCATTTCTGCGCGGATCAAACGAATGAACAACGGCAGCATGATGGAGGCCAGTGAAACGGCGGGTAATACCAAATGCTGCAGGCCATTCCAGGTGGCTAAGTTGGTATCCCAGTTGCCTACGACATTGACAAGATCATAGCCGCGGCCAAAGGAGGGCATGTTGCCTTCAGTAGAAAAGAAGCTGTTGAGCCATGCGCCCCAGCCCGTGCTTTCTGGAAACACGGTGACGGTCACGCCAATGGCAAAAATCTGAATAAGGACGATCGCGGTTAGGAACACCGGTATCGAAATGCCGATAATAGAGACGCCCATGAATAGGCGTGAAATCGGTGAGCGGGGCTTAATCGCGCTGTACACGCCAATGGGCACTGAGAACAGCATGATAATCAGCGTGGCTGCAAACACCAGCTCTAACGTGGCCGGTAAGTGGCGGCCAATGACCTGCAGCGCAGGTTCACGATAAAAGTACGAGTCGCCAAAATCGCCTTGTACCGCGTTTTTGGCGAACCGCACATACTGCACTACGAAGGAATCGTTGAGGCCTAAGCGCTCGCGAAGAGCCTCTCGCTCGCTTTCAGGTACCGACTGGCCCACCATTTGCTGTACGGGGTCACCCAGGTTGTCCTGGATGGCGAAGGCCAGCACGCTGATGACGAACATCACCAAAATCGCGTGCATCAGCCGCTTGATTAGAAAGGCAATCATGGCGTACGCCACCTATATAATGGGTTCAACAAAGGGAGTTGGGACACGTTATGCAGAATTATTGACCGCCAATTAAAAGGCTTCGCCCCTTAAACGCTTAAGGAACGAAGCATGCTTGCGGCTAACTCTTTTGCAATTAACGCTGCAGTGACTTGCTTAACGCTGTGTCACTAACTCGCGATGGATTGATTAATCATCGCTGCGATTAATGACCAGGTCACCTAGGTAAGGGAAGTCAATGGCGTTGACCACTGGCTCAATGTCGATACCCTCTGCGGCGGCGTAGGCCAGATTCTGCCAATGCAGCATGATGAAGCCGGCATCTTCATACAGCATAGCTTCAGCTTCGCGGAGCATTTCGTTGCGTTTTTCTAGGTCGACTTCGCTATCAGCTGCGGTGACCAATGCATCGATTTCTTCGTTGCAATAGTTGCCGTAGTTATATTGGCCAGCGCCAGATTCATCATCAATGCAGAAGGAGAGGTACTGGAAGAAGTTAGCGGTGTCTTCGGTATCCGAGTGCCAGCCAAGCAGCGCCATATCAGATTCGCGCGTATCGTACTCCGGCCAATACTGGGCAAGCGGCATGGTGCGCAGGTTAACATTAATGTTAATTTGCGCCAGCATGTTGGATACCGCTTGAGCGATTTGAGCATCGTTCACATAGCGGTTGTTGGGCGCGATCATCTCAACGCTGAAGCCATCTTCATAGCCTGCTTCGGCCATTAGCTCTTTGGCACGCTCAATGTCATAGCGCGGCACTAAATCCGAGTTGTGACCTGAGTAGCCCATCGGTGAGAACTGGCCAGCCGGTGTCGCGAAGCCGCGCATCAAACGATCGGCAATACCTTCCTGATTGATGGCTAAATCAACGGCTTGACGAACGCGAGCGTCCTGGAAGGCTTCCACACGCTCTTCGTTCATTTGGAGGCCAATAATGCGTGTACCGTCAATCTCAACTAAATCAACGCCGTTGGCTTCCCGCACGCGATCTAAGTCATTGGGCGGTACGGCATCAATGAAGTCGACACCGCCTGAAAGCAGGGCAGCAACGCGTGAGGCATTTTCAGCAATAGGGGTTAACACGATGCTTGAAACGTTGCCTTCGCTTTCGGTGTCCCAATAGTCGTCAAAGCGCTCGAAATCAACCCGTACGCCCTGGCGGCGGTCGGTGACAACGAAGGGGCCAGTGCCTGAAACGTTGCGTGAAGCGAAGGAGTTACCGGCTTTAACTATTTCAGCTTTGTCTTTGCCATCGTCAGTTTCACCGCTGTAGTACTCGCTATCCATTGGGAATATATAGGTGGCGAGGTTAAGCAGCAGCGGGTAAGGCTCAGTAGTCACGATTTCAACGGTATAGTCGTCAATGGCTTCGACGCTCGCTACCGGCTCAAAAATGGCGCGGTAGTCAGGGCTTTCTTTTAAACGCTCAATGGTCCAAACCACGTCTTTGGCAGTGAAGGGGTTACCCGAGTGGAAAGTGACGCCTTCACGCAGTGTCATGCGCATGGTGGTTTCGTCGACCTGTTCCCACTCACTGGCTAGGCGAGGCTCGAATTGAAAGTCTTTTGTCCAGCGTACTAGCGGGTCAAACGTTAAATGCGATAGGCGCAGCATGCCGCCGGATAGCTGCTCGTGTGGATCAAGCGTTTCAGGATCAGCGGAGTAACCAATGCGCAACGTTTCAGCGCTAGCCGTCATCGGCAGCAGCGTCGTACCGGCAACCACTGCACCAATAACAGTCGCTAGCAGAGTCTTCTTGAACGTCATATTCGTTCCCTTTATTCATTGTTTATTATTAATTTTACGGATGTTTTCTTGTATCGAGCGATACGTTAAATTGAGAAAACGCCAGTAAAACAGACACGGTCAGCTCGTAAGCTATGCTAACAACATAGTGAATACCCATAGCCTCATACAATCGAAATAATGACAGGCATCATTCGTCTACTAAATGACAGCGCTAAGGACGGCGTACAATCGCCTACTGACTCGGCAAAAGCATTGCAGGTAAAATAGCGCAAACATCAGAGAGGGACTCACCATGTGGAAACAAATTGGCATCGCCGTAATAGCAGGGTGGCTGCCCGTCGGTAGCGTGGCCTCTGATCAATCGCTGCAGCAATCGCCGGACATTACAGGAATGCTTGAGGGCGATTCACAAGAGTGGTTTGTATTAAGCCAAGGTGATGACTCCAATGCCTCGTTCGTCGAATTTGGTGACGACATTAACATCGATATCACCGGTTTTATCGACCCTGAGCGCTGGGATGCGCAAGAGGCGCTGTCTATTAGCCTAACTGTGCGTGACGGTCAGTTGTTGAGTGCCGCCGTTCTTCAGCTTATTGGCACATCGACGTCCCCGCCTTTATATACTTCTGACGGCGGTGACGTGACGGTTTCACTGACGCACTACGAGCGTGATGGCCAAACGGTGCATGTAGCGGGCACCATCCAAGGGATGCTGGCGCTTCAAGTTCAGCTAGGTGATGCGCCGGATCCCAATGAAAGCATTGATATTGACGTGACGTTCGATATCGAGGCGCAGAAGATAGAGTTTTAAATCTAAGGCCCAACTGCGCCGGGCCTTCTTGTGTCGCTCAACCGAACTGCTGATGCAGCCAGCTATTAATAGTATCTGACTCGTACATCCATTCCTCACGCCCATCGTCATGAGCGATCTTTAAACACGGCACTTTACTTTTGCCGCCGCCTTCTAAGAGCGCCTGCTTGTGGGCGGGGTCAAGCTGAGTATCGCGTAACTCAATATTCAATCCCAGGCGTGCAATCTCTTTACGTACCTTTATGCAAAAAGGGCAGGTGCGAAATTGATACAGTGTAAGGCCCTGGCACGCTTGATCAACGCGAGCCTGATCTTCAGGCGTGCGCTCAATTGACGTCGGTGTAGTGAGCTTTTCCGAGACAATCATAACGGGGGCGAGTACGGCGCGAAGACCACGGAAAAAGTAGCGAATAAGAATGCGCATATAGGGCTCCTTGGCTGATAACAGCATGACAAGTGGGTCGACGAATTGGCGATAAAACGCATAAAGAGTGGCCGCATCCTGCAACAACTGAAGGGATTTGTCACTTGAAGAGCTTTGACGGGCGTTAATCGCGGTTTATAACGATGAGGTGATGAGCAAATTGCACCAGCATGCTAGGCTATTTAGCTATTTTTGCGCCTATTTTGTAATGCATTTATGGGCAGTTAACTAGTTGAAATCATTTATTGGCGATTAACGGGGCGAGAGGCATGCACCTTCATATTATTGGTATCTGCGGCACCTTTATGGGCAGCCTAGCGTTACTGGCGCGCGAGCTGGGGCATGAAGTTAGCGGCTCTGATAAGAATGTTTATCCGCCCATGAGTACTCAGTTGACTGATGCTGGGATTACCTTGATGGAGGGTTATACAGCAGAGCATTTATCGCCAGCTCCCGATCTTGTCATCGTAGGTAATGCGTTATCACGCGGTAATGCAGAGGTCGAAGCGCTACTTAATAGCGGCGTGCCGTATACCTCGGGTGCGCAATGGTTGGCTGAGCACGTGCTGCCAGGGCGGCGCGTTATTGCCGTTGCCGGCACCCATGGCAAAACCACGACGGCTAGCGTTGTCGCGTGGCTATTAGAAAGCGCCGGTTTAGCACCGGGCTTCTTGATTGGCGGCGTGCCGCGCAACTTTGGCGTATCGGCACGGCTAGGCGATCCACAGGCGCCGTTTATAGTCGAGGCCGATGAATATGACACGGCCTTCTTCGATAAGCGCTCCAAGTTTGTTCACTATCGCCCTCGTATCGCGATTCTCAATAATCTTGAATTTGACCATGCTGATATCTTTCCCGACCTGGCCGCCATTGAGCGCCAGTTCCATCACTTGATTCGCACCGTGCCCAGCCAAGGTCATTTGCTGGTCGCTGATGAGCAGCCCGCCCTGGACCGCGTTCTGGAGCAGGGAGCCTGGACGCCGGTCGCGCGCTTTGGCAATCAAAACAATAGCCAGTGGCAGCTGCGCTTAGAACGTGCTGATGCCAGCCGCTTTCAGGTCATCCACTGCGCGGATGAGCACGGCCAGGATGAAGATGCTGTCGTTGAGTGGCCGTTAACGGGAGAGCATAACGCGCGTAATGCGCTTGCCGCGCTAGCAGCCGCGCACCTGTGCGGGGTTGATTTAGCCCGTGGTTGCGCTGCATTGGCGCGGTTTGAAACGCCCAAGCGGCGCCAGGAAGTGCGTGGTGAAATCAATGGTATTCAGGTAATTGATGATTTTGCCCATCACCCCACGGCCATTGCCGCCACGCTCAAAGGGCTACGTGCCGCCACTACCAAAGGCCGCTTGCTGGCCGTTATTGAGCCACGCTCAAATACCATGCGTTTAGGCGCGCTACGCGAGCGTTTGCTTGAAAGCGTTGCTGATGCTGATGCCGTGTTTTGGTTTCAACCCAGCGGGTTGGACTGGTCGATGGAGGAGCTTGTCGCCGAACAAGATGGCCGTGGGCAGCTATTTAGCGAGATCACGGCGCTAGTAGAGGCCGTGGTTAGTCAGGCGTCACCGCTAGATCGTATTGTGGTCATGTCCAACGGTGGTTTTGAGGGCGTTCATGAGCGCCTGCTTGCCGCGCTAACAATCGCCAAGGAGAGCCAAGCGTGACAAACACAAGCGGTACATCGTTCAAAAAGCCGATTACGGTGGCGCTGACGGGCGCCTCGGGGGCGCAATATGGCTTACGCCTGATTGATGTATTGGTCGCCGCCGGTCATGAAGTATGGGTTATGGTGTCAAAAGCAGCCCACATGGTGATCGCAACAGAAACGCCTTTCTCACTCCCCGCGCAGCCCCAGCGTTTAGTGGAGGCGCTCAGTGAGCGCAGTGGGGCGCAGGCTGGGCAAATACGCTGCTTTGGGCGTGAGGACTGGATGGCACCCGTGGCATCCGGTTCAGGCGCGCCCTCAGCCATGGTCGTTTGCCCGTGCTCCACTGGATCGCTGTCAGCTATCGCAACAGGGGCCAGTAATAACTTGATTGAGCGGGCCGCGGATGTCGCTATTAAAGAGCGGCGCACGCTGGTGCTGGTGCCGCGCGAAAGCCCGCTGTCGCCCATTCATCTTGAGCACATGCTGGCGTTGAGCCGCCTGGGGGTGGTCATTTTGCCTGCTGCGCCAGGATTTTATCATCGCCCTCAGAGCATTGATGATCTTATTGATTTTATCGTAGCGCGTATTCTTAACCAGCTGGGCATTGAACATACTTTGCTCCCTCGCTGGGGCGAAGCTGGTAGTGCGGCGACTCCTCCTTCTGCACAGGAAGATTTATAGATGATGTCTTGGGCGACACTTTCGGTTTTTGTGCCAACGTTTCTCTTTGTTTCACTAACGCCAGGGATGTGCATGACGCTCGCCATGGTGCTTGGGATGACCCAGGGCGTTAAGCGGACGCTATGGATGATGATCGGGGAACTGGCGGGCGTGGGCTTAGTCGCCGCCGCCGCCGGTGCGGGCGTTGCCGCGCTCATGCTGCGTCAGCCTGAATTATTTGTGCTGTTTAAATGGGTTGGGGGCGCCTATCTCGGTTATTTAGGCATCATGATGTGGCGCTCGCGTGGGCGTATGGCGATTCCTAGCGAGCTGGATGCCGGCCCACCGGCCAGCCGCCTTCAATTGGTAACGCAAGGGTTTGTCACGGCCGTAGCCAATCCTAAAGGATGGGCCTTTTTTATGGTTTTGCTGCCGCCATTCTTGGACGGTGGCCGCCCTCTGTTTGGCCAGCTCAGTCTTCTGATTGCAGTGATTTTGACTATCGAGTTTGCGAGTATGCTGGTCTATGCCACTGGCGGCAAAACGTTGCGCAACGTGCTGGGTAAAAGCGGCAACGTGCGTTTGCTAAATCGCATAGCCGGTACGCTGATGATTGGCGTGGCCCTGTGGCTGGCGCTGGGTTAGCTAATACCTGGTCGCTAAACCGGTGGCAGCAGTCCTACGCGGGCGCTAATAAGTACTAAAGATGCCACACATAGCAGCAGCCATGGGCAGGGGCGTAAACACGCTCGAGGCTGCTGCTGCCAATGAAGCAGTGTCAGTGCACATACCACCAGCCCTAATAATGCCCCGCCAACAAGATCGCTAAACCAATGCACCCCCACCACCAACCGCGATAGTGCCATCGGTAGCGCAAAAGAGAGGGCTACCCAGTAGGCCCAAAAACGTTGTTGTCGCGGTAGTTCGGCAGCAATAAAAGCTGCCGCCAGACCCAACAGAACCACGGCCGTTGATGTATGGGCGCTGGGATAAGAAAACGAGCCCATTAAGTAGTCCGGGGTGCCTGGGCGAGGACGAGCAAACAGCTCCTTAATCAGTGTGTTGAGCATCGCTACGCCGCCTAATGCGCCGCTCCAATGCAATAGAGCATCCCACCTATTGCGCACCAGCATCCAGATTGCCCAGGGCAGCGTTAACGCGATAATACCGTAGGTGTCGCCGATTCGAGCAAAAACATTCGCGATTATGTAGGTGATATCGCTGTGCAGCCATACGAACATGCGCTGAACGAGTAAATCCATTTCCAGCGGGCCGTGATGATTGATAACCAGCAATGTCCAGCCAGACAAGCTGCCTAACGCGATCACTAGCAGCAGCAACGACGCCAGCGGGACATCGCCCGCTTGGCTCATTGCAAGCCAAGGACGTCGTAATAGCGGGATGCGGCGAATACTTCCGGCAATGATGCGATAAAGCCGACCATGGCGCGACGCCTGATGCCGGCCCCAAGAGAAAATAACCGCCAATACAATAATGATAAACGCGAGTATCACTAAGCCTGCTTCTAAGCCGGGCGGTAGATTTAGATGGTGCTGCCAAGCGCGCCCAAGCAAATAGCCGGGCAGTATATAGGCGGGCGCCCAAAGCGCTGCTGAGATTATGTTGGCCAACACAAAAGTGCGCGGCGGCATGCGCATCATGCCTGCCACTAATGGAATGATGGGCCTCACTGGCCCTACAAAACGGCCAATAAAAACGGATGAAACGCCATAGCGCTTAAAGAAGCGCGTACCCCGATCTAGCCATTCAGGGTGCTGCGACAGTGGCCAGCGCTGAGTCACCTGCTCGCGATGTTTAAAACCCAGTGAAAAGCTAATGCCATCGCCTAAAACGGCGCCGATGAAGGCCGCGCCTATCAACCATGCCAGGGCAATACCCTGATGGCCAGCTAATGAAGCCATCGTGGTTATTAACATAACGCCGGGTACTAGCAGGCCCACTAGCGCTAGAGACTCGACAAGTGCAATAACGAGAACTAGGCAAAGTAACAGCGGTGGGGATAACGTTAAAGACTGTAGCGTATCAGCGAAGGACACAAGCCTCTCCAGCTAAATGTTTGAATAATAAGTAAACGGAGGCTAAGCGTGCGCGATAGCCGCGCCGCGTGCTTCTAAACGGCTTAAATAACGTTCGAAACTTTCTACGCGAGCAGGTATGCAGGCTGCAATACGTACTTCAAGTTGCCCTGTTTCGACCAAAACACACCGAGAAAGTGCCCGCTGTAAGCGTTCACGGACCAATAGTGCACCGCTTTCACTGGTATCTGGCAGCACAAGCCAGAAAGTAGCATTGCTCGTACGCCCCAGAACATCATGGTCGCGGCAGCGGCTGTGAACCTCACTGCACAGAGCGCCTAGCAGTGCTGTTTTGGCGCGCTGGCCAAACTGCTCCTCGGCCATATCTAGCTGGGGAAGGTGCAATACTAACAGGGCTAGCTGCTTATTAAGCATCTCTGCGCGCTGGTATTCACTATGCAGCCGCTCTTTAAACGTATCAATATGGTAAGCGTTACAGTCGCTGTCGTTTGGGTCGGTGGCGCGTAGCAGTGCTTGGCGCCGGGCATGCTCCCAGCGCGGTAAGGCGAGAAGAAGCGTTAATGTGACGTAGCCCACGACATTCGAAGGTGATGAATTAGCCACGGCAGGCAATAGCCACCACAGCGGCCCTGCGATTATGTTGATGGTAATCGCAGCCGACAGTGGCAATAGCAAAAATGCAGCGATAACAGGGAGGCCTAGCCAAATAGGTGACACCTGCGGCTGATAGTAAAATGCGCCAAGTACTACGGCGTAGACACTGCAGAGTAAAATCATGCGGGGTAGGTAAGCCGCTAGCTTTTGCCCCATGTGCATCAAAAGTGCCGATATGAGTAGCAGCGTTGTAAAGGTAGGAATTAATAAATCACGATATTCCCCCATCGCATAAAGCCAAAGCGCATAGCTTGCCATCAGTACAATGCTTGACCCGTAGGCTTGCGCCATTAAGCGTCTTGGGATGCGCTGCTGTGTCATGTTGTCTCTCGCGCTATCGATTGCTTGCTCATTTGCGCTAGCGTAGCGGCATCGATATCCGTTAATCCAAAATGTTCGCTCGTTGTAACATCTGGCAGCGCGGTTAGCAGTATGCGGCGCCGGTGTGCTGTCTCTTGCACAGAGCGGGCAAGCAGTATCGTGACCAACGTTGTGTTGTTGATGCGATAGACGTTTTCGAACGCGTGTGTCAGGTCGCACAGTTTATGTGCAGTGGGCCAAAGCTGGTGGCGTTTCACGTGCAGAATAAATATTTCGGCGTGCGTTCCCTCGCGTTGACAGCGCCGCTGCTCACGAGGGATATCACGAAGCAGCTGCTCCTCAGCCCATAGATTTAGACCTGGTATCAAGCGTAAGCGTTGGCGAATAGCCCCGTTCATATCGATAAGTTGCTGTGCCCGCGACAGGGCGATCAAACTGAGTATTATCACGCTAGCTAACAAGAGTATGAGAGTCGGGGTGTCCAACTGAGGTGCCACCATTGCCGTACTAATCAGCGCAGCACTTAGAGTAAAGGCAGTGCCCCATCTGCGTTGCGGTAACATCAGCATGGCAGCCCACGCCCAAATTAAAATGCTGTGCTGCTCTGGTGCTGTGGCTATTAACCCCATCAATAGTGCGCCGGGTACTATTTGCCATGGCAGCCCTCGTGAGCGGCGGTGGCTAAAGTCGAGCACTAGCGCAGTGATACACAGCCAGCCGACGGAAAGCCAAAGCACTATGCTGGCAGCGTTGGACGGGGCGGGTGCCCAAAACGCTAAGGCGGCGGCAGCGGCGAATAGATTGGCTCGTAATAGGCCGATTTTGTACTTGCTTTGCATGGTGGCTTATTATTCGTCCTGAGTAACCTATCGTCCTGAATAATCTGGCGCGCTTAGGCAAATGGGTGAGCGCAGGATGGTAAACGTACGCTGTATACATTAGCGCCTTAGTCATCCTTAGCATAACGTCCAAAAGGCGTAACATCTTTATCAGCGTGAAAAACGGCAACGCGAGCATGCTTGCCGGCCTTGAAGAAGCAGTATTAGTTGACGACCCTAGCCAGTGCTTAGGGCACCTATAACCGAGTATGCGCGACGACGCGCGGAGACAGCATGAGCGTTTCAACACCGTTCCAAAGCGGGGCCCTTCAACACCTTTCTAGCGGTGATGTGCCCGCCTACATGCAGGCACTGGGGCAGGCGGCTCGGCACGCTGCCAGTGAGCTACGGCGAGCGGATACTGGCTTGAAAAATCGTGCTTTATTCGCCATTGCCGATCGCTTAAAGGCTGCGCGCGCACGCATTTTAGACGCCAATGCAGCAGATTTACAGCGCGGTCGTGAAAACGGTTTAGAGAGCGCGCTACTAGATCGTTTAGCGCTGGACGATGTGCGGGTTAGTAGCATGATTGAAGGCCTTCATCATGTGGCAGCGCTGCCTGATCCGGTGGGCGAGATTGACGATATGCAGTACCGACCCAGCGGTATTCAGGTGGGTAAAATGCGCGTGCCGCTAGGCGTTATCGGTATTATTTATGAGTCACGTCCTAACGTGACGCTGGAAGCCGCAAGCCTGTGCTTGAAGTCGGGTAATGCCTGTATTTTACGCGGCGGGTCGGAGGCTAGTGAATCCAACGCTGCCATCAGCGCTTGTATTCAAGCAGGGCTTGCGGATGTAGGGCTGCCCGCTGGAAGCGTGCAGGTGGTTGCCACGACTGATCGCGCGGCCGTCGGTGAAATGATCAGTATGCCCGAGTATGTTGATGTGATTATTCCACGGGGCGGGAAATCACTGATTGAGCGTATCTCCCGTGAGGCGCGCGTGCCGGTGATCAAACATTTGGACGGCGTATGCCATGTGTACATTGATACAACGGCGGATCCCGCTAAAGCACTAGCGATTGCGGTCAATGCCAAAACACATCGTTATGGCACCTGCAACACGATGGAAACACTGCTGGTGGATTCGCTGATTGCAGACCTGCTGTTGCCTGAGCTAGCGCGTGCTTATGGCGAGCATGACGTTGAGCTGCGTGGCTGCCAGCGTACGCTGGCGCTATTGCCCCAAGCCATTGCTGCCACGGATGCCGACTGGACAGCGGAGTATTTAGCTCCGATTCTGGCCATCAAAATCGTTGATGGCATCGAGGAAGCCATTGCGCACATAGAGTTTTACGGCTCCCATCATACCGATGCGATTGTCACTCAAGATTACTCGCTGGCACGACGCTTTATGGCTGAAGTTGATTCCAGCTCAGTGATCGTCAATGCATCAACGCGTTTCGCCGACGGTTTTGAGTACGGCTTAGGCGCTGAGATTGGTATTTCAACCGATAAGCTTCATGCCCGTGGCCCGGTAGGGTTAGAAGGGCTTACAACACGTAAGTACGTGGTGTTTGGTGACGGGCAGGTGCGCGAGTGATTAGGTGGAATAATAAGGGGGTGAAATGAGCAGCCATGAACCTCGTGTTGGTATGCTTGGCGGCACATTTGACCCCGTTCATCTGGGCCATTTGCGTAGTGCCGTGGAGCTACACGAGGCGCTGGCGCTTGATCAATTGCATATGATTCCAGCGCAGCAGCCACCGCTGCGCGGACGCCCGCAGGTATCTGCCCAGCAGCGCTTGTCACTGTTACAGGCGGGTATCGGCGACACTCCAGGGCTTGTCGCGGATGACCGTGAGCTGCAGCGCGGCGGGCCTTCCTACAGTGTCGATACGCTGGCCGAGCTGCGAGCCCATTATGGCGAGCATGCCCGCTTAGTAATGGCCATTGGCTATGATGCCTTCCTGCGGCTTGCGCAGTGGCATCAGCCTGAGCGCATATTTGCACTGGCCCACTTGGTTGTCATTGCGCGGCCTGGCTACAGTGACGCGTTGCCTGAATCATTAACGGAACTGGTGGGGCAACGTGGAGTCGATAGCGTAGAACAATTGATGCAGAGCCCCCGCGGGGGATATTTATTCCTTGAACTGCCTTCATTGTTGGCAATTTCCGCCACGGGCATTCGCGAGTGTTTATATCAAGGCAAAAGCGTGCGTTATTTGATGCCAGAGCCCGTTGAGCAGGCCATTAAGCACCACGGACTTTATCAGCAGTGAGATATAGCGCTGGCAGTCAGCAAAGAAGCCGTTACAATGGCCGGCTTTATTGACCGGTTATCGAACGAGGTTGTCTTTAGGAGTCATGCACATCGATACATTGAAAAGCCTAGCGGTTGACGCGCTAGAAGAGCTAAAAGCACGTGACATTACGCACTTGGATGTTTCCAAATTAACCGAGGTCACTGACCTCATGCTGATTGCCAGTGGTACATCTACTCGGCACGTAGCCGCGATTGCCCAAAACGTGGTTGAAAAAGCCAAAGCGGCCGGGCTGCGTCCTCTGGGTGTTGAAGGTGGCGATAATGCTGACTGGGTGCTTGTCGACCTAGGCGACATTGTAGTGCACGTCATGATGCCTGAAGCGCGGCTTTTGTATGATTTAGAGCGTCTTTGGGCTGATTTGCCGAGCGACTCTAACGCTATTGACGAATCGCTTGAACGCTTCCGCGAGCGGGCCAGTATGTCATGAAAATTCGGCTGTTAGCCGTGGGTAACAAAATGCCTGCCTGGGTAGAAGAGGGCGTGGAGACCTACCGCAAACGGCTGCCGCGAGATTTTAATCTCGAGATTGAAGAAATTGCGCTTGGGCAACGTGGCAAAAATGCCGACATTGCAAAAGCGCGTGCTCAAGAAGCACAGCGGATTCGCGATAAGCTGCGTGGTGATGAGTACGTTGTTGCATTGGAAGTGAAAGGTAAGCCGTGGACCACCGAGCAATTAGCCCAGGAAGCCGATGATTGGCGTATGACCGGGCGCGATATTGTTCTGCTGGTCGGTGGGCCCGATGGGCTTGAGCCTTCGCTTTCGGCGATGGCGGAAAAAGCCTGGTCGCTTTCCCCTTTAACGCTACCTCATCCTCTGGTTCGTATTATGCTGGCTGAGCAGCTATATCGTGCTTGGACACTGCTAGTGGGCCATCCCTATCACCGCTAAAGATTGAATGGTGGGCAACCACTGTTCTCGACTTGCGGCGCTCATTATTCGATTTGAGAGTCATTTTTGCCATGCTCAAGCGCCCCAACACGCTTAAAAACTCCGAGCAAGAGCTGCGTATTTTTCGAGTCAGGGCGCTGATCGCTATCTTAGCCGTGTTGTTACTTGCCTGCCTATTAACGAGCCGATTGGTCTACTTACAAATCGTTCAACATGATTTGTACAGCACACGCTCTGAAAATAACCGTGTACGCGTGGAGCCACTGCCGCCCAACCGAGGTTTGATTTACGACCGTAATGGCGTTCTGCTGGCAGAAAATCGTCCGACCTATAACTTAACGTTGGTGCGTGAGCGGGTCGATAATTTAGATGAAACGCTGGCGCTTTTAGTCGACCTGCTCGAGTTGCCTGAAGAAGAGATTGAGGCATTCAATGTTCGCTCGCGTCAGCGTCAACGACCTTATCAGCCCGCGCTATTGACCAGCGATCTTAGTGAAGAGCAAATTGCGCGTTTAGCGGTTAATCGCCATCGACTACCGGGTGTAGAAGTGGAGGCCCAGCCGCTGCGCTTTTATCCCGACGCTGAAGTCATGGCCCACGCATTGGGCTATGTGGGACGTATAAACGCCCAAGAAATGGAGACCCTGGATGCGGGCCGCTATGCGGGCACGCATTTTATTGGCAAAACGGGCATCGAGCGCTTTTATGAAGAAGAGCTTCACGGCCAGGCAGGTTTGCGCAAGGTAGAAACCAATGCCCGCGGTCGAGTACTAAGAGAGCTGGGGCGAACCGACCCTGTGCCAGGCGAAAACCTGACTTTAACGTTGGATAAATCGCTTCAAATGCTCGCGTATGAGCTGCTTGATGGCCGTCGCGGCTCCATCGTCGCTATCGCGCCTGCAACGGGCGAAATTCTGGCGATGGTGTCCACACCAGGGTTTGATAGTAACCAGTTTGTCACCGGTATCGATGTGGCTTCTTATCGCGCTCTGCAGGAAAATCTTGATCTGCCTTTGTTTAACCGCGCCATTCGTGGCCACTATCCACCTGGCTCTACAATTAAACCTTTTTTAGCGCTGGCGGGGCTTTCCGAGGGCGTGATTACACCCGACAGCACGATTAATGACCCTGGCTACTATCAATTGCCTAACGATACGCGCCGCTACCGCAACTGGCTGCGTTGGGGGCACGGGCGGGTAGATTTAGAGCGAGCGTTAGCGGTATCTAATAACACTTACTTCTATACCTTGGCCCATGACTTGGGTATTGATAGCCTGCATGATCGCATGAGTGACTTTGGTTTCGGTCGGCGCGTGGCGTACGACGTTCAGGGCGAAAGTGGCGCTCTAATGCCTTCTCGGGATTGGAAGCGTGGGCGCTTTAACCAGCCCTGGTACCCGGGTGAAACCCTGTCAGTAGGCATCGGGCAGGGTTATTGGCAGGTGACGCCTTTGCAGCTTGCTAGCGCCACTGCGACGCTGGCCAACCGCGGCCACTGGGTTAGGCCACGGCTAGCGCGCCAAATTGGCGATACACCTGTTCCCCGAGACCTCCCAGACACCTTGGACGATATAACGTTGGCCAACGATGGCTGGTGGGATCGCGTTTTCAGCGGTATGGAAAAGGTGTTAAGCGGTAGCGAAGGAACCGCTCGCCGCACCGGCGCTGGACTTGAGTATCGTATGGGCGGTAAGTCAGGCACTGCGCAAGTGTTTTCGCTAGGTCAAGACCAGCGCTATAACGCGGATGAGCTAGCAGAGCGGCTGCGTGACCACGCGTTGTTTGTGGCGTTTGCACCGTTAGACGACCCTCAAATCGCTGTTTCCGTTATTGTTGAGAATGCCGGTGGCGGTAGTACGCATGCTGCCCACCTGGCGCGGGCCATGACCGATGCTTGGCTTCTAGAGGATGAAGCGCCTGACGTGGAAGAAGTGCGCGAAGCGCTAGCGGATGATAATGCCAATGTGGAGGGAAACTAAGCCATGCCGTGGCATTTTATAGCTCGATCAATGCGTGGCCATCCCGTCCGTCCGCCGGATAGCGGTATTTCACGGCGTAAAAGTATTTGGGAGCGAATCCATCTTGACCCTTGGTTACTGGGGCTACTGCTCGTCTTGATGGGCGGTGGTTTAGTGGTTCTTTATAGCGCCTCTGGTCAGTCTCTTGACTCTGTCATTGCTCAAGGCGTGCGTTTTTGCCTAGCGCTGACGGTGATGGTGATTATTGCGCAGTTCTCTCCGTCGACTTTTCTACGCTGGGCGCCACTTGGCTACGGGATCGGTGTAGCAATGCTATTGGCGGTTGATTTAGTTGGCGATGTGGGGATGGGTGCCAAGCGGTGGTTGGAAATTCCCGGCGTGATTCGTTTTCAGCCCTCCGAGATGATGAAATTAGCGGCTCCTATAATGGTGGCGGCCTACCTTAGCCGCTGTGAACTACCGCCGCGCCTGCGCGATATCATCGTATGTGGTGTGATTATTGGGGTGCCGGTAGTGTTAACGGCGATTCAGCCAGACCTGGGAACCTCGCTTTTAGTCGCCAGCGCGGCGTTAATTGTGGTGCTGCTAGCAGGCTTGTCGTGGCGATTGATAGGATTTATTGCCGTACTGGGCGCCGCGGGCGTTCCGGTACTGTGGATGAATATGCATAATTATCAACGTCAACGGGTACTAACGTTTTTAAACCCTGAAAGCGACCCCTTGGGTTCGGGTTGGAATATTATTCAATCGACCACGGCCATTGGCAGTGGTGGAATATGGGGTAAAGGCTGGCTTCAAGGCACTCAGTCGCAGCTAGAGTTTTTACCCGAGCGGCATACGGATTTCATTATTGCCGTATTAGGCGAAGAGTTCGGGTTGGTGGGGATGCTGGTGCTGCTGTGTTTGTATCTGCTGATCGTGAGTCGCGGTTTATGGATGGCAAGCTCTGCTCAGGATACCTTTGGTCGCTTGGTCGCAGGCAGCATTATATTGACGTTTTTTATCTATGTGTTTGTCAACATGGGCATGGTGAGCGGAATTCTGCCTGTTGTAGGCGTGCCGCTACCGCTGGTGAGTTATGGTGGCACCTCAAGCGTGACCTTGTTAGCGGGTTTCGGTATTCTCATGTCTATACATGCCCACCGTCGGCTGCTGTCGCGTTAGAGATAATGTGCAAGGCTCCACTTGTGCTGTTCGCGCGCGTTGCTCGGGAATGGAGGCCTCAGGAATGAAATGTTCAGGAGTAGAAAAATGAACGGGATTCACGGCAGGACGAGCAGCTATTTTTTAGCAGCGCTGATGTGCTGGGTAACGCCAGCGGCGCTAGCCGACGAGCCTTCGCAGGCGTCTCAACAGCAGGTTGCTCCGCAGTACAATACGGATAGTCAAGCGCTGGTAGATGAACTCGTCGCAGAGGGCCTGCCAAAAGCGTGGGTGGAAGAAGCGCTGGGGCAGGCGAGTTACACGCAAAGCGTGCTAGATGCTATGGAAGGAGCGGCGGAGCGTCGCCTGCGTTGGTACGAGTATCGCAATATTTTTATGACCGAGCAGCGTATTCAAGAAGGCGCTGAATTTATTAACGCTCATGCTGATGCTTTAGCACGTGCCGAAAGCACCTACGGAGTTCCCGCAGAAGTTATCACCGCCATTATCGGTGTTGAAACGTATTACGGGCGTCATAAGGGGCAGCACCGTGTGCTAGATTCGCTTGCGACGCTGGCGTTTTATCACCCCACAAGAGGTGCGTTTTTTCGTGGTGAACTGGCCGCTTTCTTACGCATAGCGTATGAGCAGCATGTTGATCCCGCTGAGTTACAGGGCTCTTACGCTGGGGCTATGGGTTACCCGCAGTTTATTCCTACGAGTTATCAAGCCTACGCCGTCGATTTTGATGGCGATGGAATTCGTGACCTGTGGGAGAATCCAGTCGATGCTATTGGCAGTGTTGCTAATTACTTCGCCGTACATGGTTGGAAGCAGGACGCGCCTATCTATCACCTGGCCAGTGGCCCTGACGTATTGCCCGTCGAGCTATTGGATGAACTTTCGTTCAATCAAACCTCAGCGCCTACGGTGAGTGTTGCTGAGCTCTCCGCGCACGGCATTGAGCCTAACGAGCCGTTAGACAGCGATTTGCCGGTGATACCGCTGGCACTTGAGTTTGCTGATGGTGAAACGCACTATCGGTTTGGTGAGTATAATTTTTATGCTATTACCCGCTACAACCATAGTCACCTGTATGCAATGGCCGTGGCTGAGCTATCAGAAGCGATTGCTGAGCGATATGAGGACGAGGAATGAATGCTCATTTATCAGCGTTACGATTAGCGAAAATGCAGCTTACAGTGCCTCTGAGAGCGGGCGGTGTACTCGCCATAATGGCATTGGTTGGCGGCTGTGCGAGCAACAACGCTCAGCGTACTGATACGCCCAGCTCAGCCAATCAAGCTGCCGCTACGGCCCCAGCGCCAACGGCTGCCAATACGGCTGGAGGGCGCTACGCGTTAACGGGCGATGCTTACCCGATTGAGCCGCCGGATGTTGCCAAAGTGCCGGATGCAGAGCCGCGTATTGAGCAACCCTCAGCAGGTGGTAACCGTTCGACCTATGAAGTGTGGGGCAAAACGTACCACGTATTGCCTGATGCGACAGGCTACGAAAGACGCGGTACGGCGTCGTGGTATGGTGAAAAATTTCATGGCTATGCCACCTCAAACGGGGAAATTTACGACATGTATAAAATGTCGGCAGCTCACCGTTCACTGCCATTGCCTACCTATGCGCGCGTAACAAGTCTCGATAGCGGCCAGTCGATTATTGTCAGGGTTAACGATCGCGGCCCGTTCCACAGTGATCGTGAAATCGATTTGTCCTACGCGGCAGCGGCTCGGCTAGGCTTTCTCGATAACGGTACGGGGCCTGTGAAAGTGGAGGCTATTGATTCCGAACGTTGGGTCGCTGAACGTGGTGGGGCAACCCCGGAACGTGCCGTGAGTCAGGTGCCCGCGACTCGTCCGTCGCCTAGCGTTGCCACGCAGCAGCCCGCTGCACCCGTGCCAGCTGCTCCTGTTCAAACAGCGGTTGCTCAAGCGCCATCGGCACCTACGACAGCCGGTGATAGCAGTGGGGCTATGTATCTACAGATTGCCGCTTTGGGTAGTCCCGAAGGTGCACAGCAGTTACAGCAACGGTTGGAAGGTGAACAACCGCACTCAGTGCGTATAATGAACGACGCGGATATGTATCGAGTGCAGGTGGGCCCTATTGCACCGGCGCAAGAATCTCAAGCACGTGAAGCGTTACGTCAAGCGGGCTTCCCTCAAGTGTTTGTTGTGCGATAATTCACTGCCTATCTATTTCTGGCGGCGCGACTGACGCGCCGCTGTTTTTTTCCAAGTAAGCTTTCAAGTAAGTGAGACTGACGTTATGAACGTGTTTACATCCATTGGCCGCTCTGCACGGCTGTGCCTTTTTGCTGCCATGGCAACTGTTACTTTGCCTGCCGCTGCCCAGGTAATTCCTCAGCCACAAACAATTATTCCGGCGGCACCACAGTTAGCGGCAAGTTCGTGGATACTCATGGATGCCAATAGTGGTCGCATATTGGCCGAGCATAACTCGGATGAACGCCTTCCCCCGGCCAGCCTGACCAAGCTGATGACCGCTTACTTGGTTGAGCGCGAGCTTAATCGAGGCACCATCAATCTGACCGACATGGTTAATGTCAGCGAGAACGCTTGGCGCACCGGCGGCTCGAAAATGTTTATTGAAGTAGGCGACCAAGTTTCTGTCGATAACCTGCTCCACGGTATCATTATCGTTTCAGGCAACGATGCGAGTGTGGCCATGGCCGAGCATTTGGCCGGTGGCGAAGCGCCTTTTGCAGACCTGATGAATCAGCACGCCACGCGTTTGGGCATGAACGACACTAACTTCCAGAACGCTACTGGTTTGCCTGCTGAAAATCATTACTCAACCGCCCATGATCTGGCGCGCTTGTCACGCCATATCATCAATGATTATCCTGACCATTATGAAATCTACTCGCATCGCTCCTTCGCCTTTGGCGGCATTGATCAGCCCAACCGCAATCGCTTGCTGTGGCGTGACACCTCGGTAGATGGGCTTAAGACTGGCTGGACAACCGAAGCGGGTTTCTGTTTGGTATCTTCGGCAAAGCGTGACGACATGCGTTTGATTTCTGTTGTCATGGGCACCAATTCTGACGAAGCGCGTGCTCAGGAAACGCAAAAGCTGCTTAGCTACGGCTTCCGCTTCTTTGAAACGATGAAGCTTTACGAGCGTGGCGCTGTTCTCGCTACGCCGCGCGTTTGGGGTGGTGATATTAACGAACTGCGAGTCGGCGTTGATGAAGAAGTCTTCATGACTCTGCCGCGCAATCGTAATGAAGAACTTCGCGCTCGCCTGAATCTTGATCCAGACCTGAAAGCGCCGATTGCCATTGGCGACGAGGTGGGTACGCTAGAAGTGCACCTGGGTGATGAAATCGTGGGCGAGCGTCGTTTAGTCGCTTTGGAAAATGTTGAAGAGGGTGGGCTGTTCAAGCGTCTGTTTGATCAGGTTCAGCGCTTCTTTAGCGGTCTGATCAGTAACTTTACCGACTAGTTTGACGTTGGTATGTTCGCTGATTAGTCCAAACGTATATTGACGATGAAAGGTTTGCTATGAAAAAAGGTGTCCCTCAGGGAGTCCGCGATTTGCGCCAGCCGGCAGTGCTGGAGCCGCCTAAAATCACCTTTCCCTGTGATTATTCATTAAAAATCGTAGGAGACGCCGCGGACGATTTTCCGGCCAGCGTATGCCAAGTCATTGTGCAATACGCTGCTGATTTCGATGCGACCACGATGCAGGTGGTTGACAGTCGAAACGGGCGTTTCCAGTCAGTGCGTGTGGTGATTAGAGCAACGGGTGAGCAGCAAATAAAACAATTGTTTGATGCTCTAAAGGCTACCGGTCGTGTCCATATGGTGGTGTAATCGTGCAAGATTCGGCGCCGATTGAGCTACATCGTTTAGGTCGCCAGCCGTATCTTCCGATATGGGAGGCGATGCGCTCGCTGACCGATACCCGAGATGAGCATACGCCTGATCAATTCTGGCTAGTTGAGCACGACCCTGTATTTACTCAGGGCCAGGCAGGTAAGCCGGAGCATTTGCTAATGCCCGGCGATATCCCAGTTGTGCAGACTGATCGCGGCGGTCAGGTCACCTACCATGGCCCTGGCCAAGTGGTGCTTTATCCGCTTTTAGATGTGCGCAGGGGTAAGATCGGTGTGCGTGATTTGGTGACCGCGTTGGAGCGCGCGGTGATTGAGGTATTGAGCAGCTATGGTCTTAATGCATATGCCAAACCTGACGCGCCTGGCGTTTATGTTGCTGGCGGGGCAGGTGAGCAAAAAATCGCCTCGCTAGGGCTGCGTATTAGACGGGGTGCCAGTTTTCATGGGGTGGCGTTAAACGTGGATGGCGATTTATCGCCTTTTCTGCGCATTAATCCGTGTGGTTATGCCGGCATGCCGATGGCGAAATTGTCAGATTTTGTGACATTACCTGATGAGCACTGCGTAGGCGATCAGTTGGCGCAAGCGTTAGCGGCTCAGTTAAAGCGCCGTTTATTGCTCGTTGAGCCGTTGCCAGCACACTAATTTTTTAGGGCTTTTGTCTAGAACCGTTATGTTCTAGATACATGATTTCTCAATGCTATAAATTGCCGCTGTACCGGGAGCCTAGAGGTTAGCTTTCAGTACAGCGGCTTTTTTATGCCTAGCCTACATTGAACGTAGGAATACGATTGGGATCGGGTTCTTGATGCTGGCCGGGAATGGCTGCAGGTGAGGCAAGGCCTAGGTTATTCTTTTCAAAAACGCGGTCAGCGCGATAGCTTGAGCGCACGAGCGGACCTGATGGAACTTCCATAAAGCCCTTTTCAAGACCAATCTCACGGTAGCGATCAAATTCTTCTGGTGTTACCCAGCGCTCTACCGGCAAGTGGTTTTTGGTTGGGCGCAGATATTGCCCAAGCGTCACAATGTCGACACCTATTTCACGCAGGTCGTCAAACGTTTGTAAGATCTCTTCGTCGGTTTCACCTAATCCCAGCATTATGCTGGTTTTGGTGATGATGTCAGGACGGTAGCGCTTGGCATGAGCAAGCACATCAAGAGTTTTACGATAGCCTGCACGCCGGTCACGTACGCGCCCCGTTAATCGCTCAACGGTTTCAACGTTTTGGGCAAATACCTGTAGCCCGGAATCAACGACGCGCTCAATTGCCGTGAGTTCGCCATCAAAGTCGGGTGTTAACGCCTCAACGACAACGTCCGGCGTGCGCGCTTTAATAGCGCTTACGCAGTTGGCGTAATGCGTTGCACCACCATCGTCTAGATCATCACGATCTACCGAGGTCAGTACAATATAGCGCAGCCCCATCAGCTCGACTGACTTAGCCGTGTTTTCAGGCTCTTCAAGATCCAGCCATCCTTGTGGGTTGCCGGTGTCTACTGCGCAGAAGCGGCATGCGCGTGTGCAGACGGACCCCATCAGCATGATAGTGGCCGTGCCGTTGCTCCAGCACTCGCCCATATTAGGGCAGTGTGATTCTGCACATACGGTGCTAAGTCGATGCGTGGCGACGTTTTTCTTCACCGCTTCAAAGCGTTCGCCACCCGGGATCTGAGCTCGTAACCACTTTGGCTTGCGCTCAAGAGTAGGGGCTTCTGCCTGCTCTTTGCGCTGCTTCATGCCATCCTTGATTACCGACATGCCATGTTCATTGCGGAATTTTTCACCGCTAGACACGCGCTGCGAGGGAATCTTGCTCATAGGGACAGAGCCTCTCTATTGTGCGGTAGGCATGGTGACGGAGGGGGCGCTCACCTCTCACCCAGCCTGCCAGTTGATGCGTAACTCGCTGGATAATTCTTTAACCTAATGGGCGCTAATGTAACATATCTCGCCGTCAACAGGACACCGATAGGGACTACTGCCAGCTCAACCCCAATCGGCCTGCGGGCTGGCGTGCTAAGGGGCAGATGCCCAGTTGAAATAACCGGAATGCTGCACAGGATAGTCCTGAAAAAAGAGGCTTGAAAATAGCCTTAAAAATAGTGCCGGCATTTATTTTGGGCTAAAGATCGACGTCATACAGGTAGTGTCCTAAACTATGTTGCGTTGCAGCATCATTGCTTTCGGGTCTGATGCTTGTGCATCTACCCAATGGGGGAACCTATGAATTTTTTGGCAAATCCTTTGCTTTCTAGTTCCACGCTTACGCCTTTATTTGATCCGTTCGGATTTGGGCGTGCGGCCTTTGATTACTGGCGCGATAGCGTTGAGCGCAGCGTTTTGCATTTAGATGTAATGCGCGAACGCGGCAATCAATACCTTGAGCATATGGAGCAAACTAAGCCCAGTGTGCTGGGCTTCGATACTGAAGTATTAATGGATGGGCGCACGCTGCCACGGCCCACTAACTATGAACTACTGCGTGTACTACCTCACGAAGGTACCGAAGTTGATCTACAAAAGCGTCCCTTTGTCGTTGTAGACCCGCGCGCAGGGCATGGGCCAGGCATCGGTGGTTTTAAACCTGACAGCGAGCTAGGCGTCGCGCTGAAAGCTGGCCACCCCTGCTATTTTATTGGTTTTCTGCCGTTCCCTGAGCCCGGTCAAACCGTTGAGGATGTAGTCGAGGCAGAAATCGCTTTCTTGCGTCATGTTATAGAACTGCATCCGGAAACCACCGAAAGACCCATGGTCGTAGGCAACTGCCAGGCGGGTTGGCAGCTTATGATGGGGGCTGCCTTAGAGCCTGATGTGTTTGGGCCTATATTGATTGCCGGCGCACCGCTTTCTTACTGGGCTGGCGAGCACGGTAAGGCACCCATGCGTTATACCGGTGGAATGTCGGGCGGCAGTTGGATTACCGCGTTAACGAGCGATATCGGCGACGGGATGTTTGACGGTGCCTGGCTGGTACAGAATTTTGAGCGCCTCAATCCAGCAAACACCCACTGGAAAAAGCAATATCACCTTTACGACAACATTGATACCGAGGCGGGTCGCTACCTTGATTTTGAACGCTGGTGGGGTGGTCACGTTGTGTTGGGCGGTGAAGAAATTCAATACATCGTCGATAACTTGTTTGTCGGAAATCGGCTTTCGACCGCACAGTTAGTGACCCACGACGGTCGTCGCATTGATCTGCGCAATGTTCGCTCACCGGTCGTTGTTTTCTGTTCAAAAGGCGATGATATAACGCCACCGCCTCAAGCCCTGGGCTGGATTCGTGATCTTTATGAAGACGAAGATGATCTTATCGCCAATGAGCAGACCATCGTCTATTGCCAGCACGACACTACGGGCCATTTAGGAATTTTTGTATCGAGCAGTATCTCGCGTAAAGAGCATACCGAGTTCACCGCCAATATGGATTATATTGATGTGATGCCACCGGGGCTGTATGAAACCACGGTGACGCATACCGATGATCATCACGACCCGGCGTTAATCGAGCGCGATTATTTGCTGGAGTTTACACCCCGTAATTTTGCAGAGCTTGATCGGGACGTGATGCATAAGCCGGAGGATGACCGACGTTTTGCAACGGTTGCGCGTGTATCCGAAATTAATCTGGGCATGTACCGCCTTTTCCTTCAGCCTTGGCTAAAAGCGAGCATTACGCCGGAAGCCGCGCGCTGGATACGCCGCATGCACCCCATTCGTTTGGGCTATAAGCTATTTTCTGACCGTAACCCATTGTCAGTGCCGTTGCCGGTAATGGCGGAGGTGGTGCGCAAGAATCGTCACTCTGTCTCTCAAGACAATTTGTTTAAAGCACTTGAGACCATGGGCTCAGATCAGATTGTGACTAGCTTAAACAGCATGCGCGATTTACGTGACGCCAATACCGAAAAAATGTTCATGAATATCTACGGTCAGCCATTTTTGCAGGCGGCTGTGGGTCTTCATGGCGATGCCCACGTACACCGTCGCCGCCCTGGTGCAGAGCCTGAGCACCGACGCTTTGTTAAGCAGCGCCAAGAAGAGATTCGTGAAAAAATAGCGCAAGGTGGCGCTCATGAAGCAGTCATGCGCTCGCTTATTTATGTGCTCGGCGGCGCACCCGCGACAGATGAACGTAATTTCAAGCGTCTGCGCGCCTCGCGATCTGAGCTTGAGCCCGGTATTAAGCTCAGTGAGTTTAAGCGTTTGGTACGCGAGCAGTTCTTCATATTGAAGCTTGATCGTGAGCAAGCGTTAAATGTGTTGCCTGGACTGCTCAATGGGCAGAGTAATGCCGATATTAGCGGCCATGTGAAGCAGCTTGAGCATGTTTTCGCCGCCAGCGGTGAGCTTTCAGAACGTGCAGCAGAGCGCTTCGCACAGATTAAAATGTTATTTGATAAAGCAAGGCCATCCAAGCCCGCCGCCGCCCCTGCAAAAGCGCCCGCTAAAACGGTTGCTAAGCCCAAGTCTGCCGCTAAACCAGCCGCTGTGGCTGAGCCCACCACGCCAAAGCCAAATGCCGCTGAGCGTGCACCCGCTAAATTGCAATCGGTTAAGCCATTAGCTGGTGCCGAGAAAAAGGCAGCCAGTAAATCAGTTGCGAAGCCTGCGAATGGCGCGGTTAAAAAGACACCGCCCAAACGCTAAATCAGTCGCTTAGCTCAACGCGCCCCCGCCTATTTGGTGGGGGCGCGTTGTTTGTTTCAGCACTTTTTGGGTTGCCGTAAAGCCGAGGGCAGTCTAGTGTCTAGCTACTCTTTATCTGAAATTTAAGGATTCACACCACTACTTAGTTGCTACTGGCGCTTAGCCAAGGGCTGGGGTAGGGTAGGCGCATTTTTTCATCCGTATCTTTTTAATGGCCTGTTTCCCGGCGATACGGCACCGAATTCAGAGCACGCGCTAGAGTCAGCCCGTGCATTAGGAAAGTGGAGCACTATGGGCAAGTCACTGGTCATCGTCGAGTCGCCAGCTAAAGCGAAGACGATTAACAAATATCTCGGCAACGATTTCATCGTGAAGTCGAGCGTGGGTCACATCCGTGACCTGCCGACCAGCGGCTCAGGTAAGGCAGCCTCCGACCCTAAGGAGCGCGCTCGCCAGGCCGCAGCGACACGCAAAATGTCGGCGGAAGAGAAAGTTGAGCATAAAAAGCGCAAAAGCCAAGATCAGCTAATTCGGCGTATGGGCATCGATCCTAATAACGGTTGGGAAGCTCACTACGAAGTGCTGCCCGGAAAAGAAAAAGTCGTTGCCGAGCTGAAAAAGCTGGCTGAGAAAGCTGATGCTGTCTATCTCGCAACGGATTTGGATCGCGAGGGGGAAGCCATTGCATGGCACCTGCGCGAGACCATCGGAGGCGATAACGACCGCTACAAGCGCGTGGTGTTTAACGAGATCACCAAAAACGCGATCCAGGACGCGTTCAAGGCGCCTGGCGTGCTTAACATACCCCGTGTAGAGGCACAGCAAGCACGACGCTTCCTCGACCGAGTGGTGGGCTTTATGCTCTCGCCGCTGCTATGGGCGAAAGTGGCACGGGGGCTGTCAGCGGGTCGAGTGCAGTCGGTAGCCGTGCGCTTAATTGTTGAGCGTGAGCGCGAAATCCGTGCGTTTATTCCTGAAGAATTTTGGGATGTTCACGCTGACTTAGCCTCACCAGAGGGCGAGCTAGTGCGCTTCGCATTGGTGCGCCAAGACGGCAAAGCGTTTAGGCCTACCTCTGAAAAAGATACGCTGGCGCGTATTGAGCAGCTCAGGAAAGCCAAACTAGCGATTACCTCGCGTGAAGATAAGCCTACCAGTTCAAAGCCCACGGCTCCCTTTATTACCTCTACGCTGCAGCAAGCGGCGAGTGGGCGGTTAGGCTTTTCGGTTAAGAAAACCATGACCATGGCTCAGCGTCTCTACGAAGCTGGCTACATTACCTACATGCGTACTGATTCCACCAATTTGTCGAAAGACGCCGTGGAAAGCGTGCGTGAGTACATTAGTGAAGAGTTTGGTGAGCGCTACCTGCCGGAAGCGCCTAATCGCTATAGCAGTAAAGAAAGCGCCCAAGAAGCTCACGAAGCTATTCGCCCTTCAAGCGTTGAGCGCAAAGCAACCGATTTAGCGGGCATGGAGCGTGACGCAGAGCGTCTTTATGAATTGATTTGGCGCCAGTTTGTGGCTTGTCAAATGACCCCCGCGCAGTATCTTTCAAGCACGCTGAGCGTTGAGGTCGATGGCTATGAGCTGCGTGCCAAAGGCCGCGTGCTCAAATTTGATGGCTATACGCGGGTAATGAAGCCCGGCGGTAAAAATGAGGACCAGACCCTGCCTGACTTGCCGCAGGGGACGCCCATGGCGCTGGAAGCGCTTGATCCGCTGCAGCACTTTACTAAGCCTGCACCACGCTATACCGAAGCAAGCCTGGTTAAAGAGCTTGAAAAACAGGGCATTGGTCGACCTTCAACCTACGCCTCTATTATTTCGACGATTCAAGATCGCGGCTATGTGAAATTAGAAAACCGGCGTTTTTATGCTGAAAAACTTGGTGATATTGTCACCGAACGGCTAAAAGAATCGTTCCCGGATTTGATGGATTTCTCGTTCACCGCTCGTATGGAAGATAGCTTGGATGAAGTTGCCGAAGGTGAGCGCAACTGGCAGGGTTTGCTAGACGACTTCTACGGTGAGTTCCGTGAAGAGCTTGCTAAAGCAGAGAGCGATGATGGTATGCGGCCCAATCAGCCGGTGCCGACAGACATAGATTGCCCTAGCTGCGGTCGTCATATGCAGATTCGAACGGCTTCTACGGGCGTTTTCTTGGGCTGTAGCGGCTATAACCTGCCGCCAAAAGAGCGCTGCAAAACGACTATCGACCTTATTCCGGGTGAGGAGGCCGTTGCCGAAGACGCGGGAGAAGACGCTGAAACCAACGCGCTGCGGGCGAAGAATCGCTGCCACAAGTGTGGCACGGCCATGGACAGCTATTTAATCGATGAGACGCGCAAGCTGCATATCTGTGGCAATAGCCCAGACTGCGATGGCTACGAAGTCGAGAGTGGTAAATTCAAGATTAAAGGCTACGATGGCCCGGTGATTGAGTGCGATAAATGCGGCTCTGAGATGCAGCTTAAATCAGGCCGGTTTGGTAAGTATTTTGGCTGTACCAATGGTGAGTGCAAAAATACGCGCAAGCTATTGAAAAGTGGCGAAGTGGCGCCGCCCAAAATGGATCCGATTCCGATGCCGGAGCTGGCCTGTCAGAAGGTTGACGACCATTACGTGCTGCGCGATGGGGCAAGCGGTCTATTTTTAGCAGCCAGCAAGTTTCCTAAAAATCGTGAAACGCGGCCGCCGTTAGTCAAAGAATTGAAAGCGCATGCTGATGAGCTGCCAGAGAAATATCACTTTATTCTCAAGGCGCCTAGTGAAGATCCTGATGGACGCCCGGCTCAGATTCGATACTCTCGCAAGAGTAAAGAGCAGTTTGTGATGACCGATGAGGAAGGTAAGGCCACTGGCTGGAAAGCCACGTTTGATGCCGGCAAATGGCACGTGGAGGATAAGCGTAAGTGAGTGCGCAGTCCCGAACCAATCAATTGCTCTATCAGGCTGAGCTGCTAGCCACGTTATCAGCCGGGGATGACGAACATGCCACGGCGAGACAGATGGCCCAGGAGGAGGGCGCGTTGGCGCTCTTTGAGCTGGCTTTAGAGTCGCTGTTGCGTGAAGTCACTGAGCATGCACGGTTGTTAGAACATGCTTGGCGTATTTTGCTAGCAGAAGATGGTGTGAATTTAGCAGAGCTGCAACGCCTGCGCGATTTAAGAGCCCATCCTGAGAGCTGGTTACACTGGCTCGTGGCCCAGCTTGAGCGCTTGCACAGTGACGATGGGGCCGCACGGCGTACGGCGCACAATCCCGCGATGATTGCAGTGGGTAGCCCAGTGAATTTACGCAAGCAGCTATTGGATAATCTCCAGGCAGCAAAGCGAGAAATAGGCGCTCTGCGGGAAACTAGCTTGGAATGGTAAGTCTACTAAAATAACGTAAAGCGCTCATTGGAGTAATGCCTTGGTGAGCGCGGTTATTCACTGCGCGTTAGCTGTATTGCGCGTATGACGAAAATACTAACGGCGAATGTGGGAATAATGTATAACAGCCACCAGATGAGCCTTGTGGGTCAACCACAGGCTAACGTGTTTCGAGAGCTACCATGATGCCTGTCAATCGCCGTCGTTTTCTCGCTATGGCGCTGAGCTTTCCCGCCGTTGCGAGCGCTGCTGTGAATTCGCCTAGTCCATCAGGCGTCCCGGATCTCGTTGAGGCGATGCTCACTCGTGCTCATGTACCTAGGCACAGCAACGAACTATGGGTGTTGATAGATGATCAAGAGTCTACGCTAAGCGTGTTTCGTGGCAATGCCTTACTAGAGCGCTTTGCGCCGATATCGCTAGGGCGGGCGGGGGCAAAAACGCAGCGCGTACGTGGCGATAGTGTGACCCCTTTGGGCGAGTTTCGTATCAATCGCTTTAATTACGAAAGCCAATGGCGCACTTTTATGGCCATTGACTATCCAACGCCGGCCCATGCACGCATGGCATTGGATAGTGGGGTTTACTCCCAAACGGATTATGAAGACTACTTCGAATACTACCGCCGTTACGGTCATCCATCCCAAAATACGGCGCTTGGCGGCGCTATTGGTATTCATGGGTTGGGTGGCGCGGATCCCGATATTCATGGGCGCTATAACTGGACTCAGGGGTGTGTTGCCGTTACCAACGAGCAAATTGATCGCCTCGCAGAGCTAGTGGGTGTTGGCACCCGTGTAGTGATCCGTTAAGCTAGCGCCGTTGTAAGGAAGTTCGAGGTTTTTAAATAAGTGGCTATAGACAAGCGCTGTGGACTATTATAAAACAGCGTTTGACTTGTGTGCTTGACAGCACAAGTCATTGAAAAGAACCTGCACCGCAGGTAGACAAATTTAAGCTAAGAGCTTAGCCTTACCTTTGTCATACCCTTAACGTAGTACCCAAGGACGACTCAAGGAGAACATTATGACTCTGAAAAATACTCTGAAAATGACTGCTGCTGCCGCTTCTCTGGCAATCCTAGCTGGTTGTGCTTCTACCAGCGCTCTGGAAGAAGTTCGCATGACTGCTGAGTCTGCACAAGCTGACGCTGCAGAAGCACGCAGCATGGCTTCACAGGCTATGAACACTGCAAACCAAGCCCAGCGCGATGCGCAGGCTGCTCTGCAGATGTCTGAGCAGAACCGTGAAGAAATGAACCGTATGTTCCAGCGTTCCATGCAGAAGTAATTCTGCCTGGACTGTTGGGGAGTCAATAGACTCTTTCAGCGGTTGCTGTATGTGTAGATTGTAATGCAAGAAGCTTTGCACACAGCTACACAAAAAAACCCCGCCTCGGCGGGGTTTTTTGTTGCTGCGCTATCAGCGCATCAAGCTTTTTCTTCGCTGCTAGGTGCTGCCGTGAGCTCAATTTCGTCGATAAGTTCGACAGGCTCGGGTTTTATTTCAGGTGCTCCGGGGCCAAAGAGGGCAATAAATTGGCCGTCTGGTGCGTCAACGGCACGCTCTATCTGCTCTGGGTCGATCTCTACTTGATCTTCAGTTAGCGCCGTAACGCGATCAATTGCGTTGCGTATCGGTTCGAAATCACCCACGTTTTCTTCAAGCTGAGGGAAGGACTGCACGAACAGTGTGCCGTCGGCTCCCCAGCCTGCTTTAAAGGGCGCATCCATCAGGTTGACCTGAGTGCCGCTAGGCAGGCGCTCATACAGCGAGGCGATATCTTCAGGGTACATGCGAATACAGCCACGGCTAGCACGCATGCCTACGCCGTCTGGCTTATTGGTGCCATGAATTAAGTAGCTAGGCATCGCCAGAAGGATGGCGTGCTCGCCAAGCGGGTTGTCAGGGCCTGAGGGCACAATTGAAGGCGCAGGATCGCCACGTTCAGCCGCTTCGCGGCGCATCGAAGCTGGCGGTGCCCATGCAGGGTCTTTTACCTTAACGGTTGTGCGAGTGATACCAACCGGGGTTGCAAACTCTTCCCGACCTACGCTAATCGGGTAGGTTTCAACGATGCCCGGATTGTTGGCCGGGTAATAGTAAAGACGCAACTCAGATAGGTTGACTACGACGCCTTCACGAGGTGCCGGGGGCAAAATATACTGAGCCGGAATAACGACCTCGGTACCTGCGCCAGGAACCCATAGGCTTACGCCAGGATTGGCCATACGAATTTCTTCATAGCCAATATTGTGACGTCGAGCAATATCAACGAGTGTCTGGCTAGAGTCTTCGACGACGACCGTATAGCGTTCCCCGACGATGTCGCCGGTTTCAGGTAGGCGGAAGTGGCCGCGGGGCAGCTCGTCTCGGCTAGCAACTTGTGATGCGCTGTCAACGGCATCGAGGTTGATTTCTTGCGCTTGTTGGCTGTTTACCTGCTCGTCAGCGGATTGCGCAAAAGCAGGGGTAGCCAGGCTAGCTGCAAACAGCACAGCCAAGCTGGTGGGGCCCCAGAGATTGAAAGTATGTCGAATGTTCATAGTCGTTCCTAATATGTTAATTTACTGCTGATGCGCGTTTTGGTGACCAGTAGGGCATAGCTACTGACAAGTTTGCCCCAAGGTTCACGCCGCCGCTACTTTTTGATTAAGCGTGCTGAGTAAGTTTTCTAGCTGCTGAAAACGCTTATCAACACTTTCCATAGGTAATTCAAATCTTAAGGTGTCTGCGCCATCCAGGCGGTAGTGTTTTGGTGAGCGTTGAATAAGTGTCACCAGCGTCATGGGGTCGACCTGAGTGCTGCTCTCAAATAGCACTCGACCACGGCTTTCGCCGGCTTCTATTCGGCTGATGCCTAGCTGCTCAGCGCGATGGCGCAGCTTGGTTTGCCGAATGAGGTTTTTCAATGGCGCTGGCAGCAAGCCAAAGCGGTCAATAAGCTCAACCTGCAGTTCTTTAAGCTCGCCATCGCTCTGCGTATTGGCAATCCGCTTATACATCACTAGCCGCTGCTGCACATCGTGAATGTAGTCGCTGGGAATGAGGGCAGGCAGATTAAGGCTAATTTCGACACCGGTATTGAAGGGAACATCGATATTGGGGGTTTTGCCGGCACGAATCGCCTTCACGGCTCGATCAAGCATTTCCATATAAAGCGTGTAGCCAATGGTTTCCATTTGGCCGCTCTGCTCATCGCCTAGCAGTTCACCTGCTCCGCGAATTTCCATGTCGTGGCTAGCCAGCGTAAAACCCGCCCCTAAATCATCCGAAGCGCTGATGGCCTCAAGACGTTTTATCGCATCGCGCGTCATGGCTTTTGGTGTAGGGGTCAAAAGATAGGCATAGGCTTGATGGTGGCTGCGGCCAACTCGTCCCCGTAGTTGGTGTAGTTGGGCCAGGCCAAATTTGTCAGCACGCTCAATGATGATGGTGTTTGCGCTAGGCACATCAATGCCTGTCTCAATAATGGTGGAGCAGACCAATACGTTAAATCGGCGATGGTAGAAGTCCGACATGATGCGTTCCAGGCTGCGCTCAGGTAGCTGGCCGTGGGCAACGCCAACGCGTGCTTCGGGTATCAGTTCGCGGATCTTTTCGGCGGTGTTTTCGATCGTTTTAACTTCGTTATGCAGCACATAGACCTGGCCTCCGCGCAATATTTCACGCAGCAGGGCTTCTTTTATCACGCTGTCGTCATGCTGCTGTACGAAGGTTTTGACCGAAAGGCGGCGGGCCGGCGGCGTGGCGATGATCGATAGGTCGCGGATGCCGCTCATGGCCATGTTCAGCGTACGCGGAATAGGCGTGGCGGTCAGGGTTAATATGTCGATCTCAGCGCGTAACGTTTTTAGCTTCTCTTTTTGGGCAACCCCAAAGCGATGCTCCTCGTCGATAATGAGCAGGCCCATTTTAGGTAGCTCAACACTTTTCGAGAGCAGCTTGTGAGTGCCGATCACAATATCGGTTTGACCGTTTTTAATGCTTTCCAGCGTCTGAGAGACTTCTTTGGCACTGGTGAAGCGAGAAATCAGGCCAATATTGACGGCAGTATCGGCAAAGCGATCGCGGAAGTTCTCAAAATGTTGGCGTGCGAGCAGAGTGGTCGGCACCAGGACGACCACTTGCCGGCCGGACTGCACGGCTAGAAACGCCGCGCGCATGGCGACTTCTGTTTTGCCGAAGCCTACGTCGCCGCACACCACGCGGTCCATCGGCTGTGGCGATGTCATGTCGCTGATCACCGCCTCAATGGCCGCATGCTGATCGGGCGTCTCCTCAAACGGGAAGTTGGCTGAGAAACGTAGGTAATCCTCCCCGGGGGCTTCGTAGACCACGCCCTGCTGAGCTTCCCTGCGTGCGTAAACGTCCAGCAGTTCGGCTGCGGTATCACGAATTTTCTCGGCGGCTTTGCGACGCGCTTTTTCCCATTGATCTGAGCCCAACTTATGCAGAGGCGCTAGTTCGTCGTCGGCGCCGCTATAGCGGGAGATCATATGTAGGCTATCGACGGGCACATACAGCTTGGCGCCATCTGCATAGGAGAGCGCAAGAAACTCATTTGCCTGCCCGCCTGCCTCTAATGTCTCAAGGCCTAAGTAGCGGCCCACGCCATGGGCTTGGTGAACAACCGGCGCGCCCTCACGCAGCTCTGATAGATGACGTACCGCTAGCTCATTGTCATCGGTGGCTTTTTCACGACGGCGACTTTGACGTACGACTTCGCCAAATAACTCGGTTTCGCTGATCACCGCCAAACTGGGATTGTTAAGCCACAGGCCACTGTCGACTAGCCCTTCGGTAATCGCATACTGTTGGCTGCCAGCCAGAAACGCATGGAAACTCTCAGTGTGGGGCAGCGATAGCTTCAGCGGTGCCAGTATCTCTTCTAATGCCTCGCGCCGGCCGCGGGATTCCGCCACAAAAAGCGTGCGTGTTTTAGAGTGTGAGGTTAAAAACGTGGACAGATCGCTTAACGGCTTTTTCGCTCGCGAGTTGATCGACAGCGTAGGAAGCGATGTGGCGTCAGGCAGCTGCGCATGGCGTTGCTGGCTGTCTTCGGTCAGCTCAATGCGCGGATACGATTTGATGGCCGAAAATACGTCACTGACGGGAAAAAATGCCCGGTGCGGAGGCAGAAGCGGGCGCGTATTGTCCACGCCTAAGTTGACAAAGCGGGCATCTATTGCCTGCCAATGCTGCTCGGCTGCTTGGAAAACGCCGGGCAGTAAAGCTACTCGCGTGTCATTCGTCAGGTGATCGAATAAAGAGGCGGTATGCTCAAAAAATAGCGGTAGGTAGTGCTCAAGGCCCGGTGATGGAATGCCTTTTAATGCATCGTTATACAGCGGGCACTGGCGCGGGTCGACGTCAAACAGTGTTTCAAATTTTTCGCGGAAACAGGCAATGGCACTACGGCTGAGTGAATACTCATGAGCGGGTAATAGCTCGAGTGACTCAAGTTTATCCGTAGAGCGCTGGCTGCCTGGGTCAAAGTGGCGCAGCGTATCGATTTCATCATCAAACAAGTCGATACGGATTGGTTCATCCATACCCATGGCAAACAGATCAATCAGCGCGCCGCGCATGGCATATTCGCCGGGTTCGTAAACCGTTTCTACGGCACGGTAGCCCGCTCGCGATAATGATTCGCGAAAGGTCTCACGATCCAGCCGCTCGCCGGTTTTTAAGGTCATCACTCGCCCGGCAATATATTCAACCGGGGGCAGACGCTGCATCAGCGTATTGATTGGCACCAGCACAATGCCGCGCACGCCATCTTGCAGCTGACGAAGCGTGCGTAGTCGTGCCGAGACAATGTCTTGATGGGGTGAAAAGCTGTCGTAGGGCAGCGTTTCCCAGTCGGGGAAGGGCAGCACCGGTACGTCGCTGTAGAAATACAGGTCTTGCTCAAGGCGCTGCGCGCTGGCCGTATTGGGCGTGATGACCAATAGAGGTGCGTGGGTTGCAACGCGGGAGAGTGCCAGTGCAGTCGCACTGCCCGGCGGCGATGTCCAGTAGAGCGTATCGCGAGTCCCTTCGGGCTGGGGCGGTTCGAGCAGAGAAAAAGTCGGCATAATCAAGATATCGTTTTGCGCTGAAACGGAAAGCAGATCATACACGATCGCCCGTTTCAGTTAGAGCGCTGTCGCTTATCGATAGTTACTAATCATTGGCCAAGCTTGTAGTCAAATCGACGATTCTGTAATACGCCTACACGCTGTGCGACCATCCTTTGATTGCGACGGCGGCGCTTGGCTAGGATAATGCAGCACGGAAATTGTTTTTTACTTATTGTTTTTACACTTTTTCACTACATTAATGAGGCCGCACGTGAGTCAGCAAGCTCTCGAAAACGTTTTTCAAGAATGGCAGGGTAACGAGGCTTTGGCGGAACAGATGATCCCTATGGTGGGTCAGCTCTATCGTCAAAATAACGTTGTTGCCACCATGTTCGGACGTTCGTTGATTAAGCGGTCGGTCATTCGCATTCTTAAAGACCACCGCTTCGTGCGCAAGCTGGAAGGGACAGAGCTGTTTGTCGACGATACGTACCCAATCCTAAAAGGCATGATTGCGCTTAACCTTGGGCCTGCGCATGTAGATGTCGGTAAGCTGGCGGTGATGTTTAAGCGCCAAGGTGGCGGTGACGTTGAGGCTTTCCTACGTAAAGAGCTTTACGAAATAATTGATGGTTATCAGTCGGGGGCAAGCACGGGCGAGCCTCAAGATGTAGTGCTTTACGGGTTTGGTCGTATTGGCCGCTTGCTAGCGCGAGTGATGGTTGAGAAAGCCGGAGGCGGTAACCTTCTGCGCCTACGTGCCATCGTGGTGCGCGGCCGTGGCGACGTGGCGAAAGATCTTGAAAAACGCGCCAGCCTGCTGCGCCGTGATTCTGTTCATGGCCCTTTCGATGGTACGATTATCGTCGATGCGCAGGCGCGCACGTTGACGGTTAATGGCAATGTTATCCAGGTTATTTACGCCGATTCTCCTAGTGAGATTGATTACACCGAGTACGACATCGACAACGCTGTGATTGTTGATAATACCGGTATCTGGCGCGATGAAGACGGCCTGGGTCAGCATTTGAAATGTAAAGGTGCCGCTAAAGCTCTGCTAACCGCACCGGGCAAAGGCGACATTAAGAATATTGTTTATGGTATTAACCATGCGTCGATTGGCGATAGCGATCTTATTGTCTCTGCTGCGTCATGCACGACCAATGCGATTGTGCCGGTATTGAAGGTGCTCAACGACGAATACGGCGTTGTGAATGGCCATGTTGAAACCGTCCATGCCTACACTAACGATCAGAACCTGATCGATAACTACCATAAAGGCGATCGTCGTGGCCGTAGCGCGGCGCTCAACATGGTATTGACTGAAACGGGAGCCGCTAAAGCTGCTGCGAAGGCATTGCCTGAGTTAGAAGGCCGGCTGACAGGCAACGCCATTCGCGTGCCCATCCCCAATGTTTCCATGGCTATTCTAAACCTGACGCTGGATAAAGAAGTCAATGCCGTTGAGCTAAATGATTACTTGCGTCGGATGTCAATTGAGTCCGCTTATCAGAAGCAGATTGACTTCGTTGATTCCGCCGAAGTGGTGTCATCTGATTTCGTTGGCAACCGCCATGCGGGCATTGTTGATGCTAAGGCGACGATTGCTAGCGGTCATCATGCTGTCGTTTATGTGTGGTACGACAATGAGTTTGGCTACAGCTGTCAGGTAGTGCGTATTTTGCAGCAGATGTCTAATGTGCAGTTCTTAAAGTTACCACGCTAAGTAATTAGTCGTAGGAAAGTCCGTGCGTTGGACGTTCATGCGAGCAGGACTAGCGGGCGCTACCTTCGGGTGGCGCCTTTTTTTGGTCCCAATTCACCTTCTTGTGTATGTATATAGCACTTTTGAAGGTCATAAGGGATGTGGTCATTGGACGCGCTTGTCTTTATAATAAGAGGGATTTTTCGGGGTGGTTCAAGTGCTGCTTGGGCCTGACTGGTAACAATCTGAGCAGAAAACAAGAATTCACTGAGCAGAAAAGAAGCATTCGAACCCCATACCTTCGTATATCCGATCCAACAACTGGGCGAGACTATGATCGAAGTCAAAAAAGGCCTGGATCTCCCCATCACGGGAGCGCCCGAGCAGCGTATTGAAGATGCGCGGCCTGTGCGCCACGTGGCAATCCTGGGTACTGACTACGTTGGCATGAAGCCAACAATGGAAGTTCAGGAAGGGGATAAGGTCAAACTAGGCCAATTGCTCTTCACCGATAAGAAGATTGATGGCGTGCGCTATACAGCGCCTGCTGCCGGTGAAGTGCTTGCAATAAACCGTGGCGAAAAACGTCGTTTGCTATCTGTTGTGATTAAAGTTGACGAGACTGAGGAGGCGATTGAGTTCGCAGCTCATGATCGTAATGCCATCGCACAGCTTGATCGTCAGATCGTAGTTGATCAGCTGGTGGAATCTGGGCTGTGGACAGCGCTACGCACGCGTCCATTCTCGCGTACGCCAGCTATCGACAGCACGCCGGTCGATATTTTTGTGACTGCCGTGGATACCCATCCGCTGAGCCCTGACCCTGCGCTGATCATAAATGAGCAGCCGCAGGCATTTGAAGACGGCCTCAAGGTGTTAGCGCGCCTTACCGAGGGCAACGTTTTCCTATGTACAGGTGAAAAGGGTACAGGTGAAAAGGGTACAGGCGAAAATGCCTCTATTCCGGGCGGCGATATTGACGGTGTGAAGATTGAAAGCTTTGGGGGACCTCATCCTGCCGGCTTGGTCGGGACCCACATTCATTACCTTTCCCCGGTCGCACTGCATAAAAAAGTGTGGCACATCGGCTATCAGGACGTGATTGCGTTCGGCAAGCTGTTTGTAGAAGGTAAGCTGGATGTGAGCCGTGTTATTGCCATCGGTGGTCCGCGTGCCGAGAATCCACGTCTTATTCGTACACGCCTAGGTGCTAATACGGATGAGCTGCTGGACGGCGACGTTATCAAGCCTGATGACACTCGCGTCATTTCTGGCTCTGTTTTTTCTGGTTTTGCTGCAGAAGGCAAGTTGACCTATCTAGGCCGCTTTGGCAACCAAGTGAGCTTGCTAGAAGAAGGCAATAAGCGCACATTCATGGGTTGGATGTCTCCCGGTGTTAATCGCCACTCGGTTTTGGGAATTTATATCTCCAAAATTAAAGGGCTGAGCAACTATGCACCGACGACGTCAACGAATGGTTCTGAGCGTGCGATGGTGCCCATCGGTGTCTACGAGAAAGTGATGCCACTAGACATTATGCCTACTCAACTTTTGCGTTCGCTGATCGTGGGTGACATTGAAGCTGCCATGCAGCTTGGGTGTCTTGAGCTGGACGAAGAGGATCTGGCGCTGTGCACGTACGTTTGCCCTGGCAAATACGAATACGGCCCTATCCTGCGTGACAATCTCTCCATGATCGAGAAAGAGGCGTGATGATGGGTATTCAACAGACACTCCAAAATATCGAGCCGCATTTCCACAAGGGCGGAAAATACGAAAAGTTCTATCCGTTATTTGAAGCGGTAGATACTATTTTCTACTCACCGCCTAGCGTTGCTAAAACGACGGCCCACGTGCGCGATGGTATTGATCTTAAGCGTATGATGATCACCGTTTGGCTGTGCACTTTCCCTGCCATGCTATTTGGTATGTGGAATGCCGGCTGGCAAGCTAACGTCGCCATTGATGCGGGTTACGCGTCAATGGGTGGCTGGCGCGAAGCGATCATGATGACCTTGGCGTCGGGTCATGATTCCAGCAGCTTATGGGCTAACTTTGTTCTTGGTGCTACCTACTTCTTACCTATCTATTTGGTAACGTTTGCAGTGGGCGGTTTCTGGGAAGTGTTGTTCGCGATTAAGCGTGGCCACGAGGTGAACGAAGGTTTCTTCGTGACGTCGGTGCTGTTTGCGCTGATTCTTCCCGCCACTATCCCGCTTTGGCAAGTTGCTTTAGGCATCACCTTTGGTGTGGTCATTGGCAAGGAAATCTTCGGTGGTACGGGCAAGAACTTCTTGAACCCCGCACTAACGGCGCGTGCATTCCTATACTTCGCTTATCCGGCGCAAATCTCGGGTGACTCTGTATGGGTCGCAGCCGATGGCTATACGGGAGCCACTGCGCTTTCCTTAGCATTCCAGGACGGCATGACGGCGTTGACCAATACCTTTAGCTGGTGGGATGCCTTCCTTGGCTTTATCCCAGGCTCTGTGGGTGAGGTTTCCACGCTGGCCATCTTTATGGGGGCGGCGGTTCTGCTGTGGACACGTATTGCCTCCTGGCGAATCATGCTGGGTGTATTCCTGGGCATGGTGGCCACCAGTACACTCTTTAACCTGATAGGCTCCGATACCAACGCCATGTTCGCCATGCCTTGGTACTGGCATCTGGTTATTGGTGGGTTTGCCTTCGGTATGGTGTTCATGGCGACTGACCCGGTGTCAGCCTCGATGACTAACCAGGGCCGCCTTATATTTGGTGCGCTGATTGGTGTGATGACTGTCTTGATTCGTGTTGTGAACCCGGCCTTCCCAGAAGGCATCATGCTTGCGATTCTGTTCGCGAACCTGTTTGCACCGCTGATTGACCATTTCTTCGTCCAGGCCAATATCAAGCGCCGCGTTAAGCGTACCGGTGTACCGGCCGAGGAGACTGCCTAATGGCACAAGGTAATAACTCCATCAAGAAAGTCCTGATTGTGGCCTTTGCACTGTGTATTGTGTGCTCGGTCATCGTCTCGACGGCGGCGGTTGCATTGCGCCCCGCTCAGCAGCTCAATCAGGAACTTGACCGTAAAACCAATATCCTCAACGTTGCCAAGCTCTATGAGCCCGGTATGGACGTTGAGGAGGCCTTTAGCGAGCAAATCACCGCCCGCGTTATCGATTTGGATAGCGGCGAATACACTGATGAGTTTGATCCTGATACGTTTGATAGCTTTGAGGCTGCGCGGGATCCCGCTACCGGCCGCACGCTGTCAGGCGATCAGGATATTGCAGGCCTTTCGCGGGTAGAAAACTACGCGACGGTATACCTGATTGGTGACGAAAACGATCCAGAGCAAATTGTGCTACCTATTCGTGGCCAAGGGCTTTGGGGACTGATGCGGGGCTTCTTAGCGGTAGAGGGTGATGGCAACACGATCGTTAGTATCACCTACTACGAGCACAGCGAAACGCCAGGCCTAGGTGGGGAAGTAAACAACCCACGTTGGCAGGCCCAGTGGGAAGGTAAGAAAATTTACGATGAAGAGGGCGACCTCTCACCGGCAATTCACCTTACTAAGGGCGGCGCGAGCGACGACTATGAAGTGGACGCGTTATCTGGCGCTACGCTAACCAGTAATGGCGTGACAAACATGCTGCGGTTCTGGTTAAGCGAGGAAGCATTCGGGCCGTATTTGGCGAAATTCCGCAGCGGTACTGAGCCGGAAGATGCCGAAGGCACCGATACTGACTTCGAAGACGTTGAGGGGGCTTAATCATGGCGGACGTAAATGCAAAAGGCGTTTTAACGGCGCCGATTTTTAGAGACAACCCCATCGCACTGCAGATTTTGGGGATTTGTTCAGCACTGGCAGTAACGACAAGCATGAGCGTGTCGCTGGTAATGGCGCTGGCGGTTATCTTTGTGACTGCGTTCTCAAACTTGTTCGTTTCGTTGATCAGGAATCACATTCCGTCATCGATTCGTATCATTGTGCAGATGACCATTATTGCATCATTGGTTATCGTGGTAGATCAGATTCTCAAAGCCTACGCTTATGAGATGTCCAAACAGCTTTCTGTGTTTGTAGGCCTGATCATTACCAACTGTATCGTTATGGGCCGTGCAGAAGGCTTTGCGATGTCTAACTCGCCAGGTCTGTCGTTCTTAGACGGTATCGGTAACGGCTTAGGCTACGGCTTTGTACTACTGATTGTCGGTTTTGTACGTGAGCTGCTGGGCGCTGGAAGCATCTTTGGCTTCACCGTCCTCCAGACGGTTCAAGACGGTGGCTGGTACGTTCCTAACGGCTTGCTGCTGTTACCGCCTTCGGCGTTCTTCATTATTGGTCTGCTGATTTGGGTTATGCGTTCGGTTAACCCAGAGCAAGTAGAAAGTAATGAGTTCAAAATGAAGGAAAACACCCAGCCCAAGGAGGCCGTGTAATATGGAACATTATCTGAGTCTTTTTGTTGCCTCGGTGTTTGTTGAGAACATGGCGCTGGCCTTCTTCTTGGGCATGTGTACCTTCTTGGCTGTTTCCAAAAAGGTTTCTTCTGCGATTGGTCTCGGTATTGCCGTTATCGTTGTATTGACCGTTACGGTACCCATCAACAACTTGGTGTTCACCTACTTGCTGCAAGAAGGCGCACTAACGTGGACGGGTATCAGCGGTGCTGAAAATATTGATCTTTCGTTCCTTGGGCTGCTTTCCTATATCGGTGTTATTGCTGCACTAGTACAGATCATGGAGATGTTCCTTGATAAGTACGTGCCTTCGCTCTACAACGCGTTAGGTGTATTCCTGCCGCTAATCACCGTTAACTGCGCCATTTTAGGTGGCGTACTGTTCATGGTTGAGCGTAACTACAACTTTGGCGAATCAGTGGTCTATGGTTTTGGCGCAGGCACGGGCTGGGCGCTGGCGATTGCCGCTCTGGCGGGTATTCGTGAAAAGTTGAAGTACAGCGATGTGCCGGGTGGGCTGCAAGGACTGGGCATCACTTTCATCACCGTGGGTCTGATGTCGTTAGGCTTTATGTCTTTCTCTGGCATTCAGCTTTAATCGGAGCCGGTTTTTCTCGGCGATGCTCGCGTCGCCGGGTTATACAAAACCTTCAGCAATAGGAAACCGACATGGTTGATACAACAGTCATCTTGCTCGGTGTTGTCATGTTCACGGTCATCGTTATTAGCTTAACGGCGATCATTCTGGCAGCGCGCAGTAAGCTAGTTAGTAGCGGGGACGTGACCATTGAAGTCAATGGCGACCCTGAGCATACGTTGAGTACGCAAGCCGGTGGTAAGCTGCTAAACACGCTTGCTGCTAACGGTATTTTCCTCTCTTCAGCTTGCGGTGGCGGCGGTTCCTGTGCGCAGTGCAAGTGCCGTGTAGAAGAGGGCGGTGGCTCCATCCTGCCAACCGAAGAATCGCACTTCACTATGCGTGAGAAGAAAGACGGCTGGCGTCTATCTTGTCAGGTACCTGTGAAGCAGGACATGAAAGTAGAAGTGCCTGAAGAAGTCTTTGGCGTTAAAAAATGGGAATGTGAGGTTGTTGCTAACCCCAACGTTGCCACCTTTATCAAAGAACTGAACTTGAAACTGCCTGAAGGTGAGGAAGTTGCCTTCCGTGCAGGTGGCTATGTGCAGCTAGTCGCACCGCCTTACGACATCAAGTTTTCTAATTTTGATATTGAGGAAGAATACCGCGGTGACTGGGAAAAATTTGACATGTTCAAAGTTTCCCACAAGAGCAACGAGGAAGTTATTCGCGCTTACTCGATGGCTAACTACCCTGATGAAAAGGGTATCCTTAAGTTCAATATTCGTATTGCAACGCCGCCTCCCGGTACTAGCCATGCGCCTGGTTTGATGTCTACGTTCGTCTTCAACTTAAAAGAAGGCGACAAAGTGACTGTCATGGGGCCATTTGGTGAGTTCTTCGCCCGCGATACTGATGCTGAAATGATCTTTATCGGTGGTGGTGCAGGTATGGCGCCAATGCGCAGCCATATCTTTGACCAGCTAAAGCGTTTGAAGTCGGATCGCAAGATCACCTTCTGGTACGGTGCGCGCTCTTGGCGTGAAACGTTCTATAACGAAGAGTACGATCAGTTAGCCGAAGAGTTCCCTAACTTTGAGTGGCACTTGGCGCTTTCTGATCCACAAGACGAAGATAACTGGGAAGGCCCTACAGGCTTCATCCATAACGTGCTGTACGAAAACTATCTAAAGGATCATCCCGCGCCTGAAGATTGCGAGTACTACATGTGTGGACCGCCGATGATGAATGCCTCTGTTATCAAGCTGCTGCTGGATATGGGTGTCGAGCCAGAAAACATCTTACTGGATGACTTTGGCGGCTAATCAATCATCAAGATTGTAAGTCGACAGCCTCGATAGGCCGTAGTAGATATAGACGTGATAAGCGGGGCTGGCCTTTTGGGCTGGCCCCGTTTGTTTATGGATTACCCTCAATAGGCGGGCGCTTATAACCTCTGATCCGCTGATGTATAATGAGTGTACAAAATAAGCTTGTAAGGCACTTCTTGGCAGGTAAGCTGTCGACAGTTACCTGTAGAGAGAGCTACTTGTAGAGAGGACTACTGGCAAGCGACAGTTTAGGTGCAAGCAAGGCATCACTATCAAAATAAGCAGTGTTGGGAGATTGATATGACTATTTGGCTACTGGCATTTGGTTTTATGGCACTGATCATGTGCGCCATGGCAGTGGGTGTGCTTATGGGCCGTAAACCCATAGCGGGCACATGCGGCGGCTTGAATCAGCTTGGATTAAAAGAAGGCTGCGATATTTGTGGCGGTAAAGACGAAGTCTGTGAAGAAGAGAACCGCAAGCAAAACAGTATTCGCCGCCGCAGCGACGAAAGTCGCGGCGCTGATCTAGGTTACGATGTGACCCGTCGATAGCCAGGTATGTACTAGGCGAAAAGCGTATGTTTAAAACGTGCAGCGCTTATTTCGTGAGACGAGTATAACGGGAAGAGGGAGACGCAGAGAGTATGGCGGTTCATAATTACGATGTCGTAGTAATCGGTACGGGGCCTGCAGGGGAAAGCGCAGCCATCAACGCTGCAAAGCATGGCAAGCGCGTAGCGATTGTTGAGAAACAAGCCCAGGTGGGGGGGAATTGTACTCACTGGGGGACGATCCCTTCTAAAGCATTGCGCCATCAGGTCAAACAGATCATGGCGTTCAACACAAACCGAATGTTTCGCGATATTGGTGAGCCGCGCTGGTTCTCTTTTCCTAAAGTGATGGAGCGCTCACGCGGAACCATCGACAAACAGGTAGAGATGCGCACCACGTTTTACGCGCGTAACCGTATTGACCTGTTCCATGGCGTTGCGCGTTTTAAAGACGAACACACCTTAGTGGTACGTGATCGCCAAGAAGGCATGGAAGAACTAGTCGCTAAGAAAATAGTTATTGCCACTGGTTCACGCCCCTATCGTCCGGCGGATATTAACTTCCGTCATCCGCGCATTTATTGCTCTGATACTATCTTAAGCCTCTCGCACACGCCGCGTACGCTAGTGATTTTCGGGGCTGGTGTCATTGGCTGTGAATACGCGTCGATATTTTCAGGCTTAGGCGTCAAAGTTGATCTCATTAATAACCGGGACAGCCTGCTGTCGTTCTTGGACGATGAGATAAGCGATGCCCTGTCTTATCATCTGCGTAAGCACGGTGTCTTGATTCGCCATAACGAAGAATACGCCAGCGTGGAAGGTGATGAGTCTGGTGTAGTAGTGCATTTAAAGTCAGGTAAAAAACTGCGCGCTGATGCTTTCCTATGGGCGAACGGTCGTACCGGTAATACGGACAGCTTGGGCCTGGAGAACATTGGCCTGAGTGCGAATGGCCGGGGGCAGCTAAGTGTTGATGAACATTATCGTACCGAGGTTTCGCATGTCTATGCGGCGGGCGATGTAATAGGTTGGCCAAGTCTTGCCAGCGCCGCTTACGATCAAGGCTTGAACTCGTGTAATGAGCTGCTCGATAAAGAATATCGGTTTGTCAGCGATGTGCCGACAGGCATTTATACTATTCCTGAAATCAGCTCATTCGGGGCCAATGAGCGCGAATTGACGGAAGCTAAAGTGCCCTATGAAGTCGGCAAGGCTTTCTTTAAAGATACCGCCAGGGCACAGATTACGGGCGATATCGTGGGCATGCTTAAAATCCTTTTCCACCAAGACACCCTGGAAATACTCGGTATCCACTGCTTTGGCGATCAGGCTTCTGAAATTTTGCATATCGGCCAGGCGATTATGCAGCAGAAGGGCGAAGCCAATACCCTGAAGTACTTCGTTAACACGACCTTCAACTATCCGACGATGGCTGAAGCTTATCGAGTGGCGGCTCAGAATGGCTTAAATCGCGTTTTCTAAGTTTTTGTCTAGCCAGTCAGGCTGCCTTTTCCTTTGAGAAGGCAGCCTGATGGATATGCCTTAGCAACTACTCAATTCTAGCAACGCTCCAATCTCAGTAACTATCCAATCTCAGTAACTATCCAATCTCAGTAACTATCCAATAACTGCTGGGCCTTTTTTTGCCAGCTACCTGGTAATGAAGCCGCCTGAGTTAATGCGTCTCTAGCTAATTCAGTCGATCCTTGTTGAACAAGTAATAGGCCGCTATTTAGCCAAGCCGCGCCCATCTCAGGGTCAATGTCGGTTGCCTTCTCAAATGCCTGAAGCGCTTGGTCGGGCTGCTGGTTTGCGTAAAGAGCGTTGCCTAGCGCAAACTGACCTATTGCGTTAGCAGGGTGGTGCTCTACGAACGTTTGCCAGCTTGAAAGTGCTGCCCGAGGCCCGTGGGTCTCTTCATAGGCACTAATGGCTTCTAACGCATTGCGTGCGGTAATGCCGGCAGGCAGGGAGCCTGGCTCTGCGACCACAAATCCCCAGCGCTGGGTGCGTGCCCAGGTCGCGTCAAAGCGGCTAAAGGACAGGGTATGACGTTCAATTTCGCCGCTGCGCAGAATAAGCGTTTCGCTAGGGAGGTCATAGCCAATCGCGATAGCGTAGTGCCACATAGGGTAAATCGGCAGAGATAAATTTTGCATTACGACTACTGGATCGCCTGCCGCTAAGTGGCCGAGTAACGCATCCATTGTGCCACGAATAGGATATGCCAACTGCTCATAGCGTCTAACGGTTGCCAGCATTTCGGGCTGTACGCTGCCATCCCGCCCGGGTAAGAATACCTGAGGAATGAGCTTATCAACCTCTGCATCCACGTCTTGGTAATTGAGCGCCATGGCCAGCGTGGCAGGCCCACATTGGAATTCCGTTTGAGCGTAAAAAGGCACGCTTTCAATTTCGGCGTGCGCCGGCAGGTTGCTGTAACTGCTTTGTAGCAATACCGGATTACGGGCACAGGCGCTGAGTAGCAGAAGGATCATAAAAACGCCCGCAAAGCGGGCGTAAAAAAACGTGTTGGTCATGTGCTGCCTATCAACGAGTAAACGGATAAACGTCTGTCAGGCCGAGAATGTCGGTAATCAGCAGAATGATAAATACCGCAAACAGTACACCGATAACACCGCCACCCGCACCAGCAGGCATTAGTTCTAGCTGATCAGCCATCTGCTGTGCTTCAGAATCGCTAAGCGCCGCAACACGCGCATCTACTTCGTCTAGGTCAACACCCTGCTTTAGTAGCTGATCCTGCACGTCTGCGCGGGCTAACACTTCATTGATACGCTCGCGATCAGCGCCAGCACGATCACCTGCTAAAACAGATTGGGTAGAGACTAGATCCATTGAGTGAGGCGTAACAGGTGCTGCAGCAACGGGCAAGCTGGTAATAACGAGCGCTGCAATCAGCAGAGTAGAGAGGTAAGCACGCAATGTTTTCATCGTCTTGTTCCTTAGACTAGTCAGGGGGAGTACAAGCTTTTTTGTCGCTTGAATCAACAGTATAGAAATAATTTGCCAAATTTTTAAGCCCAAGAGCAAAAGTACTCATTATTTGCACTAACGTGGCTAGTGTTCATCATCGTATTTACGCTGCCGATTAACCGTGTGCATTAACGCGATAGGTCCAGGCTGTTTCTGCAAGCAGCCCACGCCCACCGGCAATGGTCATGGCCAAATCATGCAGCCCGGGCCATAGGGGGACTGCCGCGGCGCCTTTTACGGCCAGATCTAGCCGCTGGGCCATTAGCAGCAGTTTGTGAAGACGCTTCATGGGCAGGCGGGCAATAGCTTTCTGGTAAGCAGGGCGTCGCTTGTCAAAGATCATCGGCTTTTGGGTTTTGCAGGCGTGCTCAAAGCTTTGCCCTTGATCCAAATGTTGATGCAGCGAAAGCAGCGTTCGCAGCTCGCGACTCAGTGCCCAAAGTACAATCGGGGCTTCGACGCCTTCACTCTTTAATCCATTAACAATGCGAGACGCGCGACTGGGCTCACCTTTCAAACAGGCGTCGGCTAAATTAAATACATCGAACCGAGTGCTGTCTTCGACGCCTTGGGCAATGCTCTCTACATTTAAGCGCGTGCCCTGAGGATGAATCAAGGCCAGTTTTTGCAGCTCTTGATCAGCGGCGAGCAAATTACCCTCAGTACGTTCGCCCAGTAGGCGGGCCGCATCCAGCTCTATTTGCAAGCCGTGCCTTGAGGCGCGATCGCGCAGCCAATAACCCAACCTCGAGGCATCGACGGGCCATACCGGTACAAACAAGCCCTGCTTATCTAATGCTTTAAACCAGGCGCTTTTTTGCTGCTTGGCGTCTAGCTTCCCCATGCTGATGAGCAGTACGTCGTCACTGTTATCCAAGGTTTCGGCGTACTGTGCCAGCGCTTTGCTACCATCCTGCCCAAGCTTGTGATTGCCTACCCGTAATTCCAGCAGCTTATTGGTCGCAAAGAGCGATAGGTTGCTGGCCACTTCAATCAAGCGCCCCCAGGCAAAGTTCGCTTCAACGTCCAGCACTTCGCGCTCTTCGATACCAGATTGCCGCGCTATCATTCTTACCGCATCGCAGGCATCGCGGTGCTGTAGCGGCTCGTCGCCGGCTACAATGACCACGCGCGGCATTTTTTTTGCCAAAGCAGCGGGTAGCTGGTCGGCAAATACTTTCACTGCATGGCCTCAATGTTGGCAAGGCGTTCTATTATCCGCTGCGACAGCTCGCGAGCCAGCGTTTGCTCAGCCTCGGCAAACAGCGATTCGCGATTGAGCAGGTCATCATCATTAACGCGAATACGACTGCTAGAGGATAGCGTCGCGTTATTAATGTGGTAAGCGTTAGAGGCTCGTTCTTGCACGGACAGCGATATGCTCAGGGTGAGTTCATGCTCGCGACTTGCGCGGCCATCACCACCCAAACGACGGTCAACGAGCGACGGCGTGCCAAGCGTTACACGCCAAGGGGAGCCAGGCTCTACCTGAGTACCTAGTTGCCGCAGGCGAGTTGTTAGTTGCTGGGCAACCGCGCTGTTGTTATCGCCTTCCAGTGCTAGCGTGGGCAGGGTGGGCAATGAATCACGACCACGTAACCGAAAGCCACAGCCGCTTAAGAGCATCGCCGCCGAGGCGGCGATGCTTGTGGTTAAAAACGTACGTCGGTTCATCCGCTCACCACAATGTTGACCAATTTTCCGGGCACCACGATCACTTTACGCACGGTGTTACCTTCAAGATAACGCTGGACGTTTTCGTGTTCCATGGCGAGTGTTTCGATAGACGCCTTATCGGCACTGGCGGGCACTTCAAGGCGAGCGCGCAGCTTACCGTTGACTTGCACGACGAGCTCAATACTATCGCGGGTAAGCGCCGCTTCATCAACCACCGGCCACGTTGCTTCAATAGCAGGGCCGCTATGTCCCAGCGTCTCCCACAGGCTATGGCACAAGTGTGGCGTAATCGGTGCTAGCAGCAAGACGCCCGCTTCCAAGGCTTCGCGGCTTACCGCTAACCCCAGCTCAGACGTATCGTCGAATTTGCTGATGGCGTTGGAAAGCTCCATAACGGCGGCAATCGCGGTATTGAACGTGGTGCGTCGGCCGATATCATCGCTGGCTTTCTTGATGGTCTCGTGGGTTTTGCGTCGCAGCGTTTTCTGGTCGTCATTGAGCGCGTCAATATTCAGCGAGCCCGGCGTACCGGCGGCTATATGCTCATTGACCTGGCGCCATAGGCGCTTCAAGAAGCGATGGGCGCCTTCAACGCCGGAATCAGACCACTCCAACGACTGCTCAGGCGGGGCGGCGAACATCATGAATAGCCGCACGGTATCCGCACCGAATTTGTCGATCATCGACTGCGGGTCAACGCCGTTGTTTTTCGACTTGGACATCTTCTCGATGCCACCCATCTCTACCGGCTGTCCATCGCTCATGAGAATGGCGCTTAATGGGCGGCCTTTCTCATCGCGCTTAACGTCAACATCCGCTGGGTTAAACCACTCTTTACCGCCGTTATCTTTTATGCGGAAGAACGTTTCCGCAATGACCATGCCTTGGGTCAGCAGCTGTTGGAAAGGCTCGTCAGAATCCACCAGGCCAAAATCACGCATTAGCTTGTGGAAGAAACGGGCATACAGCAGGTGCAAAATGGCGTGTTCGATGCCGCCGATATAAAGATCAACGGGCAGCCAGTAATTGGCGCGGTCATCCAGCATCGCCTCAGTGTTATCAGCACAGCAGAAGCGCGCGTAATACCAGGATGACTCCATAAAGGTGTCAAAGGTGTCGGTTTCACGTGCCCATCCGTCGCCTAGATCAGAGAACGCCGGCATTTTTTTCAGCGGCGAACCAGAAGCATCAACGGTGACTTCCATGGGCAGCGCGACCGGCAGCTCAGCATCGGTAAGCGGTACCGTTTGGCCCTCTGGGCCGTATTTAACCGGGATGGGTGCGCCCCAATAACGCTGGCGGGCAACGCCCCAATCACGCAGACGGAAGTTGGTTTTTACTTCACCGCGGCCAAGCTCGGCAAGTTTTGCGGCAATGGCGTCGAAGGCTGCTTGAAACTCAAGGCCATCAAACTCGCCTGAATGGATCAGGGCGCCATGTTCGGTATAGGCGCTTTCGGAAAGATCAGGCGCTTGGCCATTTTCATCGGCAATCACCGCTTTGATCTCAATGCCGTACTTAGTCGCAAACTCCCAGTCGCGCTGGTCGTGGGCGGGTACCGCCATGACCGCGCCGGTACCGAATTCCATTAACACGAAGTTTGCGACAAACACCGGCACTTCATCGCCCGTCAGCGGGTGAATTGCTAAATGGCCGGTCGCCATGCCCAGCTTCTCTTTGGTGGCCATTTCGGCTTCTGAGGTGCCGCCTTTGGCGCACTCGTCACAGAAGGCCGCAAGCGCCGCGTTCTGCTCAGCCGCTTGTTTGGCCAGCGGGTGGCCGGCGGCTACCGCTACGTAAGTCACACCTAACAGCGTATCTGGGCGAGTGGTGTAGACCGCTAGCGGCTCGTTGGCGTTGCCATCAGCATTCTTCACATCAAAGGTCAGCTCGACACCGCGAGATTTACCAATCCAGTTGCGCTGCATGGTTTTAACCTGCTCCGGCCACTCGACTTTATCGAGGTCCGTGAGCAACTCTTCAGCGTAATCAGTAATCTTCAAGAACCACAGCGGGATCTCTTTACGCTCTATCAGCGCACCGGAACGCCAGCCACGGCCGTCAATGACCTGTTCATTAGCGAGCACGGTTTGATCAACCGGGTCCCAGTTGACCGTTGACATCTTTTTATACACCAAGCCTTTGTCGACTAGCTTGGTGAAGAACCACTGCTCCCAGCGGTAGTAGCTGGTATCGCAGGTGGCGAACTCGCGGCTCCAATCGTAGGCAAAGCCCAGTGCCTTCAACTGATTACGCATGTAGTCGATGTTTTGATAAGTCCACTCGGCCGGCGGGACCTGGTTTTGGATGGCGGCGTTTTCCGCCGGCATACCGAACGCATCCCAGCCCATGGGCTGCATGACATTTTTGCCCTGCATGCGGTGGAAACGCGATACAACGTCGCCGATAGTGTAATTACGCACGTGCCCCATGTGCAGCTTACCGCTGGGGTAGGGGAACATGGAAAGGCAGTAAAACTTCTCGCGATTCGCGTCCTCTACTGCTTTGAAACACTGATGTTTGTCCCAGTACTGCTGGGCGTCGCGTTCAATTTCACGAGGGCTATAATGTGCGTCCATCGGTTTATTCATGCCTTGGCGTATTCGCCCAAAAGGGGCGCAAAGTGAATGTGAGATGACATCTGTCAGATAAGTAAGGCTGATTGTATCCTATGCAGGTGTATCCTTGAACGGTAAGCCGATGATAGGAAACCGCATGCGTCGACAAAAGGAGAGGCACCATGAGTGAACATCAGAATGACAATCGCCTACGCGAAGGCTACGAACGACTGTTAGAGCGGATGCAGGGAGGCGCAAACGACCTAACTTGGCAAAATTTACAGAAGGATTTGGACGATGCAGTTGAATTCGAATCAGACCTTGAAGAGTACACCAAAGACGAGCTAGCCCTGCTGCGAGCCTGGGTAGAGCGCGATTTGAAAGATATGCGCTACTACATGGCGGATACCGGTAAGCAGGTGGCCAGCTGGCTAGGAATCGACCTGGACGGCCTTTCCCGCCGCGTGGTTGAATCACTGCTGTCGGTTGCCGACCGCAGCGTGGTGGATCGTGAGCGCTTCGAGGATGATTTAGAAGCAGCCCGTGCCGATTACTGCGAAGGTGAAATGGCGGCGCCCGGTTTAATGGCCTGCGTGCATTGCGATGCCCAGGTCACGCTGCCCACCGTGGCGCGTTTAGAGCCCTGCCACGAGTGTGGCCATCGTTATTTCTATCGCTTCCCTAATAAAATTATCGAAACCTAAGCGGGCGCTATCTGACATAAAGGCTTTGGCCTGGCAGCTCTTAATAGGGCTGCCAGGCTGAGCTTGGTATGGCTCAAGGGCAACGATTAATTCACCAAGTAGCTCAATCCGGCAATCGAGGCCAGTGAAAGCAGGCTCATCACGCCTGCATAAAATAAATTGTTTTTCATCATGCGATAACCACTAACGCCATAGCGACCTTGCAAGGATAGATTGATACCCGACAGTGGCCCCACGCTAGTGCCTATTGCCCATGAGCACAGCCCCGCAAACGCAAAAAGGGTATGTTCGCTGCCTTGCAAACTTACCATAGAAGCCAGTACCGAAATCCCAATGATCGGGTGAAGGCCCGCCAGCGCACTTAGCACAATCGCAAGAAAACTGATCATGCCTTGTGCAGCCCCAAACGATGCAAACAGTGTCCAATCGTTGCCTGCTATTGAAGCGACCAATGTCGACAGGCCTAGCGTTAAAAGCCCGGCTGCTAAAAATAGCGAAATCTCTCCGCGCATTGCCGGTAAGCGCGTAGTGGTATGCTGGCGAATGCGGCGAAATGTGTAGCGTGGACCATCACGCAAGTTATAGAGCAAGGCCACCATTGGGATTAAAAAGGTAATAATGCCTACAATGGATAGCCTAGGTGTGAGCCAAAAGTGAAACACCATCACCAGAAGCGCCATTATCCCCGGCATTAGCAGGCTGCTCGGCGCGAGGGAAAAACCATACACCTCACGCAGGTCAAACCGGCGGCCAAGTTCAAGCGTCGTTAATAACCCCGATAACAAAGCTAGCGGCAAGCCAAACATCGCCACATAGGAGTACTGCATCTCTGGGGCCAAGGCGATCACGATGCCCATTGAAGCAAAGAAGGGTGACCACGTGGCGGCACTTGAAAGCCCCCGATTAAGCGCTAAAAACTGGGGCATAGAAAGCGGGCCTGAACGTGCCAGCCGGTCGCCCACCATAATAATCGTCGACATGTTCAAAATCGTGCCCAGAAAATGCACGCCTAGCCATGTCCGTAAAATGCCGCCGTAGCCTGTTAACTTTTTACCCGGCGCTTTTTTTCGCCCCTGCTGTTTGCCCACCAAAGTAATAAAGCTAACGCCTACCAGCATGGCCGCCACAAAGGCATTTCCTTGCAGCATCGCTGGCCAGTCCACCTCGGCGTCATACACAACGCGAGCCACTAACAGCATTAATAGGCCCAAGCCCATCAATACTCCGGCTTGAATGCGCGAGCGTTTAGGAATATCCCGCCAAAGCAGCGCCACTGCCAGCCACAGCAAATAGCTCACCGCGTGCGCCGTATGTAATAAGCCCGTAAAACCGATAATCTGAGCGATTAATCCAAACAAAATCAGCACGCCCGCTAAACGCTGCTGAGAAGTGGTCTCTTGCATGCCAAGCCCTTAGTAATGAATTAGCAGGCTAATCGGATTTGCGGAAGAAGGCCAGCAGTAAGCTAAGAGCGAGGCACCTGCGAAAGTACCGCACAGCGGTGCCAGATCAATGCAACCAGCAAGCTGTTGTCCTCAAAGGCAACGCTTTTATAAAACGGCATTATCACAGCATGGGCGGCTTGCAGAAAACAGCCATTGCCAACCCGAGGAAATACCCGCGTTTAGATACTGCGATCCAGCGCACGGGCGAAAGTGACTGGTATGCGACCCACTGCTAGCCGATAAACAAGTTTCCTGCCCTGACGGTGATGATATGGCATTCGGTATCAATATCTCTGATGCGAAAACGACAAGTTTCGATGAGCCGCAGTCCTGAGCCATACATCAAAGTAGCCATTAAATGCATCGAGTCAGATAAGTGGTTTAATAGCAAATGGGGAGTCGATGTGGGCGTTTTGCTTGGAAAAAAATGCCAATATCGCCCAGTGGCTTATCGAGTACATGGCGATAGATGAATACAAGCGCGGTAAGCGCTTAGTTCTCTGTTGATGCTGCTACGTATCGCTCAACGGCAAGGTGTTCAAGAAAAGCCTGCACTTCGGCAGGGCCCATAGTGGCAGGGGTGACGCACCCCATGATAGCGAATGAGGTAGCGCATCCAATAACAGTAGGTTTTTTTTTAGTACGTGGACTGTAGCGCTTTACCCGCATCACTACCTTGACACGATCCATAAGCTTCGGTGGCTTGTTTTGCATATCCATATGGTCATTGCTCCATGATGTTGTATGGATATACAAAATTATTGAGTTTGGCAAAGCGCGCAAACTCTGCAAATAAAGCCTAATTATTATTAATTTAATTTAAAATCATATGGTTATATGGGAACAAGTAGGCTACCTTTGCTAAGGAATCATGCTAGCGCGTTCATCCAATCATGGGATGCGCCGTCTAATACCTGTTATGCGAATAGAATGAAACAATGAATTACGAAAATTATATTAAAAAGATTGAAATTGAAGCCGCTGCACTCAACCAAAAGGAGAAGGTGGCTATCATATTAATTTGCTGTATTCGGTTATCACCGCTCTATTCAAAATTTAGTGAATTTGAGGATTGGGGGAATGAATCGCTATTGACACAATGTCGAGAGTTAGCAATAGATTGGTTCAGTAGTAAAAGAGTCAATTCAAATAAGTTATCAAAGCAAGTCGGTGAGGTAATTCCTGACACTGAGGACTTCGGTACGGTTTTAGGTTCATACGCCCTAAACGCAGGTGTTGCTCATGAATATTTGCTCGACCAAATTAAAGATAACGATCCTTCTTTTTTAATTTATGTTCTGCGCAGCTGTTACGATACAGTCGATTTATATGTTCAGGAGTGTCTCGAGCTGGATTGTAAGGGCGGTACATCGGAGTCTGAAATCGAAAATCACCCAGCTATGGTTAGTGAAATTAATTGGCAATTAGGTATATTCAATATTGTCAAAGGAACGAAGGACCTCGTGCAACTCATCCATGGACAAGATATCGAACCAATACTTAACCAGGTCGCATAGCGTTACGTTGAAGCAACTGATCGACCGTCATGACTATGAAAGAGGCTTTTCCCATCATCAGTATCTACATTTCTGTAGCTAGTTTTTGTATAGCTTTTTACCTCATGTTCCGTGATCGAACGAGATTTGATGTATCAGGATCGTATAAAGAAAGCTTCGCGAATATTGTTGATGGAATTTACGTAAAGATCGTAAATTCTGGCTGTAGGCCAATAGCACTCTATGCTTTGAGGTTCGTCAACAGTGATGGGAAGGATCACAAATTTAGAATTACTAAATCCATTGGTGAGCGGGCTGGCTATCCGTTGGAGAGTTGAGGTCTAAGTAATCCGTACTTGAGTGAAAGTCAGTTTTTCGAGTTTTTCTTGATAGTACGAATTTCGATTTTGGAGCTATTGATTTGAAATCACTGGCTTCCGTTGAAGTTGAATCTTCAACGGGGACTTCAAAGAAAATTAAAGGGCTGGCGAGCGTAGCCAAGAAAAATGCGCCTCACCTCAAGCCATCAACGTAATACCTTTTATGCATCAAGGAGGATAATAAATTGAGCCCTGAATTTAGAATGTTGTTTTCTCAACATGTAGGTGTTGGATTTGCCAAACAACTTGCTTTCGCTGATTTACTAGGAGAAAGAGGGTGGGAAGTAGACCTTATAGAGGGTCAGGTTACTTTCGGTGATGACTTAATGTTTCCAATTCAATTGCTAGGCTCAGAATCAGAAGGTGATGAGTCATGGCTTTGGGCCTGGGCAAACGAAGCAAGTAATCTTCCTTCTGCGTTGCTTAAAAGCTGTCGTGAATTAAAAGAATTAGGTAATAAATTAGAAGTTTCAGAGCTGACAGAACGTAGCTATTCGACGAGTATTGCTGATGGCCACTCCATAGCAATGGTTGCATCAGGGCTTGACTCAACTAGTTGTTATTATCGCGGACCTTATGAAGGTGGAGCTTTATATTTTCTAGTTAGAGGCCTCCCGCAAGAAGTAATATCACCAGTTTCTCCGGAAAAAGCAATAACCACAATATCTCAAGTTATTTCTACATTTGATGTTGATCATCGCCAAATGACGAAGTCATTTCTTTCTTCGCAAGGTTACAATGTGATGGAGGGTGAATCATTAATATCAGCTGACTGCGAGAGGGGTAATATAAGTGTTGAGTTTGATTCTGAAGGTCGACTGTCTAATATTAAAGGCACACTAAGTTCATCAAATAAACAGCCAAAAGAGAAAAAGGGTTGGAAGTTTTGGGTCAAAGCATAACAAAAAGCTGCAGTGCGACAGCCTGGGCTCCACTTGCTTTTGTGTTGCTCGCTGTCGCTCTCAAATTAACACAAAACAAGCTTCGCCCAGCCTGCGGCTGAGCTGAGCCTTAGCTGTCGAAGGAAGCCATGTACGAGAAGACACGCAATGACTTGTTGGCCATGATCGAGCTGCTTGAAAGTGATGGCAGTGGATGGTCACGGTTCTTCCATAAAGCTTTGGCGGCGCTTGGTAATCCCCCCGCAAAACCAGGGTGCTCAAAATGAATCGCCCCGGATATTTTAGACACCCGTTAGGCTCTTATGGACTGCCCTGTGTTCTCCGGACACTTCTAGCCTATTATTTGAGCATAGGAGGGAATAATGAGTAACCAACGATATTCACCCGAATTCAAAGACGAAGCGGTCCGGCAGATCGTCGAAAGGGGATACCCAGTAAGCGAGGTATCGGAGCGACTGGGCGTCTCTGCCCACAGTCTTCACAAATGGGTTAAGGCCATTAAACCGAGTAAATCTGACGAACAGGCCTCAGAGCTCAACAACGCAAAGAAGGAAATTCTTAAACTGCGAGCCCAGCTTCGACGAACCGAGGAGGAGCGAGATATCTTAAAAAAGGCCGCTCGGTACTTCGCAAGCCAGCCCGAGTGAAGTACCGGTTTGTTGCAGACCACAGTGACGAGTTCCCGGTGCGTACCATGTGCAACCTGCTTGATATCTCGCGAAGCGGCTATTACGAATGGCGTTTCCGGCCTTTGTCCGACAGAGCTATCGAAGATGCTCGACTGCTGCCTTTGATACATGCTTCTTACGGTGCCAGCTTTGGCGTCTACGGCTATCGGCGGATATCAATGGACCTGAAGGAGGCTGGTGAAACGTGCGGTAAACACAGAGTCTATCGCATCATGAAGGCCCATAATATCAAAGCGATACACGGTTATAAAAAACCAAGAGTTGTGAACGGCCGCCCATCGATCCTGGCGCCTAATACGCTTAACCGGGAGTTTAAGGTGAGCACACCAGACACCGTTTGGGTAACCGACATTACCTACATCAGGACATGGCAAGGATGGCTGTACCTGGCGGTTGTTTTGGATCTGTTCTCGCGCAGAGTAGTAGGCTGGTCCATGAAGCCGACGCTAGCACGCGAGATCGTTTTAGACGCACTCATGATGGCTGTCTGGCGTCGCAAGCCTCGTAGCAGAGTACTGGTTCACTCAGATCAAGGGTCTCAGTATGGAAGCGACGACTGGAGACGATTCTGTCTTCACCACAATCTTGAACCCAGTATGAGTCGGCGCGGCAATTGCTGGGACAATGCTGTTGCGGAGTCATTTTTTAGTAGTTTGAAAAAAGAGCGAATTAAAAAGCGCATCTACAAAACTAGAGACTTAGCTCGAGCAGATATCTTCGATTACATCGAAGTATTCTATAATCGAAATCGGCGCCACAGCCATCTGGGCGGTTTGAGCCCAGAGGCCTTCGAGGCTGCCTCAGCGTGAGGCTTCCGAAGTGTCCATAAAGCCGGGGCATTCCAATTTATTCAGGCTGATCCACATAATAGCCAGAATTATAATCGGTACAGTTATGTGTTAAATCACCCGATGAGTCATATCGATCCGAGTAGATATTTTTTCAAAAAGCTTGGAAAGTTTGCTAAGAATAATTGGCGCACAATGGAAGCCATCGCAATTACGGCAGTAACGGGATGCGGAGCTGATTTATTTACTGCGTTTGAAGCTTGGGTCAGATAAAAATATCTACTAAAACGATGATCTTGTGCAAAGGGAGAAGCGTGCGGACCGCTGTCGCGGTCCGCACGGGAGGGCTGTTCTAGTTAACCGCCTTGGCGGCCTGCGCGATCACCTCGGCCACCTCATCGGGGCTCGTCATCGGCAGCATATGACCGTTCTTGATCTCAATTATTGTCGAACCGGCGCGCTCTGCCATACGGCGCTGCAACTCCGGTGAGATGAGAAGGTCTTCGGTAGCGACCGTCATCCAGCTCGGTTTATCCTGCCATGCCGCAGAAGTAACTTTGTGAGCAAGATTCCCCGCGTTGGCCCATGCTTGGGACCTTGCCAAAAAGAGTGCGTCTTCTTCTGAAAGACCGTTACCTGCCAAGGAGAGGAACGCGTCGTCATTGACCAAAAGAAAGCCATCGTCGGTGACCGTCAGCTTGTCGGCCGTGAAATCGCTGGCCACTGAGGCTAGCAGGTCGCCGCCGCTTTCCCCGATATCAGGCTGGAACGCTGTGACGTAGACGAGACCTTTGACGTCTGGGTCGATGCCGACTTCGGTTACAACCACGCCGCCATAAGAATGCCCCACGAGCAGAACCGGGCCGTCCTGCACGTCCAGGCTTCGCTGGACCGCCGCGACGTCATCCTCTACGGATGTCATTGGCAGTTGAGTAACTGTGACCTTTAGGCCTTCGGCAGTCAGCCGGTCGTAAACCCCTCTCCAAGTACTGCCATCGACGTTTCCGCCGTGAACCAGAATGATGTTCTGTACGTCAGCGATAGCCATGCCCGGCAGCGCAATTATGGCGCCTAGCGTGACGCTTACGGACAAGGTTAGAGTGCGGAGATTGATCATGTTGACTACCTCTGTTGAGAGTTGAAATCGATGTGAGTATGCCATTGCAATATGGAGGGTTCCTCCATATTGGAGAAGGGGGTGTGGGGCCAAATGAAAATTAATGCAATTACTCTGAGAGCTAATCTTCATCTGACTCCAATATCTTTAGAACTGAACGAGACTTGCCCGCGGCCTAAACTGCGGCTGCACCGCCATCGACAAAAAGTTCATGTCCAGCGACAAAGCTGCTCTCGCTTGATGACAGGAAGAGGACTGCTCGTGCTATCTCGTTCGGTTCCCCCAGCCGCCCAAGCGGAACGCTTTTATTTAGTGCCTTTTCGACCTCCGGTTGCGAGTCAAGGTAGCTCCTTATCAGGCGCGTTTCTGTTCCACCAGGCGAAACAACGTTCACGCGGATGCCTCGCTCCTTAAGGTCATTCGTCCAGCTTCGAGCGAAAGAGCGCACTGCTGCCTTGCTGGCGTTGTAAAGAGACTGGCCTGGCAGGCCTTTGCTGCCAGCGATGGAGCCGTTGAGCACGACAGCACTTCCCGCTGTCATCAGCGGTAGTGCTTTTTGCACAGTGAACAGCATGCCTTTCACATTGGCGTTGAAGGTCGAGTCGAAATGCGTATCCTCTATCGCATCGAGTGGAATGACCTCGTAAATGCCCGCATTGGCGAACACGACATCGACCTTTTGGTGATCGCGTTGGATCCGTTCGTAAAGCCGAGTGACGTCGGCAGAGTTAGTGACGTCACCTTGTACGCTGACCGCCCCTTGGCCGATCTCTTTCACAGCTTCGTCGAGTAGTTCTCGCCGACGCCCTGTGATGTAAACGTGTGCACCTTCGATGGCAAAAAGTTTCGCCGTTGCGAGACCGATGCCGTCGCTGCCTCCCGTTATCACCACAACTTTGTTTTCGAAGCGTTTCGTCATTTTCTAGTACCTCTGCTATAAGTGGAGAATTGCTCCACTTATAATATGGAGGTAGACTCCACTTAACAAGCGAAAGAGGAAAAAAATTGAGTAATAAACCTGCCCTCCGGGCTGACGCACAGAAGAACCGCGAACTTATCCTTTTTGCCGCCGAGGAGCTTTTCTTAGAAAGAGGAGCGGGGGTTCCGCTGGAGGAAGTTGCCAAGCGCGCAGGCGTTGGTATAGGTACGCTTTATCGTCGCTTTCCCACGCGTGAGGCACTCTTGGCCGCGACTAGCAATGAGCGTTTCTTGTCGCTTGCACAGACCAGCCATGCGCGCGACCCTCATGTCACACCAGGTGACGCGGTACGAGCTTATCTTGAAGAACTTGCTATGAACATGAGCATTTACCAGAGCCTTGCTGCTTCGATTGGGACCATTATCCAATGCGGTACGCCCGGATGTAATGCGATCACCGCAGAAGGGCATCGGCTGCTTCTGCGTGGACAAGAAGCAGGTGCCATCCGCCGCGATGTCACTTACGAGGATTTAATTTACGTGGTAACGGCGATTTCCATCGCAATCGAGAATGACCGTTCATCGAAATCGCGTATTGGGCATCTTGTAGGCTTGTTCCTGAATGGCATAAGCGTAAAAGATTGAGCGCAGATTTAGATGACGACTCTTTAAAGCTCCAGCAAAGTAGACGTTTTGGAAAGCTTTCATTCAAGAGGAGTGGAGTACCTACTAAACGAGAGCGGCACGCTTTTAATTCTTATCGATCAAGTTGATTTTTCTGAAATTACTCAACACAAAAAACACGGATGCAATGGTGCTGCGAGACCAATATCATTTTCAAAGCGCTCTCCTGCGATACCGTTCCCCACTTCACCACACGGGCAAGTTTTGTCAGCCGCCATGCTGACGAGATTGAAGCGCTTTTCGAGCAAGTGCTGTTGGTGTGCCATGAACAAGGCTTGTTGGGCAACGAACTCTTTGCCATTGACGGCTGCAAAATGTCATCTGATGCCTCTAAAGAGCTGTCTGGCACGTTCAAAGAGCTAGGCGAGAAACGTGAGAAACGGAGAGGTCTGATTCGGCATCACTTAGTGGAACACTACGCGCGTTATGAAGCTGAAACGGAAGCCAATCTGGATCGAGATATCCGCTGCGCCAAGACGATTCTCTCGCTAGATGCCGCTATGAACAAAGTGGATCGTTTCCTAAAGACGCACAGCCCAGGCCTTTGGCGAAGGACAGGAATACCGCACCTTGCAACCCGTACTGGAAACGGTCGATGCTCGCTTTAAGAAGCTAGGTATTTCGGAAAATAGCTATCAAAAGAGCACTGTCGTTACCGCCGGTACTGGCTTCACCAATGACAAATTCGGGGTTTTCTACAGCCTCGTTAGTCAGTCTTGGAGAGGTTCCTTATGCCATACCTAAGCTTCCATATCTCTGCTGATGTATCGCAAGATCAGTCAGATCAAGTCGCAAGTGCCCTTACTGAAATTACTGCAACCGCTCTTGGCAAGAAGCACGAGCTTGCTTCTGTCGAGATCAATGCCACATCGGCTAAAAGCTGGTACATAGGGGGCAAGAGTCTTGCCAGCCAGTCGCTAGTGACTTTTTACTTGGACATCAAGGTTACTGAGGGCACAAATACTAAAAACGAAAGTCTGAATACATCCACAGGTGTTTGATGCAGTTGCCAACATATTTGGGCCGTTGGCACCTGCGAGTTACATTGTAATCCACAAGGTCCACGCGGACGCCTGGGGTTACGAGGGGCATACGCAAGAGTATCGCTATATACGTGGCAAGCCGCTGTGAGAAAGGCTAACCAGACATTCAAGCCACTCGCTGCGCTCGTTGGAACCGGCTAAAGCCAGCCTGTTAATTTAACGTTGGCCACTTGAGGAGAAGGTTTACTAAATGACCAGATTTTGCGGCGGGTGCATATGTAAAGCTGTTCGTTACGAAACGACTGCTGATCCATTAAATCAGAGAGTGTGCCACTGTAAGGAATGTCAAACAGCTATCGGGGCTGCTTTTAACGCCCGTGTATTAATGCGGATTGAAGATGTGTCTATCACAGGCCCAATTAGCACATTTTACTCCTCAGAAACTCTAGAGCGAGGATCTTGTTCGCGTTGTGGTTCAAGCATATTTTCTCGGCGTACCTCCGCCGGAGTTATTGGATTGACGGCTGGCAGCCTTGACGATTCGTCACTTTTTAATCCTGATATGCACTTTTGGATATCATCTAAGCAGTCTTGGCTAGAGATAGCCGATGAACTCCCGCAGTATCCAGAAGCTCCGCCATATAAAGGTTATTAAAATCATATGTGTCTATGAGTACTTGCCTAACAAGGCGATTAAATTCGCTCCCTTCGGTCGCCGACGCTCAAAAGCCCGCGCCGTTTATGACAGGGTTATGAGTTCACGAGAGGATTGAAATGGCGGCGAGTGCTGGCGAGCTTTACGAGACGATGAAAGTTCGATTGGGGATGCAGGAAGAAGGCATCACTAATCCACGTTCAGCAGTTAAGATCGCGACTCGAGAGTTGGTCAAAAAGCTGTCTAAAATTGATTCAAACGAAGAGATCGAGGTCAGTTTTAGCGAAGCCTCAGCAGCAAAATCACAGCATGCTCATACGCCACCTCAAGAGCGGCTCAGATGAATGTCCATGCCAATATCCTCGTCATCTTATTTCCCTGCGTCATCTCTATTTCTCGGATATCAACGGCACCGAGCTTACGCATCAACTTTATTGCAGGTTTCACATTGTCGGCTTTTGAAATCAGGATGCTAAACCACTGGCATTGAGTGGAATACACCTGGCTTTCTTTTATTAGCTTTTTAAGAAACAGCTGTTCGCCTCCCTTGCACCAAAGCTCTGCCCCCATCCCGCCAAAATTCAGCGTAGGAGATTTGGGCTTTGCTTTTTTTTCACCGCGACTACGCGCAAGGTTATTGAGTTTAAGCTGGCTGCCTTTCAGTGCTTCATCAAGCGAGGCGTGGAAGGGTGGGTTGCATACGCTGACGTCAAAGAACTCCCCAGCTTGAATGATCCCTTCAAACATGTGGTTTTTATCGTGCTGCGTGCGCAGCGTGAAGCGATCTTTGAGCGTGGGGTTGTTGGCGATAATCGTGGCGACGTTCTCAAGTGACTGAGCGCTAATCTCGCTACCGACACACTGCCAGCCGTAAATTTGGCAGGCCAGTAGCGGGTAGATTCCATTCGCCCCCGTTCCTATATCGAGTAGCTTGATGCTGGGATTTTTACGTCCAAGCCCGAGCTCAATTAAATCGGCCATGTAATGGATATAGTCAGCCCTGCCTGGGATGGGAGGGCAAAGCGCGCCCTCTGGAATATCCCAATCGGTAATGTTGTAGTAGCGATTTAATAACGCGGAGTTGAGCGTTTTAACTGCCAACGGGTCTGCGAAATCGATAGAAAGCTCGCCATGAGCGTTCGGTTTCACATGGGGGGCTAGTGCAGGGTGGCTTTCTACGAGCGCTGGGAAGTCATAGCCTTGGTTATGTAGATTCTTCGGGTGCAGGCCTTTGCGAACAGACTTGGCTCGGCTTTTTTCACTTCTATGCAGGGTGGTCACAGTAATAGGCCTGGGGCTTGGCGTTCGATGGATTTACATTACAGGTAAATGCACTTGATAACGCTTGCTTATGCTAGGCGCATCGCTATTAACACTTTCCTTCCGCCACCAGCCCTGCGCGATACTCTCGGCCATGTTGATCCAACCAAGCGTCCGCTTGGGCTTTACCCTCTGTTGCTAGCCGTTGCTCATATTCTGCTTCCATGGCGCGGCGCTCGGGTCCTGGGCCGGAGTTCGCGAAGCAGCGGCTTGACACGGAATTAGATCCCGTGGTTCCGCTGGCAATATCTCCTGAAAGCTTATTGGCCATTACGCTTGTAGAGGACTGCCCCAGCGGCATAGGATCGACAGGGGCATATTGAGCGAAAGCGGTGCCCAATGGAAAAAGCACCCATGCAGTGGTGATACTAAGAAGAGTACGCTTCATGTCGTTTCATCCCCCGTTTCCATCAAATTATTGGGTCATCAGCATTTGTTGATTGGGAATTCAGATTTTTCCGTGCTCATGCAGCTTACTGCATTCTAGTGAGTCTTGTGCCTCGTTATCAAGCGCAAGCGTTGGCGACTGCTCGCGGCGTAGCTGGCGTTTTAATAGGCGGGTATACAGGACAAGCCTACCTTTTTGCCAAATGATGGTTTTACGGAAGGCAAGGGAGCAAGAAGTAGGATGATGAGCGAGGAGGTCCAAGCCACACCGGTAATATATTCCAGCATAAAAAATAACAGCAATTATTAGCTCAAATAAAAAGTGCGTATAGCCGCAGCTACAGCCAGTTCGTAAAGATTATCTATGGATAGCCACTAACACTGGTAAAGCAGCTTATGGGGTTTTAGAGTGCCGCTGAAAGAGCTGAGAAAATAACCGCGTTAAGTAAGTTTTTCTAGGCTGCCGAAATAGCGACGGTGCCGATCAGAAAACTCAGTCAATTTTTAAGCTCTGTTTTTATCAAATAAAGCCAGCCTGCTCGACTGGCTTTTTTTATAATGCTATTCGGTAATGCTCAGCGCGCCATGCCCGTTAATAAAACTGCGATAGGATAAAGTGAATTACTTTAAGCCTGATTTGGTTAGACCAAAGGCAGAGTCTTGCGAACCGGGCTCCATTAACGACAGTATCTGCATTCTATTCCAGATATTGATAAGCCCGATGGCGAAGGTCAGCTCAGAAATCTCTACTTCGGAGAAGTATTCCCGTGTTGAGTGATAAAGTTCATCACTGATGCCTTGGTCAGATAGTTTGGTTAGGGCTTCAGTCAGTTCCAGAGCTGCTTTTTCTTTGGCAGTGAACAGGGGAGACTCTCTCCAGATCGCGATGTGGTAGAGCCTTAGCTCTCTTTCACCTTTTATCTTGGCCTGCTTGATGTGCATGTCCAGACAAAAAGCGCAGCCATTCAGCTGGGAGGCGCGGATGTCAATCAGGCTTTTAATGTTAACATCAATGCTGGTTTTATGTGATGCCGTATTGGCATTGCTTAGTGCTTCTATAAGTGCCGGTACAGATTTAAAGTGATTTACACGGTTGCTCATAATGCTCTCTCTTTTGCAGATTTAGTTGATCGATAGTGCTTAATGCAATGGGTAAAGCTGTCGCTCTGCTGAGCGGGTCGTGCGTACCATCCACCCTGAAAAAAATCACATCAGTGATGCCGACATAAGCCAGAGCGGTTTTGATATAGGGTGTAAACAAATCGTCATTCACATAAAGTCCGCTGGAAAAAATCGAGCCACTGGATACGACTGTGTAGACTTTTTTGCCAATGACTAAACCTATTTTTGAGCCTTTCTCAGTGAAGCCGAACGTGCGGCCTGCCCGAGTTATATGGTCAAACCAGGCCTTCAATACCGATGGTAGTCCCAGGTTCCACATAGGGGAGGAAATCACAATCACGTCAGTATCGAGCAGCATATCAACAAGGCGATCTGACAAGAGGACTGCCTGCTTTTGCTCTTCTGATCGTTCTTCTTGATCGGTTGAAAAGGCGCTGATGGTCACAGCGTCAAGGTGAGGCAAGGGATCCATAGACAGATCTAACACGGTTTCAACTAACTGCGGATACGTTACTTTCAACTTAGATAACAGATGATCGGAAGCCTTCCTCGAAGTTGAGCCATTTATATTTTGACTGACTTTAATATGCAGCAGCTTCATGATTTTTTCCTTGTGCTACCCAATGTGAAATTGTGATTTATACTGTTTGGTCAATTGATTGCATAAGTGTATTTGTGAAGCCTAGGGAGCCTGCTATTCATCACCAGATGATGACTGCTTGCTAAGAGTGTGATTATTTTAGATAGTAATGACATATTAAGAAGGTACAGGACTGCTATAAAAAGGTAGGACACCGGGTGGGATACAAGGACATCTATGAGCGTTATAAAAAAGGGATTCTTTCTGGCAACCTGAAGCCGGGCGAAAAGGTGCCCTCTATTCGTGTGCTAGCCGAAGATCTAGGTGTGGCAAAGAAGACGGTGGAAGCGGCGTACGATATTCTTGTGGGTGAGGGCTATCTCGTTAGCCAGGGGTCACGGGGAACAGTGGTTAACCCTGATTTATCGATTGATACAGGAAATCCCCAAAAAGTTGTAAATCAGCTTCAGGATGAAGATCTTAAGAAGATTGTAGATCTGCGAGATAATCAGGGGCATTTCCGGTTGGGCATACCATCGCTTGACGAATTTCCTTATAAAAAATGGCTCTTGCTGTCGGGCAAGGTCGTTCGCGGCATGAGCTTAAGAGATATGGCTGTGCCTCCGGTTATGGGTCACAGACCGCTACGTGAGGCTATCGTCAATTATGTGAGGATTTCCCGCGGACTGAATTGCGCTCCGGAACAAGTTTTTATCACCAGTGGCTACAAAAGCAGTCTTGCGCTTATTCTGCAGGCGCTTTCAACAAACAATGACAAAGTGGTCTTTGAAGATCCCGGTTATTTTTTTGGTCAGAAGTTGCTTAAACGCATTGTATTGAATCTGCATTACGTACCTGTTGATGATAATGGACTGGATATTGATTATCTGGTGCGAGTTCATGGTGATGCGAAGTTTGTCATCACGACGCCCTCACATCATAGTCCAACGGCGGTGACGTTATCACTGGCAAGAAGGCATCAGTTGCTAGAATGGGCGCAGCACAATAGCGCTTGGGTCATCGAAGATGACTACGATGGTGAGTTCCACTACACACGAAAAGTGGTGCCAGCGCTGAAAAGCTTAGATAGCCAGGATCGTGTTATCTATGTCGGCACCTTTAGTAAGACACTGATGCCTTCTATACGCATCAGTTACATCGTTATTCCAAAGTCCATGATTTTGAGTTTCTTGGAAATAGGCGAAATTGTTGCAACTGGTTTGCCTTTACTTCCGCAGAAAATTCTGGCGATGTTTATTGCAGAAGGGCATTTTTTCAAGCATTTGAAAAAAATGCGGGCGTTATACCAGCAACGACGACTAATTGTAGTTAATGCTTTGCATAAAGTTTACCCTGGCATATTCAATGTTGAGCTGACTGATGGTGGCATGCATGTTGTGGCTTATCTCACAAAAGGCACTGAGGATGTGAAATTGTCGGATATTTGGCAAGCACACAACCTGCAAGTTTTTCCCTTATCGGCTTGGTATGCCCAAAACAAAAAACGTTATGGTCTGGTCGTCGGCTACACCAATATTCGCTCGGAAGATGAGGCTATCAATGCACTAAAGTTACCGTATGTGGATACGATGGCGTTGTTGGGCAAACCCCCGCACCATTAACCTGTCGTAGTCGATTAGCCCTGGTTAGACTGCGTTAGATAGGGGGTTAATGTGCCAGTCATAAATTTGCCACTACGGCGTTTAATGCTGAGTCTCACAACCTATTTATGTGTTGCCGAATGCGAAAATGGATCAGCGTAAAGACGGAGTAGCTTGGTTTACGCTTTGTGACCAAATTTTGCTACTGTTGCGCTAGCGCCTCGCTGTTTGTTCTTCACAGGTTCTATACCATTTGCTAATTATTGCTTCTATTTCAAATCTATTGGCGACCTAATGGGACCCCTTGGAAGGATTGCTAGTTCGCAGTTTAATTAGTTTTGACGGCTTTAACCTGCTCGTGAATTTGACCTCTTTGAATTTGACCTTCCATCTCGCTTTGCCATTTGTTATCGGTTTCAAGCATTGTCGGCTGCATGTGGCGTAGCTGGCGTTTTAATAGGCGGGTATACAGGAACTGGTTATACACCGCCCAACAGTGAAAGGTGAGGAAGGTGACGACAAAGCCGATGAGCACCATCTTGATCATAACCGAGTCATAAAGCTTACCCAGGATCTCCTCTTCCACAAAGAAGAACATGTACATTTTTACGACCACGAGCACCCATAACGCCAGCGTGGCAAGGGTGATAATGGTATCGCGAACGCGATAGCCCCAGCCTTTCTGGCAGGGGTTATCGATAATGACGGGCACTAGTTTATTGCTCATTGAATTGCTCCCCGCGGTCAGGGCTGTTCCAAGTGGCAAGCCTGCCTTTTTGCCGCATCATGGCTTTGGGGAAGGCAATGACCACGGTCGCCATATTGATAAGCCAGTAGGCGAAGGGGTACCAGATACTCCAGTAAACGCAGCGGAATATCTGTTTGTCGTAGCGGCTGTCGATATAGAAGCTAACGGTAAATTGAATGAAGCTGACGGCGATTAAGATGCTGCCAAAATAGGAAAGCACTCTTGCCGTAACTGGCCACTCCATCGGCATTAAGAGATGAGATACCAGCCAAGCAAGCATCAGAGTGATGACCGAGTAACACCAAACCACGCTGATAATATATTCCAGCATCAGCAGCCAGAAACGACGGTTTTTCCAGCGTACTGTCTGTGGGAAGTAGCGTAGAAAGACCTCGCCGCCACCCTGTGCCCACCGCAGCCGCTGCTTGAAAAGGCCGCGTAGTGTTTCCGGCATTAGCACCCAGCACATCGCTCTGGGCTCGTAACGTACCTGCCCACCGGCCAGCTGTAACCGCCAGCTTACATCGATATCTTCGGTCACCATGTCCGTATTCCAGCCGCCGATCTCTTCTAATGCTTTGCGCCGAAATGCACAGATAACGCCAGAAATAGTGAATACCATTACATTGTCGTGTCTTGCCCCTGTGCCGCTTCAGCGGTGAAACAGGCGAGCAGGAAAATCGGTAGTGCGTTAGGGCGACTGTGCATGATGAGATTCCTACACGGGAGGGCAGTGGCAGCATTTTGTAATCAAATGTATCTGCTTAGTGTATAGGAGTATCATTCAAGTCATTGCACGACTAAAACGTGAACTTGAGAAGGGTTGTTGTCAGCAAAAAGGGTGATAAATCTAATGCCTGTTTTGTTGACTCATTTTCTCTAGCTGTTCAATCATGCGACGAGCGGCGTTAGAAGGCGTGCGGTTGGTATGTACTAAATAGCCTAGTGAGCGATAGATGGGCGCCGTGTCGACATTGAGTTCTACGAGCTCACTGTCGATCATCTTCTCTGGTAGCAGGCTCCAGCCTAAGCCAACGCTGCACATCATTTTAAGCGTTTCTAAATAGTTGGTTGCCATACTGACCGGTAGCTGTAGGCCGGCTTCATGGAACCGCTGAGCAATGAGCGAGCCGGTAAATGTCTTGGCCCCGGGCATCACGCAGCTATAGTCACACAGCGCCGCGAGTGAAAGGCCTTTATGACCTGCCGATTTATGATGAGACTGGGGCTGATTGGCAAGAGGGTGGTCCGTCGCGCACACAAAACACAGCCGGTCACGCCATAACTCGACAACGTGCAGCTGTGCATAGGGGTGAGGTGCCAGCGTCACCACTGCCATTTCCAGGGTGCCGTCTAAAACACCTTGATACGCCTGTTCAGAGTCAAGAAAGTGCAGGTCTAGCTCTACCTCTGGATGGCGCTGAGTGTACTGCTTGAGTAGCGGCGGTAAACGGTGCAAACCGATGTGATGGCTGGTCGCAAGCGTTAGACGCCCACCCACCTGGCCTGAAAGATTGGCTAGCGCACGGCGACTATCTTCTACGGTAAATAGAATGCTTCGGGCTTGGGGTAGCAGCACGCTTCCGGCCTCGGTCAATGCAATGCGCCGCCCTATGCGATCGAATAAACGCGTGCCCACCTGGGATTCCAGCGTCGCAATGCGCTTGCTCACCGCCGGTTGGGTTAAGTGGAGCTGTTCGGCCGCGCGCGAGAAACTTTGCGTATCGGCCACGGCCAGAAAAGCCTGTAGGCTTTGAGTATCCATTTTGGTATTCCTGATTGGAATCTAAACTATGAATAACATGAATTGCTTTTATGCGCAGCCCGCGTAACACTCTAACCATCACTGGCACAGAGATGCCAGCAAGACCCATTAGCACGACCAACTAGCAAGAAAAGGGCGCAGCCCGGGAGAACCACATGTCAGGTCAAACGCTTTACGACAAACTCTGGAACCAGCACTTGGTCAAACAACGCGATGACGGCACCGCGTTGATTTATATCGATCGCCAGCTGCTTCACGAAGTGACTTCGCCTCAAGCGTTTGAAGGCCTGCGCTTAGCTAATCGCAAGCCATGGCGTTTAGATGCCAACCTAGCCACGCCCGATCACAACGTGCCAACCACGGTGAAAGAACGTGCCGAGGGTAATAGTGGGATTAAAGACCCTGTGTCGCTTATTCAGGTGCAAACCCTGGACGACAACTGCCTTGAGTATGGCATTGAAGAGTTCAAAATTAACGATCCACGCCAAGGCATTGTTCACGTAGTGGGCCCTGAGCAGGGTGCAACACTGCCGGGCATGACCGTGGTGTGCGGCGACTCTCATACTGCCACTCATGGTGCCTTTGGCGCATTGGCTCACGGTATCGGCACGTCGGAAGTTGAGCACGTGATGGCAACTCAGTGCTTGCTGGCGCAAAAAATGAAGAATATGCAGGTGCGCGTCGAAGGCGAGCTAGGTCTAGGCGTTACTGCTAAAGACGTTGTGCTAGCGATTATCGGCCAAATCGGCACCGCTGGCGGTACTGGCTATGCGATTGAGTTTGCGGGCAGCGCCATTGCCTCGCTCTCTATGGAAGGCCGCATGACCGTTTGTAATATGGCCATTGAAGCGGGTGCCCGGGTGGGTTTGATTGCCGTAGACGATACCACGATTGATTACCTTGGCCAGCGCCCCTTTGCCCCTACCGCGGAGCAGTGGGAAGCGGCCGTGTCTGACTGGCGCCAGTTGGTGTCCGATAAAGATGCCGCATTTGATAAAGTCGTTACTCTGAAAGCTGAAGAGATTGAACCCCAGGTGAGCTGGGGCACCAGCCCTGAGATGGTCACCGGTATTTCTGGCCAGGTGCCTGACCCGTTCGCCGCGCAAGATGAAACCGTTCAACGTAGCCACACTCGCGCGCTGGAGTACATGGGGCTGCACGCCAACCAGAAAATCACCGATATCAAGCTGGATAAAATCTTTATTGGTTCCTGCACTAACTCGCGCATTGAAGATCTGCGTGAGGCCGCCAAGGTTGCCCAGGGCAAGAAAGTGGCTAGCTCGATTAAGCTTGCTATGGTCGTGCCGGGCTCTGGTTTGGTAAAGCGTCAGGCAGAAGCCGAAGGCTTGGATAAAATCTTTATTGAAGCCGGTTTTGAGTGGCGCGAACCGGGTTGCTCTATGTGTTTGGCCATGAATGCGGATAAGTTGGGTGCCGGGGAACACTGTGCATCAACGTCTAACCGCAACTTTGAAGGCCGCCAGGGCTACGGTGGCCGCACTCACTTGGTCAGCCCCGCTATGGCCGCTGCAGCGGCCATAGCGGGTCATTTTGTTGACGTGCGCACCTTGCCAGCCAATGACGCCACTCACGCTCAGGAGGCCTAAGCCATGAAAAAGTTTACCCGTTTTGAAGGTGTGGTCGCGCCGCTTGATCGCGCTAACGTCGACACCGATTTGATTATTCCAAAGCAATTTTTGAAATCGATTAAACGCACCGGCTTTGGCGTTAACCTCTTTGATGAATTGCGTTATCTAGATGAGGGGCAGCCAGGGCAGGACTGTTCGCAGCGCCCGCTGAACCCTGATTTTGTGCTGAATCAACCACGCTTTAAAGGCGCTGAAGTGCTGCTGGCACGGCGCAATTTCGGCTGCGGCAGTTCTCGCGAGCATGCGCCTTGGGCGCTGGAAGATTTTGGTTTTAAAGTGGTGATTGCGCCCAGCTTTGCCGATATCTTTTATAACAACTCGTTCAAGAATGGCATTTTGCTGATCACCTTCCAAGAAGATGTGGTAGACCGTCTGTTTGCCGAGCTGGACGCCAATGAAGGCTATCAGTTGGATGTAGATTTAGAAAACCAGCGTGTCGTTACGCCCAGCGGTGAGGTTCTAGCGTTTGAAGTGGATGATTTCCGCAAACACTGCCTGTTGGAAGGATTGGACGATATTGGCCTGACGCTAAAAGACGAAGATGCTATTCGCGCCTTTGAGCAAAAACATAGGGCTGCGCGGCCCTGGTTATTCCGTGATACCGCCTAAGCCTGACGTTTATCGATTTTATTGTTAAGGAATCTGCATGACACATAAGGTCTTGTTGTTACCGGGAGATGGTATTGGTCCCGAGATTGCTGCCCAGGCGGCGCGCCTATTAAAAGCGTGCCAAGAAGCAGGTTTGGATATTGAAGTAGAAGAGGGTTTAGTGGGCGGTTCTGCCTACGACGTTCACGGCGACCCGCTGCCGGCGGAAACGCTGGCTAAAGCCAAAGCGGCCAGCGCTATCCTGCTAGCCGCAGTGGGCGGCCCTAAGTGGGATAAAATTGAAGATCTCTCTAAGCGTCCTGAAAAAGGCTTACTGGGGCTGCGTAAAAACCTTGGTTTGTTCGGCAACCTGCGCCCAGCCATGCTTTATCCGCAGCTAGCCAGCGCCTCTAGCCTGAAGCCTGAGCTGGTAGCTGGGCTTGATATTATGATTGTGCGCGAGCTCACCGGCGGTATTTACTTTGGCCAGCCTCGTGGCATTGAAGTGCGCAACGGCGAACGCGTGGGCTTTAATACCTATATTTATTCTGAAAGCGAGATTGAGCGTATCGGTCGCGTGGCATTTAAAATGGCCCAAAAGCGTGGCAAGAAGCTGTGCTCGGTCGATAAAGCCAATGTGCTGGAAGTGACGATTTTATGGCGCGAAGTGATGGAGCGCCTGGCACCGGAATATCCGGACGTTGAGCTTTCGCACATGTACGTCGACAACGCAGCCATGCAGCTGGTCCGCGCGCCCAAGCAGTTTGACGTTGTTGTTACCGGCAATATGTTTGGCGATATTCTTTCTGACGCCGCCGCGATGCTGACCGGCTCTATCGGCATGCTCCCTTCGGCGTCGTTAAATGAGAGCGGGCAGGGCATGTTTGAGCCTTGCCACGGCAGCGCGCCAGATATCGCTGGGCAGAATATTGCTAACCCGTTGGCGATGATGCTGTCGGTTGCCATGATGCTGCGCTATTCGCTCGATGAGACCGCGATGGCAGAGCGCATAGAAGCCGCCGTAGGCAGCGTGCTGGATGATGGCTGGCGCACTGCGGATATTGCTTCTGACGGCATGCAAACCATTGGCACCGAGGCAATGGGTGATGCGGTACTCGCCGCGTTTGCCAAGCAGTAAAGTAGCGACTGCCTTAAGGGCGCCTGGGACAAGCCGTAGAGGGGGTCATTTGCCATGGATGGCCAATGTAGCGCCCAGGGACGGGTTTACAGCGCCCCCTCGAAGGCTTGTCGCAGGGACACCCCTTAACCTCCCTGCTGGTTCCAAAATTACCCTAACGATTTGTGTATAATACAAGGACTCATTCTTTGCAGGAGGACTTCATATGTTGAAAGTCGGTTTCGTGGGATGGCGCGGCATGGTTGGCTCGGTGCTGATGCAACGCATGCAAGAAGATGGTGATTTTAACGGCATAGAGCCGGTTTTCTTTACCACTTCCCAGGTTGGCCAGCCCGGCCCCGACATCGGTGTAGAGGTACCTTCGCTGAAAGATGCCTTTGATATCGAGGCGCTTAAAGCGCTGGATGTCATTGTGACGTGCCAGGGCGGTGATTACACCAAGCCTGTCTATAAAGATCTACGTAGCGCTGGCTGGAAAGGCTACTGGATTGATGCCGCTAGCACGCTACGCATGGAAGACGAAGCAACAATCGTACTGGATCCGGTTAACCGCAAGGTGATCGATGACCAGCTCGCCAAAGGTGCTAAAACCTTTGTTGGCGGTAACTGCACCGTCAGCCTCATGCTTATGGGGTTGGGTGGTTTGTTTGAAGCCGATATGGTCGAGTGGATGACGTCCATGACGTACCAGGCCGCTTCAGGCTCCGGTGCTAAGCACATGCGCGAGTTGCTCAATCAAATGGGACAGCTTCATTCAAGCGTTGGCGATGAGCTGAAGAATACCTCAAGTGCGATTCTAGATATCGACCGTAAAGTGACGGCTGCTATGCGCAGCGGCGATTTTCCGACCGATAACTTTGGCGCACCGCTAGCGGGCAGCCTGTTGCCGTGGATCGATACTAAGTTGGATAACGGCCAGAGTCGTGAGGAGTGGAAGGGCAGCGTTGAGACCAACAAGATTTTGGGCCTCGACAATAACCCGATTCCCATTGACGGCCTGTGTGTGCGTATTGGCGCGATGCGCTCCCATAGTCAGGCGTTCACGATCAAGCTTAAGCATGATGTGCCGCTAGATGAGATTGAAGACCGCATTGCTAAGCACAATGAATGGGTCAAATTGATTCCTAATGATAAAGACGCCACCATCGCTGGGCTAACGCCTGCTGCCGCTACCGGCACGCTGCAAGTGCCGGTAGGGCGCCTTCGTAAGCTACAAATGGGCGGTGAGTATCTGTCTGCGTTCAGCGTTGGCGATCAACTGCTTTGGGGCGCCGCAGAGCCGCTTAAGCGCATGCTTAAGATTTTACGCGAGCAGTAATTGACGGCGGTTGTACATCAGTCTAAACGGGAAGCTGTTCGCAGCTTCCCGTTTTTTTTCGTGGCAACAACGCTCACGAATGGGAAATAAGCCAATATTTAGTTAAGTTATGGGGAGGGAAGTAGCGCCGCCAAGTTTAGCCGGTGGGAGAAATAAAGTAATACGCTAGGGAGCTTTATGAAACCAATACGCGCATGGGCTGTGTGTGTCTCACTGAGCTTGGTGAGTCCTCTCGCCATTGCCGTTGAGCTGGGGTACGCGAACGTCAGTTCTTATTTAAATGAGCCGTTGAAGGCTTCTCTATCGCTGCTTGGAAACAGTGATTACCCGTTGGAAGATATTAGCGTTAGGGTTGCCAATCAGACCGATTTCGCTGCTGCAGGGCTTGAGTGGACGCCGTCAGCCGCTAGCGTGACTGCCCAAGTTAAGGAACGACAGGGCCGCCGCCAGGTATATTTAAGTTCACAGCAGACCATGCAGGAGCCTTGGCTTGAGCTGCTGCTCACTCTGGAGTACCCAGGCGGGTCGCAGACCCGCGATGTCACGCTACTCTTTGATCCGCATGATTACGCCCAGCGCATGGCCTTAAATAATTTTCCTAACGATGACCAACAGCGCGCTTATATCAATCGTGGCGACACGCTATGGAGCGTTGCCGAGCGAACTAAGCCTGCAAAGGCTAGCGTTCAGCAGATGATGGCAGCGCTTGTTGACGCTAATCCTAATATTTTTCCGTCAGGTAATGCTAACGAGATCCGAGCAGGCCAAACGCTGCGCGTGCCGAATGAAGAGCGCGTAATGGCACGCTCAAGTGTGGACATGCCGAATGCCCCAGCAGACTCTACCCAAGCTCTGCAGACAAGCGAGATTGATCTTTCCAGCGGTGCTGCTAATGCTGATGCTTTTTTGACAGTAGACCGGCCCGCGGCGATTGAAGAGGACATTGAGCCGCCTGAGGCCTTACTTCCCGGCGGGCTGGCCGAGCAGCTGCGCTCAAACCAGGCGGCGCTTCAACAGGTGCGTGACGAGCGCGAATTAATGCGTACCGAGTTAAGTGAGCTGCGCAGCGATATTGCCTCACTGGCGGAGGCGCTCAGCGATGCGCTCTCTAGCCAAGCGGTTGCTGCGGAGCAATCTCCTGCGCGACCCGCTGCCAGTACGAGCGAGGGGCAGAGTGCGAACACTTTCATCGCGGATTACCAGTGGCCGCTTGGGCTAACGGCCATCGTTCTACTGGTTGTGTTATTGATCTGGCGGCGTAAGCATCAAGATGAGACCTGGGACGACGCAGCGATGGCGAAGGCCGTGATAAAGCCCTCTGCTTCACCCACGTTAACGCCCGGACCGGATAGTGCGACAGGCGTGCCTGCCTCGCAGCAGAAGGTCGATGATGATCACAATAAACGCCCACTGGGAGAGGGTGAAAGGGATGAAAGCCCCGACCACTGGCTGGTTGATTATCATCCGCCTAACGAACAGCTTGCTACGCATCGTGCAACTGGCGCTAATCGCGCCCCTGGCTCAATCGAGGCGTCGTGGGAAATTGAGGAGGTGGCATTCAAGCCGGTTGATAACCGGTGACGAGGGCGCTCAAGGCTTGATGTAGGGAACTGCCGTCGAAATACGGCGTCTGAAATTCGCATCTCGCTTGCAGCTAAGAGGTCTCGGATCGTAAATGCTGCGAATTGACTGTCTACATACAAAGGATAGGTGTTCATGGATCGTAGAAGTGTGCTCAAGAGCGCGTTGGCGCTAGCGGCCTGGTATGGCTTGCCTTCGGCACCTCTGTTCGCCGCGGCCAGTGCCTCTAGTCGTATCGCGGATGGCGATTCTCAAGCCTTCAGTTTCGACTGGCTTCAGGATTATGCCCGCGACCTCGCCGTCAAACCCTATCAGAGCACTGTCCAGCAGTTGCCGCCGACGCTGAGCAATCTCACGCCACAGCGCTACAACGAAATCGGCTACGATCCCCACCACTCTCTCTGGGATCAGTTGAATGGCCCGCTTGACGTACAGTTCTTCCACGTGGGGATGGCATTCGACCAGCCGGTGCGGATGTATTCGGTGGACCCTGAGACCAGCCAGGCGAGAGAGATTCACTTTCGTCCCGACCTGTTCAACTATTCGGGCGCTCACGTCGATGTCTCGCAGCTCGAAGGGCAGGGCGAGCTGGGCTTTGCCGGCTTCCGGGTGTTTAAGGAGCCTTCGCTGACCGAGCGCGATATCGTGTCTTTTCTCGGCGCCAGTTACTTCCGTGCGGTCGATGACACCTATCAGTACGGCATCTCCGCCCGCGGTATTGCCGTCAATACCTACACCGATGAAGCCAACGAGCAGTTTCCGGCGTTTACTCGCTTCTGGTTCGAAACACCGGAAGCCGGCGCCACGACCTTCGTGGCCCATGCGCTGCTTGACTCTCCGAGCCTAGCTGGCGCCTACCGCTTCGTCATCCATTGTGAAGATAACCGAGTGGTGATGGAGATCGACAAGCATCTCTTTCCGCGAGAATCGATTGCCCAGCTCGGGCTGTCGCCGATGACCAGCATGTTCAGCTGCGGTACCCAGCAGCGCGACATGTGCCTGACCTTCCACCCACAGATCCACGACTCCGATCGTCTCTCGATCTGGCGCGGCAACGGCGAGTGGATCTGCCGGCCCCTTAATAACCCGCCACGTTTGCAGTTCAACTCGTTCAGCGACAACAGCCCCAAGGGCTTTGGCTTGCTGCAAACTGACCACGAGTTCGACAGCTACGAAGATATCGTGGGCAACTATCACAACCGTCCTAGTCTCTGGGTTGAGCCTCTGGGCGACTGGGGGCGAGGTGAAATTCAGTTGCTTGAGATCCCCACCTCTGGTGAGACCATGGACAACATCGTGGCCTTCTGGAAGCCGGAAGCGGCGGTAGAGGCGGGGCAGGCACTGCACTACGCCTACAAGCTTCACTGGAGTGCTCTTCCACCCGTGCAGAGCGACCTAGCGCGAGTCCGCAAGACGTTTACCGGTATCGGTGGTTTCCCCGAGGGCTGGGCGCCGGGTGAGCACTTTCCGGACGTCTGGGCTCAGCGCATCGCTATCGATTTTGTCGGTGGTGATGTTAAGCACTTCCACGACAATGAGATCGGGCTTCAGACCCACCTCGACGTGCCCGAAGGCGAGGTCAAGAATGTTCAGATTTTTTGGGTAGATGACTTCGAGGGCTTCCGTATTCAGTTCGATTGGTATCCCACCAGCGACGCTTTAGACCCACTCGACATGCGCCTGACGCTAAGCGCCGAGGGCGTAACCATCAGTGAGACCTGGGTCTATCAGTACTTCCCGCCGATGCCGGAAGACCGCCAGTTCCCGGAGAGAGTCCCAGCACGCTGAGGTTGAATTCCACCCGAGCGTCAGAACGGCAACAATAGTCCCTGCTAAAAAGCTGCGCAGGCAGGTTGAGGAAGAGTGAACAATTGAAGAGGTGGCATTCAAGCCGCGAGGCCGGGATAATAGCGAACCTTCAAAATCATTTAAAATGACGTGGCTTGATGACGCTGTCCTATCACTTCGATGAGAAAATTCCGCTTACTGGCCGTTTGGCAATGGGTATTGAATACGACGGTACCCATTACTGCGGTTTTCAGCGCCTAAAGCATGCAGCTTCCGTTCAGGCGTCGTTAGAAGTCGCGCTGAGCAAGGTGGCCAATGAGCCGATCCAGATTCACGCCAGCGGGCGCACCGACTCCGGGGTGCATGCCACGCGTCAAGTCGTGCATTTTGACCCGCCGGTCGGGCGTTCAGAAAAAGCCTGGATATTTGGTGTCAATACCCATTTGCCTCGAGATATTGCCGTGCGCTGGGTAAAACCTGTGGGGGATGACTTTCACTCGCGGCTATGCGCGCTTGGCCGTCGTTACCGCTACGTGTTGCTAAATCAAGTCAGCCGTCCGGTGCTAGAGCGGGCGAATGTGACCTGGTGCCGTGACGCGCTAGATGCAGACGCCATGCATCGTGCCGCCCAGTCGCTGGTGGGCGAACATGATTTTTCCAGCTTTCGTGCCGCTGGCTGCCAGTCTAAAACGCCCTGGCGGCATATGCATTTTGTTGATGTAAAACGCTATGGCCAGCTTGTGATGATCGATATTCAAGGCAACGCATTTTTGCATCATATGATTCGTAACATTGCCGGCGCGCTGGTTAGCGTTGGGCGTGGTGCGAAGAGCGAGGCCTATATTGGCGAACTGTTAGCGCTGCAGAATCGCCGTCAGGGCGACGTTACCGCGCCAGCCTGCGGGCTGCATTTTGTCGATTCCGTTTATGATGAGCGGTTTGACTTGCCTAAAGAACCGTTGGGGCCGCATCTTCTTTCGTTTACCGGCGAGTGGACCGGCGAGCGGGAGTTGCCGGATACGCCACGTGTTGCCTATCGCCGCAGCCGCTCGCTAAACGGTGCGGCTGGCTCTGAGCAGGAGACGTCGTTTTGAGTGCTGATCCATTAACGCGCACGCGCATCAAGTTTTGCGGTTTTACCCGTTCAGATGATATCGATAGCGCCGTCGCGGTCGGCGTAGATGCAGTAGGCTTCGTCATGTGGCCAAAAAGTAAGCGCGGTGTGAGTGTTGAGCAACTGGCCGAACTGTCTGCCCGCGTTCCTGCTTTTGTAACCCGCGTTGGGCTGTTTGTGGATCAGTCTACTGAGTTGATTGAGCAGTGTTTGCCGCATCTTGATTTGCTTCAGTTCCATGGTGACGAAACGCCTGAAGCGTGCCAGCAGTATGGGGTGGCGTGGATAAAAGCATTACGTATGCGTGATGAAATAGACTTGGCGCAACAGGCTGAACGCTACCACCAGGCACAGGCGCTGCTTTTAGATGCCTATCGTCCAGGGGCGCCGGGCGGTACTGGAGAGACCTTCGATTGGTCGAGAATCCCCGCAAATCTTGCAAAACCTGTTATCCTCGCCGGTGGGCTGACGCCAGATAATATTGCCGAGGCTGTGCGTCAAGTTATGCCCTATGCAGTTGATGTGTCAGGGGGTATTGAAGCCGCCTACGGCTGTAAGGATGCTGCCAAAATGGCTGCTTTTGTTCGCCACGTGGCGTTAGCCGACACACGCTAGCCTATGTTTATCGAGCTGCGTTTTACGTTGATCCATTTATTGTTTGCCTGTTCTGGCGATCTTGTGAGGTATCTCTGTGACCGTTTCTGCGACTGGTGTTTCTAAAGCTGTACTTGAAACGAAGTTCAGCGAGCTAACCCAAATGCCGGATGCCCGTGGTCATTTTGGCCCCTACGGCGGTCGGTTTGTGTCTGAAACCCTCAGCTTCGCGTTGGAAGAGTTGGAGAAAACGTACTTAAGCTTACGTGACGACCCCGACTTCCAAGCTGAATTTGACTATGACCTTGCTCATTACGTTGGCCGTCCTTCACCGCTTTATCATGCCAAGCGCTGGTCGGAGAGTCTGGGCGGTGCGCAAATTTGGTTGAAGCGGGAAGACCTGAATCACACCGGTGCTCACAAGGTCAATAATACGATTGGCCAGGCGCTGCTGGCTAAGAAAACTGGCAAGCCGCGTATTATCGCCGAAACGGGAGCCGGCCAGCATGGTGTTGCTTCTGCTACCGTGGCTGCTCGCTTAGGGCTTGAGTGCGATGTTTATATGGGCGCTGAAGACGTAGAGCGCCAGAAGTTGAACGTTTACCGCATGCGCCTGCTGGGTGCCCGCGTGATTCCGGTAGAGTCCGGCACCCGCACGCTTAAAGATGCTATGAACGAAGCGCTGCGCGACTGGGTAACTAACGTCGATAACACCTTCTATATCATCGGTACCGTGGCCGGCCCGCACCCTTATCCACTGCTGGTGCGTGATTTCAATTCGGTAGTAGGGCGCGAGGCGCGCCGCCAGTCCCTTGAGCAGATTGGCCGCCTACCTGATGCCTTGATTGCCTGTGTTGGCGGTGGTTCTAACGCTATGGGGCTTTTCTACCCGTTTGTGGAAGACGACGCGGTGGCTATGTATGGCGTTGAAGCCGGTGGGGATGGCGTTGAAACTGGTCGCCATGCGGCGCCCCTCACGACGAACGCGCCACGGGGCGTCCTGCACGGCAACCGTACTTATTTAATGTCCGATGAAGCAGGCCAGGTGTCCGACACCCACTCTATTTCGGCGGGCCTTGATTATCCCGGAGTAGGCCCTGAACACGCGCTGTGGAAAGACGTCGGGCGCGTTAGCTACGTGGCGGCCAATGATAAAGAGGTGCTGGAAGCATTTCGCGAGCTAACGCATATGGAAGGTATTATGCCCGCCCTTGAGTCGGCACATGCGCTGGCCCATGCAAAAGTTTTGGCACCGACCATGCGTCCTGACCAGCATATTATCGTTAATCTTTCCGGTCGCGGCGACAAAGACATCATGACGGTGGCCAAGATTGATGGCATAGAGTTTTAAGAATCAGTCATTTTAAGCGCAGCTTTTTTAAGGGTAAGCATGAACCGTATTGATCAGCGTTTCAGTGAACTTAAACAGCAGGGCCGTAAGGCTCTAATCCCTTACATTACCGCCGGGGATCCAGCGCCGCAGTATACCGTGGGCTTTATGCATGCACTGGTGGATGCGGGCGCCGATATTATTGAACTTGGCGTACCATTTTCTGATCCTATGGCCGACGGCCCTGTGATTCAAAAAGCCTGTGAACGTGCATTGAAGCAAGGTACGCGGCTGGTTGATCTAATGCAGATGGTCAAAGAGTTTCGCCAAGCGGATACCACCACGCCGGTGGTGCTGATGGGCTATTTAAACCCTATCGAGCGCATTGGCTATGAGAGTTTTGCCGATCAAGCCGCTGATGTTGGCGTAGACGGCGTTCTGATTGTCGATATGCCGCCTGAAGAAGCGGATGAAATTGGGCCGTTGCTAAAGGCTCGTGATTTAGCCGCGATTTTTCTCGTTGCGCCTACCACTTCTAACGAGCGTGCCGCTACAATATGCGCCCATGGTAATGGCTACTTGTACTATGTTTCGCTGAAAGGCGTGACAGGCGCGGCCACCCTGAACGCAGACGATGTAGCTGAGCATTTGGCGCCGCTGCGGGGGATGACCGATTTGCCACTATGCGTTGGCTTTGGTATTCGTGATGGCGCGACCGCATCCGAAGTGGCTAAAGTGGCTGATGGTGTGATTGTTGGTAGCGCCTTGGTTAACCGTATTGCTGAAAGCCTGGATGCCCCGGAAACTATCGCGGGCCAGTTGAAAAGTGTATTAGCAGAAATGCGCACGGCGATGGATGCCTAAAGAAAAACGCTTTATCGCCTATACTTAATAAATTAATGACACTCATCAAGCTTGGTTTTGCCAAGCGTTGACGTAAAACGGAAGCCTTTTTGATATGAGCTGGTTAGACAAGATCGTTCCCTCAATGGGTCGTATCCAGCGTAAAGACCGTCGCGCTAGCGTGCCCGACGGCCTCTGGCGTAAATGTCCCAAGTGCGAAGCAGTTCTCTATCTCCCTGAGTTAGAGAAACACAATAGCGTTTGTCCCAAGTGCGATCACCATTTGCGCTTAACGGCACGCAAGCGCTTGGACTGGTTCTTGGATAAAGACGGGCGCGAAGAGGTTGCAGCCGATCTTGAGCCAAATGATCGGCTGAAGTTTCGCGACTCTAAAAAGTACAAGGATCGCCTGACCGCAGCGCAAAAAGACACCGGTGAGAAAGATGCCCTGGTGGCGATGCGCGGTGAGTTAGACGGCCTGCCGGTGATTGCCGTCGCGTTCGAGTTTACCTTTATGGGTGGCTCGATGGGGGCGGTAGTCGGCGAGAAGTTTGTGCGTGCTGCTACGTTAGCGCTTAACGAGAATATTCCGCTGGTATGTTTTGCGGCCTCCGGTGGTGCGCGCATGCAGGAAGCGCTCTTTTCACTGATGCAGATGGCAAAAACATCGGCGGCACTTGAAAGGCTTAAACAGGCGGGCGTGCCGTATATCTCGGTACTGACAGACCCCGTGTTTGGTGGTGTTTCGGCGTCTCTCGCGATGCTGGGTGATTTGAATATTGCTGAACCCAATGCCCTGATTGGCTTTGCGGGGCCTCGCGTTATCGAACAGACGGTGCGCGAAACGCTGCCGGAAGGTTTCCAGCGCAGCGAGTTTTTACTCGACCACGGTACGGTAGATATGATTGTCCATCGTCATGAGATGCGCGCACGCGTGGGCAGCGTTTTGCGTAAGCTAACGCATCACGATGCAGCGCCAGTAACTTTCGATGTAGACGATGAGGCGGATGTTTCTGAGCCAATCGTTGAGGAAGCTGTTTTGGCGGACGATGCAGAAGCAACGTTGACTAAGCTCGATACGGCTAAGAGTGACGACCATTCGCGCAATGCCTGATTCTGACGCTGTGTCGCCATTGGCTTCAGAGCGACCGTCTTTAGAGCAGCTGTCTTTAAAACGGTGGTCTTTAGACCAGTGGCTTCAGCATCTGGAAACGCTGCATCCGGTCGGCATTGATATGGGCCTGAAGCGGGTGTCGCAGGTAGCTAATCGTATGGGGCTGCTTTCTCGTCCCATTGCCTCCTGCGTTATTACCGTCGCAGGCACGAATGGCAAGGGGTCAACCCTGGCCATGATCGATAGCGTAGCCCGTGCTCACGGTCAGCGGGTGGGTACTTATACCTCGCCCCACTTACTGCGCTATAACGAACGCGTCAAAATCGCCGGCCAGGAGGCCGATGATCAGCTGCTGATAGAGGGTTTTGAGCACGTTGAACGTGCGCGCTTACAAGAGCCTGAAATAAGCCTGACGTATTTTGAAGCGGGCACGCTATGTGGGTTGTGGTGTTTGGCCCGTGCAGAGCTTGATCTCGCCGTGCTGGAAGTGGGGCTGGGTGGCCGGCTTGATGCGATCAATATTATTGATGCGGATGTGGCAGTTGTGACCACAATCGCCCAGGATCATGCTAATTTTCTAGGTACAGACATAGCTCAGATTGGACGTGAAAAGGCAGGTATCTTTCGTGCCGGGCATCCTGCAGTGCTTGGTAGCTTAACATTGCCCGAAAGCGTTGCTGAATACGCGCACACGCTGGGAGCTCCCGTATTTCGATTAGGCCAACATTTTCAGCATGACGCCTTTGCCAGTGGGCTTAAAACGTGGCGCTGGCAGGGCCAGCAAGCAGATGAGACGGGCATCGTGCTGGATCGATTGCCTGATCCCGGGCTGCCGATTGATAATGCCGCCACGGCTCTGCAGGCACTTGCACTCACTGGACTCACGCTTGAACAAGGTCGCGTGCAAAAGGCGCTGAGTAGCGTCATTCTAGCAGGGCGCATGCAGTGGGTGGGTCAGTGGTGCTTGGATGTCGGGCATAACCCTCACGCTGCGGAATATATCGCTAACTACTTGCCGCTTCCGCCGGGCAATGGCCGGCAGTGGGGCCTTATTGGCATGTTGAATGATAAAGATATCGACGGTGTCATACAGGCATTGTCGGCCCGTATAACTGACTGGGTGTGTGTGACCCTAACGGGAGAGCGTGGCTGCCAAGCCCAAGCGTTGTCTCAACGAATAATTGCACAGGGAGGGCGGGTACACTTTTGCGCTGACACGCCGCAAGCAGGCGCTGATTGGTTGGCGAAGGTGTTAACGCTCAATGATCGTGTCTTGGCCACCGGGTCGTTCTTTACTGTAGCGGCTTTGTTAGCTAGGCCACTGCCAACAGGCGCAGTGTCGCTTGATGGAGACGAAAATGAAATACGGTAAAACGGAACGTATCAGCGGAATTGTGATTTTACTCGCGCTGCTGGCGATTTTTGTGCCATGGCTAATGAGTGACCCCGCGCCCAGGGAAGAACGCCCGCAGCCGAGCTTTGTGATTGAAAAGCCGACTGAAGTAGAGCGTCGCGATGTGCCTGCGCCTGAGCGACCTTCAACCGTTAACGAGCCTTCATTATCGTCAACGCCTAGCAGTGCGAATAGTGACGGCTATATACCCATTGATGTCAGTCCTCGCACGCCACAGACCGATCAATCCCAGCGGCCTGCGGCCAGCGGCTCTGATGCGGCTACGTCCGATAACGACCCTATCGCTGATTTAATGGCTACTAATAACAGCGGCAGTAATTCCGGCAGTGGTAGTAATAGTACTAGCAATACCGCTTCACAGAGCTCATCCAGCCCATCCGCTAGCCCTCAAGGGCAGTGGGCGGTGCAAGTTGGCAGCTTTGGAGAAGCGGCAAATGCCCGGCGCTTGGGTGAGCAGCTTTCCGGCGAAGGTTTTACCGTCTATCAGCGTGAGCGGGATAACAACATGACGACCGTGTTTGTGGGGCCTTATGCGACATCGGAAGATGGTGATGCTGCCATGACATCGATTAAAGAGCGCGCTAATGTCCAAGGGCTGCTTGTGCGAGTAAGAGATTAACGATGGCATTAACATGGATTGATGCCGTTTTCCTGGCCGTGCTAGCGCTTTCGATGCTGGCCGGTTTTGTAAGAGGATTTGTTCGTGAAGCGCTAGGCTTGGCCGCTTGGGTTGTGGCCCTGATGGTGGCAAGAGTGCTGGCCGAGCCGGTTGCCGAGCTAATGAGCGGATTTATTGAAAGCTTTGACGCGCGCTTGGTTCTGGCCTTTGCGTTAGTGATCTTCGCGGTTATTTTGCTTTGCGGCATTGTTATTCGCTTGGTGCATGCTGCGGTTGAATGGGTTGGCATGGGCTTGTTAAACCGCGTCGCGGGCGCCGCTTTTGGCGTGGCTCGCGGGGCGGTTATCCTGCTGGTCGCGACGGTACTGATCACGCTAACTCCGCTTGCAGAGTTGCAGGCCTGGCAACAGGCTGAGCTGCGCCCGACCTTTATCCAGCTGCGCGACTGGGCGGTTAGCCAATTAGATCAGTGGGACCGCGAATTGCCTGAAGCGCCAGCGTCGTTACGCGATATTTCTTTACCCGACCTACGCCCCCGCGAAGGTGTTTGAAGGTCTAAGCTCGTCGCGAGCGCTAAGTAGTTAAGTTATTCCGACAGGTGATTGACCTGTTACTGAAGTCGATTCTTCGAACGTACGGGCTTGCCTAGGTAAGTGACTTAGGTGAAGCCATGGCATTAAGCGAGGTAACGTGAATGTGCGGTATAGTGGGCCTTCTGGGCAAGCAGGCGGTAAATCAGGGAATCTACGATGCCCTGACCGTACTTCAGCATCGTGGCCAAGACGCTGCCGGCATGATGACGTGGAACGAAGGACGCTTCTTGCTGCGCAAGAGTAATGGTTTGGTACGTGATGTATTTCATACCCGCCATATGGCTCGTTTAAAAGGTAACCTGGGCATTGGCCACGTACGTTACCCAACTGCTGGCTCCTCGAGTGAAGCGGAGTCTCAGCCGTTTTATGTTAACTCACCCTACGGTATCGCCCTAGCGCATAACGGTAACTTGACCAACTCAGAGCAGTTGAAGCAAGAGCTATTTTCCACGGATCTTCGCCACATTAACACCAGTTCTGATTCCGAAGTACTGCTCAACGTGTTTGCCCATGAGCTGGGTAAGCAGGGCCTGCATCTGGAAGCGGAAGACATCTTTGATGCCGTGCGTAGAGTTCATCGTCGTTGCAAAGGTGGCTACGCGGCGGTGGCAATTATTAACGGCTTTGGGATGGTGGCTTTCCGCGATCCCTTCGGGATTCGTCCGGTTGTGTTTGGCACCCGTGAAGAAGAGAACGGCCAAGCGGTCATGATCGCCTCTGAATCCGTAGCGCTAGATGTAGGTGGTTTTGAACTTGAACGTGATCTATCGCCTGGTGAGGCCATTTTTGTCGATATCGAAGGCAATATTCATACTCAGGTATGTGCCGATCGCCCGCAGCTTCGCTCGTGTATCTTTGAACATGTCTATTTAGCGCGCCCAGATTCGCTGCTTGACGGTGCCTATGTCTACGGAACCCGCATGCAGATGGGGCGTAAACTGGGTGACCGTATTTTAAATGAGTGGCCGGATCACGATATCGACGTGGTGATTCCTATCCCTGACACGTCGCGAACCTCCGCGCTTGAAATGGCGCAGCACCTAGGAGTGACCTACCGCGAAGGGTTTATGAAAAACCGCTATATTGGGCGCACTTTCATTATGCCGGGGCAGGTTCAGCGTAAAAAGTCGGTTCGCCAAAAGCTCAATGCCATTGACGTTGAGTTTAACGGCAAGAATGTACTGCTTGTCGATGATTCGATCGTACGCGGCACTACCTGTAAGCAAATTATTCAAATGGCCCGCGACGCGGGAGCACGTAAGGTCTATTTTGCCTCGGCGGCACCGCCGGTACGTTTTCCTAATGTTTACGGGATTGATATGCCTGCCGCTTCTGAGCTCATTGCCCACGGGCGGACCGAAGAAGAAGTCGGTGAGCTGATTGGCGCTGATCGCATTTTCTATCAAAATCTAGACGATCTAAAAGCGGCCTGTCGCGAAGTGAATCCTGAAATGGAGGCCTTCGACTGCTCGGTGTTTGACGGTAACTACGTAACCGGTGATATTGACGACGCCTATTTGGCGGCGTTGGAAGCCAGTCGCAACGATTCCGCGAAAGACCAGAGCGCGGGTGATCATGCTCTGGTCGGCATGCACAATCAGGACGATGACCTGGACGATTAAGAGGTAAGCCCTATGCATGACGATAATCACCAGGACGAGTGGTCATTGGAGACGCTGGCGATCCGGGCAGGTCATCAGCGCACCTTTGAGCAGGAGCACTCTGAGCCTATTTTTCCAACGTCCAGCTTTGTCTACGAAAGTGCTGCGGAAGCCGCGCGTAAATTCGGTGGACAAGAGCCTGGTAACGTTTATTCGCGCTTCACCAACCCCACGGTGCATACGTTTGAACGGCGTCTAGCGGCACTTGAAGGTGGCGAGCGCTGTGTGGCGACAAGCTCCGGTATGTCAGCGATTCTATCTACCGCGCTGGCGCTACTCTCTGCCGGTGATGAAATTGTTGCTTCTCGGTCGCTGTTTGGTTCCACGGTGAGTTTGTTCGATAAATACCTAGGAAAACTAGGTATCAAGACACGCTATGTAGAGCTTTCCAATCTCTCTGCCTGGGAAGCTGCAATTACGCCAAAGACGCGGTTATTGTTTGCTGAAACGCCGTCTAATCCGCTTTCTGAGATCGCCGATATCTCGGCGCTAGCCGCGTTAGCTAAGCAGCATGATGCGCTGTTAGCGATTGATAACTGCTTTCTTACTCCGGCACTTCAGCAGCCGCTGGCGCTTGGCGCGGATTTAGTCATTCACTCAGCAACCAAGTACTTGGATGGTCAAGGCCGCGCAATTGGCGGCGCGGTGGTAGGTAGCCATATGTTGCTTGAAGAAGTGTTTGGCGTAGTGCGTACGTGCGGCCCATGCTTGAGTCCTTTCAATGCGTGGATTTTTACCAAAGGTTTAGAAACCTTGTCACTGCGTATGAAGGCACATTGTGAAAACGCCTTGATACTTGCACGCTGGTTACACGCCCACCCGGCGGTGACGAAGGTGTATTACAGCGGTTTGGAAGAACATCCACAGCATGCGTTGGCCAAGCAGCAGCAAAAAGGCTTTGGCGCAGTGCTAGGTTTTGAAGTGCAGGGTGGTCAAGAGGGCGCTTGGCAGGTTATTGATGCGACTCGAATGCTTTCTATTACGGGTAATTTAGGGGATGTTAAAACCACTATTACGCATCCAGCTACGACCACACATGGGCGTCTTTCTGATGCTCAAAAAGCCTCAGCTGGAATTACGCCGGGACTCATTCGCGTTGCGGTTGGGCTTGAGAGCCAAGCGGACATTCAGCGCGATTTAGCTCGCGGTTTAGATGCACTAATGGCCAAAACAGTCTAAAAGACCGATGACCTACCTAAGTGTTTTGAAACGACTCAACCCCACCAGAAGTGGGGTTGAGTCGTTTTCCAGCGGCACTGGCATGATTTACGAAGCGCCACTGGATATCGGCTTGGATGAGAACCGACAGCGATCTCTATTACGAATTTCTAGACGTCAATTCAGTAAGGGCGATGTCTTTTCCGCCATTACCTTGATATTGAGCCGTTGATTTTGGGTGGCTAACCGCATTTTTTGCACCACCGCCATTCACGGCAGTTAAATCGCTTGGCGTCATGTTGCGCTCGGTAATTGTTTGGTGCTGAACCTGGGAAGTAGCGTGAGCGACTTCATTGAATTCATCCGAGCCTCTTTCTGCCAGTGCGGCACCAGAGAAAAGCGTTAGAGCGATGGCGGCGGCTGCGGTAAATTTGTTCATGATAGTTAACCTCATTGGCGTGCTTTAATATGTAATGGTGGCGATTTCGCCATGTTCGTTTTCGAACATGTTGCCATTGTAAGCCTGCTAATAAAATATAAAAATTGATTTAAATTGCATTTATCATTCTATATTTTAGAATGAATTGAGTCATGGTTCTTACGATTAAGCTTTATGTCCACCCAGGTCAATGTGGCCACTGTGTTACTGATGGCTATTGCTAGCGAGCTAATCAATGATTTTTACGAATGGTTTTTGCTGGTTTTTTCAGCAGATTCCACTAGCGCTAATGGGTATGCTAACTGCTGATAAATGATTAGCCTTCAGTAGGCGCCAGTCGTCACAGTAGACAGTTGTCAATAAAGTGAGGAATAACCAATGTGGCGTAACACGCAGCGCGGCTGGGGTATTGTTAGTATTTTGCTTCACTGGTTAAGTGCTTTGGCCATTATTGGTTTATTTGCACTAGGCTGGTGGATGACGGGGTTGGGCTATTATGATTCTTGGTATAATCAAGGCCCATGGATACACCGCTCAATTGGTATTTTGCTCTTGTTCGCCACTTTAGGGCGCTTAGTGTGGCGTTTATTCCAGCCCACACCCCGGCTAGAAGGTCGTCGCTTAGAAGTGATTGCTGCCCACTTAGGGCATATCGGGCTATATGCGGCTGTGCTATTGGTCATGGTCAGTGGCTACTTAATTTCTACCGCCAATGGTCGCGGCGTCAGCGTCTTTGGTTGGTTTGAAGTGCCTGCGTTACTGCAAAATTTTCCCAATCAGGCAAGCCTTGCAGGCGACGTGCACTGGTATAGCGCCCTAACGCTGATGCTTTTAGCAGCGGGCCATACGCTTGCCGCGCTAAAACACCACTGGTTTGACCGTAATAAGACTCTGGTGCGTATGATGAATCCTGTTCACGCCCAGCGCAGCGCTCGCGGCGTAAACTGATTCGATACATTTTGGGCTGCTGGCACTCAGAAAAAAGCGCTGCCGGTTGCTATGTTCTCTAAATAATATACGTTTTTTGTAAACACGCGACGGCCTTGAGCCAACGCAGTGACTTTCCAATAAGTAGTGACTTTTCAATAAAGAGAGGAATTATCAATGATGTTTAAAAAGACCGCATTTGCATCTGCTATTGCCGCGCTCGCACTGGTGCCATTGAGCCAAGCGCAGGCTGCTGATTACCAGCTTGATACAGAAGGTCAGCATGCGTTTGTGCAGTTTAAAATTAGCCACCTGGGTTTTTCTTATCTTTTAGGTAGTTTTGAAAAATTTGACGGTCAGTTTTCTTACGATTCTGAAGACCTTGATGCATCCTCTGCTGAAATCGAAGTTCAGGTTGATAGCTTGAACAGCAATCACGCTGAGCGTGATCGTCATATCTTGAGCGGCGACTTTCTGAACGCAAGCGAGTTTCCGACGGCTACTTTCACCTCGACAGGGTTTGAGTCAACGGGTGAAGACGAAGGCGTGCTAACGGGTGACCTAACGCTGCATGGTGAAACTCAAGAAATCGAAATGCCGGTGACGCTACTGGGTGAAGGCGATGACCCGTGGGGCAATTCTCGCGCCGGCTTTGAAGGCACCACCACGTTGTTGCTGAGCGATTACGGCATCGACATGAGCGATTTCCCTGAAGCGATGCATGAAGTTGAGCTCTATGTGACTTTCGAAGGCATTCGTCAGTAATTAAGTACTGTAGTACTTGCGCCATCGCCCCTTAAAAGGGCGGTGGCGTTTTACGTTAAGTCAATGATGTATTAACGCCTGTATGTATTAACCCTCGTATATATTACCCCCTGTAGTAAGAGTAAGGAGAGACTGCTTGGTAGCCGTTATGCATCAAAAAGAGTTGGCCACAACCCTATGGCGCCAAACGTGGCCTATGGCCATTGGCGTGCTGGCGCTATTGGGTTTTCAACTGGTTGATAGCGCGTTCATTGCTCGTTTGGGAACCGCGCCATTGGCAGCTCAGTCGTTTACCTTTCCGCTGTCATTTTTGATTATTGGTATTCAGGTAGGAATGGGTATCGCTATTGCCGCGCTTATATCCCGGGCGCTGGGCTCTGGAGAAGAAGAGCGTGCCAGGCGCCTAAGCAGCCTAGTGTTGATGGCCGGCGGTGGAGTAATTGGCTTATTGGCAATCATTTTGTGGCTATTTCATGTGCCTATTTTTCAACTGCTGGGAGCGGATGAAACGACGCTATCCTATATCCGTGTCTACTGGGGGCCTCAGCTGCTATCTACATGGTTAGGTGCGCTGCTGTATTTTAGCTACAGCGTATTTCGCGCCCATGGAGACACTCGGTTACCGGGTAAAATGATGGTGCTCAGCAGTCTTATCAACCTGGTTCTTGATCCTTTGTTTATTTTTGGTGTAGGTGATTGGCAGGGCTGGGGGTTGCCAGGCGCTGCTTGGGCTACCGCGATTGCTTTCTCGGTAGGGCTGGCGATCACAGGTTTGAAACTGGCCCGCCGCCAGTGGGCATCCTCAGAAGGATTGTGGCTAGAGACAAAACAGTCATGGCGGCCGTTTACTGGGATCGCCGCTCCGGCCATGGTCAGCCAACTGATGCCACCCTTAGCGGCCATGTTGGCTATCTCTGTGGTTGCAGGCCTGGGTGAAAGCGAAGTAGCCGCCTGGGGGCTGGCGAGCCGTTTGGAAACGCTTTCGCTAATGGTGATTTTGGCAATGACAATGTCACTGCCACCGTGGCTAGGGCGCTGCTATGGAGCGAACGACTGGGGGCAAATACATCAACTGATGAAATTAGCTATCAAAGTGGCGCTGTTTTGGCAGCTAGGCCTTGGCGTGGTGCTGGCGCTTGGCGCTCCTTGGCTGGCCATGGCGTTAGCAGGCAATCCAGATGTACAAAGTGAGCTGACGCTGTTGATCCGCTTACTACTGCCTAGCTATGCCGCTCTTGGCGTCTGCATGTTAGTGGTATCTGCCGGTAATGCCCTGGGTTGGCCGTTGCGCGCGATGCTTTTGTCCAGTGCGCGACTATTTGTTTGCTACCTACCTTGCCTATGGGTGGGGTCTCAGCTCTTCGGCTGGTGGGGGCTAGCGGCCGGTGGGGCAGTGGGAAATCTGCTGGCAGGTTTAATGGCTTGGCGAGTGCTAACGCGTATTTTATCCCGCCCACACCGGCAGGCGGGATTCGTCAATTAGCGTTTTCGAACTGACTCTTGAAACGAAAAATATAAAAATAGTAACGCCATAGCTAAGTAGCCCATTACAAATTCGGGTGCGGCGTTAAAGGTGAGTTTAGGCGCATGCATTAAGCCGATAAACGAAAAGCCTGCTGCAATAGCCGCAAAGACTGCCGCGCGTTTGAACTGATGATCGATGACTGACACCGTCATGGCGCCCAGCAAGATTGCCATAAACATAGCGCCTTGACCCATGACCACAATGGCGCTGGAAATGTCGCTAACCACTTCGCCAGCGCCACGGTTGAAGCGTGTCATCACATAGTTTGCGAAGTAGGGCAGCATGGCTAACGCAACAGCAGGATAGTAGCGTGTATCGTTGGCCTGAAACGCCGTCGCAATCATCGACATGCCCACAAAGACTAAAATAGGCGCGACCACCGAAACGGGAATAATCGCTGCCAGCGCGGCAATTAATCCAAACATAGTTGCAAGCGCATAGACGGCTCCATTGAGCAGGCTATAGCCTCGCCCTGCGCCCATCCACTTGGCGCCCACCGTTGCAATGTATACCGTGGTCGGGAACACGCCGCCAAATAGTGCTCCAATCATGGTGCCTACACCGTCCACTGCCTGGCACTCGCGTACATCATATTTGTCGCCGGCCGCTTCCATTGCCTCTACGTTATTCATTGTTTCAATAGCGTTATAGAGCGTGATGGGCAGCACTACCGTTAGTATGGCGAGCATGCTCGTTAGCAACAGCCCCAACCCTTCAAACCATGCCAAGTTAGGCAATAATGGGTAGAACCCTAGGTGAGTGAAAGCATCGCTAAAGCGCTCTGTGTCCGCATCGCCAATTAAATAGGCCATGGTCGTGCCGACGATAATCGCAAACAGGGATGCGGGCAGCTTGAAAGGCATGCTGACCCGCGCGACTAGGCCGACGATGATGATCGCTAACACCAGCAGGCCTATGATCGGCATTTCAAGCGTCTTAAATAGCATTTCACCGGCGATGAATGTGAGTGCGACACCCGCAACGGCTCCAAGCATGGCGGCACGAGGCAGATGATGCTGCACCCAGCGGCCGATAATGCTAATGGCGGCTTCGATGCCTCCACTGATAAAACAGGCGGCCACGGCGACTTTCCAGGCCATTTCAGCATCGCCGGTAAGCTGCTTAGCGGGCAGTAAAACACCGAATAAAAACACGAACATAACGGGGGTTGATATGCCGTAAGACAGCGCCGTCACATCAGCGCGGTTTTCTTTATGCGCCAGCCTTGTCGCACTCCAGGCATAGTAAAAATTTCCCACCATCACGGCGACTGCGGCGCCAGGCAATACTTGTCCATAAACAATGGAGGAGGGGAATCCCATGCCTAGCATCGTAATGGCGATGATAACGAAATTGGCAATATTGTTTTGAAACAGCGCGAAGAACGCGTCGGTATCTTCTTTTTTATACCAAGGATAGTGGGTGCTAGCAGCCGCCATGATAGGCCTCTAAAGTGTGATGATTGTTTACAAGGCTTCGCTGAGTGTGCCGAGGAATTGACTAATCGGTCAGGCGTTGCGTTGCAATGAGCGCCGCACGGGCGCCCCAGGCTCTGGCGGCAAGCGCGTAATTGTACACAAGTCGATATGGCATCCCAAGATACAAAAATGCCCAGGCATTGCCTGAGCATTTAGCGCATTACAAAACGTAATGCTAGTCGTTGACGGCAGCAATAGCTTTGGCAAGGTAGGGCAGGTTCTCATTAGAAAACCCCGCTACGTTGGCACGGCCTGAACGCACCATGTAAATGCCAAATTCATCGCGTAGGCGATCGACCTGTTCCGGCGTTAGGCCAGTGTAGGAGAACATGCCGCGCTGTTCAGCAACGCACGCATATTTCTGGTCCAGCCCGTAAGGCTTCAGTGCTTCAACAAAATCGCGGCGCAGGGTATTGATGCGGTCGCGCATTTCGGTCAGCTCTTCACGCCACATCGCGGTAAGCTCTGCGTCATGTAGAATTTCGCTGACAATAGAGCCGCCGTGAGCCGGTGGGTTGGAATAGTTTTCCCGAGCAACGATTGCCGCCTGTGAGCGGATGTTGCCCATCTGCTCGCTATCTTTAGCCACCATGATCAAGCAGCCGGTGCGCTCACAGTAAATGCCGAAGTTTTTCGAGCAAGAACTGGTAATAATGACTTCATCAAGATTTTCAGCCAGCAAGCGAACGCCGTAAGCGTCTTCTTCTAAACCTTCGCCAAACCCTTGGTAAGCAAAATCGATTAGCGGTAGTAGCTTACGCTCGTGAACAATCTCTAATACTTCCTGCCACTGATCATGGGAAAGATCAAAGCCAGTCGGGTTATGGCAGCAGGCGTGCAGGACAACGACATCGCCCTGTGGAATGCTTTTTAGCGCGGCGCGCATACCGTCAAAATCCAGACGGTTATCGGGATCCACATAGGGATACTTGTGAAGCTCAATACCCGCGGCGGTGAAAATGCCGTGGTGGTTTGGCCACGTGGGGTCGCTGACCCAAATGCCTTTGCCTGGCAGCTGCGATGCGATGAAGTCAGCCGCTAGGCGCAGGGCGCCGGTACCACCGGGTGACTGGGTAGCGCTGGCACGATTGGCTTTTAATACGGAGGAGTCAGCGCCAAATACCATGGGCAGCACTACTTCGCCATAGCTTGGGGCACCGTGAGAGCCAATATACGTTTTCGTCGTTTCATTCTTGAGCAGGCGAGCTTCTGCTTCCTTCACGGCACGCATTACCGGTGTATTGCCCTGAGTGTCGCGGTAAACACCAACACCTAAATCCACTTTTTGTGGATTGGTATCTTTTTTGAAAGCTTCGATCAGCCCGAGAATGGCGTCTCCTGGGACTCGCTCAATATGCTCAAACATTTAATCGGCTACCTCGTCAGTTCTGGCGGCAAGAATGAAGTCATTTAGTTGCAGGCCTTTAATAGTGTGGGTCCACCATGTAACGGTGGTTTTGGCCCACTCCGTGATAATAACGGGATGATGGCCAGCCTGCTCTGCAATATCGCCAACGCGCTGAGTGAATGCCAGGGCGCTAGCAAAATCGCGAAACTTAAAGCATCGCGACAGCTTCATGATGCCATCGTGCTCGACAATCTGCCACTGGCTAAGGCTTTTTAGCCGTGTGAATGCCTCTTTTGGACTCAGCGGTGGCACATTCTTACTGCATGGTTCACAGATTAGGCTGGCGAGCTTTTCCATGATGGAGCTCCTGCTGCTGTGAGGAAATGATGAGCGATAAGACGGCTTATTTAGCGAACTATTAGTGTCACTATCAGCGTAGAAGACGAACGCAGTCGCGGCCTACGCTTTTTGCGCTATACAGCGCCTGATCGGCTCGCTCAATGAGGCTCGTTAAAGGCTCGCCGCAGCGGTACTCGGCAACCCCTATGCTCAGCGTTACATGGCCTGCCCCATAGCAAAGTCATGCGCACTAATTTATTCGAGGCGTTATCGGTATTTAATGATAAAATTAATTACTTTTTAATATATAGAATCTAATTTTTATTCCTCGAGGTGGTTTCTTGGAAGCAGGACGACAGCACGGTGATCAGCCATATGGCTGGGTGAGTTTGGTCGGAGCCGGCCCTGGTGACCCAGAATTACTGACGCTCAAGGCCTATAAACGCCTGCAAGCGGCCGAAGTGGTGCTCTATGACCGCTTAGTTAGTGATGAAATTCTGGCGTTTATACCTAGCGAAGCGCAGCGCTACTATGTTGGCAAGGCTCGTTCGCTGCATAGCGTGCCTCAAAATGAGATTAATCAAGCGTTGGTGGCGTGGGCTCATCAAGGGAAGCGCGTCGTACGCCTCAAAGGCGGTGACCCATTTATATTTGGCCGAGGAGGCGAGGAGCTAGAAGCGCTGCGGGCCGCCAAGGTTAGCGTGGAAGTCATTCCTGGCGTCACGGCAGCCTCAGGCTGCGCCGCTTATGCGGGTATTCCGCTTACCCATCGGGACCATGCGCAGTCGGTTCGGTTTGTTACCGGACACTTGCAACAGGGGGAATGCGAGCTTGACTGGGATGCACTTGCCCGACCCGCGCAAACGCTTGTGTTCTATATGGGGTTAGGCAGCGTTAGAGTCATTAGTCAGGCGCTGATAGAGCACGGACTGTCACCAGAAACGCCGCTTGCGCTTATCGAGCAAGGCACTACGCGTCAGCAGCGCACGCACGTGGGAACCGTTTCATCGCTGCCCGATGCTTTCTTGGCGGGCGACATAAAACCACCTACGCTGCTTATAGTCGGCAGCGTGGTGTCATTACACACGACCCTTGCATGGTTTGACGTGCTGGAGGGACAGGCGTCAGGCTTTCATGAAGGTAAACATTCACCTTAGTCAGCAGCATTAGCTTTTAAGCTAAGCGGTAGCCCGGCCGTCGCATGGCTATAAGAGTTTACTAACAGACTGGCTAGATGCAGTGAGCTGTGTATGCTGAAAGGGTAATCGTCCGCCGCTAGGGAATCACTGTTGCTAAAGCATTTCTTCAGTTTGGACACACCTTGGCTTGCCAATCTAAGCGTAGATCATAGAGGAACGCATAATGTCAGAAGACAATCATTCAGATAACCATTCAGACAATCTGCCGCCAGCCAACAAGCCGGAGCCGGAGCCGGAGCCGGAGCCGGTCAAACAAGCGGATATGAAAGCGCTCTTTCAAGACAATCGAGTAAAAGCCATTGCAGGCATCGCGGCAATCGCGGTTATTTGGGCAATCATGGCGCAGTCTAATGCGAGCACACGTCAAGATCGTGTCGATAGCCTTGAAGAGCAACTAGCAAGTGCTGAGCAAGAAAACAGTCAGATGAAACAGCGCGTTAGCGAAATTGATGAAGCCGAAACGAATCTCGCTACGTTGCAGGAAGAGCGGGATTCCTTGCAGGCACAGCAGGATGAGGCTAACGCTGCGCTCCAGAGTGCTCAGGGTGACGTCAGCGAGGTTCAGACGCGCTTAGAAGAGCTTGAAGCTGAGCGGGATAAGCTGCAAGAAGAGATTTCAGCATTGAATGAGCAGTTAGAAAATGCTGAAAACGATATGACGGGACTGCGCGAAGAGCGAGACGAAATCGCCAACACCCGTGACGAAGCAGAAAGTAATTTGCAGCAGGTTGAGGAAGCTCGCCAGAGCGCTGAGGATGCCCGTCAAGAGGCCGAAGCTGCACGCCAGCAGGCTGAAGAGCAGCGTCAGCAAGCGGTAGACGATTTAAGTGCTAAGGAAGAAGAGCTGTCTGCACTGGAAGAGCAGATTAGCCAAACGACCGAGCAGCAAACTAGCCTAAATGAGGACGTTTCCACTGCTCAGGGTGAGCTTGACGATTTGATGACGGCTCTAGATGCTGGGCGCGAAGAAGTGGCGAGTGTCGAGAGTAATCTTGAGGAGCGTGAAAGTCAGCTGCAGCGTTTAGAGAGCCAGCTAGGTGAATGGCGTGATGAGCTTTCCACACTAGACAGCCGCTTAGCGGATGCAGAAAACTCAGTCAGCGAAGCCGCAGCAACTTCGCAAGACAGCTCTGATGAAGAGAATACGCCTGACAATAGCGATGAAAGCGCCAACGATAGCGACGGCGGCAGTCAAGAATCAGAGCAGAATGCTGGCTGAAACGTGACTAAGCGCTTACCCTTTATCGCTAAGCGCTGATGCTGAAAATAAGAGCGGATGCCGGGCAACCGGCGTCCGCTTTTTGCTTGTTGGTTTATGATTGTTGCGCTGAGGAGTATCATTCACTCAACGATTAATCTAAGGGGCTATTTTAATTAAGCGCCTAACAATGAAAGGAGTGCCATTGGATGGATGGGGTTAAGCATATTATTGCAGTGGCATCAGGCAAAGGCGGCGTGGGTAAATCTACCGTCACCGTTAATTTGGCGCTGGCGTTAGCCGCACAGAATTATCGCGTGGGCGTTCTTGATGCTGATATTTATGGTCCCAGCCAAGCACAAATGCTCGGTGTTAAAGAGGGCGTACGCCCACAGGCCGCGGCCAATAATAAATTCCTACCGCTTGAGGCCCATGGTATTCAAGCCATGTCGATGGCCTTTATGGTTAACACCCGTGAGCCAATGGTATGGCGTGGACCGATGGTGGTGGGTGCCTTTCAGCAGATGTTGACGCAAACCCAATGGGATAACCTAGATTTTCTGCTGATTGACATGCCCCCAGGCACCGGTGATATCCAGCTAACGCTGGCGCAAAAAGTGCCGGTAGCAGGCGCCGTGATCGTCACAACGCCGCAAGATATTGCTCTATTAGATGCCCGTAAAGGGATTGAAATGTTCCGCAAAGTTAACGTGCCGGTGTTGGGCGTTGTTGAGAACATGAGTCTTTACCACTGTGAAAATTGTGGCCATGAAGCAGCTATTTTTGGTACCGGAGGCGGTGATAGCATTGCCCAAGAGTACGATACCCAAGTGCTTGGACGGCTGCCATTAACGCTTTCTATCCGTGAGTTAACGGATTCAGGCAGGCCGAGCGTCGTATCTGAGCCAGAAGGTACGGTGAGCCAAACCTTTGCAGCGATTGCCAAAAAAGTAGCCGAAGCGGTAAACATGAGCCAAAACGAAGGCCCTACCATTTCCTTTAGCGAGTGATAACGTACTAGATGAGTATCAAATCTGATAACTGGATTCGTCGCATGGCCAAAAGCGATGCAATGATCGAGCCGTTCGAGGCTGAACAGGTGCGCTATGTGAACGATCAGCGCGTCATTTCCTATGGCACATCAAGCTACGGATACGACGTTCGCTGTGCTGATGAATTCAAAGTGTTTACTAATATTCACTCGGCGATTGTCGATCCTAAAGCCTTTGACGCGAAAAGCTTCGTCGATATTAAAGGCGACGTTTGTGTTATTCCGCCAAACTCATTCGCATTAGCGCGTACGGTAGAATACTTTCGCATTCCGCGTAATGTACTCACTATTTGCTTAGGTAAATCTACCTACGCGCGCTGTGGCATTATTGTTAACGTCACGCCGCTTGAGCCTGAGTGGGAAGGCCATGTAACGCTTGAGTTCTCTAATACGACGAATTTGCCTGCGAAAATCTATGCTCATGAAGGCGTTGCGCAGATGCTATTCTTAGAGTCAGATGAAGTATGCGCTACTTCGTATAAAGATCGTGGTGGCAAGTACATGGGCCAGCGCGGGGTTACGTTGCCGCGCACTTAAGGCTCGCTATGAAAAACGCCTGACGGAATATCAATCTCCGTCAGGCGTTTTTTGTTTCAATTTTTTCAACTCAGTCCTGGCGCGTTTGCTGAACGCTATTACAGGTGCGATTCGTCGTCAGGCTCCTCATCAAGCTCTTCCGCCGCATCGGCATGGGAGAGGCGCATTCCGTATTCGGGTAGCAGCTGTCCGTCCATTTTGGCGCCATCTGCACTGAACTGCAGCCTGCCTTCTAAGAACCACTGTACCGCAATCGGATAAAGCAGATGTTCGCGCGAGCGTACCTTCTCTTGAAGCGTTTCTACCGTGTCATCAGTACTTACCTGTAGCTCGGCTTGTAATACCACCGGGCCGCCGTCTAGCTCTTCGGTCACAAAGTGGACACTGCAGCCGTGGCTTTCCACGCTGTCGGCCAGAGCCCGCGCGTGGGTATTAAGCCCCGGGTAGTTGGGCAGCAGCGACGGGTGGATGTTGAGCATACGTCCCAGGAAACGTTGCACAAAGCGAGGCGTTAAAATACGCATAAAGCCTGCCAGAATGATGAGATCCGGCTCGTGGCGTTCAATGACTTTAATCAATGCGCCATCATAGGCTTCGCGGCTGTCATATTCGCGATGGGGCAGCGCGACCGCTTCAATACCTGCTTCATGGGCTCGCTTTAAGCCGTAGGCATCAGCGATATTGGATATGACCGCAACGATTTCACCACCGCCTAAGCGGTCATGTGACTGAGCATCAATCAGCGCCTGCAGATTGCTGCCATTGCCAGAAACCAGTACAACGATACGTCGAGCACCGACAGGTTCTGGCGTTACGTCTTTAATGGTGTCGCTTTGGTAGTCCGTATTGGTCATGCCGAGAGGCTCTCCAGAATGACGGCTTCCTCTTGGCGTTTAACGATCTTGCCCAGGCGGTACACGGTTTCGCCCTGCGTTTCTAAGTAAGCGACTGCCTCATCCGCTTGTTGCTGTGAGACCACCACCACCATGCCAATGCCGCAGTTGAGGACGCGATGCATTTCGGTTTCGTTGACATTGCCGTGTGCCTGTAACCAATCAAACACGGCGGGGCGTGTCCAGCTATTAATATCAATGTGGGCAGCCAGGTCATCAGGCAGAACGCGGGGAATATTTTCCAGCAGCCCGCCACCGGTGATGTGCGATAGCGCGTGCACGGCGATATCACTTTCGCGCATTAAAGACAGCAGTGATTTAACATAGATGCGGGTAGGCGCCATTAGCGCATCGCCTAGGGTCGTACCGTCAATGTCGGTGTCGAGCGAGGCGTTGCTAACATCAAGAATTTTGCGGATCAGCGAGTAGCCGTTGGAGTGCGGACCTGATGACGCAAGGCCCAACACAACGTCGTTTTCAGAGACTTTGCTGCCATCCAAAATGTCTGCTTTTTCAACGACGCCGACGCAAAAGCCTGCTAAATCATAGTCGCTACCCTCATACATCCCCGGCATTTCGGCGGTTTCGCCACCGACTAACGCGCAACCCGCCAGTTCGCAGCCAGCGCCAATTCCGGTGACAACGTCAGCAGCAATATCCACATCGAGCTTACCCGTGGCATAGTAGTCAAGAAATAGCAGTGGCTCGGCGCCGGCGACGATCAAGTCGTTGACACACATCGCGACTAAATCAATCCCAATGGTGTCGTGTTTGCCAAGATCCATGGCTAGGCGCAGCTTGGTACCGACTCCATCGGTGCCTGAGACAAGAACGGGCTGCCGGTAGCCTGCCGGTATTTCGCACAGGGCGCCAAAGCCGCCAAGTCCACCCATTACTTCTGGGCGAGTAGTGCGCTTGGCAACGTGTTTAATGCGGTCAACCAGGGCGTTACCGGCATCAATATCGACGCCTGCGTCCTTGTAGCTGAGGGAAGGAGTAGCCGAAGAAGAAGAGGTCTCGGTCATGACAGATCCTGTGAAGCAAATAGCGGTGCTGGTAGTGCTGGCGACATGGCCAGTGCTGGACGATAACTGAAGCGGATTGTAACACTCAGTGGCGCAGGCCGCACCGCTGTGAAACATGTTGAAAAGCTTACGAGCAGGTTTTGCTGATATACGGCATAGTAACGCTTAGTGAAAATGATCGATTTAAATCCATATTTGAGAGGGAAGCATGCGCAATTCTTGGTGGGGTGTCCTGTTTTTGGTAGTGATAGGCGGTTCTATATATTTGCTAGATTCAGTGCTGATGCCTTTTATTGCTGGGATGATTCTCGCTTATTTGGCCGACCCGCTGGCTAATCGCTTCCAGCGCTGGGGTATGAATCGGCCCCTGGCGGTGAGTAGTGTGTTTTTAGTCCTGCTCATCATTCTAGTGGTGAGTTTACTGATATTGATACCGCTGGTTGTTCAGCAACTTAAGCAGTTGGGAGAAGCTATTCCGAGTATTTTCAACTGGGTCGAAAACATACTGGCTCCCCAGGTGCAGGAGTGGACAGGTTATGACTTGACCGCAGAGTTAACCAATGCCCGTGAAACGCTCGCTGAGAACTGGCGCGATGCGGGTGGTTATTTAGCGCAGGCACTGGGCCAGATTGGTCGTTCGGGGATGGCGTTTGCGTCCTGGGTGACTTACGTTGCATTGATTCCCGTGGTGACTTTTTATCTACTTTTAGACTGGAATCGGTTGCTCGACAATATTGCTAATTTAATCCCCCGTCAGTGGGCTGATGATACCTTTCGCTTAGCGCGCCGCTGCGATGATGTACTTTCCTCATTTTTACGCGGACAGCTGCTGGTCATGCTCTGCTTAGGGATTATTTATGCAGTAGGTTTGACGCTGATGGGGCTTAACTTCGGGCTGCTGATCGGCTTCGTATCCGGGCTGGTGAGCATCGTACCGTTCTTGGGTTTTATTGTCGGCTTGGTGATCGCGCTTGTGGTGGCGCTCTTTCAATACGCCACGTGGTGGGCTGTGGTGGGCGTAATTTTAGTCTTCAGCATTGGTCAAATGGCTGAGAGCGTGGTACTTCAACCTAAGCTGTTGGGCGATAAAATTGGCCTACATCCGGTAGCGGTTATCTTTGCCGTGTTGGCGGGTGGAAAGCTGTTTGGTTTAACCGGGGTATTGTTGGCACTACCGGTGGCTGCGGTGATTTTGGTGCTGCTTAAAGAAGTCAAAGTACGCTATCAGCACAGCGAGCTGTACGACGATAAAAATACCGACGATCAGCCAAAAATTATCGAGGTAAGTTCGTCATATCATGATGAGTTGAGTCGTGATGATAAACGGGAGTCACCATGAGCCGAACACCGGCACAGCTTCCTCTGGGCATTGGTTTACGTGATGATGCCACGTTTAATAACTACTATGCGGGGCGTGCGAACGCTTCGCTAGTAGAGCATGTCACCCAGCAGCTAACGGTAGAGGGTGAGCAGTTTCTATACCTGTGGGGGGCGCCTGGCGTAGGGCGCAGTCACCTGCTTCAAGCGGCCTGTCACGCAGCGTCAGATGCAGATAAGCGCGCGCTGTATTTGCCGCTGGGCGACTTAGGCCACTTTCCGCCGCTGATGCTGGAAGATATCGAGCGGCTGGATCTTGTGGCTATCGATGATTTGGAGTGCGTAATCGGGCGCAAGCGCTGGGAAGAGGCCCTGTTTCACGCTTTTAATCGGCTGCGGGACGCAGGTAAAAGGCTATTGATTGTTGCTAATGCCTCTCCACGCCAATTAAATGTGCAGTTGCCTGATCTCGCTTCGCGGTTAACCTGGGGGGTTACTTTTCACGTTCATCCGCTAGATGACGACAGTGAGCGTTTGGCTGCTCTAAAGCTACGTGCCAGCGTGAGAGGCATACAGCTACCCGACGACGTGGGTCGCTATATTCTACATCGAGGCCCGCGTGAGCTAGGTGAGCTTTGTCGTGCGGTTGAAACGCTTGATAAGGCGTCGCTGACGGCTCAGCGTAAACTGACGATACCGTTTGTAAAGTCTGCCCTGGGTTGGTAAGGACTGGTTTATCAATAGGGGTAAAAAATGATTCGACAACCACTAAAACGCCACCGTAGGCAGGGCCTGCGGTGGCGTTTTAACGAGCTGGTTCACCCGCTTATAATATGGGTAAAGCGTTAAGCGGTTTTGCTCATTTTGCTAGCGGCGGTTTGCGCTTGCTTGACATTGTCTTCAGTCAATTTTTGGCTTTTCTGAATAAAATCCTGCTGCAATGACACTACTTTATCTGCATCGCCCTTAGCGCGCTCGGCCAATTCTTTAGCAACGTTTTGCTGGCTTTCCATATAGCTACGCAGGCCTTCCGCGTCTTTTACGTTCATCATCTGACGCATCTGCGCGATGCCTGTGTCTGTATAGGCTTTGCTGGCATCCATCTGAGCATTGATCATTTTTTCAGCGTAATCAACGCTTAATGTCATAAAAGCACGTGCAGGCGCCATAAACATATTGTCAAACTGCTGGGTCATTTCATTCGTATTAACAGTATTCATATCCATTCCCTCTAGGGTTGCAACAGCACGGCCAGAGACAGCACTGCTAAAATAGATTGCCAGAAACAGCCATCCAGAGGTGGGTACTGCTTACGTACTGGCATCTATACGCGTTATCTTGCCATGCAGCATAGCAAAGACTTTTGTGCGGTGCAACATTGGCTTTAAACGCATGTGCTGAGCAGTTCGTTAAGACTTTATTGAAGACGTCTTTTTTTGAAGCAGGCTTTATTTGATAAGCGTTTGGCAACCCTTGGCGAACGATATCACGGCTTTGCGCTCAGACCAGGAGGAGTCGTCATATTCATAGGAGGACCAGCAATGGCAACACGTATTGAACGCGATAGCATGGGTGAGTTGGAAGTGCCCGCAGATGCCCTTTACGGTGCGCAAACGCAGCGAGCAATTAATAACTTTCCGGTTTCTCACACGCCCATGCCCCCGGCCTTTATTCATGCGGTTGTTCGCATCAAATTAGCCGCAGCACGTGTCAATCAAGCATCGGGGGAGCTTGATAATGAGCGGGGAGAAGCGATCCAGAAAGCTGCGCGTGAAGTGCTAACCGGTATTCATGATCAGCATTTTCCCATTGATGTGTTTCAAACCGGCTCAGGTACCTCCTCTAACATGAACGTCAATGAGGTGTTGGCCAACCTGGCGTCCCGAGAGGGTGTCGACGTCACTCCCAATGATCACGTCAATATGGGGCAGTCGAGCAACGATGTGATTCCAACCGCTATTCATCTCTCGGCCGCCATTGGTGTGCATGAAACTCTCCGGCCCGCGCTGGTACATTTGCGTGACACGATTGACCGCCGTGCTAGTGAGCTAAGCCATATCGTTAAAACGGGCCGCACCCATTTAATGGATGCTATGCCGCTACGCATGGATCAAGAGCTAGGCGCTTGGTCAAGCCAGCTCAATCAAGCCATCGAGCGGTTTGATAGCGCAATGCAAAGGCTTTGCCGTTTAGCGCAGGGTGGCACTGCGGTGGGCACTGGCATCAATGCCCCTGATGGATTCGCTGAGCAGGTTGCTCAGGAACTCAGTGAACAGACGGGGTTAATGTTTGCTCCTAACGATAGTTTTTTTGCCAGTCTCTCGTCACAAGATGCGGCGGTAGAGCTGTCAGGGCAGTTAAAAGGTCTGGCCTGTGTGATTATGAAAATTGCCAATGATCTGCGCTGGATGAATTCAGGACCGCTGGCTGGGCTGGGTGAAATTGAGCTTGAGGCGCTGCAGCCCGGCAGCTCAATCATGCCGGGTAAAGTAAACCCTGTGATTCCCGAGTCAGCCGCTCAGGCCGCTGCACAGGTTATTGGCTTAGACGCGGCGATTACCGTTGCGGGACAAAGCGGTAACTTCCAATTGAATGTCATGCTGCCGCTAGTGGCTTCCAATTTGCTCACTTCAATTAACTTGATGAGCAATACTTCTCGACTGCTCGCTGATCGCGCAATTGCGACCTTTAAGGTGCGTGAAGAGAATCTGAAAGCGCCCCTGGCACGCAACCCTATTCTGGTAACGGCGTTAAATGGTGTGATTGGCTATAACGCAGCGGCCGCTATTGCCAAAAAGGCCTACCAGGCGGGTAGGCCGATCATTGATGTTGCTGAGGAGAATACAGACCTGGATAGGGAAACGCTTGAGCGCCTGTTAGATCCGGCCGTATTGACGCAAGGCGGTATTCCCGAGTAACCCGGCCTTTGGGGGGCGTCAGCAATTAGGTTTCTTGATGTTCGGTTTTGCCTTCTTGAATCGTTTCGCTGGCCTCTTCCTGTTCCTCTGCGCTGGCTTCGGGCGTTTCATGCTCGTCTTTGCGCGAGGGGCGATAGCAAAAGGTCGCGAGGATAGGGTAGTGATCTGAGCCGAAGTAGCTTAGGCGCTGCATGCCTACCAAGGTGAAGTGCTCGGTCACGAAAATATGGTCCAGAGGCCAGCGTAACATTGGATATTTAGCGTGGAAGGTGCTGAATAACCCGCGGCCTCGGCGTGGGTCGAGCATGCCGCCAACGCGACAAAAGAGCCGTGTTGTCCGTGACCACGCTACGTCATTAAGATCGCCAGCTACTAGCGTCGGCTGTGGGTTGTCATAAATCTTCTTGCCGACGAGTAACAGCTCCGCGTCGCGCCACAAAGATTTCTCACTCTCGCTGGGCGCAGGCGGGCGTGGGTGCAGTGCGTAGAGGCAAAGCTTATCGCCGTTTTCTAACGTGACGGTAGTATGAATAGACGGAATATCGTCTTGGATCAGCCACTCTATGGAAGTATTGGTTAGCTCCAAATGCGAGTAGAGGTGCATGCCGTAAAGATTGTCGAGCGGGATTTTAACGCTATTGGGCCAGTTTTCTTTCAATGCGGGGTCTAACTGGTCTTCCCACCACTGATCAGACTCAAGCGTCAGTACGATGTCAGGCTGATGCTTGTTTATCATGTCGATAAGCGATTGGGCCTGCCGATTTGGCGTTAAAACGTTAGCGATTAGCAGCGTAATGGTGCGGCCTTTATCTGGACTTTCTGCCGCTTGAACCTGCACAGGCCAAAGCGGTGTCCATGGCAAGATGTAATAGGCCTGAACCAAAAAGGTAATGCCTGATGCGCCTAGTGCAATCCACTGCCAGCGTCCTGAATCAACAAAGTTAGCCGCCAGTATAAAGTCCGCGAGCGCTACGCATGCAATCTGTAAGCGTGGAAATTCAAAACTGCGAATCCACCACCAGTGCAATTCGATGCGCGCAATGAGCGTGGCTAATAACAGCGCGATGGCGATGCTTCCTAGCAAAATACCGAGCATGGCTTACCTCCCTATAGATAATGGCCATCATACTAAAATACTTAGCCTGCGATGTAATAATATAAGTGCACGGGTTAGACGATAATTTGTTATCGAGTGAGTCGTGCAAAGAAGCGAAGCAGAGCAGGGAAAAAGCTTGCAATTCAGTGGTAAGGACGTACAATTCGCATCCGTTGCTTGGCACGATTGTGTCTGCGAGCAGTGCCAGTAGGACCATAGCTCAGTTGGTTAGAGCGCCACGTTGACATCGTGGAGGTCGGCGGTTCAAATCCGCCTGGTCCTACCAAATTTTACAAGCATCAATTTTAGGACCATAGCTCAGTTGGTTAGAGCGCCACGTTGACATCGTGGAGGTCGGCGGTTCAAATCCGCCTGGTCCTACCAATTATCTCAAAACACCTCGTGCAATAACGCATGAGGTGTTTTTGTATGTGTGCTAGTTAGCTTCGGCGGTGAAATTGGGTAAATCAGTTTGCTGAATAAAGATGGCAACAAGCGCTTCAATGCCAGCTTGATCTTGCTGCGTGAAGCGCCCGTGCCGTGGGCTATCTAAATCTAGTACGCCCCAGAGGTGGCCATTGACAACGATAGGAACCACGAGCTCGGAGCGTGAGTTGGCATCGCAGGCAATATGATCTTCAACTGCATGTACGTCGTCGATTCGCTGAGTGGTTTGCTGGCGCGCAGCGGCACCGCAGACACCTTTGCTGAAGGGGATCGGATGGCATGCAGGATGGCCTTGGAAGGGCCCCAGGCTGAGTACGTCAGATTGACGCTGAAGGTAAAAACCTACCCAGTTTAAATCGCTAAGCTGTTGAGCGATAAACGCGCCTGTCTGTGCGCTGTTGGTTAGCCAGTCCCGTGTGTCCAGCAGCGCTTCCAGCTGGCGGTTAAGCATCGAGAAATCGACTGTGGTTTGCATGTGGCTTCCTTGTTTAGAAACCGGATAAGACCGGTGTTTTTTTCAAAGCGCACAAAGCCGGCGCAGGGCCGGCTTAGCATATCTTTTTACTGCGAAGGAAACAGTCCTGGGCGTTACTTAGTCCAGCCGGGAACGGCCGCGCCTTTGAATAACTCTTCCGCTTTTTCAATGACTTCATCACGCTGATAGGCATCGACCAGTTGGCGAATCTCTTCGCGCTCTTCATCACCCGCACGCACGGCGATCAGGTTGACGTAAGGCGACTCAGGGCCTTCTTTAATCAGGGCGTCATCAAGGCTTAAGCCCGCTGGCTGTGCAAAGGTATTGTTGATGAACGCCATGTCGACATCGGGCAGTACGCGCGGTAGCTGAGCTGCTTCAATTTCACGGAAGCGGAAGTTGCGCGGGTTTTCAGCAATATCAATAGGCGTTGCTTCAAGGAATTCCGGGTCGTTAAGGGTGATCAGGCCTTCATTGTGCATCAAGATCAGCGCACGACCTTCGTTGGTCGGATCATTGGGTAGAGCAATTTGTGCGCCGTCAGGCAAGTCATCAATGCTGTCGTATTTCTCCGAGTAAGCGCCAATCGGATAAACGAAAGTGTAGCCTGCCACCGCGAGCTCGTAACCACGGTCGTTAATCATGGTGTCTAGGTAGGGTTCGTGCTGGTAGGCATTAGCATCTAAGCTGCCATCCGCGAGCGCAACGTTAGGTGTGACGAAGTCAGTAAATTCAATGATTTCGACATCAAGGTCGTATTCTTCTTTAGCGATGCGTGCCGCTACTTCCATTACTTCTGTTTCAGGGCCCGCAACGGTACCCATTTTGATGCTGCGAGTCTCTGCGTTGGCGACATTCACCGCAAGGACTAGGACTGTCAGGCTACCGATAATGAGCTTTTGCATGGCGTTTCTCCAATCACGTTGTAGATAATGCCGCAATGATGCGGGAATAAAAACTCTGTGTCTAATTCGTTTTGGTTATATGGGGCCGAGTAATTATAATGGGCCAAATAAATAGCTACTTGCGATCACTTTTACGAACCAGGTAGTCGCCTAGGCTCTGGAAGCCTTGCACCATGATGACCAGAATCACGACCGTAATGAGCATAATGGTCGGGTTGAAGCGGTTATAGCCATAGCGTATGCCTAAATCGCCTAGGCCACCGCCACCGACTGCACCTGCCATGGCCGAGTAGCTCACCAGCGTTACGACGGTAATCGTTAAGCCCGTCATGATGCCGCCGCGAGCCTCTGGAATGAGTACTTTGCAAATGATCTGCCAGGGGGTGGCGCCCATTGCTTGTGCGGCTTCAATGAGTCCCGGTGAAAGCTCATTGAGCGCCGCTTCAACCAAGCGTGCAATAAACGGAATGGCGGCAATCGTTAGCGGCACCGAAGCCGCATTGATGCCAATCGACGTACCAACAAGCATGCGCGTAAAAGGAATGATGGCCACCATCAAAATGATAAAAGGGATTGAACGGCCAATGTTAGTAATGACGCTAAGCGCTTGGTTAAGCACAGGCTTTGCTAATATTTGGCGGGGGCGCGTGACGTAAAGCAATACGCCTAGCGGTAGGCCAACCAGCGTTGAAATCAGCCCCGATATGGCCACCATGTAAAGAGTGTCCAGCGTGGCCTGTAAAATAAGATCAATCATTGCGCTGGACATAGCCAAGTACCTCTACCTGCAATTGATGAGATTCAAGATACGCCATGGCCTGCTGAGTTTGCGCCGCCGTACCTAATAGCTCTGCAATCATTAAGCCCAGGGTGCGTTCCTGAATAGATTCTACTTTAGCCTGCAAAATGCTGACGTCGACACCGCATTCACGGGCAAGGCGCGAAATGAGCGGCGTTGAGACCGCGTCGCCCGAGAAGGTGAGACGGACTACAGGGTGAGTATTATGGCCGGGCGCGTCCATGAGTCGTTCAATCAGCTCTTTAGGCGGCGTTAGCTGCAGGAAATCATTGAGGAATTCTCGGCCCAGCTGAGTGCGCGGCGCGGTGAAAAAGTCGCCCACTTCAGCGTCTTCAACCAGTTTGCCGTCAGAAATCAGGCTCACTCGATGGCAAATCGATTTCACCACCTCCATTTCATGAGTAATCAATAAGATGGTAATGCCAAGCTGACGATTAATGTCACGCAGCAGCTCCAGAATTGAGCTGGTAGTTTGCGGGTCGAGTGCCGAGGTCGCTTCATCGCAAAGTAGAACCTGCGGCTTGCTAGCCAGGGCACGCGCAATGGCAACGCGCTGTTTTTGTCCGCCAGAAAGCTGAGCAGGGTATTGATCGGCTTTGTCCGCCAGGCCAACCATTTCCAGTAGCGGAATAACGCGCTCAAGCACGGCGTGACGTTTTTGGCCCATTAGTTCAAGGGGAAGCGCGACGTTGTCGAATACTGTACGTGTGGTGAGCAAATTGAAGTGCTGAAAGATCATCCCAATTCGGTGGCGTGCACGATTAAGCTCTGCGTTGCTTAGGCGCGTCATTTCTTGACCATCTACCGTAACGCTGCCACTCGTGGGCCGCTCAAGTAGATTGACGCAGCGAATTAGCGTGGACTTGCCTGCGCCGGAAAGCCCAATGACGCCATGAATTGCGCCTTTCGGAACGCTGAGGCTGGCATTTTTGAGTGCATGGACAGCGTTTTTGTCGTTGCCCTTTCTTTTGCCGACAGAGGTGTTGCTGAAGTAGGTTTTACTGACGTTGCTAAGTTCAATCATAGCGTCTGCCTTAACGGTAGGCCGAAGACGGGTGCGGGGGTGCAAATTTCAAGTGGCCAAGGGGAGGGCTGAAAATAAAAAAAGCCACCCGCCTGGGTGACCATCAGCGCTGGACACACCCTATTAGCTGCACTTCACCTAACAATGGCTTGGCCAATAAGTAGGTGGACGCCCGCAATATGGGTACAAATCGGCGTCATTAAATTTGCGACCAAAGTTTAAATATGCCGACATGCCCTGTCAATCACATCCGTCTGATTGTATGTTTTAAGCTGGAAAAATAGCGATATTTCCTGACATTGGTCACTTTTTTCGTATTTTTCACTAATCAATATGCTTGGTCATATGTTTGGCTTGACTGGGTGAGAGGTTGCTTAGCCATTCAGCATTATCGGGTTAGCAGGCAATATATTGGAGAAGAGTGCGCAAGAGCGAGGCACCAGTAGTAAGCTTGTGCCCAGAATTCCGCTAGCGCTGAAATTTAGGAGATAAGAGCTTTATGTTTACTGGCATTGTGCAAGGGGTTGCGAAGGTAGTGGCAGTGCGTGAACTGGATGAGTTTCGCGTGCACATAGTTGAAATGCCTCTCTCAATGCGAGCGGGCCTTGAGATCGGCGCATCGGTTGCCCATAACGGAGTGTGTTTGACGGTAACGTCGATCGAGGGTGATAACGTAAGCTTTGATTTAATGCGCGAAACGCTGCGTTTGACCAATCTTGGTGCCATTACGCCAGGGCAGTGCGTCAATATAGAGCGGGCGGCGCGCTTTGGTGATGAAATTGGCGGGCACTCGATGTCGGGTCATATTATTTCTATGGCAGACGTGGTGGCGATTGAAGAGGCACCCAATAATCGTCGCCTGTGGTTTGCCCTTCCCGAACGGCTTGGCCGCTTCGTATTTGAGAAGGGCTATATCGGTGTCGATGGCATTAGCTTGACGATAGGCGACGTGCGCCAAACAGAGGCCGGCGCTGAGTTTAGCGTTAATTTAATTCCTGAAACGCTGGCACGCACTACTCTTCAAGACCGGGCGCCTGGGGATCAGGTCAATATTGAAATCGATCCACAAACGCAGGTCATCGTTGAAACTGTAGAGCGTATTCTGGCTACGCAGCCGCGGGTTTAACAGGTAGGCCTTCCATAGTAAGGCCTATAGCAGCGGTGATTATTATATTGGTGCGTTATGGAATTGACCAATTGGTTAGCCCATGGCCTGAAGATTGCTTGGCATTAAGCCGCGAGACTTTCTCGCGATTAGGGGCCGCTATGCTGGGGCGCTCGCATCATGTGGAGCGTTTCGGTAGTATGTGCGGCTTTTCTGGGCACCGGAACGCATGCTGATGCGGCGTTAGCGCTAAGGACAACAATATTCATGAAACGTCTGGATAACTACTTCAAGCTCTCCGAGCACAAAACCAATGTAAAGACAGAAGTTATCGCAGGGATCACCACGTTCCTGACGATGGCTTACATTATTTTTGTCAACCCAAGCATCCTTTCTGAAGCGGGGATGGATTACGGCGCAGTGTTTGTGGCCACCTGCTTAGCGGCGGCTATTGGTTGTTTCGTGATGGGGCTGTGGGCTAATTACCCCATCGCCCAGGCGCCTGGTATGGGATTGAACGCTTTCTTTACCTATGGCGTAGTGCTAGGGATGGGCTACACCTGGGAAGCAGCGTTGGGAGCGGTGTTCTTTTCTGGTCTGACGTTCTTTTTACTCAGTATTTTCAGAATTCGCGAATGGATTATTAATGCCATTCCGATGTCGTTGCGGCTGGGGATTGCGGCCGGTATCGGGCTGTTCCTGGCGATGATTGCGCTTAAAAACGCAGGGATTGTCGTTGCTAATCCTGCCACCTTCGTTTCGCTGGGAGATCTCTCTCAGCCGCCGGCTATTTATGCCTTGCTGGGCTTCTTTGTTATTACCGCTCTCTCTTACCTGCGGGTAACCGGCGCAGTAATGATCGGTATTTTGGGCATCACCGTACTGGCGATGCTGCTTGGGCATAACCAGTACGGTGGATTAATGTCGATGCCGCCTTCCATTGCACCTACCTTTATGGCGATGGATTTGATGGGTGCGTTAGATGTAGCGATGCTCAGCGTGATTTTCGCTTTCTTGTTTGTGGACCTATTTGATACTTCGGGCACCTTAGTGGGCGTTGCTCATCGGGGTAAGCTGCTAGATAAAGACGGCAAGCTGCCCCGCATTGGTCGCGCCATGATGGCCGACAGTACCGCGTCTATGGCGGGTGCTGCGTTGGGTACTTCAACCACGACGAGCTATATTGAATCAACCGCGGGTATTGCCTCGGGCGGCCGTACCGGTTTGACCGCAGTAGTGGTTGGCGTGATGTTCCTTATCAGCCTGTTTTTTGCACCGCTAGCCGGCTCTATTCCTGCCTACGCCACCGCCGGTGCGCTGCTATACGTTGCGGTATTGATGGCGGGTAGCTTGGCGCATGCCAACTGGGATGACCCTACCGATGCCGCGCCGGTTTTGATTGCAGCCCTGGCGATGCCACTGACGTTCTCCATTGCTGAGGGGATTGCGCTGGGCTTTATTAGCTATGTTGCCATCAAAACATTGTCGGGCCGTTTCAGCGATCTGAATCCAGCTGTCATTATTTTGTCGCTGCTGTTTGCCGCGAGATATCTATTCATGGGGTGATGACCCCCTGATTTTGACTCTTTTCTACTGTTTTTTTACTACTTTTTCTACTAATCGATGAGAGGCGCGATGAGTATCTACGGCGACTACATTAAGTCCGTCATTCGCACGGTTCCTGACTGGCCTGAGCAGGGCGTAAATTTTCGTGATATCACTCCTTTGTTACAAAATAGCGCGGCTTTTCGCAAGCTGATTGATAGCTTTGTTCATCGTTATCAAGAAATGAACCTGGATGCCATCGCGGCCATCGATGCTCGTGGGTTTATCATTGGCGCACCGCTGGCATATGAATTGGGTTGCAGCTTTGTCCCGGTGCGTAAGAAGGGCAAGCTGCCGTTCAAAACCATCAGTGAAACGTACACGCTTGAGTACGGCCACTCGGAGGTCGAGCTACATTCCGATGCTTTCCAAAAGGATGACCGCATTCTGTTGATGGATGACCTGATAGCGACCGGTGGCACGATGATGGCAGCGGCAAATCTCATTCAACGCAGCGGTGGCAACGTCGTTGAGACAGCCACTATTATTGATCTGCCTGAGCTGGGTGGTTCACAGAAAATTCGCGATGCCGGTTACAGCGTATTCGCAGTTTGTTCTTTCAACGAAGACGAGTAATCCCCATGAGCAGCGACCGTTATCACCAACACTTCACTGTTTCCTGGGATCAGCTGCACCGCGATGTGCGTGCGCTTTGTCACCAGATGATCGAGCGTGATTTTAAAGGCATCGTGGCGATTACGCGTGGCGGTTTAATTCCTGCTGCATTAATTGCGCGGGAATTGGATATCCGGCTGATCGATACCGTGTGCATTAAAAGCTATGACCATATGGATCAGGGCGGTCTGGATATTATGAAGGGCGTCGAGCACGACGGCGACGGATGGCTACTGGTTGATGACTTAGTCGACACCGGTAAAACGGCGCGGGCAGTGCGTAAAATGCTACCCAAGGCGCACTTTGTCACTATTTATGCCAAGCCGGACGGCCGCCCCTTAGTCGATCAATATCTGACAGAAGTGGCTCAGCAGTGTTGGATCCAGTTTCCCTGGGACATGGGCGTCGCTTACGTTGAGCCGCTTGTTGATCAACTGAAGAGGTAAGTATGGCCAATCCACTTCCCAACGATTGGAGTCAGTGGCTGGGTAATGAGTTTGAGGCAGATTACATGCTGGCGCTAAAGGCATTTTTAGCACAGCAAAAGTCGGCCAAAAAAGTTATCTACCCGCACTCTACGCAGTGGTTTCGTGCTTTCGAACTGACCCCGTTAAGCGAAGTGAAAGTGGTCATTCTAGGCCAAGATCCTTACCACGGCCCCCATCAGGCGCACGGCCTGTGTTTCTCTGTGCAGGCCGGTATTCCCGTGCCGCCGTCGCTGGTTAATATCTATAAAGAGTTGGCCACTGATGTCGGCTTTACGCCGGTGCGCCACGGTCATCTGGAAGCGTGGGCGAGACAGGGCGTGCTGTTATTGAATACTTCGCTCACCGTTGAGCAGGGTAATGCGGCATCCCATCGAGGCAAAGGATGGGAGCCGTTTACCGATCGCGCTATCGAGACGGTTAGCCAGCATTCGCCTCCCTGTGTATTTCTCCTTTGGGGGGGGCATGCACGCCAGAAGATCGCGTTAATTGATCAAAGCCGGCATTTAATACTCGAAGCACCTCACCCTTCACCGCTTTCAGCGTACCGAGGTTTCTTCGGTACACGGCATTTTTCACAAGCAAATCAGTTCCTGCAAGCGCAGGGGCGAGCGCCTATTGAGTGGCAATTACCGGAAACCCCTTAACCTAGAAACGGGTTGCGGTTAGAATGTGCGCAATTTTGCGCCTAATGAAAGATCTCAGGTTGCCATTCTGAATCCCCTGCAGTGAGGAAGTCCCATGAGTGTTTACGCTATTAACCATCCGCTTGTTCAACATAAATTGGGGCTGATGCGTGAAGTTGATCTGAGCACTAAGAGCTTTCGTGAACTAGCAGGTGAAGTCGCCAAACTGTTGACCTATGAAGCAACCAAAGGTCTGGAACTTGAAGACCATGAGATTCAGGGCTGGAACGGCGAGCCGATCGCCACGCGTCGGTTAAAGGGTAAAAAAGTCACCGTTGTGCCCATTTTACGTGCCGGACTTGGCATGTTGGAAGGCGTAACGGACCTTATCCCCAGTGCGCGGGTCAGCGTCGTAGGTCTTTACCGCGATGAAGAATCGCTGCAGCCGGTTCCTTATTTCGCCAAGTTTGCCAACGATATTGAAGAGCGCATGGCGATTGTCATTGATCCTATGCTGGCAACAGGCGGTTCTATGGTCGCCACGTTAGATATGTTGCGCGAGCGCGGCTGTGAACACATGAAAGTGATTGTGCTAGTCGCCGCACCGGAAGGCATTAAGCGGGTGCAGGAAGCCTACCCTGATGTCGAAATTTATACCGCTTCCGTTGATGACCGATTGGATGAAAATGGCTATATCGTTCCAGGGCTAGGCGACGCTGGCGATAAGATTTTCGGAACGCGCTAAGCGTCCTTTTTCAGACTGCCCCTTACGTTCTGCGTTAGGGGCATTTTTTTGCACATTACAATTTAATCATCTCTAGGATATCACCGATGCGTGACGTTGCCGGCCAAACTGAGTCGTGGGCAAAAGTGCTATTAACCGGTACGCAAATGCTCTTTGTCGCGTTTGGTGCCTTGGTATTAGTGCCTCTTTTAACCGGGCTTGATCCAAGTGTCGCTCTGTTTACAGCTGGTGTGGGCACGCTGGTGTTCCATTCAGTCACTAGCCAAAGCGTACCGGTGTTTTTAGCCTCATCGTTTGCCTTTATTGCACCTATTCAAGGCTCGGTAGCCAGCTTTGGCATTCCAGCTACGATGGGTGGGCTAATGGCGTCTGGCTTGGTGTATGTGGTTATTTCACAAGCCGTGCGCTTAAAAGGTACCGCTTGGCTGCACCGGCTACTGCCTGCGGTCGTGGTCGGGCCAGTCATTATGGTAATTGGTCTTGCGCTGGCGCCCGTCGCTGTGAGTATGGCCACAGGTGAAACTAGCGATAACATTGGCTATGGTGCCGCCATTTTCTTATCAATGACCAGCTTGCTGGTGACGCTGCTGCTCGCCGTTTTTGGGCGTGGGCTGCTAAGACTATTGCCGATTATTGGCGGGATTTTTACGGGCTATGTGCTAGCGCTACTAATGGGTGTGGTCGACTTTACGCCGATTCATGAGGCCGCATGGCTATCGATGCCCAGCTTTACAGCACCAAGTTTTCATTGGGCCGCTATCCTGTTCATGATCCCCGTTGCTATTGCCCCGGCGGTTGAACACATTGGTGATATGGTGGCTATTGGATCGGTGACGCGCAAAAACTATCTTGAAAAGCCGGGACTGCATCGCACTTTACTCGGCGATGGATTAGCAACGACGGTAGCTGCTTTATTTGGTGGGCCGCCCAATACAACCTATTCAGAAGTAACGGGGGCAGTGACTCTCACGCGAGCATTTAACCCCAAGTACATGATAGTCGCCGCGATCGTCGCCATTATATTAGCCTTTGTTGCTAAGCTAGGCGCATTTTTGCAAACCATTCCGGGCCCTGTGATGGGCGGCATTATGACGCTGTTGTTTGGTTCTATCGCAGTGGTAGGAATGAATACACTTGTACGTGCTGGGCAATCGCTAACGGCACCCCGCAATCTAGTAGTGGTCTCATTGATACTGGTGTTTGGAATTGGTGGTATGCAGTTTGGGGATGGCCAGTTTACGCTGCAGGGCGTCAGCTTAGCTGCGCTAGTGGGTATTGTGCTGAACTGGCTATTACCCCAAGAGCAAGAGGGCGAATAACATTAGCGTTTTGAACACCGCGTGCATCGCTTGGATGACAGCGCGCCAGTGGTAACCAGGAGCGTCGGCAGCATGAAAAATGAACTAGCGGCACCCTTTCCCATTTTGGGCATAGCTGCTTGGAGTGGCACCGGTAAAACGACGCTATTAGAAAAGCTATTGCCGCAGTTGAATGAGCATGGCCTACAAGTGGCTGTGATTAAGCATGCCCATCACTCGTTTGATGTAGATCAGCCCGGCAAGGACAGTCATAAGCTACGCTGCGCCGGTGCGGCTCCGGTGCTGGTGGCTTCACATCAGCGGTTTGCACTGATGCAGGAAACGCCCGGGCAGGCTGAGCCTGACTTGGCTAAGTTGATCGCCATGCTGGTGCCGCATCACCCCGACCTTGTGATTGTCGAAGGTTTTAAAACCTGGCCAATACCTAAGCTGGTACTGTACCGGGATGGCATTGGCGATGCGTCAATTTTGACGGGGACATGGGTGGCGGCGATAGTAGCGAACCAGCCGCCTTCAATTGATGTGACTGACGGTGTGCCCCGGCTAGATCTTGATGATATTGATGCTATCGCGCGCTGGATCGTGACCTGGATAGATGCAAAAAATAAGGCGCTGCCTTCAGCATCCGATTCTTCAATGACCCAACCTTCAATGCCCCAATCCTCAACGACGCGGCCTTCACAAAAGCAAAGGTGATTACTATGCATCTAACCCACCTCAACACCCGTGGTGAAGCCAATATGGTAGACGTTGGCGATAAGCAAGAAACCCGCCGCGAAGCCGTTGCCTCAGGGCGTATTGTGATGCAGCCCGAAACATTAACGCTACTCAGTGACGGACAATTGCCCAAGGGTGATGTTCTGGCAACTGCGCGTATCGCTGGTATTCAGGCAGCGAAGAGAACCCATGAGCTAATACCTCTCTGCCATGCTTTAGCGCTCTCTAAGGTATCGGTTGAGTTTGAAATTGATGTGGCACAATCTTGTGTTCACGTCACATCGTTGTGTCGCTTAAATGGCCGTACAGGAGTTGAAATGGAGGCGCTGACGGCTGTCTCCGTCGCCTGTTTGACCCTTTACGATATGTGCAAAGCGGTCGATAAAAATATGCGTATCGATGCCATTCAGCTCGATAGCAAGCAGGGCGGGCAACGCGGTAATTACCAGCGTTTAAGCGAGCAGGCACCCATTGTCACCGGCGAGGGCTCTGCAGGTGAAGTCAGCGTGAGTGAGCGCTGTCCTTCGCCGTGCGTGTGCGTTAAGTTTTTAGCCGAGCTACGCGAGCGCGTCGGCGAGAGCGAGACCTTCGTGGGGCTGGATACACTTTCCAGCCGTGATATTCACGGATTAAAAGCGACACTGGCTGCACGCGATTCGCGATACAACCTATTGGCCGATCAGCGTACGCTATGCGCGATCAATCAAGTGATGGCGAATGATGATGCGTTGGTGACCGATAACGATGAAGTGGCATTTTTTCCGCCGGTCACGGGGGGCTAAGCGTGGATATTAAGGTTGCCATTCAAGCAGCGCCTTTCTCGATGGCCTACGCATATGATGAGGTATTATCAGAGCGCACCGATATTGGTGCGGTGGTGAGCTTCACGGGCCTGGTGCGTGATTTCAATGAAACGCCCGATGTCACCGGTTTAACACTTGAGCACTATCCTGGCATGACTGAGCGAACGCTCGAGGCGATCGGTGAGCAGGCCGGGCAGCGCTGGGCGCTAAACGCTGTGCGTATTATTCATCGCGTAGGACATATGCAGCCAGGCGATGCAATTGTGCGGGTGCTTGTAGCCAGCGCTCATCGCCGTGAAGCATTCGAAGCGTGTGATTTTATTATGGACTATCTAAAAACTCAGGCTCCTTTCTGGAAGAAAGAGCATTCCGCACAGGGCGAGTATTGGGTCGCAGAGCGTCACTCTGATCAACAGGATGTGGCGCGTTGGAAAAACATCTAGCTACCCAGAAAAAAATCTAACGATTAAGAACGCTGGTCTGCTAGGACGTCTCTTGCATTTCAGCCGCGGTAATTTGCAGGTGCACGTCAGGCATGTGCTGCATATGATCTGCCAGCCAATGAATCAAGCGTGGCTGCAGCGCCTGTCGCAGATCTGCGAGCGTGTCGGCGGCAATCTCATCAAGCTGCCCATCAAGCCAGTCAATAAAGCTGTCTTCATCCAGCGGGCAGGCATTCGTTGCATCTAGCATTAAGCGGCCAATACGCGCCCAGCCGTGATCGCTAATGGTCACGGGCAGTGCTAAATATAGGCTACCGCGTCGAGCCGTGGAAATGGCCGCATCTAATCCGGGGTGTGGAACAACGCTGTTCTGATTAACAATGCAGGGTGGCTGCACATGGTGTGCTTCACAGTGAAGGCCGTAGTTGTCAAAGCGTAATAAATCACCGTTGACCGGCGTTAGCGGTGCGCTAATACCCAACTGCTCAGCGATTGTCTGATGCGCCTGCTGGTGTCTTGCTTCGCCGTGAACAGGCATCAAGTGTTTAGGCTTCAGCCACTGGTAGAGCTTAATTAACTCTTCTTGAGCAGGGTGGCCGGTCGCATGCAGCTCAGGGTGATTCACCTCGTCGTAAATACGTACACCCAGCTGGGTTAAGCGCTTTTTAAGCTGATCAATAGGGCGCTCGTTACCGGGTATGACCTTGGCCGAAAAAATAACGTTATCGCCGGGCTGTAAGTCGACAGAAGGGTGGCGGCCCTGAGCCAGCCTCTGCAGCGCTGCCCGGGACTCACCTTGGCTGCCTGTCGCAATAATGACGACTTCATCGGGCGGCAGGTAGCCCAAGTCGTGATTGGGCACCAGGGGCGGTAAGTCATCCATGTATCCCAGCCCGCGCGCTACGCTGACCATGCGCTCCATCGAGCGGCCCATTAAGCTGATACGCCGGCCACACTGGTGTGCGGCGCGGCCTATAGCAAGCACGCGGGCCAAGTTGCTTGCAAAGCACGAGACCACGACGCGGCCTTCGCAGCGGCTGAGCGTTTTTGCTAACGCCCGAGCGACGTCCCCCTCGCTGCCTGAGTGACCGGGCATAGGGGCGTTGGTTGAGTCGCCGACGACTAAATCGATGGGGGCAAGTGCTTTAAATTGAGCGGCACTGATGGGCGTGCCAATCAGCGGCTCGGGATCAAGTTTCCAGTCGCCGGTATGTAAAACGCGGTAGCCACCGGCCAGCATCATCAGGGCACAGCTTTCGGGAATGGAATGCGTTAAAAGCAAATAACGTAGAGTGAATGGGCCGCTTTCTAGAGCTTCGCCAGGCTCAATGACGTGTATCGCCGCACTGCTAAGCTGATGTTCGGCGAATTTTAATCTGAGTAGCCCTGCTGCCAGCGGCGTGGCATAAATAGGGCAGTTCCACATGGGCCAGAGCCAAGCGACTGCGCCAATGTGGTCTTCATGACCATGGGTGATAAACAGTGCTTTGGGTACGATCCCCAGCGCCTTCGGCGTATCTACGTTGGGTACTTGAAGCGGTGAGTTAGGAAGATCCTGGCGAATCATCATGCCGCAATCAACGGCAATCCAGTGATTGTCATAGCCGTATAGCGTTAGATTCATTCCGATCTCACCACATCCCCCCAGCGGCAATATGCGCAGCGGTGGACGACGACGGGGACGAATTTGAACGCGTGAAGAATGCATCAGTTATGAAAAGCCTAAAAAGTAGTGACTTAACTATACGGGAAGGCAGGGGCGGCTAACAATCATCGTTGTCCTTCCGATACACTATGCAGCGTCGTTAACATGCCAAGGTGATGGTTTGTTAAGCCGGTTTATCCGGTTAGTTTTTCATTAGTGATGTTTGAAATAGGTCAAGAGTAGCCCACATGTCGCATTATTATCGTTTAGTTGTTTCTTGCCCTGATCGGGTGGGTATTGTTGCACGCGTGTCGAGCTTTATTGCTCAGCAAGGCGGGTCGATTACTGAAGCCAGCCAGCATTCGGACCTAGAGACCGGCCGCTTTTTTATGCGTTATGAAATCTTGGCAGACTCAGTAGGCATCTCGGTAGAAGCGCTGCGTGCCGCCTTTGAACCGGTAGCCCGAGAATTCAGCATGCAATGGGCATTGGTTGATACTCAAAAGCGTCGGCGCGTAGTGCTGATGGTGTCGCGAGAATCGCACTGCTTAGTAGACCTTCTTTATCGCTGGCAGTCGGGGGAGTTGGATTGCGATATTGTCGGCGTTATTTCCAATCATGACGACTTGCGTTCGCTGACGCAGTGGTACGGAATTCCTTACCACCACGTGTCGGTAGACCCTGACGATAAAGAGGCATCATTTGCGAAGGTACAGGCTGAAATCGATAGCGCGCAGGCGGACTGCATCGTACTCGCACGCTATATGCAAATCCTACCGCCCGAACTGTGCGCGCGTTATTCAGGCAAAGTGATCAATATTCACCACAGCTTTTTGCCCTCATTTGCGGGAGCAAAACCTTATCACCAGGCCTACCAGCGGGGCGTTAAGCTGATTGGCGCTACCTGCCATTATGTCACCGAGGAGCTTGATGCAGGCCCCATTATTGAGCAGGATATCCACCGTGTCAGCCACTGCCATACGCCTACTGATTTAGTGCGCTTTGGGCGTGATGTTGAGAAAGCGGTACTGGCACGCGGTTTACACTGGCACTTAGAAGACCGCGTGCTGATCCATGGCAATAAAACGGTGGTATTTAGCTAAGCGGCTTATCAATAAGGCTACTTTATCGCTATGAGGTGGCCGCTTTTGCGACCACCTCTATTAGGTTTGATGAAGGCATTGATAAATGACGTTATGCCTGGCTTAACCTAACGCCTGGCCATTGCCGCCGCGAATCACGCCAACGCCAACGCCTTCTATATCGAGCGACTGGGAACGTAGATCGATTTCAATCGGCGCAAAGTCGGCGTTCTCTGCGAACAGCGTGACCTGATGGCCTTGGCGCTTAAAGCGTTTAACCGTGACTTCATCATCTAAGCGGGCAACGACTATCTGACCGTCGCGGACACGCTCAGTACGGTGCACGGCCAGCAGGTCACCCTCTAAAATACCGATATCTTTCATGGATAAGCCACGTACGCGCAGCAAGTAATCCGCTTTGGGGGTGAAGTACTCAGCAGGCAGCGGGCAGTAGCGGTCGATATGCTCGGCAGCCAAAATAGGACTGCCGGCGGCAACTTCACCAATGACCGGCAGGCCCGCCTGAGCAGGCTCGATCGTGGCAGACAGCGTACTGACAGATGTGTCCAATACGTCTTGAGGCTCTTGGTTAGGCAAGCGTATACCGCGTGACGTGTTGCGAATGATGCGGATCACACCCTTGCGTTCAAGTGCGCGTAGATGCTCCTCAGCGGCGTTAGGTGAGCGAAAGCCGAGTGCTTTAGCGATCTCAGCGCGCGTCGGAGGGTAGCCAAATTCGCCCATGGTTTTAACAATAAAATCAAATACGTGCTGTTGGCGAGCGGTTAGTGGACGCGACATACCAAGCTCCAGAATTGTGAATAGACAGTCATAAAATGAAGGTAACTTAAACAGTAAGTGTTTAAGTATACAGTATGTGTCTCTGTCCAGTATATGGCCTTGTCAATACCAATATTTACCGCTCTGGGAGCTTCAATGATTTGAAACTAAGCTTTTTCTTATGCAGCTTTTCCTTATAAGTGCCGAGGCATTGTGGTGACAAATCAAGCGTTGAGACTACCCAGGTTATGGCATAGTATTTTGCGATGTTTTAAACACCTGTTTCTCTGGAGAGCATCATGGCTCAATCTGATACGGTGACCCGTATACTTGATACCGCTGAAGTGCTGTTTGCAGAGCGTGGTTTTGCTGAAACCTCGCTGCGCAACATCACTAGCAAGGCGCGCGTCAATCTTGCTGCTGTGAATTATCATTTTGGCTCCAAAAAAGCCTTAATTCAGGCTGTTTTTTCCCGCTATCTGGATCCTTTTACGCTGCGTTTTCACACTGCGCTTGATGAGCTTGAGGCTCAGCATGATGGGCAGGTGATACCGCTGGAAACGCTGCTTGAAACTATGGCAACGACGGTTCTTGCGGTGCCCGCTGAGCGTAATAGCTTGAAGGTCTTTATGCGCCTGCTAGGCTTAGCCTACAGTCAGGCTCAAGGGCATTTAAGGCGACATATACAGCAAGAATATGGGGATGTGTTTACGCGCTTCACTGAGCTAGTGCGCCAAGCAACCCCTGAACTGCCCGATGCAGAGCGCTTTTGGCGGCTACACTTCATGCTAGGCACTGTTATCTTCACCCTGTCAGGCCTTGATGCCCTGCGTGATATTGCGGAAAAGGATTACCACGAGCAGGTATCGGTGCGGGACTTAATCCGGCGCTTGCGCCCGGTAGTCGTGGCTGCGATGAATGCGCCACTACCCCCAACTTTAGAAGAAGGACACCATGCGAACGCCAAGGTTAGCTGAGCTACCCCCAACCGAGAACATCTGGCTTGAGATAGATACTACCGAGCAGCTGCTGCGCTGTTGGCGGGGGCCTAAAGTGCTGCATGAGTGCGCTATTTCTTCTGGCGTTGCCGGTGTTGGTGAGCATAATGGCAGCGGTAAGACGCCGCATGGCTGGCACTATGTGCGCGCCGCGATTGGCAGTGGCTTGCCCGAGAATGCGGTATTTCGTGGCCGCCGCTGGACTGAGGAAGTATTCTCGCCAGCGTTAGGCGAAGCCTACCCGCAGCGTGATTGGATTTTGACGCGGATTCTGTGGCTTTGTGGGTTAGAAAGAGGCGTGAATCGTGGCGGTCAGGTTGATTCGCAGCGGCGCTATATCTATCTGCACGGTACGCCTACCGATCAGCCGATGGGCGTCGCCGCTTCGCACGGATGCATTCGGCTACGCAACAGCGATTTGCTACATATCTTTGCATTGTCGTTGCCCGGCACCCCCGTTTGGTTGCACGGAGAAAGGCAGTGCTTTGACTAAACGACGCTGAGCTGTATTGGGGGCGGGCTTCAAATGCCCCCATCTTTGACACTGATAAACGATCGTCTAAAATCATTGCCCCTCTTATTGGACTTCTCACGATGACTCAACCTCTAGGCCCGGTCATGCTTGACCTTGAAGGCCAAGCATTAACTCGCGATGAAAAGCACTTGCTGCTTGAACCCACGGTAGGGGGCGTCATTTTATTTGCCCGTAACGTCGAAAGCGCCTACCAGGTGCGCAAGCTCTGTAGTGATATTCGCCGCGTGCGGGGGGATTTATTGATCGCGGTTGATCAGGAGGGCGGGCGCGTTCAGCGCATTAAAGAGGGTTTGACACGCCTTCCTGCCATGGCGCGCATTGGCGAGTGCTATAGCGCTAACGCAGAAGACGGCCTCGCGTTGGCAAAAGATGCTGGTTGGCTGCTGGGTATGGAAATGGCCGCCTGTGGCTTGGACTTAAGCTTTGCCCCGGTGCTTGATGTTGAAAGCGGTATATCAAGCGTGATTGGCGATCGCAGTTTCAGCCATGATCCGCAGCAAGTGGCCGTGCTTGGCGGTGCTTTTGTGCAAGGTCTTCATGAGGCGGGGATGGCCGCTGTCGGTAAGCACTTCCCAGGTCATGGCAGTGTCGCTGCTGACTCTCACGTCGCGCTGCCGGTGGATGATCGGCCGCTTGATGTGATTAAACAGCATGACTTAGTGCCCTTTTATCACCTGGCAGGTCAGCTAGAAGGGATTATGCCCGCCCACGTTATTTACAGCGCGTTTGATTCCCGACCCGCTGGTTTTTCGCCTAGCTGGTTAGGCATGCTGCGTGAGTCGATGGGCTTTAAGGGCTGCGTCTTTTCTGATGATTTAAGCATGGCGGGTGCCCACGAAGCCGGTGAACCCAAGGATCGCGCCCGGGCAGCCTTAGCCGCAGGCTGCGACATGCTGCTGGTATGCAATGACCGCGTCGCGGCACTTGAGGTAATGAACGCCTGCCAAGATATCGACGCTAAGCGTGCCGCCAAGCTTCGTTACAGCCGCGCACGACCAGATTTAGATGCACTCAGCGCGTTAGGGCGCTGGCGTCGCACCCACGCTAAATTAGAAGCGCTGGCCAACCAGTCGAATGCCAGTACTCTTTAAGCGCACTTGCTAACCTATATGACGATTTTTAAACCGCCGCGGAGTTGTTAGATGTCGAAGTTGGATAAAGAAGCGTTGGAGTCACTGGACTCAATGCGTGAGTTAATGGATAACGCCGACTGCTTAATCTCTCAGCAAGAGGTAGAGCGGGCGCTTGATCGTATGGCGGAAGCGATCACCCGAGATTTAGGCGATAAGCTACCTGTTTTTTACTGCGTAATGAATGGTGGTTTGATTACCACCGGCCACCTGCTAACCCGGTTGGGGTTCCCCCTAGAAGTGGATTACCTGCATGCCACCCGTTATCGCAATGAGCTGCGCGGCGGCGAGCTTTTTTGGCGCGTCTCGCCGGAAGTCCCTATGGCCGGACGCCATGTCGTTATTGTCGATGACATTTTAGATGAAGGCGCAACGTTAGCCGGTATCTTGGCCTACTGCCAAGAAGCGAAGGCCGCCAGCGTTACGACGGCTGTACTGGTCGATAAACAGCACAATCGCAAAGCGGTGCCCGGCTTAAAGGCCGACTACTGCAGCTTGGAAGTGGCCGACCGCTATGTGTTTGGTTTTGGAATGGACTATAAAGGCTACTGGCGCAACGCTCCGGGTATTTTTGCACCCAAAGGCATGTGACGATTCGCCATTCAATATTAGCGGGGTGAAAAGCGCCTCGCTAACCCAGTTTCGGCAATCATGCGTGTCGAAATCTCTTCAACTGAGAAGCGTGTCGCATCAATAAAAGGGATATGCATCGTGCGATATAGCGACTCCGCCTGATCTACCTCCTGCAAACATTGATCGATTGAACTATAGCGACTGTTAGGGCGTCTTTCATTGCGAATGGCGGCCAAACGACGTGGATCAATGGTCAGCCCAAACAGTTTTTGTCGATGGGGCGCGAGCGCCTTGGGAAGTTTTAGCATGCCGTCTTCATCCAGATCATCCTCGGTCAGCGGGTAGTTCGCGGCCCGAATGCCAAACTGCAGCGCTAAGTAGAGCGAGGTCGGCGTTTTACCACAGCGTGAAACCCCCACCAGAATGATGTCTGCCTTGTCGTATTGATGGGTTCGTGCGCCATCGTCGTTGTCCAGCGCGAAGTGCACCGAGTGAATGCGATCCATATACACATCGTCACTACCAATCGAGTGCGTTCGGCCAACGCTATACGATGAGTGGGTGTCCAGCTCTTGTTCTAAAGGCTCTAAAAACGTTGAAAAAATATCCACTTTAAAGCCCGACGCCTGACGAATAACGTTGCGAATTTGTTGATCAACAATGGTGTCAATGATGATAGGTCGCTGACCGTCACGACTGGCCGTTGCTTCAATAATCTCTGCCAGCGCCTGTGCTTTTTCTAGCGTATCGATATAGGGCTTTGTCAGCATGTTGATGTCAACATCGCTGAACTGGGCTAGCAGGCTGCGCCCTAAACTTTCCGCCGTAATGCCGGTGCCATCAGAAATAAAAAAAGCCGTGCGCTTCATAATAAAATCCGCCTGTGAGTGATTCACCTATTGTGGGCTGACCGGTTTAACAGCACAACGTGCGCAATGCTCCTGTCTAAAATGGCCCTGCCAAAAAAGTCTGCCAAAAATAGCGCTGACTACAGAATTGGCCTAAAACGGCTTGCTGTTGTAAAAATCCTCCACTGCCTTCGCTATTAGACCAATGGCGAATGCGTGAGCGCGGTGCTACGGTGTCTCAGTCAATAATTCATGGTCCGTGGTTTTCGTGACTGTATCAGTGGTCATGTCGACGTCTAAGAGCGAGGGGGTTACGTGGAAGAGTACATTCTGTGGTTCGATCAGCTGGGTATGACGGACGTCGAGCGCGTGGGTGGTAAAAATGCCTCGCTAGGTGAAATGATTTCTAATTTGTCAGGTGCTGGCGTCACCGTGCCCGGCGGCTTTGCCACTACTGCCCACGCATATCGTGAATTTCTCTCTCACGAAGGGCTGAATGAACGCATTAATGCAACGCTTGCTCGCTTAGACGTAGACGATATTAAGGCCCTGTCCGAAGCGGGTAGCAATATCCGTCAGTGGATCATTGATACGCCGCTGCCCCCAGCGTTTGAAGCAGCGCTGCGTGATGCTTACGTTCAGCTGCAGGCGCAACATTCTCAGCTAAAAGTAGCCGTGCGCAGCTCGGCGACAGCCGAAGATTTACCGGATGCCTCCTTCGCCGGTCAGCAGGAAACTTTCCTGAATATTGAAGGCTTCGACAATGTTAAGCGCGCGGTGCATGAAGTCTTTGCCTCTTTATTCAATGATCGCGCGATTTCCTATCGAGTGCATCGCGGCTACGCTCATGAGAACGTTGCGCTGTCTGCCGGCGTGCAGAAAATGGTGCGTTCTGAAACCGGCGCAGCTGGCGTCATGTTTACTCTTGACACTGAATCTGGCTTTCGCGATGCCGTGTTTGTAACGGCCTCATGGGGCTTGGGCGAAACGGTCGTGCAGGGTGCGGTTAACCCGGATGAGTTCTATGTGCATAAAGCGACGTTAGCAGCAGGTCGCCCCGCAGTCCTGCGCCGCAATTTGGGCTCAAAGCTGATTAAGATGGTTTACGGAAAAGAAACCAGTGCCGGCAAGTCGGTAGAAACTATCGATGTTCCGCACAAAGATCGTGGGCGTTTTTGTCTAAATGATCAGCAGGTAATGGATTTAGCGCGTCAGGCAATGACGATAGAGCAGCACTACCAGCGCCCAATGGATATTGAATGGGCACTGGATGGCGATGATGGTGAGCTGTATATCGTTCAGGCCCGCCCTGAAACGGTGGTTTCCCAGCAGGAGGGCGGCAAGCTTGAGCGCTTTCAACTGCGAGAGAAAGGCCGCACGCTGATCACCGGACGGGCGATTGGGCAGCGCATTGGACGCGGTGCCGTTAAAGTCATTTTAAGCCCAGATGACATGGACAAGATTAACGATGGTGACGTGTTAGTCACGGACATGACGGATCCAGACTGGGAGCCGATCATGAAGCGTGCGTCGGCTATCGTCACTAATCGTGGCGGGCGTACCTGCCACGCCGCCATTATTGCCCGTGAGCTAGGTATTCCTGCGGTGGTTGGCTGTGGCGATGCCACGACTCAGTTGCGAGAGGGTATTGATGTCACCGTGTCGTGCTCGGAAGGTGACACCGGTAATGTCTATGCTGGGCTGCTGGATTTTGACTGCAAAATTTCCAGCGTCGATGCCATGCCGGAAATTCCCTTTAAAATTATGATGAACGTCGGTAATCCGGATCGTGCCTTTGGGTTTGCAAGTTTGCCTCACGCGGGTGTTGGCTTAGCGCGTTTGGAGTTCATTATTAACCGTATGATCGGTGTCCATCCTAAGGCGCTACTTGAGTACGACACGCTACCTGTGGATTTGCAGCAGGTTATCGATCTGCGTACGGCAGGCTATGCGGACCCTGTCAGTTTTTACGTCGACAAGCTGGTCGAAGGGATTTCAACGCTCGCCGCTGCGTTTTACCCTCAGCGCGTGATCGTGAGGCTGTCCGACTTTAAATCCAATGAATATGAGAATCTGATCGGCGGAAAGCTGTATGAGCCTGGCGAAGAAAATCCGATGTTGGGCTTTCGTGGCGCCTCACGTTACATTTCAGAGGCCTTCCGCCCCTGCTTTGAGCTTGAGTGCCGTGCGCTGAAGCGGGTGCGTGACGAGATGGGCTTTGAAAATGTCGAAATTATGGTGCCCTTTGTACGTACCACAGATGAGGCGCGTAACGTCGTTGAACTGCTGGCGGCTAATGGCTTGAAGCGCGGCGGGCCTTCCGATCTGAAAGTCATCATGATGTGTGAGCTGCCGGCAAATGCGCTACTCGCGGATGAGTTTCTTGAGTATTTTGACGGCTTCTCGATTGGCTCCAATGACCTCACTCAGCTAACACTGGGGCTAGATCGTGATTCGGGCATTGTGGCTCATCTCTTTGATGAGCGAAATGAAGCGGTTAAAAAACTACTCGCCATGGCGATTCAGGCGTGTAAAGCCAAGGGCAAGTACGTGGGCATTTGCGGCCAAGGACCTTCTGATCATCCTGATTTAGCGAAATGGCTGATGGAGCAAGGTATTGACTCTGTATCGCTCAATCCAGATGCGGTATTGGAAACATGGTTTATGCTGGCAGGTCAAAAAATCGATTAATCTACAAATGCTTGTCTTTATGTTGCGTCCGGCCAGTGTGTCGGGCGTTAATGTTTCCATAAGCTATCCTGCTAGGGGTAGTTTTTGCCGTTGACTGGTAGTCTCTTTCAAAAGATCGCTATCATCAGTGATTTTTATAAGTAGCTTTTATAGATACTGTTATCGCCAGTTTGGTCATTTCAAAAAAACGCGGGAGGGCGTTGTGATGTCCCCAAAACAGATAAAATTTGCACTGCCAAGTTTGCTGGTAGTGCCGATATATGGCTGGGGCTTTAGCTATGAAGCACCTTCAATCTCGCCTGAAGTCGAGTCGGGCTATGAAGAAAAGCCGGGTTGGTCCGCCGACTCATTTGCAGTCGCTGCAGCTAACCCGTTGGCGACCGACGCGGGCTACCAGATTTTAAAAGCTGGTGGTAACGCGATAGATGCCGCCATCGCAGTGCAGATGGTATTAAATTTGGTTGAGCCTCAATCCAGCGGGATTGGCGGCGGTGCTTTTTTGATGTATTACGATGGCGCAGACATTCGCGCCTACGATGGCCGCGAGACGGCGCCACAAGGCGTAACCGGTGAGCTATTCATGGAAGACGGCGAGCCCATAGCATTTATGGACGCGGTGGCCAGCGGGCTTTCAGTGGGTGTGCCGGGTACGCTTCGAATGCTTGAAAAAGCACATGCTGAACATGGTGAGCTGGCTTGGGAAGAACTATTTAAGCCCGCCATTACGCTAGCAGAGGAAGGGTTTGCTGTTAGCAATCGTCTGCATACTACCCTTGCTAGCGATGAATACCTGCGTCAAGACGCTCTAGCCAGCCAATTTTATTATGATGAGGAAGGCGAGCCCATCGCCGTGGGTGAAACGCTTAAAAACCCAGCCTTAGCAGAAATTTTCCGACGCGTAGCTGCCCAAGGCAGCGATGCTTTAAATGAAGGCGCGGTGGCAGAGGATATCGTAGCGCTGGTTCAGAGCCATCCTGAGCGTCCCGGCACCCTGACTCTGGAGGATATGAGCGGCTATGAAGCCGTTGACCGCGAGCCGCTGTGCACACCGTGGCAGCAGTGGGAAGTGTGTGGTTTTCCACCGCCGTCGTCTGGCCATCTAACCGTCATGCAGATTCTAGGCATGCTCGACCAGCAGCCGTTGCTTGAAGCGCCGTTAAATAATGGTGCTTCTAGCAGTGGGTGGTTGCATCAGTTCTTAGAAGCCTCGCGTTTAGCATTTGCGGACCGCGGTCGTTATATTGCAGACCCCGACTTTGTAGACGCACCCGGTGGCGATTGGTCGTTGATGCTGGCACCAAGCTATCTTCAGCAGCGCAGCGCGCTGATTGGCGAGATGAGCATGGGCGACAGCGCCGAGCCAGGTAATCCTGGTGAACTGGCGATAACCTGGGCTTCTCAGCCAGACCAGCCTGAATATGGCACTAGCCATATTAGTATTATCGACGAAGACGGCAATGCCGTAGCCATGACCACCACCATTGAACAAGCGTTTGGCTCACGAATTTTGTCCGACGGTGGTACAGGCTTAGCCGGTGGTTTCTTCCTCAATAATGAGCTGACCGATTTCTCATTTGAACCTGAGGTGGATGGTGAGCCGGTGGCCAATCGCGTAGAGCCGGGCAAGCGGCCGCGCTCTAGCATGAGCCCAACGCTAGTGTTTGACCAAGAAAGCGGCGAGCTAGTGGCAAGCTTAGGCTCGCCAGGTGGCGCAGCGATTATTCACTACACGGCCCGTACATTGGTTGCGCTGCGCGACTGGGGGCTCAATGCGCAAGAAGCACTGAATCTACCTCATGCGATTACCTTGGGCGGTGATGTGTTTGTTGAGGAGGGACGTTTTTCTGAAGCCACGATAGATGCGCTGCGCGAGCGCGGACACACCGTCAGCGAACGTGAGCTGACTAGCGGGCTGCAGGCCATTATGCGTCGTAAGGACGGCACGCTGTTTGGTGGTGCTGACCCGCGCCGTGAAGGCGTCGTTATGGGTGATTAGCGGTTTATTGGCGTAGCCAGTTACGCAATTTCACCAGCATTAGTGCACCGTCGCTTAACTCGCGGCGGTCGTGAATAAGCGCCGTTAAACGATCTGGGTAGTCGGTGATAATGGCATCGACACCCAGGTCGATTAAGGTCGACATTCGGGCACTGCTGTTAACCGTCCAGGCGTGTATCTCGTAACCATATAGCCTCGCTAAACGAATTTCCCCTTCAGTGATACGGTTGTGTCTTAACCCGAGCGCATCAAATTCGCGCCTATCTAGCGTTCCAGGAAGAATTAGCTGTGCCAGCAGCGTGACGCGCAGGGCTGGCGCTCGTTCATGAATATGTGTGAGTAAGGACGGCGACATGGTGGCAACGCGCGTAGCTAAAAGCGCATTGGGAAAACCGCACGCAGTGTATCCATCGAAGGCGCTTTGTTGGGTTGCCCAGCAGCGGTAGCGCAGATCACTCTCGGCATTTAAAGTATCTATCACGGCATCGGCTAATGCCTGTTCCTGACCAGGTGACGGCTTCATATCGATCATTAAGCCTGCCTTACCGCGCACAAGGCTGAGTGCTTCATCTAAGCCCGGTATGGTCTCGTTTTGAAAAGCATCGCCAAACCAGCTGCCAATATCATATTGGCTAAGCTGTTCTCGGGTTAAATCATCAAACTCACGGTTATCACCGGTTAATCTTGCCAAGCTTCGGTCATGGTAAAGCATAACCTGTTGATCTGTGCTCAAGCGGACGTCAATTTCGACATAGTCAGCGCCATCGATTAGCGCCTGATCGACGGCTGCCAGGGTATTTTCAGGCGCCACTATAGAGCTGCCGCGATGAGCAATGACGGCAACATTGTCTCGTATCTCAAAGCTATTGAGTATCCACCAGGCCTGCAGACCCGCAAAAATAAACACGCTAAGCTCAACTGCCCAGGCAAGCTTGCCTGCATTGGCATCTGTCGCTGGGGGCGCGGGACGAGGCTCATGATGAGCCAGCTGCATATAGAGGCATGCAGAAAGCAGCGCATTAGTCGCAATGCCGACAAAGGTAATGGTGAGCGTGAGTAGTACATAGCCAATTAAATACGCCAACATGGCGGGAATAAGTACTGCGCTGTGCTCGGGAAGCCACCACAACATTGGCGTGAAAAGACGGTCGAACAGCAAAGTAGCCAGGAAAGGTAGGCTAATAATAATCACTAACAGTAGAAGTACAGCCGCACCAATAGAGCGCCGCCAGCCTTGCGTTAGGCTAACACTACGCTTTAATGCCAGCCAAGGGGGACAATTTTCCAGCGCCACTAATGGAAGGGCCAGCAGCCAGCGTAGATAGAGCCACGATGCTGCCCATATCCAAACGGCGATTAGCGGCAGGGCGCATGCAATGAAATACCATAGTGCGGGTGGACGCACACGCTGTAAATAGTAGGGATCTATGCCGCTTAGCCACACGCTATAGAGCCAAGCAAGGGCTGCCATAAAGGGCGCTAGCAGAAGTAGATGCGTACCGACCTGGAGAAAGACCAGGCCCGCTAGGGCAGGCAGCCGGCGGGTGCTTAGCCAGAGTGCCTCAAGCGCGAGACGATAATGGTTGTCTCGCGGCCTGACCGCTACTTGTAGCATGCCGGCTTGCTGCCAGTAAATAATTAGAAACGTGAACCCAAGCCCAACCAGCATGCCGATAAGCCCCAGCGGGCTAAACAGCAGGGCGATCAGTTCATCGTTGGTCACTACGGTGCGATTTAGCTGGGCAAGCAAGCCACGTATCACCCAGGTAATAGCGGGCAGCAGCAGGGCCGAAGCGAGCAGAGTGAAAAATAAATGATAGGCGATCAATGGACGCAGATGATCGCGCAATGTGCGTAGTAAGGCAGAGCCAAGGTGGGTCAACGGCTGCATTGTCATTAAATGTTTAGAATGAATTACCAGAGTGGCAGCAACTGCCACGCCTGGCAAGAGGATCGTAGAAGAGCAACGTGGTTAAGCAAGCATTGGTCCGTTATGGCAAAATTCGCTTAAGATAGCGGCAGCTCGCGCTCAGCAAGGATGATGCCATTGTTATCTGCATACAGCCACTGGCCGGGTTTAAGCGTGACCCCAGCAAACGCCACTGGCTCATCGCGCTGGCCTTCACCGTGTTTATTGCTTCTACGCGGATGGCTGCCTAGTGCTTGAACGCCGAGTGGAAGGTTGGCAAGAATATCAACATCGCGTACGCAGCCGTACATCACCACGCCCGCCCAGCCGTTTGCTACCGCTTGTTCTGCTAGCATATCGCCCAGCATGGCGCAGCGATATGATCCACCTGCGTCTACTACTAATACGGCACCGTTGCCGGGTTCGGTAACAGCTTGCTTAACCAGTGAGTTGTCTTCAAAACATTTGATGGTGCGGATAGGGCCATAAAAAGCGTCGAGACCACCAAAATTGGCAAACATGGGGTCAAGCACCGCAACGTCAGGATGTGCGTCGCATAGGTCCGGTGTCACGATTTGAATGGAATGGGGCATCATGCGCTCCTTATGCAAAAGAAAAAAACGCCCCGCTCTGTTACACAGTGGCGGGGCGTTCGGTCATCGACTCAGCCAGTGTGATAAGTCACGCTGGCTGTGATGGTGCGAGCATCGGCGATGGGGCGGTCAGGCTTCTTGCGAGACCGGAATCACGTTTGAGGCGATCTTCTGATACTCCTCAATTTCGTGAAAATTCATGTAACGATAAATCTCGCCAGCCATGGCGTCAAATTCACCCATATAACGTTGGTACTCTTCAACGCTGGGTAGGCGTCCTTCTACTGCGGCAACGGCAGCCAGCTCCGCAGAGGCGAGGTACACGTTAGCACCATCGCCAAGTCGGTTCGGGAAGTTACGTGTAGACGTGGACACCACGGTGCTCTTGGCAGCAACGCGGGCCTGGTTACCCATACACAGTGAACAGCCCGGCATTTCCATCCGCGCACCGGCGCGGCCGTAGATACCGTAGTAGCCTTCTTCGGTCAGCTGATGCTGATCCATTTTAGTCGGTGGTGCCAGCCAAAGGCGAGTTTTTAAACTACCTGCCGGCTGCTTTTCAAGCAATTTTCCGGCCGCACGGAAGTGGCCGATGTTAGTCATGCATGAGCCGATAAAGACCTCATCGATTTTCTGGCCCGCTACGTCAGATAGCAGGCGCGCATCGTCTGGATCATTCGGCGCACATAGAACCGGCTCTTTAATTTCAGCCAGATCAATTTCGATAATTTCAGCGTACTCGGCGTCTTTGTCAGCCCGCATCAGGCTTGGATTGGCAAGCCATGCTTCCATGCCTTCAATACGGCGACTAATCGTGCGCTCATCGCCATAGCCGTTGCCCATCATCCACTTCAGCAGCGTAATGTTGGACTTCAGATATTGTGTGACGCTCTCATCCGAAAGCGTAATCGAACAGCCGGCCGCTGAGCGCTCGGCAGATGCATCGGAAAGCTCAAACGCTTGCTCAACGGTCAAGTCTTCAAGGCCTTCGATTTCTAGCACACGGCCAGAGAAAGCGTTGATCTTATTCGACTTGTCGACGGTCAACAAGCCTTGTTTGATGGCGTAAAGCGGAATGGCGTGAACCAAATCGCGCAGCGTAACGCCTCGCTGGCGCTGGCCTTTAAAGCGAACCAGTACCGATTCCGGCATATCCAGCGGCATAACGCCCGTCGCCGCGGCAAAGGCTACCAAGCCTGAGCCTGCAGGGAAGGAAATGCCGAGCGGGAAGCGCGTATGTGAATCGCCACCGGTGCCGACAGTGTCAGGCAGCAGCATGCGGTTCAGCCAGCTGTGGATAATGCCATCGCCAGGACGCAGCGATACGCCGCCACGGTTCATAATGAAGTCGGGAAGAGTGTGGTGAGTGTCTACATCGACCGGCTTAGGATACGCGGCGGTGTGGCAGAAAGACTGCATGACCAAATCAGCTTGGAAGCCAAGACAAGCAAGATCTTTCAGCTCATCGCGGGTCATCGGGCCAGTCGTATCCTGTGAGCCAACGGTGGTCATCTTCGGCTCGCAATACATGCCCGGACGAACACCTTCCAGACCACACGCTTTACCCACCATTTTCTGCGCTAAGGTAAAGCCTTTGCCAGTATCTTTAGGCTGGTCGGGTAGGCGGAAAACCTCTGACGTTGGCAGCCCCAGTGACTCACGAGCTTTGCCTGTCAAGCCACGGCCAATGATCAGCGGAATACGACCGCCTGCGCGTACTTCATCAAGAATCAGCTGCGTTTTAAGCTCAAACGTGGTGACGACGTCGTCGGTACCGTGCTTGCACACTTTTCCCTGGTAGGGATAAATGTCGATAACATCGTTCATGTGCAGGTTGGCTACGTCCATCTCAACCGGCAGAGCACCGGAATCTTCCATCGTATTGAAGAAGATAGGCGCGATTTTATTGCCAAAGCAGAAGCCGCCAGCGCGCTTATTCGGTGCGTAAGGAATATCGTCACCGAAGAACCATAAAACGGAGTTGGTTGCTGATTTACGTGAAGAGCCGGTGCCTACAACATCGCCCACGTATACGACAGGAAAGCCCTGTGCTTTAACGTCTTCAACCTGCTTTAGCGGGCCCGTTGTGCCAGGCACTGCTGGCTCAATGCCATCACGCTCGTTTTTGAGCATCGCATTGGCGTGTAGCGGAATGTCGGGGCGTGACCAGGCATCTGGAGCCGGTGACAGATCATCTGTGTTCGTCTCACCCGGTACTTTAAACACGCTGAGGGTGATTTTCTCTGCTAATGCAGGTTTAGACAGGAACCATTCAGCCTCTGCCCAGGATTCAATAACGTCTTTTGCAACGCTATTGCCATTTTTGGCCCGCGCTTCAACATCGTGAAAGGCGTCGAACATAAGTAGCGTGTGCTTAAGCTGCTCGCCAGCTTCACGGGCTAGCTCTTCATTATCGAGCAGCTCAACCATAGAAACGATGTTGTAGCCGCCCTGCATGGTGCCGAGTAATTTGACAGCATGCACTTTATCGATCAGCGGAGACGTTGCTTCACCTTTAGCGATAGCGGTTAAAAAGCCCGCTTTGACATAAGCGGCTTCATCAACGCCTGGCGGGATCCGGTTGGTGATCAGCTCGAGGATGAATTCCTCTTCGCCAGCCGGCGGTGTTTTCAGTAGCTCAACTAATGAAGCGACTTGTTCAGCGTTTAGGGGCTTGGGCGGGACGCCCTCAGCGGCACGTTCCTCGACATGCTGGCGGTAAGCTTCAATCACGTTGGGGCCCTCTCATTTGCTTTTTTCATTTTCATGGTAACGGTCTGCACGTTGCAGGGTGTGAGCTGCACAGCGTTCAAAAGTGTGGCCGATAGCATGTGGTACACGCTTGACAAACAGCGCCTGGTTGGATGGCTGAGATTCTACGACAAACTGTCGACAATGTTAAGCTGGCAAGCAGAACAGACACTTGTGCTTTGTGCTGATGTTGCGACGGCAACCCACTAAAAGCATGTTTAATTAACCTTCTCAGCCACTAAATAGGGCAATTTTTGCATTTTTGGTGACAGGCTAGGCGTTTGGCGGGTGTGATTGTGGTTACAGCGCGTTACCATGGGTTGAGCTGCTATAGGCTGTTGATGCGCTAATAAAAGGCATGGAGGATTTTTAATCTCTTTACTATATTAGTCATGAGTCATGCAAGTAAGCGTGCTAAGTAAATCTCTGGGAACTAAGCGCCAAGCGCTTATGTGCTATACCATAATGATACGTGGGGTCGGTGGTTGTGTTATGTCGATACAGTTAAGTGCTTTGCAGGCCGCCCCTCATGGGCTGCGAGCCGATGATCTTCTGCCTGAAAGCCTCAATCAGTTCCTAGCCTGCGCCACGCCTGTCGCGTGGCTGCAATGGGCGATCGAACATCCTGAGACGCTGTTGATTGACCATGCGCAGTGTGAAAAGAAAGCCGCATCGACGGCAATGAGCCTGCTCTATCGCTACGTTGATCAACCTCTGCTGCTGAGCAAAATGTCGCAGCTGGCGCGAGAAGAGCTGCTGCATTTTGAGCAAGTGATTTCGCTGATGGAGTCGAGAGGAGTGGCGTATCAGCATTTAACGGCCTCCCGCTACGCTGAGGGACTTCGGCGGCATATGCGCAGCAATGACCCTGAGCGTTTGATCGATATATTAATTATCGGGGCACTGATTGAAGCACGTAGCTGTGAGCGCTTTGCTTGCTTAATTCCCTATTTAGACGAAGAGCTCGCCAAGTTTTATCGTACGCTAGTGAAGTCAGAAGGTCGTCATTTTGAAGATTATCTAATGCTGGCTCGCCAGCAAACATCGAATGCAATCGATGATCGAATCGCTTTTTTTGTGGCGCGTGAAGCGGAGCTGATTACTTCGCCCGATACGGCTTTTCGTTTTCATAGCGGTGTGCCCGCTTAAGCCGCTACTAGCCTAGGCAGGATGTCTATCATGCGCGATGCTCGTGAGACTGATCAATTAACTCTTTTCGGCCATTTTTCGCTCACTCAAGGCGAGGATGCGTTAACCCATTTCAGCTACGACAAGGTCAAAGCCTTGCTCGTTTATCTGCTGCTGCATCGCCAGCCGGTTAATAGGGCGGCGCTAGCAGAGCTTTTGTGGCCTGACCAAGGGCTGTCCTCCGGTAGAACCAATTTGCGTCATGCGTTGCACTGCTTGCGCCAGTCGCTTGGTGAGAGCGCTGACCAGGTGCTAAGCGTGTCTCGTCAAACGATTGCCTTTCAACTGCCGGCAAACTGGCAGGTGGATTTGCATACCCTGCAGCAGCTGCTTGAGGGGCCGCGAGATTTAGATACCCTTGAGGCACTAATGTGCTGCTATCAAGGCGATCTCATTGAAGAGCTGCAACTGTCTAGCTGTAGTGAGTTTCAGCGCTGGCTAGTGCAGGTACGTAATGAATGGCGCCAGCGCGTGGTTTGCTTTGCTGAGCAAGTGCTGGAGGCTCACGCTGATTTGCCGGGCGCTATTTTAGAAGCACTGGTGAGTCGGTTTTCCGGCTACGGTCCGTTTCACGAACGTTTGGTTCGCCAGTTGGCTGAGCAGAACAAAATGGCCGCTGCTCATGAGCACTACAATAGCTATTTACAGCTATTGGCGCTGTCAGGGCAGCAGCCAGAACCCAGCTTTGTGCAGTTGGCCAGCTTTTGGTCTGACGGCCATCACGATTCGCGCTTGATGAGTCCTCAGGGCGCTTTTTCTCGCGCACTGGCGGTTGACAGTAAACCACTACGTGAAGATGAAATAGAGCTTCGCCAGCTTTCGGTCATGGCTATTCGGCTGCGCTTAAAAGGGGATTGGCAAGACCGTGCGGCGATGCGTAACTGCCTTGCGCTACAGCTAGAACTATTGCGCTGGCTGGAGCAGCAGTGCCGCCATTTAGGCGGTTTCTGGCTGCCAGGCGCGACCGGTGGTTTAGGGTTAGCCTGCTTTGGCACCCATGGCCCTGCACACCAGCTGGCTGATTTAGTCGCGCTTTATGAGCATTGCCGTCAGGCGCTGACGTTAGAAATCGTGCGTCACTGGGCCGGTGAAGGCAGCGTACCGCAATTTGAGCTGGCCGCTGGTTTGCACAGTGGGCGAGTGGTGTATTTGCCCGAGCGCCAATTGGCTGACCCGCTGGGCCAGGTCACGCAAACGTCACTGGAACTGATGAGTGCGGCTGAAGGCAGTGAGCTGGTTATCTCTCAAGAAGCGAGCCAGCACATGCCGCCAGCACTCGACCTTCAGCCACGGTTAGTATCTCGTTTGATGGCCAGTGATGGTCGCGTGCGATTACGCGCACTGGTGCTGGGGCAAAATGAAGGCGGCCGCGATGCGCTGCCGCCTAGCTTAGTCGGTCGCGAAACCGCACTGCGCACTCTGCGCGATGCGTTAGCCCGGGCTGGTATTGGCCTGCGTCAAAGCGTGCTGGTTCGCGGGCCCTCGGGCATGGGTAAATCTGCGCTCATGGTGGGTTTTCGCCAACTGGAGCTTAGCCGCGATGCGGCTATCTGCTGGCAGCCTACGACGCGTATGTCAGCACTTGATGCCTATGGCGTCGCCCGTACGCTGGTTAGCTGGTATCTAAAGCAGCCGTTAAGTGTAGAGATCATCCAGGCGCTACAAATAACGCTAGAATTAGAGCCTCTCGATCCTGATCGTCAGCATTTGTTGGAAGAGGCGCTGGGCGTACATAAAGTGCAAGAGATTACTCAGCTGGCGCAAAGCGGTGAAGCCGTAGAGCTAGTTGTCATGCTGCTGCATCGCTTAATTGAGCGCCAGGCAGAAACGCGCACGCTAGTGCTGATGATCGATGATCTTCAGTGGCTAGATGAACCTTCTTTTAAAGTGCTCTCCGGGCTGCAGGCACGTCTGCCTATCAATACCGCTTTTATGCTGGTTGCTAGTCACCATGGGCGTGATGCTCTACCGGTGAAGCTGCATTGGGATCAGAAAATTAGCTTGGGCAATCTTGATGCGCTGCAATCATCGCGGCTGCTGTCACAGCTTTCACGTCGCTACCGAATCCACCTAAGCCCGCGGCTGCGTAATCAAATTATAGAGCGCTGCGATGGCGTGCCGCTTTATATGCAGGAGATTTGTCGTCGTCTAGATATGGACCGTCGAGAAGGGCGCAGCGTCCATTTTGATGAGCTTCCCAAAGGGTTGTTGGGGCTGCTGGCTAGCCGGATTGATCAGCTAGAAGGTGATCGCGAAATTGCCCATGTCTCTGCCGTGCTTGGCAAGCGCTTCAGGCTGGACTTTCTGCTTGAGTGCAGCGGTTGGGATCAAGCGCGCCTTGGCCAGGCGCTTGAACATATGCGGCTACTAGAAATTGTCGAACCGGTCGAGAATGACAGCGGTGTGCACGAGTATCAGTTTAGCCATCAGCTGCTTCAGGAGGCGGCCTATCTCTCTTGTCCGCGTGATGTGCGTGTCAAGCTACACCAACAGGTAGTCACCTTAATTGAGGAACGCTTTCCGGTGTGGATTAGTCGTCACCCCGGCGATTTTGCAACGCACCTCCGGCGTAGCGGTCACTATGCCCGTGGCGCACGCTATTTTGAATTGGCGTCTCGGGAAGCGCTGAAAGTGAGTGCTAATCGCACTGCGCTGCGTATGGCCGATGCTGGCTTGGCCAGTTTACGCCACGTAGATCACGAAATTGAGCGTGAAGTGAGCCTACTAACCGTGCGTGGCCAAGCGGCGTTTTCATTAGAAGGCCATGGTTCGCCTATCGCCCATGAGAGCTTTGTGCGCGCCCGTGAGCTGCTGCGCGAATCAGGCATTGATAGCTTGGAAGATCCAGAAGACTTAGAGCAGGTATTTTTAGTGAAGTGGGGGCTGTGGGTAGGGCGAAGCCAACGATATGCTCATGCGGACGCGTTTGCATTGGCTTCAACGCTTACTGATATTGCCGCACGCCTTGAAGACCCACGTTATCGTCGTTTGGCGGACTATGCGCGCGCTAACTGTGAGTATTGGGCAGGATGTATTCAGCAGGCGCACGATCATTTAGATGAAATTGATCCCCTCAATGCGCAGATGATGATTGAGTGGCTGCCTTTCTCTGATCATCCGCAGGTGTCGGCCGCCTGCTTTCAAGGCTGGGCGCTTTGTTTGCGCGGCGATTATCAACGCGCCGAGCGCCAAGTGTCTGCCGCCATTCGCTTGGCTGAAAAGATTGCTCATCCGGGTACGTTGGCAATGGCTCTACTCGTCGCCGCGGCGCTTTACCGTCAAATAGGTCATGTGCATTTAGCCGCGCGTCACGCCGAGCGGGCAGCGGCCATGACGGCTACCCCAGACCTGCAGCTGTGGCAAATTTCCGCACAGAGCATTCTTGGCTGGCAGCGAGCGCTGGTGGGAGACGCAGCAGGCTTAGTGCATATTCGCGACAGTTTGGACCAAATGGCTGAGCTTAATGGGCGCGACCGCTATCAGCGGCCGGCATTCTGGTATTCTGACGCCTGTATTGAGCTAGGCGAATTAAGCGCTGCAGACGATTATCTTGAGCAGTGCTTGGTGATTGCCCGTGAGCGTACGACGCTCTTTTTACCTGAGCTTGCCACCCAGCTGGCAAAAGTTCGCGGCTTGCTTGGCTACCCGGCTCATGAGGTGAAGGCGCTTGCACAAATGGCTATTAATCAGTCTCGAGAGCACGGCAATCGTCATCAGGAACTAGCGGCCTTAGAGCTATGGCTGACGCACATTGAACCTAATGATCAGCAGGCTAAAGACAGCTTTAGACGGTTATTGAGCGAGGTCAGCCACAGCGATGCGCCAGTGCTGACGCGCTGGGTCAGCTTATTAGACCGCCGTACGGCTATTCCGGTGGGTGCGGAAGGTTAGTGGCGAGCTTCGCCGCTTTAGCAGGTACTTTGTTCTAACCAGGTCAGTGTGGCGAGTGCCTCATCGCGGTGCTCGCCACAGACGCTGGGGTCAAAGTTAAAGCGCGTGCAAACGCTTGGGCGGCTAGGATCGCCAAATAGGCGACACAGGTTATGCTCATCCAACTGCACGCATCTTACGCCTGCCGGTTTGCCTGCCGGCATGCCGGGAATATAAGAGCTAATTGAAGGCGCGATGCAGCACGCGCCGCACCCCGCACGGCATCCTTCACTCATGGCGTAACACTGGGACTGGGCGTAGACATAGCAATAGCGCCTTTGTTAATACCTTCAAATGCCTGGATTCGCGTTGCTTGTCCGCTTTGCGTGGCAACTTGTTTCGCTAGCCAAACCGCTATATTTTCCACCGTAGTAGGGCCCGGCAATATCGTGCACTGCTGCTGAGGCAGGGTAATGACAAAATCGCCTTGAGCTGCCTGATAGCGGCAGGTAAGGCGCTCGTTATCCTGGGCGGCGATATCAGCCTCTTCGAGTAAGTAGCGGTTATTCAGCCACTCCGACCATTGCTGTTCAAGCTGTGGCTGACGTGCATTTTGCTGCCATATATACAGCCTGGAACGATGCCCGTGAGCAATGCGCTGACAGTTGCCGATATGGCGTTTGAGGCCGTGGCTATAGCCATACGAGGCACCTTCAGTGGCCTCTTCGCTTAGCGTTAGCGTAACGCTATGGACATTATCAGGCCGACGTTCGGTAAGTATCTGGCTTAAGTGCTCGGCTATACGGGGGGCGGTGATGGCAGGCCAGGGCAGTAAAGTAAATGCTTCCTTAGGGCCGCGGACTTCCATCGTGTAAGGCGCGGTAGCATTAACGCAGATACCTTCCGCGCAGTCCGTAATGCTTACGCCGGGTGCAAGCGTCGGCACTAGCAGAGTGTGATCTAACCCGCTGTCCAGCGTGCGCTTAATCCACGGTTTTACTTCACCAAAGTCAAACAGCATGCCGTCTTCGCCGAGCTCGCCATCGAGTATGGCGTCTACTTGCCAGCTGCAGCCCACCAAACCTTGCGTGGGGCACCAAAGAGAGACGTCGATATGCGTCAGTTGTTGAACGAATAAGGACATTAATCAAAACCTGCTAATTTGTGTATTTGCAGCGATAGGCGCCACTGGGGGTTGGCCATGCAATAGGCCGTCGCTTGGGCAACGGTAGACGCAGTTTTATTCAGTGGCGCAAGGTCCATGGGCTGTAGGTAGAAGTGAGTAAAGCTAAAGCCGCTAAACTGTTCTGGAGGTGCATCCGTCTGAGGGAAAACCAGCTTTAACTCATCCCCTTGCGTAACGGCTAGCGAATTGTTGCCTTTTGGGCTAACGCATAGCCAGTCGATACCAGCCGGTGGCGCTAGAGTGCCGTTGGTTTCTACCGCCACTTCAAAGCGATGGTTGTGTAGGGCTTCTATGAGCGCCTCATCAAGCTGTAATAACGGTTCTCCACCGGTGAATACCACGTAGGGAGTCGCCTTATTATTTAGCTCGGGCCACAGCGATACAATGTGTTCAGCGAGGGCGTTGGCGTCTGCAAACTTTCCGCCATTTAGGCCGTTAGTACCGATAAAATCGGTATCGCAGAACGTGCATTTCGCCGTTGCGCGATCGGCCTCTCGGCCTGACCACAGATTACATCCGCTAAAGCGACAAAATACGCTCGCTCTGCCCGCCTGAGCGCCTTCTCCCTGGAGAGTGTAAAAGGCTTCTTTGACGTGATACATCAGCGCTGACCTGCTGCGACATCTGCGCTGTAGAGTAGTGGGTCCGTCACGCCATTAGCGGCAAAGGCCGCGAGTCGTTCAGTGCAGCTGCCGCAAACGCCACAGGCCAGTTCTCTACCTTCATAGCATGTCCAGGTATGGCGATAATCTAAGCCCATGGCCAAACCGTCGCGCAGAATATCTGCCTTGCTGGCAGAAAGGTAAGGAGCGTGCAGCTTTACAGGTTCGAAATTGGCAATGCCCGCTACGTGGTTCATAGCGTCAACAAATTCAGGGCGGCAGTCGGGGTAAAGAATATGATCGCCACCATGGGCGCCATAGTCGACTCGCCCAGCGCCAATATTAACCGCCTTGGCAATCGCCAACGAGATCAAAATCATATTACGATTGGGCACGACGGTGGAGCGAAGGTTGTTTTCGGCGTAGTCGCCCTGAGGCATGGCCTGGTGTGGATTAGTAAGCGCTGAATTATCGATCAAACCATGAATGGCGCGAATATCGACAACTTGATGAGGTAGCCCAAGCGCGTTACAAACTTGTCGGGCCGTATCGAGCTCGCGGGCATGGCGCTGACCGTAGTCGAAAGACAGCGCATGGACATTGAGCCCTTCACGCAGCGCGCGATGAAGCACGGTGTAAGAATCCATTCCGCCGGAATAGATAACAACGGTCGTGGTGCTGCCAGCAGCCACTGGGGGTGTTGATGACATAAGAAATACTCTTTGTCGGAGAATTTATTGATCGCGGGCCGTGATTAACGGCTGCGGCGTTCCGGGGTCCGGTCCGGAAGGGCAGCATTTTACGCAATCACCGCTAAACTGACCAGTTTTAGCGCATAATTATGCGAAATGCAGGGTTGGCGGGCAGCATTAATACCAACATGCTACGCTAATCGTCCATGCTGTTAGAGGGCAACCAATGGCTACCATTGAGCACAGTGAAATCGTTAATGCATCACCAGAGCGTGTGTTTGAACTGCTGCGCCGTGTGGAAGACTTTGCTGATTATTCAGATTTAATTCGCTCTATAGATACGCTGGGTGAGAACCGCTATCGGTGGCACGTTCGCGCTGTAGGTATGGATTGGGCATTTGATGTGCAGGTCACTGACATTCAGCCCCCGCATGTTCTAGCTTGGGAGTCGTTGGACGGCGTTAAGAACCAGGGCCGCTACCAGCTTAGAGGCGTGCCTGAAGGTACTGAAGTAGCGCTGACGCTGAGCTATGAAATTCGCAATCGGTTAATGGAAAGAGCCGTTAATAAAGCCGCTAAGCCGCTGGTCGGAAAAGTAAGCCGGCAGATTCTTGAGCGCGTAGAGGCAAGGCTGAATGAATAAAGCGCCGAGACATCCGTGGCGATGGGCGCTTGGCTTTGCATGCTGTGCCATGCTGGCTTATGTGTGGTTATGGTATTCGCCTGATTTGATGGCGATTAAGCAGTGGGCATCACAAGCATCGCATCACCCGGCGGTGATTGTTTCAGTGATGCTGATTATGGCAGCGACCTTAGCGATAGGGTTGCCCGGCAGTATCGGCCTATGGCTGATTGCGCCCTTTTACCCGCCGTTAATGGCCACTATGATGTTGACGCTAAGTAGCGTTGTGGGTGCATTGGGCGCTTATAAAATAGCGGCGAGGGCAGGCAAGCGCTGGAACCCCGGCGGTCTGACGTTAAAAGTCATGCACACGCTAGAGCAACGCAGTGATTTGATGACTCAGACGGCGCTGAGATTATTGCCAGGCTTTCCACACTCGGTGATTAATTTTGCAGCCGGGTTGCGAGGCATTTCGCTAAAAACGTTTCTACTGGCGGCGGCGCTAGGCTTATCCGTGAAATGGAGTGTTTACAGTAGCGCCATTTACGGCGCGTTAGAGGCTATTGAAGAAGAAAATGCGCTGCAGTTTGATGTCGTGCTGCCGCTCATCGCCTTAGCATTATTGCTGCTAATAGGGGCTTGGTTCAGGCGTCGAATCGAAGCAGCGCAAGTTAATCGTTAGAGAATACGTCAATGGGATTTGTGCAAAGAGGCGTCCAAGTGGTCAACCACCTCAGCCCAGTCGGCATCCTCAGCGACCGCTTCTTGCAGAAACTCTGCTTGCCCTTCATTCCAGCAGGGCGCTTCGGCGAGGGGCATTGTGCCGGGCAGCGGCGCATTACGCTGAATAAAGCGTTCGATTGAATCGGCATCAGATGCAAGGCCTAGCTGCTCGAAGAGCTCGCTGAAATGGTGAACCGGCTTTTCCATGATCTATTGCTCCTGCAAAGGGGACGTTACTCTACACCATAGCGTGAATCTCATCTTAAGCCAGTGTGCAAAACGATCAGTGCGCTATCGTTCACCGACGAGGGGCGTCAAAAAGCGTTGGCGTTGATCGTCTAGAGATAGTGGCTGCGCTAGCAGATGCGCAAGCTTAGTGAACGCCGCTTCGGGCGTCATGTCATCGCCTGAAAGGATGCCTGCATCGCTAAGCCCATGCCCGGCCGCGTAAGCACCCAGGTGAATGCTACCTTGCTGGCACTGGCTAATTGCGGCTAATAGCTTGCCTTCGCCGCTGGCTTTGGCGAGCACGTTCAGCAAGCTAGGGTCGTCAGGCAGATTGCCAGCACCCCATAGCTCCAGTAGCGCGCCCTTAACTCGCGAATCGCTTAGCCATGTGCCGAGTTGCCAGGCTGAAATGCCTGGCCAAAGCGTAATTCGTACGATTTCTCCACGGTCGACCAAACGGTAATCGGGTAATTCAAACCGAGGAGCGCCGCGCTGCTGCAGGCCAAGCCCGCGGCTAGGGTAATAAACGAAATCGTCGCCCACGCGCTCACCAAGTAGTGGATAGTTTGGGCTCGCAAACGCCTTCAGCGCTTGGCTGTGGTGCTTAATGGCGCGGGTGCCGCGCAAAAGCTGTCCCGCAAAGTAAATAGCCACTTCTTGTAATGCGGGATTGGCGGCGAACTGCAACGCACCGTGTAAATTATCCAGTGCGTCACTGCCGGGTGCTTCTAGCGGCAGCATAGAGCCGGTGAGAACCACGGGTCGATCCAAACCTAGGAGCTGGTAAGCAAGGCCAGCAGCTGTCCAGCTCAGCGTATCGGTACCGTGAATAATCACAAAACCTGAGTAGGCCATCAGCCGCTCATTGATATCACTGGCTAGCTGTTGCCAGGTAAGTGGCGTTGCCGCACTTGAGTCAATCAAGGTAGCGTAGCTAATGACCTCATAAGACGGTAGGGCTTGGCGCTGTGCCAGAGATAGTCGGGCCAAGGCTGAGTCCATGCGGGAGGCGAAATCGCCGCTGGGTGCAAGCCCTTGCGCCTCTTGGCGCATGCCTATGGTTCCGCCGGTGTAGATAACTAAAATGCGTTCTTGACGGGGAATGTTGTCTGCAAGACGGGAGTAGGTGGCCATAGCCATCTCCTGTGGCTTTGTAGGAAATCGACGATCAGCCGATGCGACCAACGCCCTGTGTTAGCAGTTCGCCGGTTTGATCGTCTAAGCGATGGTTGCGACCTGCCAGCAGGGCAAAACCGCAGCAAACGCCGATGAGTCCAATCAACAGCCAGGCGATGGTCGATGTGTCGGCACCGGCTTGAAGCAATACTCCGACGCCGAAAGGGCCTAAAGCTGCCAAGGTGTAACCGCCGCCCTGGACGAGGCCCGAAAGCTGCCCGGCTAGACGCGAGTTGGCGGTTCTTAACACTAATAGGCTTAGTGCAAGGCTAAAGCTGCCGCCTTGTCCAATGCCTAATATTGCCGCGCCAGGCCATTTCCACATTAACGGTGCAACCAGTAACATCCATAGGCCGACACCCGTGCACAGCAGGACCAGCAGCAGCGCAGGGCGTTGGTCGCGGCCCATTCGTGCAATCCATGGTGCGCCCAAAGCAGAGGCAAGCTGACACATAATCGAAACGGCCATTGTCCAGCCCGCATCGGCTTCGTTATAGCCGCGATCAACTAGCAGCGTCGGCAGCCAGCCAAAAACAATGTAGGCCATGGAGGACTGTAATCCCATAAACAGCATAACGTGCCAAGTGAGCGGCTGTTTAAGCAGGCGTAATGTGCCACTTTTTGAGCGAGTGGGGGAGGCTGTCAGCGCAGAGCGAGGCATTTGAAAATGCCATAAAGCGAGCGCAAAGAGTGCCAGTAGCGACCAGCTCATTAAACTTGCCTGCCAACTGCCAAGCAACTGCGTTAGCGGTACGCTAAGCCCGGCCCCTAAGGCTCCCCCTAGGCACAGCGCCATGGTGTATAAGCCGGTGAGCAGATCTGCGCTATCGGGAAGTTCCCGCTTAACCAACGCAGGAAGTAGCGTGCCGCCAATGCCGATTGCGCTGCCAGCCATTGCCGAGCCGATAAAAAGCGCACCGGGAACGGGTAAGCCGCGCAAAATCAGTCCTGCAGCAAGTAATAGCAGCGCGGCACTAAGCGTACGTTCGCTGCCAATGCGTTTAGCTAGCAAAGGGGCAAGCGGGGCAGACAGGCCTAGGCATAGCACTGGAAGCGTTGTTAGCAACCCCGCGGCAGTAGCAGAAAGCCCTGCACTTTCTTGCAGGCGAGTTAATAACGGGGCAACCGATGACATGGCGGGGCGTAAATTCAGCCCCACCGCTACCATCAGTAAAATAAACGTAATCGAACGACGATTAGCCATTGACGAGTTACTTGAGGTGAGGGCGCAAGTCCCCGCGAACCGCATCAAGTAACGTAATGAAGTGATAGTCCTGTGCGGTATCCAGGCTGTCCACTTTAACGCTAGTGCGCATACCCTTATCCATGTGCAGCTGATCAAATATTTCTAAGGTCAGCTTGCGTGCAGGCTTATCACCGGGCGCCATAATGCCATCTTCAAGAGTGAAGGTTTCCAGCAGAGTGACCCGAACGCGAGTGCTGTTGCCTTCGCTCAGCACGCGCCGCACGAACAGCCAGCCTTCGCAAGGCAGAGCATGATCATCGTCACGCTGACGTAAAAACAGTGTGCGGTAGCAGGCACCTTCAACGGATGCCTTTTCAGCCATGCTGCGATAGGCCTGCATCACTTGCTTTGCGGAGGCCCGCGCATCTTCGAGACGCTGCACAATGCCTTGATGTTCACGGCTGAGCTGTTCTTGACGTTGAAAGGTCAGCCATTGGCGGTAGTCGGCCATAAGGTGGGATGACGCCATAATCACTCCATGAAAAATTGTTCACGCCAAAAGGCTGGAAAGAGATGCTAAAACAGCTGTTTGGAATATGCAAAGGGTTGCCCTTTACATATTCCGACAGTATCAATTAACGACGAGCGCGCCGTTTACGTTCACCGCCACCGGCATTGGCACTTTGGCCTTCGGGTTTACGTTTAGCTCGCGGCTGCCGCTGGTTACGACGGCCGTTTTCGATCGGCTCAGCCTTGATGCTAGGATCAGGCTCAAATCCGGGTTCAATATGCTTTGGCAGCGTCTGTTTGATCAGGCGTTCGATGCTGCCCAGCAATGCGTCTTCGTCGACACATACCAGCGAAATAGCTTCGCCATTGCTGCCAGCGCGCCCCGTACGGCCAATGCGGTGGACGTAATCTTCGGCCACGTTGGGTAGGTCAAAATTGACCACGTGAGGCAGTTCGTTAATATCCAGGCCGCGCGCAGCGATATCAGTTGCTACCAACACCTGCAGGTCGCCGCTCTTAAACGCCGTTAGCGCACGGGTGCGGGCGCCTTGGCTTTTATTGCCATGGATAGCCATAGCAGGAATATCTTGTTTGGAGAGCTGCTCGGCTAGGCGGTTAGCGCCATGCTTGGTACGTGTGAAAACAAGTACTTGGAACCAGCCGTTCTGCTGGATTAAATGGGCTAGCAGCTCGCGTTTTTTCTCACGATCGACGCGATAGATAGCTTGCTCAATTTTTTCGGCAGTCGTATTGCGCGGTGCCACTTCAATCAGCGCAGGGTTGTCCAGAAGCTGCTGAGCAAGCGTTTGAATCTCATTAGAAAATGTTGCCGAGAAAAGTAAATTTTGACGTTTTTTAGGCACTAAGCGTAATAGGCGCTTAATGTCGTGAATAAAGCCCATGTCGAGCATACGGTCGGCTTCATCAAGCACTAAAATTTCAACCGCGGACAGGTCAACGTGCCCCTGCTGGTGTAAGTCGAGCAGGCGGCCGGGCGTTGCGATGAGCACATCCAAACCGGCTTTAAGCGCATCGATTTGAGGCTGCTGGCCAACGCCACCAAAGATAATGTGTGAGCGCAGCGAGAGATGCTGGCCGTAGGTGGAAACACTTTCACCTACTTGAGCGGCAAGCTCGCGTGTCGGTGTCAGCACTAGCGCACGCACCTGACGTTTTGCCGGACGTTTGCCGTCGTTAAGTCGTTGCAGCATGGGAAGTGTAAAACCAGCTGTTTTGCCAGTGCCCGTTTGGGCACTGGCTAACATGTCACGACCTTCTAGTACGACAGGGATAGCCTGTCGTTGAATCGGAGTAGGTTCGGTGTAACCTTGCGCTGTGACAGCGCGTAACAAATCGGCGTGCAGGCCAAGATCAGAAAAGCTCATGCGTTCTCCGCAGCCACCTAGTGAGTCAGTACTGGTAAGTAGTGGGTGCCACTAGATGTAATGTTCAAAAAGCGAGGTTGATTCACCAGCGCGGCAGCGAAGTGTGTCAGATAATTCACTGGACAGCGATGGTCGTTGGTTAGCCGTGTGTGACCGTGACAGGTGACATGAAAGCGACAGCGCTGAGAAGCGCTGCGGATTGATGTGCACGGACACATCAGAAAACTTACGTGTCGGTAATAAGCCGGGCAGTGTAACACGGTTATAACTAGGCAGCTTGTTTAGCTGCCTAGTATCCGTGATGACCTGATGTCACAGGTCAGTCGACGTAACCGCCTTGACGTATCTCTTGGGCGATAAGCTCAGCGGCTTGATCCCAGCTACTGCCTAGGGCGCGCACCAGCGCGGGGTAGCCGTCTTCCTCAAGCCTTGTTTGTGCATAGAAGTTTTCCATTACCAGCAGCTCACCCTGGCTATCCAGCAGTTGCCACTGGCCACTCGTCACGGCAAAACCATCGAAGCGGCCTTGGAACTGATCAATATCTAGGCGTAGCGTGAGGGCATCTGACTGTGAGCCTTCGGCACGGACTACCCTGACCGTCGGCAGTGCTTGAGTTAAGCGAGCGCGCAGCCCGCGTTCAAGCTGCCTACCCAGACCCTCGGCCCACTGATGCTCACGCGCGGCGTTCAGCGTAATGTCGTCCAGCTGCATTACGATGCCGTCGACATCTAGGTAATGGGCGAGTCGTGGAGCGCTCAGCCGCAGTGTATTGCTGGGCTGGCCTGATGCAATAACCGCCTGATCGCTCGGCAGCATATAGCGGGCCGGTGGCGAAACGCTACTGGCGCACGCTGACACCAAAAGGCAAATCAGCAGTGCCGGTAGGCACCTCAGCCACGTCAACCAACTTGTCCCTATCAACATATTTGTCTCCTTTAGTCGCGTGGTGCGCGCGGAATGGGATCTTGGGTATCTAAATTATCAAACAGAAGCGCCCTTGGGTTATCGCTCAACGTGCGTGTCAATGGCTGTAAATCACGCATCAAGCGGTCGAGGCGTTCAATAGCCGCCGTAAGATCCTGATAAGCGGGTGAAGACGGGGACAATCCTTGCAGTGTGCTACGCAGCTCTTCAAGAGTGGCGTTGAGGTTGCCGCCTACGGCTTGAGTTTCAGGGTTGCTAAGCAGCTGATTGATAGAGGCACTAACGTCACGCACTTCGTTGAGAACGCTTTCAGAGGCCTGCAGATTACGATCTAGGCCGGTCAACAGGGGCTCTACTTCCAGCGAGTTGAGCTTGTCGAGTAAGTCGGTCACCTGCGCCTGTATTTGTGCAAAACCACCAGCCACCGTTGGAAATACTTTTCGGCCAGAGAACTCTTCGCTCACATAGCTTTCGTTAAGGTCACGCTGGAAGTTTAAGTCGACAAAAAGCGCGCCGGTCAGGAGGCTGCCGCTTTTAAGCGAAGCGCGCAGGCCTAGTGAAAACATGCGATTAAAGCGTCCCTCCCATTCTGCCAAATCAATATCATTATTCTCAATACCCATGCGCTGAGGCTCAATTCTTATCAGCACAGGAATGGCAAAGCGCGACCGTGAATCTGGCTGAGGGGCGGTAAAGTTCCAAGGCACGGCTGCAACGGTACCCATGCGGACACCGCGAAACTCCACCGGTGCTCCCTTCGAAAGGCCGCGTACGGTTTCGTCTACCAGCAGTACATACTCTAAGTAGCGGTTAAACGTGCCTTCTCGTGCGGTGTCTTCATCGGCATACAAAATGAAGTGTGCGTCGGCTTCAACCGGCTGCCCCATGGGAAGCTCTTCGGGGACGCCAAAGGTCACACCTCCGCCAAGTAGCGCTTCAATGGACTCAACGTTAATGCGCACGCCATCGGCGCCTAAGCGAAAATCTACGCCGCTCGTTGTCCAAAAACGCGTGCTGTCGGTGACTAGCTGTGTGTAGGGCTCTTCGATAAATACCTTGTGTTGCATCGTGCGTGACTCAGGCTCAAAGCGATTTTCCTCGATACGGCCGACGGTATAGCCCTGGTAAGACACAGGGTCGCCTACTCTCAGCGAGTTGCCTAGCTGGCTAGTGAGGCTAAGACGTAGGCCCGCTTGGCCGGCAGGTGCGACGGGGGGGATATCACTCACGGGGAATTCGCGACGCGGCGCTTCATCGGTGCCGGGCTCAAGCTGAATGTAGGCGCCCGACAGCACGGTGCCTAGGCCACTGATGCCTTCACGGCCAATACGCGGTTTGACCACCCAAAAGCGGCTATCTTGGCGTAGCATGTCTTCAACTTCAGGCTGAATGCGTGCGGTCATCACTGCATGTGAAAGGTCGTCGGATAGCCTTACGCTCTGCACGCGCCCAATTTCAACATTGCGGCTGCGAATCAGCGTATTGCCTGCTTCGATGCCCTCAGCGCTGTCCATGGTAAGCGTTACCAGGGTGCCGCGACTGGAATAATTGTCGTAAACCAGCCACATACCAATAGCAATAGCGACAATGGGCACGACCCAAATTGGCGATAGTCGCGTTTGGCGCGATGTCTTCGCCTTGTTTAAATCCGTGCCGTCGCTTGGGTCGGTACTTTTTTGGTCGGTATTTGTCGGTGTTTCATTAGCCATCAACAGGTTCCTTGGTGGCCGTTTTACGGCGTAAAAGAGAGCGGCGAGCTGGGAGGGGGGTATCCCAAATTAAGCGTGGATCAAATGTCATGGCGGCCAGCATGGTTAGTACTACTACCGAGCCAAAAGCGAGTGATGCGGGGCCTGGTGTAATCGACATTAAAGATCCTGCGCGGATTAGAGCAACTAAAATAGCCACAACAAAGACGTCGACCATCGACCATCGACCAATAAATTCGGTTAGCCGATAAAGCCGAGTCCGGCTTTGGGCATTCATCGCATTGCTTCGTTTAACGACCAGACAAAGCCACGTTAACGCACCCAGCTTGCCCATAGGGACAATGACGCTGGCAATAAAGATCACCATAGCGATAGGCCATGAGCCCATTTGGATAAGCTGAACGACCCCGCCAATAATAGTTGAAGGCGTTGAATTGCCTAAACTCGTGGTCGTCATTATGGGGTAGATGTTGGCGGGAATATACATAATGGCTGATGCGCCAAGTAAAGCCCAAGTGCGCTGCAAACTATGAGGCAGGCGCTGGTGCAGCTTCTCATGGCAGCGGGTACAGTGCCCTCGACCACGCCCTGAAAGTCTGTTGATAAGCCCGCAGGTTGGGCAGCCGGTTAATGCTTGGCCAGCGGCGGGCATACCTGTTTGCGTACCGTCGGGAGAGAGCGGCTCACCTTCTAGAGAAAACCACATCCAGTCGGCGTCGATGGATTGCGTGGTCATTAATAATAGCAGCGCAAATGCGCAAAACGCCCAAAACGAAATGCCCAGAGAAACATCGGCTAAGCCAGCTATCTTTATCAGGCTTACCAGGGCGCCAATAATAAATACATCGGCCATCATCCAGGGCGTTAGATGCGATAGTGAGCGTGCAATATCACGGCTAAAGGGTAGGGGGTGGTCGCGTAATAGACCAAACTGAAGCCACAGCACCCCAAGTAAATAAACGGCGGGCAGCACGACAATGGTCATGATGACGGCAATAGCGACTACGGGTTGATGAAAGCTAATAAGCGTAGTCGCGGTTTGCGATAGCTCAATGCGGTTGCTAACGCCGCTGACGCTGAAACTAATAAAGGGAAATGACACCGCTAGAATAAGAGCGGTGAGTGCTGCTAAGGCTAATGCCATGCTGCGCTGTGCTGGGTAGCGATGGCGTTTAACAAGCACGTGCGAACAGCGTGGGCAGGTGGCTTTTTCACCTGAGCTTAATGGCGGCAGTGCCGACACCCAGTCGCACTCATGACAGGCACGCAGACGTCGACGCTGAGTTCTAGTCTCAGGCGGTAAAAGGTCAACAAGTGGTGTGTTAACCGGTAACGAGCGGCGTTTAATGAAGCGTTGTGAGGGCAAAAGCCAAAACTCTCAGTGCGTATTCGTAGCAAAGCTACTAGGATGTGGCGCATTAGGCGGTCAAGCACTTATTTTAGCAATGTCGTTTGGCTAAAATGTCGTCTAAAAAGCGCAAAGAAAAAGCCTTTGATCAGAGCCTCGACGAGTGTCTCGATTGCTTCGCGATGGATCATGGACGACGTAAACAGTGGATGCGCACTGCCTAATGCATTCCAGCTTCATACAATGTCTGTCTGGGTCTGCGTATCTAAACGTAAAACTCATGAAATAGAATTTGAACATGATGCTAGTAAATCGCACTTTGTCATAGCACTTTATAGTAGTGCGTTGATAGAGCAATGCGTTGATAGAAAGCTTAGCCATATTGCCTGAAAATAGCGCCTGAAACTGAACTTGAAAATAGCACCTGAAAAGTGTGCCTGTCATTACGCCCATAAGGAAATGAAATGTTGCTACCAGTGTTAGCGGTTGCGTTCGGATTGGCGTTGCTAGTTTGGAGTGCCGAGAAATTTGTTGAAGGCGCCGCGGCAACGTCGCGCTGGCTCGGGCTTTCGCCTTTGTTGATCGGCATGCTGGTTATAGGCTTTGGTACCTCAGCACCTGAAATGATGGTGTCGGTGCTGGCCGCGATGCAAGGTAATCCAGGCTTGGCGGTGGGCAATGCCTACGGCTCGAATATCGCCAACATTGGCTTGGTGCTGGGCTCTGTGGCACTTATTGCGCCGCTGGCAGTGCACTCCAGCGTTATTCGTAAAGAAATGCCGCTGCTAATGTTATGTACTTTAGTCACTGGATGGATGTTGTTAGACGGCATAGTGACGCGCTGGGAAGCGCTATGCCTGCTGTTAGTACTGGTTGTGTTCATTGTTGTCAGCATCATTCGTTCGCGTAATCAGTCCAACGATGCGCTTGTCGCTGAGGTGACAGAAACCCTTGAAAGCAAGCCCATGTCCCGCGGCAAGTCCATCATGTGGACGCTGTTAGGCTTGATTTTGTTGGTGGCAAGCTCGCGATTGCTAGTGTGGGGTGCGGTTGAAATTGCCGTGCGCTTTGGCGTCAGTGACTTGATTATTGGGTTGACCGTTGTGGCCGTCGGCACGTCTTTGCCAGAGCTTGCATCCTCTATTAGTGCTTTGCGCCGCAAAGAGCACGATATGGTGCTGGGTAACATCGTGGGCTCTAACCTGTTTAATAGCTTGGCAGTGGTCGGGATTGCTGGCTTGATCGCGCCCATTGAAACAGGGCGTGAGGTGTTGGTGCGCGATTGGAGCGTTATGACGTGTATGACGCTGCTTATGATTTTATTTGCATTCTCGTGGCGGGGGCGCCCGCGTCGAATTAATCGTTTAGAAGGCGGTATCTTGCTGGCGCTCTTTGTGGCTTACACCGGGTATATGGTGAGTATTGTGGTGATGTCTAGGTAAGGGAACATTGATATAACAGAAAAAAGGCGGTGCTATGCTGTCCGGTGCGTCAATGCGACTCATCTTGGCCGCGTAGCACCTGTTATATAATGTTTGCCTAAGAGGGCGCTTGAGAAAGGCCATATTAGTGACTAAATAAGCTTAGTGAGTATAGCTAGAAGCCTTTTATCGACTAAGCTTTAGCTAGGCTTGTGTTAGCCCATTAACGGGATGCCGATTCAGGTTTTGGGGGAGTGACATGGAACTAGATCCACTATTGTTATCACGATTGCAGTTTGCGTTTGTGATCTGTTTCCACACTATCTTCCCGGTGTTTACCATCGGCCTCGCTTCCTACATTGCGTTGCTTCAGGGGCTGTTTTTCAAAACGCATAATCCTGCCTGGGATCGTTTGGCTCTGTTCTGGACGAAAGTCTTTGCTGTCGTTTTCGGCATGGGCGTAGTGTCGGGCATCGTAATGTCGTTTCAGTTCGGTACGAACTGGAGTAATTTCTCGATGGCGGCCTCTAACTTTTTAGGCCCCATGCTCAGTTATGAAGTCGTGACAGCCTTTTTCCTAGAAGCTGCTTTCCTGGGGATATTGCTTTTTGGGCGCGGCAAAGTTCCTCAAGGAGTTCACTTGTTTGCGGCCATCATGGTTGCGGTGGGCACCTTTATATCCGCTTTCTGGATACTGTCAGCCAACAGCTGGATGCATACGCCGGCTGGCGTAGAGTTGATTGACAACAGATTTCACATCACTTCCTGGTCTGAGGCAATTTTTAATCCCTCTTTTCCGTACCGCTTTGTCCATATGGCCCTGGCGTCGTTTATTACCGGTGGGTTTGTCGTTGCCGGCGTGAGCGCTTGGTTTTTAGTGCGTGGTCGCGACCCCGAGGCCAATCGTCGTGCGCTATCTATGTGCCTCTGGTTACTGCTGTTTTTAACCCCAGCGCAGGCGGTGGTGGGTGATTTCCACGGTTTAAATACCCTAGAGCACCAGCCGGCTAAAGTCGCCGCTATGGAAGGTCATTGGGAGACTTCCACTAACGTCCCGCTGCTGTTGTTCGCTATTCCTGACCAAGACGCGCAAGCCAATAATTTTGAGCTCGGTATTCCTAACCTGGCCAGCATTATTTTGACGCACTCGCCTGACGGGGAAATACCCGGCCTCAATGAAGTGGCTGTCGAAGAGCAGCCGCCAGTGATTATTGTGTTCTGGGCTTTCCGGGTCATGGTCGGCATTGGGCTATTAATGATTGGTGTATCGCTGATAGGGCTGATGTTGCGTCGCAACGAGCGTATTTATCACCAACGATTATTTTTAAAGGCCTTAACCGGCATGATTTCCCTGCCTTTTATCGCGGTGCTGGCGGGCTGGATAGTGACAGAGTCTGGTCGTGCGCCGTGGTTGGTTTACGGCATGATGACGCATGCAGAGGGTTTAACGCCGTCGCTCACCGGCTCCATGGCATTGTTTTCACTGATTGGTTATATCCTGGTATACGCCGTGGTGTTCTATGCAGGGATTTATTATCTCACGCGGGTCGTTCGCAACGGTATGTTGCCGGAAGACGATCGTGAAACGACAGATATGAATGTCCATCGTCCTATGCGGCCACTATCTGCTGCGAATACCCCTTTTGACGATGATGTTGACCCGGTGAGGAACTGAGCATGGAAATGTTTGATCTGACGTTAATCTGGGCCTTCATCATTGGTTTCGGCATCATGATGTATGTGCTGATGGATGGGTTTGATTTAGGGTTGGGGATTCTCTACCCCTTTGCGCCCGATGAAGATGCTCGCGATGTAATGATGAATTCGGTCGCGCCGATATGGGATGGCAACGAAACGTGGCTAGTGCTGGGTGGTGCTGGCCTGCTAGGCGCATTCCCGTTGGTTTATTCAGTTTTCTTGCCAGCGCTTTATATCGGCGTTTTCTTGATGCTGGCTGGTTTGATATTTCGCGGCATTGCGTTTGAGTTTCGCTTCAAGTCACGGCGTAACCGGCATTGGTGGAACCGTGCTTTTTGCTGGGGATCGGCCATTGCGGCCTTTGCTCAGGGCGCCGTGGTCGGTGCCTATATTCAAGGCTTTCCGGTTGAAGATTTCGTCTATGTTGGCGGTGCATTTGATTGGCTGACGCCTTTCTCTGTGTTGACTGGCCTTGGCTTAATGGCAGGCTATGCATTGCTAGGCGCCACTTGGCTGATACTCAAATCTGAAGGCCACGTTCAAGACTGGGCGTATAAAATCACCCCTATGTTACTCGCGCTAGTGCTGTTCGTATTTGCGGTGATTAGCCTTTGGACACCCTTTGTAAATCCACGTGTTTGGGAGCGTTGGTTTGGTAATATTCAGCTAATTTGGATATTTCCGGCGATGGCGCTTGTGTGTTCCTTTATTGTTTATCGCACGGTGCAAAAGCGTCGCGAACTTGCCCCTTTTCTCGCCACGATTGGTATCTACTTTTTTACTTACTTAGGCCTTATTGTCAGCAAATGGCCGGTTATCGTGCCGCCCAATTACACGCTGTGGGACGCCGCATCCGCTCCAGAGTCTCAGCTGTTCCTGCTGGTAGGGATGGTGTTTGTTATTCCTGTCATCTTGGCTTATACCGCCTGGACGTACTGGGTGTTCCGCGGCAAAGTACGTGTAGGTGAGGGATATCACTGAGCACATGGTAACGAAAGTGGCAGTCTTAACGCCGCGTAGTTGGCTGAAAGAATTGGCTTTAACGCAACGCAACCGCTTGCTCGGTGCGGCGCTTTGCGGAGTGCTGGCGGGTAGCCAAACTATCGTTTTAGTCGTGGGGCTTGCATGGCTTATCGAGCAGTTGGTAGTGCAGGATCGCTCGCCGTTAACACTACTGCCCGTGTTTGGTTTGCTAGCTGGCTGTGTAATGCTGCGAGCCTTGTGCCAGTGGTGCTATGAAACGCTGAGTTTGGAAGCCGGTCTGCGTATTCGTCAGCTAGCCAGAGCGCAGCTATTGGACAAGCTTTCTGCACTAGGCCCTGTATGGCTAACTAGTCAGCATAGCGGTTCTCTAGCCAATCAGGTGGTTGAGCATATCGATGCCCTGGAAGGCTATTTCGCCCGATTTTATCCTCAACTGCTAATTACCCTCTTTCTACCTCTCGTAATATTGATAGTAGTGGGGTGGCTGGATTATTTAGTGGCCATTTTTCTACTTCTCTCAGCGCCGTTAATTCCTCTTTTTATGGCGCTTGTGGGTATGGGGGCTGAGCGTCTTAATCGCGACCAGTTTGTCGCCGTATCCCGACTATCTGCCTATTTTATTGACCGCGTGCGCGGCATGACAACGCTACAGCTATTTGGTCGCACGGGTGCCGTGCAGCAGGATGTTTGGTATGCCACCGACGATTATCGGCGCCTGAGTATGCGCACTTTACGCCTTGCCTTTCTCTCTTCAGCGGTACTTGAATTCTTTGCTTCCGTCGCGATTGCTGTTGTGGCTATGTACGTGGGGTTCGGGCTGCTGGGCTACATTGAATATGGGCCTTCACCATCTTTGACGCTTTTTACGGGCCTAGCCGTACTGTTGTTAGCACCTGAGTTTTTCCAGCCCTTGCGTACGCTTTCACAGCATTACCATGACCGCGCAGCGGCTCTTGGCGCCGCTGAAAGCATAGTGAATATATTTAATGTACCCGACATGGTGAGTGCCAACGAACATGCGAGGCCATTATCAGGCGCATCGGCTATCGAGCTAACGGCTGCTTGTGCTGCTTATCCCGGGCGTGGCCAGGTAGTAGGGCCTATCGATCTAACCATTCAGCAGGGCGATGCGGTGGTTGTTAGCGGCGCATCGGGAAGCGGCAAGTCGACGCTATTAGCTTTGCTCGCAGGCTTTGTTGCACCGAGTGCGGGTACGGTGCGCTGGCAGAGTGCCCGTTATGCCTGGTTGGATCAGCAGCCATGCTTGTTGTACGGCAGCCTGGAGGATAACTTGCGTTTAGCGGCGCCAGACGCTTCCCGTGACGAGATGTTGGCCGCGCTGCAGCGTGCAGGCTTAGGCTCTCTCTTAACTCAGTTACCTAAAGGCCTGGACACGCTGATTGGCGAGCGTGGAGTGGGCCTGTCAGGCGGGCAGGCGCAGCGCCTGGCTCTCGCTCGTGTATACCTCAGTAATGCCCCGCTAGTGTTATTAGATGAGCCCACGACGAGTTTAGATGTAGAGACCGAGCAGTTTGTATTGACAGCATTGCTAGCGCTAGCCAAAGAGGGGCGTACGCTGGTGATCGCGACCCATCATGCGGCGGTGATTGCATCTGCTCAGCGACATTTTGTGTTTAAAGAGGGCCTGTTGGAAAAGGTCCGCTCATGATTAATATTTATCGTGATTTCCGCCCCTGGTTGCAGCTTTTAATACAGCGACGTCGGCGTTTTTTAGTCGGCTCTCTTCTTGTCTGGATTACTTTAATGGCTGGGCTGGCGCTACTGGGGCTCTCCGGTTGGTTTATTACCGCGAGTGCATTGACCGGTATCGCCTTTGCGTTGGGTATTCCCGCGCGCCTAGACGTTTATGTGCCTGGTGGAGGCATTCGGTTTTTTGCTCTTGTGCGCACCGTTGCCCGTTATGTTGAGAGGCTCTATAACCACAATACGGTACTAACGCTGCTGGCTGATCTGCGTTATCGCGTATTCGGCTATTTAACAGGGTTTGATGATGCTCGCCTGCGCGCAGAGCGGGCGAGTGATTGGCTGAGCCGCTTAACGGCTGATATCGACACCTTGGATAATTTTTATTTACGCATTCTGGTGCCCCCTGTCGTGGCGTTGCTTAGCGTATTGGCGGTGTCGTTGTTCGTGGCTATATGGTTGCCAAGCGTTGCGTTGCTAATGGCGATAACGTTGGGTTTGCTTTGGCTGGTAGTGACATTTTTTGCGGCTACCTGGGGTTTTTCGCAAAGCTATCAGCAGGTCGTTGATCAGCAGCTTCTTCGTCGCTTGACTGTCGATCAGGTGCAGGCCTGCGCAGAGTTAATTAGTTATCAAAGTTCACAATGGCATCGGTCGCTTATTGCCCGTCAGGAGCGGCAGGCATTAAGTAATCAGCGTTCCTTAGGCCGCAGGACAGCTTTGATTAACTGCCTTGTAGGTGCCGTTAGTGGATTAATGGTGATAGGCGTTTTGTGGCTCGCAAGTGTGGCATTTCATCAGCAGTGGGTGACAGGCCCCATTTTAGTTATGGCTGTGCTGATTGCGCTCGGTGCTAATGAGGCGTTTATTGCTTTGCCCGCAAGCTTTATGAAACTCGGTGCTAACTACGCCGCAGTGCGCCGGCTAAATAAATTAACGGCTGGTCGCGAGCCAATTGGTTCACCCGTTACGCTACCCGTAGGCGTAGGTTTTGCCATCACTGCTTATCAGCTTTCTCTGACCTATGCGCAGTCATTTGTCCCGGCGTTAAGCGATATTAGCTTTGAATTGCCTGCTGGAAAGCGTGCCGTGATTACCGGAAGCTCCGGAGCGGGAAAGTCCTCACTGGCCAGCCTGCTGATGGGGCGCCTAAGAGCGACGCAGGGTGACATTATGATTGCCGGTGTGCATGCGTGGCATCTATCGCCAGCGAGCCGTGCAAGCAAATTGGCTATGCTCACGCAGCAAGTAGATTTATTTGATGCCTCATTAGCAGAAAATCTGCGTATTGCTAGCCCCGACGCGAGCGATGCAATGCTTCATGAGGTATTAAAGGCTGTTGCTTTGAACGACTGGGTGAACCAACTTCCTGATGGGCTAGATACTGCGGTAGGTGAAAGAGGTCAGCAGCTTTCCGGTGGGCAGACGCGACGCGTAGCATTAGCGCGCTTGATGCTACGCGATCCTAGCGTGGTCATCCTTGACGAGCCTTTCGCTGGCCTCGATGCACCCACTGCGCAACATGTTGCTTTCTCGTTGGACCTGTGGCTGGTCAATCGAAGCGCTATCTTTTTTATTCATCAGATTGGCTCGTTGGATCTGCTGCCCCGCGTTGAGTACCACTGGCATCTTGACGCCGGTAAGCTGCTTGAAATGGATGAACGCAGTACCTAACACGCGCAATAGTAAGGAGCCCGCAATGCATGATTTTTTACGTGACCTTCCTAAAGTAGAGCTCCACCTGCACATTGAGGGCTCGCTTGAGCCGGAGCTAATGTTTGCTTTGGCGCAGCGTAATGGCATTGATTTGCCTTATGCGACAGTGCAGGAGGCTAAAAATGCTTATCTTTTTAGCAACCTGCAGGAGTTCTTGGCTCTCTATTTTCAGGGTATGAACGTGCTCCGCAAAGAGGAGGACTTTTACGACCTGGCCATGGACTATTTTAAGCGTGCGCGAGGCGAGGGCGTTGTCCATATTGATATGCATTTTGACCCTCAGGCACATCTTCAGCGCGGCGTGCCGTTAGACGTCGTGATGAGTGGGCTGTTAAAGGCCAAGCAAGTGGCAGAAGAAACGCTGGATCTTACGATAGGTTTGATCATGGCTTTTCTGCGTGATCGCCCTGCAGAAGAGGCGCTCCATGTGCTGGAGCAAGCGGCGCCTTATTGGAAAATGCTGGATGCCATTGGTTTAGATAGTGCTGAGCAAAACAATCCGCCGGCAAAGTTCGTCGATCTATTTAACCGCGCTAAACAGTTAGGCCTTGTGCGCGTGGCGCATGCGGGTGAGGAGGGGCCGGCTGAATATATCAATGAGGCATTGGATATTCTTGATGTTCAGCGCATAGACCATGGAGTGCGTTGCTTAGAAAGCGATGAGGTGGTGGCGCGTTTGCGTCGCGAACAGATTGTTCTTACTGTTTGCCCACTTTCCAATGTCAGTTTGAAAGTGGTTGAAAATCTACGTGATCACCCGCTTCCGAAACTTCTGGCGGAAGGGCTTAAGGTTACTATTAGTTCAGATGATCCTGCCTATTTTGGTGGCGGCATGCTGTCGAATCATATGGCTTGCGCCGAAGCATTCGGGTGGGATAAGTCCGTGTTTCGGCAATTGACCTTTAATGCTATTGATGAAGCCTTCGTTACTAATGATCGGCGTGAGGAATTGCGTGCACGCTTAGCAGCCCTGTAGGTTTGTCTCTTTTAAAACATTTAGGCACTGGCCGCTGACATAGGTGCTGTTGAGTCCAATGTGAGGTTTTTGCTAATAAATATGTGTTTCACTGTTGACCCCGATAGGAAATCGGGTAGTATACGCCACACGTCAACGGGGCACGGCCTCGGCGACCAGCTCTTTAACAATTTGATCAGGTAATTCATGTGGGCGCTTGCTGATGTTGGTGACAAATCACCCAATATCAAGGCAAGCGACTCAAGCAATAAGGTTTTAAAGGCATTGCCTTTTTAATCT
>NZ_JBQSYK010000006.1:0-221596 GCF_052379225.1 Halomonas sp. AOP12-B1-6
TTGAAAACGCTAACCTGCTGACAAACCGAAGGTTTTCACCTTCACCCACCGCTGGTAACGCTAGGCGTCCCCGGCAGCGGATGCGTACTTTACGGACTCGCTGACGGGTTGGCAAGGGCTCTGGTGAAAATAAGCACAAAAAGTTCACACAAGCGTCACACGGGCGTAACGCTTCTTGCCCGCCTGAATCACATAGCTGCTTCCCGTGGCCAGCATTGCGTCTTTAGCAACGACGTTGCCATCTACTTTAACGCGTCCGTTACCCAGCATATCTTTAGCCTGGGCGCTGTTATTGGCCAGCCCTGCTCTGTTTAGGATCGCGCCTATTGGTGCCTGCTCATTGCCTTCAAAATCCACCGTCACTTCTGGCAGATCGTCTGGCAGCTCACCATCCGCCAACTGATTACCCGCTGATTTGTGAGCATTGGCCGCAGCTTCCTCACCGTGATAGCGGGCAATTAACTCACGCGCCAGCTCCATTTTCACATCACGGGGGTTGGCGCCCTGCTCAACGGCGTCTTTCAGCGCTTGAATTTCTTGGTTAGATTTTAACGAAAGAAGTTCAAAGTAGCGCCAGATCAAACTATCTGGCATGGAAACCAGCTTATTGAACATAGAACCAGGCGCTTCATCGACACCAATGTAGTTGCCCAGCGACTTCGACATCTTCTGCACGCCGTCTAAACCCTCAAGCAGCGGCATGGTGATGACCACCTGAGGCTCCTGGCCGAAATGCTTTTGTATCTCACGACCCATCAGCAGGTTAAACTTCTGATCGGTACCGCCAAGTTCAATATCGGCCTCAAGCGCGACTGAGTCATAGCCCTGTACCAACGGGTAAAGGAACTCGTGAATAGCAATCGACTGATTGGCCTTGTAGCGCTTCTCAAAGTCATCACGCTCAAGCATGCGCGCAACGGTGCTCTGAGCGGCAAGCTCAATCATTTTGGCGGCGGTCAGCTCGCCAAACCACTCGGCGTTAAAGCGCACCTCCGTTTTTTCGGGATCAAGGATTTTAAACACCTGCGCCTTATACGTTTCAGCGTTGGCTTTAACGTCCTCTTCGGTAAGCGGCTTACGGGTAACGTTCTTTCCAGTGGGATCACCGATACGCCCGGTGAAGTCACCAATCAGAAAGATGACCGTATGTCCTAAGTCCTGAAACTGGCGCATTTTGGTCAGCAGAACGCTGTGCCCCAAGTGCAGGTCAGGGGCCGTGGGATCAAAACCCGCTTTAATACGCAACTTGCGGCCTGAGGCTAACTTCTGTTTTAACTCGTCCTCTACCAGGATTTCTTGCGTACCGCGCGACAGCAGCGCTAAAGCCTGATCCACCTCACTCATTGCCTCTCTCCACTATAAAAAAACCGCCCTTGCCGGGCTCAGGTGATAAATAGCCGACGATGTTACCATGCTCGCTCGCCTTGGTTGAGCCTTGGCTGAGACTTCGCCCTGCTTTGCACGAGTTAGCTTATGAAAACGCCTACTGCTTCGTCGCCGCTTTATTATATTGGCCTGATGTCCGGCACCAGCCTGGACGGGATTGATGCCGCACTGATCGCTATCGAAGGTGATTCACCACCACACTTAGTGGCAACGCATGCCGAACCCATGCCTGACGCGCTGCATCATCTGCTGCTCTCGCTTTGTCATGCCAAGCAGGTCAGCTTTGCACAGCTTGCAGCCGCTGAGCATGCGTTCTGCCAGTCACAGGCCCAAGCCGTTCAACGTTTGTTGGCGCCACTCTCGATAAGCCATGCGCAGATCAGTGCTATTGGCAGCCACGGCCAAACCATTGAGCATGCGCCTCTAGGTCACAACGGCGGCCCGGCGTACACCCTCCAGATGGATAATCCGAGCCTGCTGGCTGAACTTACCGGCTGCACCGTTGTTGCTGACTTTCGGCGCCGCGACTTAGCCGCCGGTGGCCAGGCTGCCCCGCTAGCCCCCGCCTTCCATCAGGCTCTATTTGGCAGAGCCAGCGCACATCAGCTGGTGCTTAACCTAGGCGGCTTTGCCAATCTAACGTGGCTATCCAGCCAGCCGACAGACCCGGTGATTGGCTTTGATACCGGCCCTGCCAACGCATTGCTGGACGGCTGGTTTGCGCGGCACCAAGGCGGGCGCTTTGATCAGGACGGCGCCTGGGCCGCAAGTGGAACAATAGATAACGCGCTGTTGGTTCGGCTGCTCTCAGAACCCTTTTTCCAGCAGCCGCCGCCGCGCAGCACGGGGCGCGAGCTATTTCATATGGCGTGGTTAGAAAAACATCTCAGCGGCCAGGAAGCCGCCGAAGATGTACAGGCGACATTGGCCGAGCTCACTGCGGTTAGCGTTGCCCAGGGCATTACCCACTTAAAAATCCATGACGGCCCGCTCACGCTTATCACCGCTGGCGGCGGCGCTCATAACACCTACTTGATGCAGCGTCTTGCCTATCATCTACCGGGGGCAACGTTCACATCCCCCGCAGCACACGGCTGGCCTGAGGATTGGATCGAAGCAGGCGCCTTTGCTTGGCTGGCTCACCAGCGGTTACACCATTTGCCGGGCAACTTGCCATCGGTCACCGGTGCAGCAGGCCCACGGGTACTCGGCGGCATTTACGCAGGCTGATTCCCGCCACACGTAAACACCGTGACGAAAGTGCGCGCACTGTTGCGCTATGACACCTGCAGAGCGTGCGCTCCTTTGGCCTGCAATTGCGCCTCTTCTGCGCTCACTAAGCCTTTTTTTACTAGCTGAGCGAGCGCAAAGTCTAGCGTTTGCATACCCAGACTTCCGCCGGTTTGAATAGCCGAATAGATTTGCGCCGTTTTGTCTTCCCGAATTAAGTTGCGCACTGCCGACGTGGCGACGAGCACTTCGTGAGCCGCTACGCGCCCGCCGCCCTGACGCTTAAGCAACGTTTGCGACACTACCGCTTGGAGCGATTCAGAAAGCATCGAACGCACCATGGTTTTTTCGTCGCCAGGAAAAACATCGATAATGCGGTCAACGGCTTTAGCCGCCGAGGTGGTATGCAGCGTACCCAGCACCAGATGCCCCGTTTCTGCCGCGGTCAGCGCTAGGCGAATAGTCTCTAAATCGCGCAACTCACCGACCAGGATCACATCTGGGTCCTCGCGTAGCGCGCTGCGCAGCGCATCTGCAAAACTATGCGCATCGCGGTGCACTTCGCGCTGATTAACCAAACAGCGCTTGCTTGAATGCTCAAATTCAACCGGATCTTCAATGGTCAGGATGTGCCCATATCGATGGTCATTAATGTGATCAATCATCGCCGCAAGCGTCGTACTTTTACCCGACCCGGTCGGCCCGGTGACTAATACCAGCCCGCGCGGCAGCATGGCTAAGCGCTCAAACATCTCACCCAGCCCCAGAGCCTGCATAGGCAGCACCTGGCTAGGTATAATACGAAACACGGCTCCCGCGCCGCGGGCTTGAGTGAACGCATTAACGCGAAAGCGTGCGATGCCCGGCATTTCAAACGAAAAATCAGTTTCCAGCCTTTCAGCGTAGTCGCGCCGCTGGCGATCATTCATGATGTCGTCAATCAACTTGCGCACACCGTTATTATCGATAGCGGGCACATTGAGCCGACGAATGTCGCCATCAACACGTATCATGGGCGGCAAACCTGCCGAAAGATGCACGTCAGAGGCATTCTGCTTTGCCGAGAATGCTAGCAGTTCGGTAATATCCATCTCTCCTCCCAGCTGCGGTAAGGTGCTTGAGTATGTCAGACATCGCGCTTAACGAGTCGCTCGCCCATTCATATGAACAAGCGTGTGAACGCCTGCGCCAAGCGCTAGAGGACGCAGAGCGGGCTCCGAACGCTGCGGCGCTATTGGCCGTCAGCAAAACGAAACCGGCAGCGATGATTCGTCAGGCCTGGCAGCTTGGCCAGCGTGAGTTTGGTGAAAACTACCTGCAAGAAGCCCTAGAAAAACAGGCCGAGCTGGCGGACCTTGAAGGCCTTGTATGGCATTTTATTGGGCCATTGCAATCCAACAAAACCCGCGCCGTCGCCGAGCATTTTGACTGGGTGCACAGCGTCGACCGGTTAAAAATCGCCCAGCGCCTTAACGAACAGCGCCCGGCGCACCTTGCACCCCTCAATATTTGCCTACAGGTTAATATTAGCCACGAAGATAGCAAAGCGGGTGTATTGCCGGAAGCACTGGAAGCGCTAGCACGCGACGTTGCCACGCTGCCAAACCTGCGCCTGCGCGGTTTAATGGCGATTCCTGCCCCGGCGGAAACGCTAGCCGCCCAGCGCCAGCCAATGGCCGCGCTGCGTGAGGCGTTAACGGCTCTACAGAGCCAATTGCCTGAGACGCCCCTTAATACGCTTTCGATGGGCATGAGCGACGACTTAGAAGCGGCAGTACTGGAGGGCGCTACGCTGGTGCGTTTAGGCACCGCCATTTTTGGTGCCCGCCAGAGGGCTTAAGCGAACCACAACTAGCCGGCTGCCTACTGCAGCCCACTCTTTCACTGAGCCAACGTTTATTAAAGGACACCTAGAATGGCGAGTAAAATTACCTTTATTGGAGCCGGCAATATGGCGAGCGCCATTATCGGCGGACTAATCGACAGCGGCGCGGCGCCCTCTACCATCACCGCCACTGCACCTAATGACAAAGAGCTGGCAACGCTGGCAAAGCGTCTGGGCATACACACAACGACAGATAACAATGCGGCAGTCGCCGATGCAGACGTCGTGGTATTAGCGGTAAAGCCTCAAATTATGCGCAGCGTATGCGAAAATTTGCGCGACAGCGTTCAGCGTCAGCAGCCGCTCGTTATCTCGATTGCAGCCGGCCTTGATGCAGGCACTATCGACCGCTGGCTAGGCGATCACAATGCCATGGTACGCTGCATGCCCAATACGCCATCGCTGGTGGGCTACGGCGCCAGCGGCCTTTATGCCAATGCCAAGGTAAGCGATGCACAGCGCGACGTGGCTACTCAGCTTATGGAAGCGGTAGGCATTGTGGAATGGGTTGAAGAAGAAGCGCTGCTGGATGCCGTCACCGCCGTTTCGGGCAGTGCACCGGCCTACTTCTTTTTGATGTTCGAGGCCATGGAAGAGGCGGCGGTTAAGCTCGGCCTACCCGCCGCCACCGCGCGCCGGCTCGCTATTCAAACAGCGCTGGGTGCCGCCACCATGGCACAGCAGAGTGACAAAGACCCGGCGACATTGAAGAACAATGTCATGTCACCCGGAGGCACCACCGAGCGTGCCATTGCGCACATGGAAACGGCACAATTGCGCACCACCATTGCCGATGCTATGCAGGCCTGCGCCGATCGTGCTCAGGCTATGGCCAAAGAACTTAGCGGCGACTAAAGAACCGTTCAGCAACGAATCACCAAGGAGACATCATAATGGGCAACGGATTAGGCAGTGCAGGGTTAATGTTGGTCAACACACTGATCAATATTTATCTGTTCTTACTCATGCTGCGCTTTCTGCTGCAGGCGTCACGGGCGGATTACTACAACCCGCTAAGTCAGTCGGTGGTTAAGATCACTCAGCCGCTGGTCGGCTTATTTCAGAGCTTTTTAGGCCCCGTGGCCGGTCGCTTTGATCTTGCAACGCTCGCCGCTGGCTTCGTGTTAAAAGTAGTCAGCATCATCGCTATTTTCATGGTCATCGGTATCGGCATGCCGCCTATTCCAGGGCTATTAATAGCGGGTATCGCCGCCTTGGCGAATGCGATTTTAAAAATCTACTTCTTCGCCATGATTGTGATGATTATCTTGAGCTGGGTAGCTCCCAATGCCAGCCACCCGGGTGCTCTATTGGTAATGCAGTTGGTAGAACCGATTATGGCACCGGTGCGCAAAGTAGTTCCTGCACTTGGCATGATCGACCTCTCGCCTATCGTCGTGTTTATTGCCATTAACCTAATCGATAGCTTGATCGTTGGTTCGATGATTCGTGCTGCCGGCATTTCCGGCGCGCTAGTCGGGCTGTGATAGCGGCCCAACCCATTTTCATCATGGATTCGATCAGCAGGGTCTATTCAGCCGCACTCTTAATTAGCAGGACTCGCGCCTTCAATGCCTGATTCAGATACGCTTGCGTTTGCAGACCGGCCGACGGGCTCCGTCGGCCTTGTTACTCCGCACGTGGCACGCTTCGACACGCCGCTCGCCCTGGCTTGCGGCAAAGTACTGCCTGCTTACGAGCTGATTTACGAAACCTACGGCACGCTGAACGCTGAGCGCAGTAACGCAGTATTGATTTGCCACGCGCTCTCCGGCCACCACCACGCGGCGGGCTACCATAGAGAGGAAGATCGTAAACCCGGCTGGTGGGATGCCCATATCGGCCCCGGCAAGGCGATCGATACCAACCGTTTTTTTGTTGTATCGCTCAACAACTTAGGCGGCTGCCATGGTAGCACCGGTCCCGTGAGCCACAACCCCGAAACCGGCCGCCAGTGGGGGCCGGAATTTCCCATGGTGACCGTTAGCGATTGGGTCGCCAGCCAGGCGCAGCTTGCCGATCATCTGGGCATTGAGCGCTGGGCGGCAGCGGTGGGCGGCAGCCTTGGCGGGATGCAGGTAATGCAGTGGACCATGACCTACCCAGAGCGCGTCGCCAACGCGGTGGTGATTGCCGCAACGCCCCGACTCTCGGCGCAAAATATTGCCTTTAACGAAGTGGCTCGCCAGGCGATTCGCTCTGATCCTGAGTTCTTCGACGGCTGGTACGCTGAGCATGACACGGTGCCTAAGCGTGGTCTGAAGCTGGCACGCATGGTGGGCCATATTACCTACTTGTCAGAAGACGCCATGGGCAGCAAGTTTGGGCGCGACCTGCGTAGTGATGATCTCAACTTCGGTTTTGACGTTGAGTTCCAGGTGGAGTCCTACTTGCGCTATCAAGGCGATACATTCTCCACCGCCTTTGACGCCAACACCTATCTGCTGATGACGAAAGCACTCGACTACTTTGACCCTGCCGCCACCCAAGGGGGCGACTTTGCCAAAGCCTTAGCGCCTGTCCAGTGTCCGTTTTTGATTGTTAGCTTCACCACCGACTGGCGCTTTCCGCCGTCGCGCTCGCGCGAGCTGGTGGATGCGCTTACTCGGGCGGGTAAATCAGTCAGCTATGCCAATATCGACTCGCCCCATGGCCACGATGCTTTCTTACTCTCAGAGCCACGTTACGATGCCATTTTAAGCGCCTTCATGAGCCGCGCTGCCGGCGAGCTTCATCTCAACGAGCTGGGCATCAATGTGCTGGGCAAAGAGGAGACGCCATAATGCGCGCCGATCTTGAACTGATTTACGACTGGGTGCCCGAAGGATCACACGTGCTTGATCTTGCCTGTGGCAACGGCGATTTGCTCGAGAGCCTAGCGCGCAATAAGGGCGTCACCGGCTATGGGTTAGAAATTGATCATGACGGCATCAACGCCTGCGTGGCGCGCGGCGTTAGCGTCATAGAGCACAACCTAGACGATGGCTTAAGCAGCTTCTGCGATAACAGCTACGATCAAGTAATCATGACTCAAGCGCTGCAGGCGCTGCGTCGCCCAGACAAGATGCTGGATGAAATGCTGCGGGTCGCCGAAGAAGGGATTATTACGTTTCCCAACTTTGCTTATTGGCGACACCGCATCCATTTAGGCCTGCGCGGCTATATGCCGGTATCGAAGTCGCTGCCTCACGCCTGGTACGACACGCCCAACATCCACCTCTCGACGTTCAATGACTTTGAGCACCTATGTCGCGAGAAAGGCTTGGTCATTGTTGATCGCGCCGTGGGCGTTGGGGACCATCAGGGGCACTGGAAATCACGGCTATGGCCCAATCTGTTTGGTGAAATTGCCATCTTCCGCGTTCGGCGCCGCTAGCCTCTCAATCCGCACGGGCAGATCACGGCTTAACCTCACCCCGCTGGGGCAACCCTGTTCCCGTATCACGTCAATACCATAGGCCAGCACCTCCACTCCGCTGGCCGAGGCCTGCGCTAGGGCCGCTGCATAGGTCGCATCAATATGCGCAGCGGCGGCCACGTCAGCAATACCTTCGTGAGCCACGCAAAATAGCAGCACTGCTCGCTCGCCCTGCTCAGCGATCGCCCGCAAGGTATGCAGATGCTTGGTGCCGCGCACGCTCACCGAGTCAGGAAAGTAGCCGTGGCCGTCCGATTCTTTGAGGGTGACCTGCTTCACTTCGATATACACCCGCCCCCGTTCAGGATCTTCAAGCATAAAATCAAGCCGCGCATCGGCCACTTTCACCTCACGACGCAGCGTGGCGTAGCCCGCCAAGGGCGCTAAACGCCCGTCGTTTAGCGCCACCTCCACTATTCGGTTAGCACGGCCGGTATGCACAGAAGCAAGCGCCACCTGCCCATCGGCTTGCGGTAGCTCAATAAACTCCCAGGTCCAGGCAAGCTTACGCTTAGGGTTATCGCTGGGTGAAAGCCACACGCGGCAGCCCGGCACGCTCACCGCTTTCATCGACCCCGTATTAGGGCAGTGCGCCACGACCTCACGACCATCATCTAAACGAACATCGGCAAGAAATCGCTTGTAGCGCTTGAGTAGCATGCCCGGCACAAGCGCGGGATAGTTAAGCGTCATAGTCGGCTCACAAAACGCGCGATGCGCGCTATGGCTTCTTCAAGACGGGCAACGTCATTAGTGAAGGCAATGCGCACATGGTGTTCGCCACCCCGCACGGCAAAATCAATGCCGGGGGTGATGGCTACATTCTCTTCCTGTAGCAGGCGCTCGCAGAACGCCTGGCTATCGCGGCTGTAGCGGGAAATATCCAGCCATACATAGAAGGCCCCTTGGGGTGGCAGATCCGGCGCCAACCCCAATCTTGCTAAGCCCTCTAACAACACTTTTCGGCGCTGCTTCAAGGTTGCTCGGCGTTGTTCAAGAATACCCCGGCACTCGGGGGTAAAAGCTGCCAACGCCGCATGCTGGGCAGGCGTTGAGGCGGCAAGAAACATATTCTGCGCCAAGCGGGTGAGCGGCTCTATGGCATGTTCGGGCGCCACCAGCCAGCCTAAGCGCCAGCCGGTCATCCCAAAATATTTTGAGAAGCTGTTCACCACAAAAGCATTTGCTGAAAGCGAGGTCGCCGACAGCGGCGCATCGTCATAGTTGAGGCCTTGATAAATTTCATCAACAATCACCTCACCTTCACGCTCGGCGACCGCGGCCAGCACGGCACAAAGCTGCTCAGCGCTCAGGGTGTGGCCAGTCGGGTTAGAAGGCGAGGCCAGCATCGCTAGGCTCGTCTCCTTGCGCCAGTGCTCGGCAACCAGCGCGGCGTCTAGCTGCCAGCCACTCTCGCGCCCCACCGACACCGCATCAATCTCAGCGCCCGCTAACGCCATAAAGTGGCGGTTACAGGGATAGTTAGGGTCGGCCATCAGCACTCGCGAGCCGGTTTCAACTAATAGCTGACTGGCTAACAGTAGCGCCCCCGATGCGCCGGGCGTTACCAATATGCGCGCAGGGTCAACCGCGGCATTGAAATGCTCAGCGCAATGCTCCGCAATCGCTTGACGCAGGGCGGGCAGCCCAGCCGCCGGCGTGTAGCGGGTTTGGCCATTGGCAAGCGCTTGCTGCCCGGCGGCCACAATCGGCTCCGGAGTAGCGAAATCCGGCTCGCCAACTTCCAGATGAATCACATCGTGGCCAGCGGCTTCTCGCGCCTGAGCCATTTCCAGCAAATGCATGACCCGAAAAGGGGCAACGTGATCGACACGTGAATTCCAGGCCATAACGGCTCCTTCACCAAGCTATTATTAACGTCACTTAAAACATGGCACTCGCCACATTCTATGCAAGACCATGGTCGCAAAATCACTATTATGCTTGCAACGTCGCCATTTTTCAGATAAACAAGCATCCCTTTGGCGTGAGATCGTGACATAGGCTCATGGTCGATCAGTAGTCACATATGTAAGGGGCAGTCCCATGCCAGTAGCAGAAAAGAAACCGGAAGCGTCCAAGTCCTTCACTCCGTATGAGCCAGCACCGGGTGAAGAGTATATGAACGAGCAGCAGCTAGCGCACTTCCGACAGCTGCTGCTGGATTGGAAACAGGATCTCATGGAAGAGGTGGATCGCACAGTACGCCACCTGCAAGAAGATGCTAACAATTACGCCGACCCCGCGGACCGCGCGACTCAGGAAGAAGGCTTTAGCCTGGAACTGCGCACTCGGGATCGCGAGCGTAAGTTGCTCAAAAAAATTAACGAGACTCTGGATAATATTGACGACGACGATTATGGCTTCTGCGAAGCCTGCGGCGTTGAAATTGGTATTCGCCGTCTTGAAGCCCGCCCCACTGCCACGCTTTGCGTGGATTGCAAAACGTTGGCGGAACTCAAAGAGAAGCAGCTCGGCGGCTGATCTCTAGAGCGGTGTTTTAAAGAATGCTCTACGTGAACGCGGGCACCTTCGGGTGCCCGTTTTTGTTAACGACGAGGCGCTTGCCTGTACCCCCTAGGACAATGCTGATATGCCCTCCTCTGCTCGCTACCGTGGCCGCTTTGCCCCAACGCCTTCAGGCCCGCTGCACTTTGGATCACTCGTCGCCGCCGTAGGCAGCTACTTAGACGCCCGTGCGGCTCACGGACAGTGGCTGGTGCGCATTGAAGATATCGATCCTCCCCGCTGCCCCCAGGGCGCAGCGAGTACTATTTTGCGCCAACTAGAAACGTTCGGCCTGGCGTGGGATGAAGCGGTCATGTGGCAGCACGCCCGTGGCGAGGCGTATCAACATGGGCTAGAGCAGCTTCTCAAGCTAGGCCAGGCCTATCCCTGCAGCTGTTCTCGCAAGCAGTGGCAAGGGCACGACATCTACCCCGGCTGGTGTCGCAACGGCGTATGCGCCCCCACCAAGCCAGCGGCCTGGCGGCTGCGTAGCGACCGCGGCGAACGCCCTATCCGCTGGCATGACCGGCTATTTGGTGAACAGCAGCTTGACCCAATCACGCTAGGCGATGTGGTATTAAAGCGCAAAGATGGCCTGTGGGCGTATCAGCTTGCCGTTATCGTCGATGACGCCGAGCAACAAATTACTGACATTGTACGGGGAGTAGATCTTCTGGATAACACTCCTTGGCAATGCCAGCTGCAAATCGCCCTTCAGCTACCGCGGCCTCGCTATTTGCACTTGCCTCTAATCGTGACCGCTGAAGGCCAAAAGCTTTCAAAACAAAACTTAGCCCCCGCGCTGGCAACGGATGACCACGGTGTCCGCCTGCAGCTCTTTCAGGCGCTACAAGCACTTGACCAAGCACCACCTAAGGCGCTTGGCGATGAACCACCGTCGACTCAGTTACACTGGGCAGTAGCAAACTGGTCACCGGCGCAGCTGCGCCCCACGGCTCATCGCCGAACGCCAGCTTAATATCCTTGTGACTATCTTTTCCAATACCCACAGGAGAGTGACATGTACGTCTATCGCATCATGCTGTTTTTGGTGTTTGGCGGTTATTTACTCTCTCCGCTGCTTATGAATGGCTGGAGCGACCCAGAGGCCGCCTGGTACCGGCCGTTTGCAATTTGGGGCGGGCTAATTGCCTTGACGCTCTGGCTAGAGCAAAAGAGAAAGCTTGATGAACGCTGAGTTAATCGGAGTATTAGCGCTCGGCCTGGGCTACTTGGCCCTGCTGTTCGGCTGCGGTTTTGCCGTTGAGCGCGGCTGGGTGCCGGTGCGCATTACCCGCCATCCCGTTGTTTACACGCTTGCGCTAGGCGTTTATGCCAGCGCCTGGGCAATTTACGGCAGCCTGGAAATGGCGGCCAGCGCGGGGTTTGGCTTTCTTGCTTACTACCTAGGCGCCGCTGGCGCCTTCCTGCTCGCGCCCGTGCTGCTGGTGCCCATCCAGCGCATTACGCGTACCTATCAGTTAACGTCACTAGCTGACCTATTTGCTTTTCGCTTTCGCTCTCGGTGGGCGGGCACGCTGGTCACGGTCGTCAGTCTGCTGGCAGTATTGCCGCTGCTGGGTATTCAAGTACAAACGCTGAGCAATGCCATTAATATTATGACGGCCAGCCAGGCAGGGAGTAGCGTTGCGCTGCTTTTTTGCGCGCTCATTGCCGCTTTTGCGGTAATTTTCGGCGCACGTCATAGTCAAGCGCATGACCGCCACGATAGCCTGCTCAGCGCCATCGCGTTTGAATCCATCGTCAAACTGCTGGCCATGCTGGGGTTAGGGGCAGTGGCGCTATGGATGGTCTTCGACGGCCCTGGCGATCTGCAGCTGTGGCTGGAAGGGCCCGGCGCGATACTTCAACAGCAAACCCCACAGCTTGATCCTGCGCAGTGGCGCACCCTGCTGCTGCTGTTCTTTGCCGCGGCGTTTATGATGCCGCATCTTTTCCATATCAGCTTCTCAGAAAGCTTATCGCGGCACACCCTGCTACAGGCCAGCTGGGCGTTACCGCTGTTTCTATTGCTCATGGCGCTACCCGTACCGGTAATTTGGTGGGCCGCACAGTCGGTCAATCCCGACATCCCCATAACGGCCTATGCCGCCTATTTGATGACGGAACACTGGTGGGTCGGCGCGCTTGCATTTATCGGCGGGCTAGCCGCCGCCTCCGGCACGATGATGATGATCGCGCTGGCGCTCTCCGGCATGGTGCTCAACCACATTGTATTAGTGGCAAGACCCCCTGAAGCACGCAGTGATCTTTACGGCTGGCTACTATGGCTGCGGCGTGGCCTGGTGGTCGCGGTGATTATCAGTGGCTGGCTGTTCTATCAGTGGATAGGCCGCCACCACGGCTTAATTGGGCTGGGGTTAGCTGCGTTTGTGGGCATGGCCCAGTGCTTGCCAGGCATGCTGGCACTACTTTATTGGCCGGGCGCTAATCGTAAAGGCATGATTGTAGGGCTGGTCGCTGGCGTCAGCGTATGGCTTTGGGGCCTTTGGCTACCTCTCATTCTTTCACTGCCCTTACCACCGCTGCCTTCAACGCCCCTCACGACTGCTGATTCGCCGCTGTGGTATAACGTTACGCTGCTTTCTTTAGCCGTTAATATTCTGCTGCTAATCGTCATATCACTCTTTACACGTATCTCTGAAGGCGAGCGCTCTGCCGCCGAAGCATGTTCGGTCGATGCGGTTATCCGCTCTAAGCGCTCTCCATTAGAAGCCGCCACGGCTAACGACTTTGCCACCCATTTGGCGCAGGCGATCGGCGACGAAGCGGCGCAGCGCGAAGTTGCCCGTGCTTTAAAGGCACTCAACTTTACGCCTCAAGAGCGTCGACCCTACGCGCTGCGCCGCTTACGCGATCGCATTCAAGCGAATCTCTCGGGCCTAATGGGGCCGTCGGTCGCGCGAGACATCGTTGATCGCTACCTGCCTTATCGCCATGACGACGCCCCAGAAACCGACGACATTCATTTTGTCGAAAGCCGACTGGAAGCTTATCGCTCGCGGCTAACGGGGCTAGCCCGCGAGCTCGACGGCCTGCGCCGCCACCATCGTCAAACGCTGGCCTACCTGCCCGTTGGGCTTTGTGTGCTGGGCGATGACGACGAGCTGCTAATGTGGAATCAGGCGCTTTCACAGCTCTCAGGCATTGGCGGTGAAAGCGTGATAGGTTCGCGCCGCGATAGTCTCCCAGCCCCCTGGCCAAGTTTGCTGGGCAGCGTGCTCGACGCAACGCCAGGCCCACTCTACAAACAGGCCGTCACGCTGCACGAAAAAGACTACTTTTTAACTCTGCATAAAGCCGTTCTAAGCGGCCACGATAGCCGTGGTGGCAGCGTTATTTTGATAGAAGATCATACTGAAATGAAGTGGCTGGAAGATGAGCTGGTACATGCGGCACGCTTAGCTTCGATCGGCCAGCTAGCTGCGGGCGTTGCCCATGAAATCGGCAATCCGATTACCGGCATTTCATCATTGGCGCAGAATCTTCGCTACGACACCAACGACCCGGCGCTGCTGGAAACGGCGGACCAAATCCAACAGCTAACCCAGCGAGTAACTAAAATCGTCAACTCCTTGGTTGGCTTTGCCCACGGCGGGCGCCAAGCAACACCGCCCCCCGCTTCACCGGTGACGCTTTCATCGATTAGCGAAGATGCATTGCACTTGATCCACCTCGCCCGCTCGGGAGAGGATGTCACCTTGTCTAATGATACGCCCGAGAACGTAGTGGTCCGTGGTGATGCGCAGCGCTTGACGCAGGTGATGGTCAACCTGCTCAGCAATGCTCGAGATGCCTGCGACCAAGGCGGGCAGGTCCATATTGATGCAGGCGCCCATCAACAGCTTGCCTGGTGGCGAATAACCGATAACGGCCAGGGTATCGACCCCAGGGTACGCGACCACTTATTTGAACCGTTTACGACCACCAAGCCAGCAGGTGAAGGCACCGGCTTGGGCCTGTCGCTGGCGTATCAAATTATCAATGAACACCAGGGTAAAATAGACGTGGCCTCGCCACCGCCCGGACAGCCTCGCGGCACTGCCATTACATTATGGTTGCCGCTTTACCAACAGGATGATCAGCCAGCCCATGCCCAGGATTCTGATTGTTGAAGATGAAGCGATTATTCGCAGCGCGTTGAAGCGGTTGCTAGAACGCAACGACTATATGGTCAGCGAAGCAGGCAGCGCTGAGGAAGCCTGCAAGCTTGAGCTCACAGGGTTCGATCTCATCATCAGCGACCTGCGTCTGCCCGGCGAACAAGGCATCACTCTGATTGCCAAAGCGGCGCCTGTGCCGGTATTGATTATGACCAGTTACGCAAGCATGCGCTCAGCGGTAGAGTCGCTGAAACTGGGTGCCATCGACTACGTCGCTAAGCCATTTGACCACGCTGAGCTACTCGAAACCGTCGAGCGCATCCTCCACCAGCAGGCGATGCAGCAGAGCCCGCCACCCGACATCACTGACGCAGGCGGCGGTCGACAAACCATGATTGGCAACTGCATTGCCATGCAGCAGGTGTATACCCGCATTCGAAAAACCGCACCCGCCGATGTCACCGTGCTGATTCTAGGCGAGTCAGGCACTGGTAAAGAGCTGGTAGCGCGGGCCATTCATCAGCAAAGCAAACGTGCCAAAGCGCCGCTGATCAGCGTTAACTGTGCAGCGATTCCAGAAACGCTGATCGAATCTGAGCTATTCGGGCATGAAAAAGGTGCCTTTACCGGCGCCAGTGCTGCGCGCACCGGCCTGGTAGAAGCTGCCGACGGCGGGACCCTGTTTCTGGATGAGATTGGTGAGCTGCCGCTAGACGCCCAGGCACGTTTACTTCGCGTGCTTCAAGAGGGTGAAATCCGCAAAATTGGCTCGGTGGAAACCCGTCACGTTAACGTCCGTTTAATCGCCGCCACTCACCGCGACCTACGGGAGCTGTCGAAAACCGGCGAGTTTCGCCTCGACCTTTACTACCGATTGAATGTCATGCAGATAGAGCTGCCGCCGCTGCGCGAGCGAGAAGATGATGTCCTCGAAATCGCCGACATCCTGCTCGACAAGGCATGTAAACGCCATGAGCGCACGGGCCTGCGGCTGTCCCGCGCTGCCCGACAAGATCTGCGCGACTATCCATGGCCCGGCAACGTGCGCGAGCTAGAAAATGCGCTTGAACGCGGCGTTATTCTCGCTGAAGGGCACCTTATTCATCCTGATGATCTTGGGCTAGCGCCGACCTCCGCACGCGTCCATGCACCATCCGCTATTGCCTCAGCGGCCAACGGTGAGGTAGATAAAAGCGTTGAAGAGAATGAAGACGATCTCTCTTTAGAGGACTATTTTCAGCACTTTGTGCTAGAGCACCAGGACCAAATGAGCGAAACCGAGCTGGCGCAAAAACTTGGCATTAGCCGGAAAAACCTTTGGGAGCGGCGCCAAAGGCTTGGCATTCCGCGCAAAAAGACCGCTCGTCGCCCAGGCTAACCACCTGGGCATTGGCTTGACGCCAGCCTCCTTACGACTATTGTCTAATATTCTGATTTAAATAAGAAATATCTAACTTTATACGCTGCTAACACTGTTACCTTCCCACACAACGTCGCCCACAAACGGGAGCAAAAGGGGTAACACTTCTTGCTAGAAAAAGTTCCTCGACAATTTAAAAAATGCCAACCTTCTGAAACTTATCATTTATCTAAGAGGTGGCACAGCGACTGCAATATTACTGGGTAAGAAAAACAAACTGGGCATAGCGGTAGGTCACCAACAAAAACAACATGACCTTGCCACCACCTGAGCCATAACAAATACAACAGGGCCAGGTAGAGATAACGGCACTAATAACAACAACAGGCTTGAATCTCATCACTTGCTAGCGCAGGCAAGACAGGCGCTGAGAACAATAATAAACACAGTAAGTAGCCCGAAAGGACGCGACGTACACAGCAGCTTGCATACTAACAATAACAATAGCAGTCAGGTGTACACCCCGGCGCCAACAATAATTCCCCGGGGTAAGAAAAAGTTCGCGGTTGGATTATTGTTTTGAATACGAGGCGGTCGGAACTAACGTGATCCTTACGCCTACCGACTGCGGTGCGTATTCAGAGCGATGTGCCATCATGAATAAAAACAGCAGCATGGACGCTGATTCACTGCTTTATAGGGGAGGCTCTCTTAGCCTCCCCTTTCCGTATTTGAGGATTGAGTTAGCACACGCTAGCGTCAAGTGCTTTGCAAGCTCAAAGGGGTCGGCTACACTCATCCACTAACTGTTTTTATTGAGTACTTATTTGAAGTGCTTTGTAGCAACTATTGACGACCATTTCTTCGTACCCTGCGAGTTGAAATCATCGCATGTTTAAAGGATTTACCCGTTTCCTACACAGTCCGGGGGAGCAATTGAAAACGTTGCTCGATCCCCAAGAGAGTTCTACCACTGCCCTCTCTCCACGCCATATTCCTCGGTCCGAGCATCCTGTTTCTCGCCAGCAAATTAGCGATGCCGCACTAAAAGTGCTTTATCGGCTGAGCGGCGCAGGTTATGACGCCTATCTGGTAGGCGGATGCATTCGCGATGCGCTGCTGGGCAAGATGCCCAAAGACTTCGATGTGGCCACCAACGCTACACCCGAACAGGTACGTGATCTGTTTCGTAACTCGCGCCTGATCGGCCGCCGTTTTCGGATTGTCCATGTGCGCTTTGGCCGCGAGGTCATTGAAGTCACCACCTTCCGTGGCAAACCCCAAGACGAGCATAGCGACCATATTGCCCATCAGTCCGATGAGGGCTTACTGCTGCGCGACAACGTATGGGGCAATATCGAAGAGGATGCGGTGCGCCGCGACCTCACCGTGAACGCGCTCTACTACAACATCGCTGACTTCAGTATCACCGATTTTGCCAACGGCGTGCGTGACATTGAAACCCGCACCCTGCGCCTGATTGGCGACCCGGCTACACGCTATCGTGAAGACCCGGTGCGGATGCTGCGCGCGGTACGGTTTGCGGCCAAGCTGGACTTCACGATAGACCCAGCCACTGAAGCCCCGATGTATGAACAGGCATCGCTGCTGCTACAGATTCCTCCCGCACGCTTGTTCGATGAAGTACTCAAGCTGTTTATGTCGGGCTACGGCTTAGTCGCGTTTCGTCTGCTCAGTCATTACGGCCTGTTCGGCATGCTGTTCCCCGAAGCCGAAGAAGCGATGGTCGATGCTGCCTGGGCAGAAGAGCTGATTGAGCAAGCGCTCACCAATACCGACAAGCGGATTGCTGAAGAGCGCCCGGTTACGCCTGCATTTCTGCTGGCGGCCTTCCTTTGGGCGCCGGTTAAGCATCGTATGGAAGAGCTAGAGCAAGAGGGCATGGCGGCCATTCCCGCACTACAGGCGGCCGCTCAACAGGTGGTATCTCGCCAGTTAGAGCACACCTCGATTCCCAAGCGCTTCGGCATCCCCATGCGCGAAATTTGGGAGCTACAGCAACGCCTACCCCAACGACGCGGCAAGAAAGCCTTCCAGACCCGCGAGCATCCGCGCTTTAGGGCGGGTTACGACCTACTATTGCTACGTGAACAGGCTGGCGAAATACCGCGTGGCTTAGGCGACTGGTGGACTGCCTTCCAGCGCGGCGATGAACATGAACAGCGCCGCTTGCTGCAAAAAGTGGGTGGCGATCCGGCCAGCCAGGGTGATCGTCGCCGTAAAAAACGGCGGAAACCGCGCAGCCAAGATCCAGAGTAGCCAGCAATGCCGATCCAACTCGCCTATATTGGCCTAGGCAGCAATCTAGCGTCACCCGTTGAACAGGTTCGCCAAGCGCTGAACGGGCTCGCTGGGCTGCCATTGAGCCGGTTAGTGATAGCTTCATCGCTCTACGCCAGCCGCCCCGTTGGACCGCAAGATCAACCGGACTTTATCAACGCCGTGGCGGCGCTGGAAACCAGCCTCTCGCCACTGGCGCTGCTTGATCAGCTCCAAGCGCTAGAACAGCAGCACCAACGCCGTCGCCAGCGTCATTGGGGCCCACGCACGCTGGATCTTGATCTGCTCGTCTACGGCGATCAGCACATCGAAACCCCGCGCCTATGCGTTCCACATCTACAGATGACCCAGCGAGCGTTTGTGCTGGCACCGCTGGCAGAAATTGCGCCTGCACTCCTACTGCATCATAAGCCGCTCACTGCGTGGCTTGGCCAGATATCCAACCCCGGCATTCAGCGGTTAGTTGAAGACGCGCCCTCGTAAACTGTTACTTTTTTACCCAAATCTCGACAGCGCGCGCGCAATCAGGTAACAATCACGGTATCGCAGCACGCAACTATTTAAGACTGCGCTAATAATGGTCGATCGCCTATGCAGCGCTGGCCTCACGCACACGATGAGAGCATGCCATGAAAACCGTTACCCTAAGCACGCTGCAAGCCTATAAGCAGGCGGGTGAAACGTTTAGCTGCCTGACTGCTTACGATGCCTCCTTTGCCCATGCGGCAAGCCAAGCCGGTATTGACGTGCTTTTGGTCGGCGATTCGCTAGGCATGGTGCTACAAGGCCACAACAGCACCTTGCCTGTCACCATGGAAGACATCATTTATCACACGCGCTGTGCCGCTCGCGGTAAAGGCCATAGCCTGCTGATGGTTGACCTGCCCTTTATGAGCAACATTTCAACCGAGCGCCTATTGGTAGATGCCGGTGCGCTGATGCGCGCTGGAGCCGAACTTGTGAAGCTTGAAGGCGAAGCGTGGATGGCCGAAGGCATTCGTGAACTCACACGCCGCGGCGTGCCGGTATGCGCGCACCTTGGCCTAACACCGCAAACCGTTCACCAGCTCGGCGGCTATAAAGTACAGGGGCGCGACGCCGCTAACGCTGAGCGAATCATCAATGATGCCAAGGTGCTTGCCGATGCGGGCGCTGCGGTCATTTTGCTTGAGTGCGTGCCCGCCAGCCTAGGCAAAGCAGTAACAGAAGCACTGGATGTGCCGGTAATTGGCATCGGTGCAGGACCGGACACCGATGGCCAGATTCTCGTCATGCACGATGTGCTTGGCGTAACTCATGGCCGTACGCCACGCTTTGTGAAGAACTTTATGGCAGAGGCCGATAGCATCCAAACGGCTTTCCAGCACTATCATGAGGCCGTTAAAAACCGCACCTTCCCAGCGCCAGAGCATTGCTTTTAAAACATTTTTTTAAAAGAACATTTTTAGAAGCCGGCTCGATTAGCCCGCCATCTCTTTTATTTTGTTAATAACGCGAAACGACTATGCGCACTTTGCGAGATATTGATCAGTTACGTAGCATCCTGCGAGAGCATCGCCTACGCGGCCAGCGCATCGCCCTGGTACCCACAATGGGTAATCTTCATGCCGGCCACCTAGCGCTGATCGCCTGTGCCCGAAAGCACGCCGACATTGTGGTTGCGAGCCTATTTGTGAACCCGATGCAGTTTGGCCCAGGTGAGGATTTAGACGGCTACCCGCGGACCTTCAGCGCTGACCAAACGCAGCTGAGCGATGCAGGCTGCGACGTCCTGTTTTCCCCGACCGTCAGCGCGCTGTACCCAAACGGGTTAGATGCCCAGACGCGTGTCCATGTGCCCGTCGTGGGCGAAGGGCTGTGTGGCGGCTCGCGTCCCGGGCATTTTGACGGCGTTTCCACCGTCGTCAGCATGCTGTTTAATCTCGTACAGCCCGACATTGCCTGCTTTGGAGAGAAAGATTACCAGCAGCTCGCGGTAATCCGTAAAATGGTGCGCGATCTTCACATGCCGATCGACATCATCGGTGTGCCGATTGTGCGTGCTGATGATGGCTTAGCGCTCTCCTCGCGCAATGGCTACTTGAGTAAGCAAGAGCGCGCTGCAGCACCGGCGCTTTATCGCACTCTGTGTTCGCTGCGCGATGCCCTGGAGCGCGGCGCCCCGGTAGAGGCCGCCTTGCAGCAAGGCACAGCCGAGCTCAGCGACGCTGGTTTTACGCCGGACTATCTTGAACTACGTGAGCTCATGCTCGGCCCGATCAGCGGTGCTACTCATCACTCGGTGCTGCTGGCGGCAGCCAAGCTCGGCCCGGCACGTTTAATCGACAATCTCTGCGTTGAGCTACCGGCTAGCGCTATCAACACCGCTACAAAATAAAAAAATACAGGGAAATAAAGGAGCTCACATGCATACCATTATGCTCAAAGCCAAGCTGCACATGGCCCGCGTCACCCACGCGGTACTTAATTACGAAGGCTCCTGCGCCATCGACGGCGACCTGCTGGATCTGGCCGGCATTCGTGAAAATGAGCAGATTCAGATTTATAACGTCGAAAATGGCGAGCGCTTCACGACCTACGCCATTCGCGGAGAGGAAGGCTCCAAACTAATCTCGATCAACGGTGCCGCTGCCCACCTGGCGGCTCCTGGTCATCGCATCATTATCTGCAGCTATGCTCACTACTCACAAGCCGAACTGGCCTGCCATCAGCCCGCGCTGGTCTACCTACAAGAAGGTAATGACGTTAGCCACACCAGCAACATTATTCCAGTGCAGTTAGCCTAAGTAGAAGGTGCTAGACAGATTAAGCAGCGGGCCCTGACGTGGCCCGCTTTTATTTGCTTATAAATGCGTATTGCCGCAACGCACACCCTTCCTCTATCCTGAAAGGACGGCTGAGAGTGTCGGCTGACAGAGTACGCCTACCGGGCATCTGGCATCAGACTGTCTGTTATTTACTCCAGGAGTCATTTTATGCAAGAAGTAGTCATTGTTGCGGCACGCCGTACCGCCGTGGGCGCATTCGGCGGCTCTCTCGCGGGCATTCCAGCCAGCGACCTTGGTGCGCTGGTGATCAAAGATATCCTTGCATCTACCGGCGTTGCCCCTGATCAAGTTGACGAAGTGCTGCTAGGCCAAGTGCTCACCGCTGGCGTAGGCCAGAATCCGGCTCGCCAAGCGGCGATTAAAGGAGGCCTGCCAGACTCGGTACCGGCCATGACCATCAATAAAGTCTGCGGCTCAGGTCTTAAAGCGCTTCATCTGGCGGCTCAGGCCATTCGCTGTGGCGACGCTGACATCATTTTGGCAGGCGGCCAGGAGAATATGTCCGCATCACCTCACGTGCTACCCAACTCACGCACCGGACAACGCATGGGTGACTGGAAAGCCATTGATTCCATGGTCCACGATGGCCTGTGGGATGCGTTCAATGACTATCACATGGGTATTACCGCCGAGAATTTAGCCGAGAAATACAGCATCACCCGCGAAGCGATGGATGAATTCGCGGCGTCGTCTCAGCAAAAAGCCGCAGCGGCGATCAAAGAAGGTAAGTTTAAGGGCCAGATCGTGCCGGTGGAAATTCCCCAGCGTAAAGGCGATCCGCTGGTCTTTGATACCGATGAAAATCCGCGAGAAGTCACGGCCGATAAACTCAGCGGCATGCGCCCTGCGTTTAAGAAAGACGGTACGATCACCGCCGGTAACGCGTCGGGGCTGAACGACGGTGCGGCAGTGGTTATGCTCTGCTCCGCTGAAAAAGCCAAGCAGTTAGGCCTTGAGCCGCTGGCGCGCATTGCAGGCTATGCCAACGCTGGGGTAGACCCTGCGATTATGGGCATCGGCCCGGCACCGGCCACCCGCCGCTGTTTAGAAAAAGCTGGCTGGAGCCTGGATGACCTTGATCTTATCGAGGCCAACGAAGCCTTCGCTGCCCAAGCCCTGTCTGTTAATAAAGAGCTAGGCTGGGATGTCAGCAAGGTAAACGTTAACGGTGGCGCCATTGCTATCGGGCACCCTATCGGTGCCTCAGGCTGTCGCGTATTGGTCACACTGCTACACGAAATGATCGCCCGAGACGCCAAGAAAGGCCTAGCGACGCTATGTATCGGCGGCGGTCAGGGTGTAGCGCTTGCCATTGAGCGTCCTTAACGGCCTCGCCTGCGTTATTTAGCTAGCCTCAACAAGCCCTCATCAGTAGATGAGGGCTTTTTTAATGCCATGCCTTCAGCGAGTCTTTACACCCACCACCCTAGGTGGCGTCCTCAACACTAGCAACGCGCCCATCAGAAAGAATATCGATGCAGCCCACATGGCAATGGGCAAGCTAGTGCCATCGACGATTCGCCCGCCCAGCATCGCTCCCAGGCCGATCGACATATTAAACGCAAAGGCCATCAAGGCCGTGGCGGCTTCCGTATTCGGCGCGGTGCGTAGAATCCAGGTCTGAATACTCACCGATACACTGCCGAAAACCGCCCCCCAAATCATCAGCAAGATAACGCCGCTTTGCGGTTGAATGCCCAGCAATGGGAAGGCCGCGACAACCAGTAGTAGCAAACTAGGAATGGCCAGCACGGCACGGTACGGGTGGCGCCCGGCAAATACGCCTGCCGCTATATTGCCCAAAATACCCGCTGCGCCGTAAAGCAGCAGCAGGCTGCCCACATGGCGCTGAGAAATACCGCTTATTTCCTGCAGAATAGGGCTAATAAAGGTATAGGCCGCGAAGTGCCCCACCACCACAAACCCCGTTGTGAGCACGGCCACCCGCACGCCACGATTACTTAGCTGCTGCGCTAGCACGCGTAAACGCACCGGCTCTCTCGGCGGCAAAGGGGGTAGCCAGCACCATAGCGCGATGGCCGTTAGCAGGCTGAACCCGCCTAGCGCACCAAAGGCGACTCGCCAGTTGCTAAGATCTCCCAGCAGCGTGCCAAGCGGTACACCCAGTACTGACGCCGCCGCTACGCCACCAAAAATAAGCGTCATCGCCTTCGGCACCTTAGCTTCGGGCACTAGGCGTGGCGCAATACTTCCAGCTACCGCCCAAAATCCACCAATACTCAACCCGACCAGCACGCGCGCGGCAAGCAGCAGTGCAAAGCTGCTTGCCAGCGCCGTCAACACACTGCCCAGCACCATCACCATCATCAGCAGCGTGAGCATGATGCGCCGATCCAAGCGCCCCACGGCTACCGGCAAAAGCGGGGCTGAAAAAGCCGCAATGACGCCGGGCACGGTCACCATTAACCCCGCCGTGCCTGGCGTCACGCCCATCGCCGAGGCCACTTGAGACAATAACCCGATAGGCAACTGCTCAGCGGTCACCAATAAAAAAATGCCGATCATCACGGCCACCACCGCTCTCCACCGCGGCGCTTGTTCCTGCTCCATAGCGACTCTCTCTTACTGCTGCTGACAATATAAGCGTGCCTATCAAACAACACCGCCCTCGTAACCAGAGGCTACGAGGGCGGTATCAGAAACCGAATTACGATTTAACGACCTGCATGTTAAATCGTGGTGTCGGTTTCCGCTTCTTGCGCTGCGAAAGCAGTCTTTTCTTCTTCGGTGATCTCTTTCATCGACAGCTTCACGCGATTGCGGTTGTCAATATCGAGCACTTTCACGATCACGTCATCGCCTTCGTTCAAGAAGTCGCGCACGTTATTAACACGCTCGGCAACGATCTGCGAGATGTGCACCAGACCATCGGTACCCGGCATGATGTTCACAAAGGCGCCGAAGTCAGCAATACGTACGACCTTACCGTTGTACAGCTTGCCAATTTCCGCTTCAGCGGTAATCGCCAATACGGTATCAATGGCTCGCTTCGCGGCGGCTTTGTCTTCCGCGTAAATACGTACGGTGCCATCATCGTCAAGATCGATCGAGGCGCCGGTATCTTCGCAAATTTTGCGAATCGTCGCACCACCTTTACCAATGACATCACGGATTTTGTCAGGATCGATTTTGATCGTCGCCATGGACGGTGCGTTGTCAGAGACATCGGTGCGGCTCTGGCTGATCACGACATTCATTTGCTCAAGAATACTCAGTCGCGCAGCCAGTGCTTGCTGCAGTGCGAGCTCCATAATCTCTTCGTTGATGCCTTCGATCTTAATGTCCATCTGCAGGGCGGTAATGCCCTCTTCAGAACCGGCGACTTTAAAATCCATGTCGCCGAGGTGATCTTCGTCACCCAGGATATCGGTCAATACCGCAAAGCCGTCAGCATCTTTCACCAGGCCCATGGCGATACCGGCTACCGGCGCTTTCAGCGGTACGCCTGCATCCATCAGGGCCAATGAAGAGCCACAGACTGAAGCCATTGAGCTTGAGCCGTTAGACTCGGTGATTTCAGATACTACGCGAATGGTATACGGGAAAACGTCAGCGGAAGGCAGCATTGCCTGAATGCCGCGGCGCGCTAAGCGGCCGTGACCGATTTCGCGACGCTTCGGACCACCCATGAAGCCAGCTTCACCAACGGAATAAGGAGGGAAGTTGTAGTGCAGCATAAAGCGGTCTTTACGCTCGCCTTCTAAAGACTCAATCAGCTGAGAGTCACGCAGCGTGCCCAGCGTGGCAATGGCAATAGCCTGCGTTTCACCGCGAGTAAACACGGCCGACCCATGAGTCTTCGGCAACACACCCACTTCGATGGCTAGCGGGCGCACTGTTTGGTTATCACGGCCGTCAATACGCGGCTCGCCCTTGACCACACGTGAACGCACGACGCGTTTTTCAAGACCCGCGAAAGCACCTTTCACTTCATCTTTAGTAAACTTATCGTTAACGGGCTCGCCTTCAACGGCGACTAGTTGCTCAACCGCCTGATCTTTCAGCGCCGCCAGCGCATCCTGACGCTGCATTTTATCGGTAATGCGGTAAGCATCGCCTACCTTGGCTTCAAAAGCATCGCTCATGGCAGCTTTTAATTCCGCATTTTCTTCAGCGGCCTGCCACTCCCAGCGTGGCTTGCCCGCTTCAGCGACCAGTTCATTGATCGCCGTAATGGCGACCTGCATTTCCTGGTGGCCAAACAGCACGGCGCCGAGCATTTCATCTTCAAGCAGTTCTTTGGCTTCAGACTCAACCATCAATACGGCTTTTTCAGTACCGGCAACGACCATGTCAAGCTCAGAGGTCGCCCGTTCTTCAACCGTCGGGTTGAGGAAGTAGCCCTGCTCTTCATTAAAGCCAACGCGCGCAGCACCGATTGGGCCTTTAAAAGGCACGCCAGAGATGCTCAGCGCCGCAGAGGTACCCAGCAGTGCAGCAATATCCGGATCGTGGTTGCGATCGGTGGAAAGAACGGTACAGACGACCTGTACTTCGTTCATAAAGCCTTTTGGGAACAGCGGGCGAATAGGGCGATCAATCAGACGCGAGGTCAGCGTCTCTTTTTCAGTGGGTCGCCCTTCACGCTTAAAGAAGCCGCCAGGAATTTTACCCACCGCGTAGGTCTTCTCTTGGTAATGTACCGAGAGGGGGAAAAAGGGCTGGCTCGGGTTAGCTTCTTTTCTGGCGACCACGGTACACAGCACGACAGTGTCGTCCATGGTAACCATGACAGCGCCGCTAGCCTGGCGAGCAATACGCCCGGTTTCGAGCGTGACGGTGCTACGACCGTACTGGAACGTTTTCTTTACCGGATTCACAGCGACTTCCTTCAGCATTATCAATATCTACTTGTCTATTCGTTTAGGTCGTTTTGACTCGATACCATTCTAGGCGCTGGAACGCGATAGGGCTACCAGTTCCCTCTTTGGGCAAGCCAAAACATAAAAAAACGGGCAGCTCACAAGGAGCTGCCCGTTGTCACACGGATAAAACTGAGTGCCAGACACTGCCCTTCACAACATCTAAAGCGATCTTATTAGAACACTAACTGCAATCGAGCGGAGAGCGTATCACCAGCATCTGGCCCCCTGAAGGAGACAGAGCGATTATGGGTGTCCCAGAGCGTGTAATTAAGCATCACCCGCGCCCAGTCGTTCGGATACCAGTTCAGACCAAGTGTCGTTGCGTCCCCCTCGCCACCGAGATAATTGGGCTCATCGAAAAAATCCAACTCCTGATAGCGGACGGCAAACTGAAATGCCCCCATTCCCCCCGACGAAACCGGGCTCTTGATATTCGGGCTCCGCCAGAGGCCTGATTTACGAGAGTAGCCATGCTGCTCACCCGTTAAAAAATAGCTGGCCTGAACAGCCCAAGCGTCATAGCTCAGGCTCTGACCTCCAGCAACTTCACGCTGATCAACGGTGCGCTGGCCATATTCTGCGGCCGCCGCAAATGAACCCAGCGATGTAGCCAATTCGAGTCCATAAGCAGTGCTCGACTCAGGATCAGTGACAGCACGACTACGAATAGTAACGTTGTCATTGAAATCATCGGCGGCATTGATGTTGTTGGTCACATTACCTGAACTACTATCAAAATCTTCATAGAATCCCCAGCCACCTAAGTGGACCATATCACCACCGCTATGCCAGGGATTCCAGTGGGCTCGGCTCATGTAGGTGGTCGTATCAGAGCGATCGGTGTTGCCGCCGAGCCTGCCATTGGTCACTGCTAAAGATGCATGCCAGTCACGGTTGTTGCCGAATACTTTGCCTTTCACCCCCAGCCCGTATGAGCCACGGTCTGGAGCAACTGCTTCATTAACGAAGTTTCGCTCCATAAACCAAGTATTGTTGGATGAAGTAGCACCATCCATCGTGCGGTCGTCATATTTATTGCCGACATACAGCTCTGCATCTCTTCCGCCCCAGTTAAATAGGCTAGATATATAGGCATCACGCATGCTGACAGAGTTGTTGGACAGGTCGTAGCCCAGCTTGTAACCAACGCGTTCAGATAGCTGACCAGCAAGATCCAATTGCAAGCGCCTTGCCGTTGAGCCGCTGATATTACGATCTTCAAAATCAGAGCCACGCGTGGCCGAGGTGTCAAACTGTAGCCGCCCCCCTATCTCCAGACGACGGCTGCCGTCGGCGCTGATAAATTCGGGCCCACCACCCGACCAGTCAATACGCGACTGGTCAACCTGGGATGCCTCTAGCAATGCGACCTGGCTTTGTAGCTCTGCAATGGCCGCACTATCTCCCGACGCTGTCGCCTCAGCGCTGGGTTGTGTAGACGCCGTGGTTTGGTTCTGCGCTGATGCTACGGGAACTGTATCCCGAGAAGACTCCAGCTGTCCTAAACGGGCCTGCATAGCCTCCAATTGCTGCGCCTGACGAGCCAGCAGCTCAGACTGGCGCGCAATCAGTTCAGCAAGTTCGGCAGGTGTCGCCTCACTGGCCAATGCACTACCACTAAAGACAGGTAAAACAAATAACCCGAGGGTGGCCGCAGATAGCAAGACACTGCGGCCTGAATTAGTTTTATTTAGCATGATTGTCCCATGACCCTTGAGGATCGGATTCTGATTGTTGTTGTGCAAACCGCTCGACTAGCGTGCTCGCGATGCAATATAGCGAGCCGCAAAGGGCGTCATCTGACTGGGGCTGTGTGTCACGCCGGGTAAAACCCAATGCCGCCAATTGAATGTGGTGTTCAAAGACCGGGCTTGGCGTTCACCAAATTCAAAATAGTGGCGAGTTCGTTCCACGCGAGTCTCGCCCTGCGCATTGGTCTCAGGCGTCTGGCGCATAACAGTGTGAAGTGTGGCCGTATCCGCTCCACCTGCCAGCAACAGCATCGGCTGAGAAAAAAAAGCTTCTATCGCGGTGGCATTCAGCATCGGTACACCACCGGTCCCATACGGCCACGCAATCGTCTCATCAGGCATCGTGTACCAGCCTGCTGCACCGACGATAATTTCCTCTACATTAGACTCGGGCATGAACATTGCGAAGCGATGGGCTACCTGTGCACCGGCGCCGTGGCCATACAGATAATAGGTTTCACGATTACTATGGCTGCGGTGCGTTCTGAAGTCAGCAAACACTCTCTCAACAAGAGTGAAGACCCACTGATCTGGCGGGTTCATCTCCTCTAACTGAGTAAAACCACGCGCTTGCTCTGCTGACCCGGCCTTGAATACGTTACCCAAGTTGAAACCATTTCCGCCTGGATAGGCCTGCGCGCTAAACCGAGGCACCAAGACCATCAGCCCCTCACGCTCAGCAAGTTCGGCCCAGTTGTCACGATACTCCTTCGCGTTGCGTCGCAGCCCGTGCAGAATGAGAACTATCGGCGTATCCGACGTATAGTTGCTCGGCTGATAGTAATAGACCCCCACCTCCTGGCGTGTAGAGGGGTCTTCAAATACATAGCGCCCAGCACCGGCCTCCAGGCTTGCCACGCGCTCATTAGCGGCGACCGTCGACAATGGCAGGCACAGCACCATTAATGCGAACCATAGGATTCTCATTTTTGCTCTCTTATTTTATTTATTCAGATGTGGATAGCCTTGCTCAGAACCTTCTACCTGGCGTGTACAAATCACGGTTACACGCGCGCCTAGCAGCGCAGGCCGACAGTCGAACTGCGCTGGCAGTAGACAACTCACTCAACCAGACTTGGGTCTTAGCGCGTTAGCGGCGGTTGTACTCGGCTACCGTGTCTTCGGCGACCTGCTGCAAAAAAGCCGCCGTATCTTCATCGATACGGCCGTAATAGGTGTACGGATTACCGACGACCGATTTGTCGTAGAGTGTGGCAAACACGGTGGCGGCGGCTAGATAGGTGCCTTCTGGAGAGGGGTGGCTGCCATCGTAATCAACATGCAAGGCCAACTCTGGGCGTTGCTCGTAGGAATTTTGAAAAGCAAGACCAACGGGAATCACCGGGGCGCCGATCTCATTACCCACAGAGGTATATAGCTCTTCGATCTTATCGATCATGCCAGCATCGTAACTATCATGATCTTCACTGTAGGCAGGCGTCATGTAAAGGACGGTCTCTGCCCCCGTCGCCTCAATGGCATTATGATGCCGCAGAACAGCATCACGAAATTCCTGCTGCTGCTCGTCGCTCAATGCAGCCGCGCTGTGCCCCTGAAGGACAACAACATCAAACGGGTTAGGAAACCCCAAGGCCCCTGGGAACAGATAGTTTTTGACTTCGTGCTGCGATAAAGAAGCGCCTGAAATGGTCACAGACTTGCTCTTGAGCTGATCGGCAGTGTCCGGGTAGGCGGCTTCCGCCATACGCTTAACGTAGTTGTGCAGGCTATTGTTGTAGTACTGATAACTATTGCCTACATAGAGGATTTGCTGCGGGTTTGGTGAGCCAAGGGCATTGGACTGGGTTTCGGTTTCGGCTTCGGCCATGGCTGAAACTGGGAGTAGCGCGGTTATGGCGAGAATGCCAATGCTGGCGAGGGATGTTTTCATTGGTGTTAGTTCCATCCAAGGAGTCGTTTGTAAAATCTAAGGCGTATTAAGTCCAGACACCTCAGTACCTCACAAATACTTGTGCAAACTACATTCCGCTCACTGCTTTACTTCTTTATTTCAAACAGTTGAAAATTTCACACGCGACAAACGTCGAAAGGCCCACACCTGCCGATGGATGGAAATCCGCACGATTAAAATCGACGTTTGTGCAGATTTCCGCTCACTAACACTTGTACTTCATGGCCTATCCACCAACGCAAAACGGGCAGCTCACAAGGAGCTGCCCGTTTCTCAATCTTTGCCAGTAATACTTAGCGGCGAAGACCTAAACGCTGAATCAGAGACTGATAGCGTTCGAAATCTTTACGCTTTAGGTAGTCCAGCAGCTTACGACGCTGGTTAACCATGCGGATCAGACCACGACGTGAGTGGTGATCCTGCTTATTGGTCTTGAAGTGATCCTGCAGGCCATTGATGTTGGCGCTCAGCAGTGCAACCTGCACTTCAGGGGAACCCGTATCGTTATCGCCGCGGCCGTATTCGGTGACGATCTCGGCCTTCTTCTCAGCGGTTAAAGCCATCTGTATCTCCAGTAAGCAATATGCCTAAAAATGAATGGGTGAGACCACGCATATTTGCAGTCTCAATCTGCTATTTGCGACTTACAATTTACGAATTGCAATGCTCGCCTTACGTTCTTGCTCGTACTATTTTCGTCTTACTATCTTCGTCTTACCATTTTTACGTAGACGGCGGCATCCTTGCAACGCTGTTTACGAGATAGCGACGGTACTTAACAGTCGCTTAGGCGCCACTTCCTGGGCGCCTTTCACTACACCAAGGCCGATAAACGTCTCGGCATAATAAAGTCTGGCTACGTCGTCCGGCCCTAAGGCGCCGGTTTCGAGCGTAACGGGCTGGCCATAGGCCAAACGCGAATGCGCGATGTCATCGACCGTTAATGACGGCAGGTGATTGACCAACACATCCACCGGCATTAGCTCAGCTTCTAAAGCGGCTTGATCGGCCAACGCTTCTAGCGCCTCTAGTGTCCACATTGCATCGGCTAAAAAAGGCCCTGTTTTAAGCCTTCTTAACTGACTAATGTGCGCACCACAGCCCAGTGCCTGGCCAATATCTTCGGCTAACGTGCGGATGTAAGTGCCTTTACTGCAGCTTACTTCCAGCTCAAAAGCGGTGCCGTCAAACGATAATAGGCGCGCATCATACACGCTTACTCGCCGCGCTGCACGCTCTACGTGCTTGCCTTCGCGGGCCAGCTCATAAAGCTTTTTTCCCTGATGCTTGAGAGCAGAATACATGGGCGGCACTTGGTCAATCTCACCACGAAAGCGTGTTAGCACTGCTTCCACGTCATCAATGGTTAAACTGGGTACGTCATGCTGCGCGATAATCCTGCCTTCTGCATCGCCGGTATCGGTCATCACACCCAGCTCTACACGAGTGCGATATACCTTATCGGCTTCCAGCAAGTGCGATGAAAACTTGGTGGCTTCGCCTAAGCAAATCGGCAACAAGCCGGTTGCCATCGGATCTAACGTGCCCGTATGACCGGCTTTTTGGGCCTGAAACAAACGGCGAACACGCTGCAACGCATGATTGCTGGAAAGCCCTTTGGGCTTATCCAGCAGCAGTACGCCGTTAACCGGCAAGCCGCGACGTTGACGTGCCACTAGCGAGTTTCCTCACTTTGCTCGGCGTCTGGGTCACTGTCCTGATAATCGCCATCGCTATCGTCTTGATAGCGCGCGCGGTCAGTCGTCACCGCCTCATCAATTAATGAAGAGAGATGCTGACCCCGAACCACGCTTTCATCGAAATGAAAGCGTAGCTCCGGGACATGACGCAGCTTGATACGCTTAGCAATTTGGCTTCTTAGAAAACCAGCGGCACGTTTAAGCACCTGGAGATTCTCTTTAATACGCTCAGGCTCCTGCTCACCCAGCAGGGTGACATACACATCGGAGTAGCCAAGGTCGCGGCTAACGGTGACACCGCTTACCGTGACCATGCCTAAGCGCGGGTCTTTCACTTCGCGTTGAATAAGTACCGCCAGCTCCTTTTGGAGCTGGTCGGCTACCCGGTCGGTACGCTTAAATTCGCGCATGGTTAGCTCCTCGTAACCTTACAGGCTACGCTCGACCTTCACTTGGTCGAAGACTTCAATCTTGTCACCGACTTGAACATCGTTGTAGTTCTTCACGCCGATGCCACACTCCATACCGTTGCGCACTTCTTGTACATCATCTTTGAAGCGACGCAGCGATTCGAGTTCACCTTCGTAAATAACGACGTCATCACGCAGTACGCGAATCTTCTTATTACGATGTACGCTGCCTTCAATAACCATACAGCCAGCAATCGCGCCAATCTTCGGTGCACGGAATACATCGCGCACTTCAGCAATACCCACGATTTCTTCTTTCCACTCAGGTGCGAGCATACCGCTCATCGCCTGTTTGACCTCATCGATCAAGTGGTAGATGACGCTGTAGTAGCGCAGATCCAAGCCTTCACGCTCGATAATCTCGCGGGCAGCGGCGTCAGCACGGACGTTAAAGCCAACAACGATGGCTTCAGATGCTAGCGCCAAGTTGGCATCGGTACCGGTGATACCACCAACACCCGAGGACACCACGGCCACTTCAACTTCTTCCGTCGAGAGCTCTTCCAAGGCACCTTTGATCGCTTCCAGTGAACCTTGAACGTCGGCTTTGAGGACGATGTTGACCTTGGCCACTTCGTCTTGGCCCATCTGGCTGAACATGTTCTCCAGCTTGGCCTTCTGCTGACGCGCTAGGCGCACTTCGCGGTATTTGCCTTGACGGAAGTTAGCGACTTCACGCGCTTTCTTCTCGTCCGCGACAACCATAAAGTCGTCACCGGCATCCGGCGTACCGCCCAAGCCTTGAATCTCGACCGGCATGGCCGGGCCAACCGCATCAACTTGCTGGGCAAGTTCGTTGGTCAGTGCACGCACTCGGCCGTAGTGCAGGCCAGCAAGAACGATATCGCCCTTTTTAAGCGTGCCGTTCTGAACCAGTACAGTAGCGACCGGGCCACGACCTTTATCAAGGCGTGACTCAACGACAACACCTTTACCCGGTGCGGAAGGCACGGCTTTTAGCTCAAGCACTTCGGAGGCCAGCTGAATCGCTTCCAGCAGCTCTTCCATACCTTCACCGGTCTTGGCAGACACGTGAATAAACTGCGTGTCCCCGCCCCACTCTTCAGAGATAACGCCGTGCTGGGAAAGCTCATTCTTAATGCGATCCAGATCGATGCCTTGCTTATCAATCTTATTGACCGCGACGACCATCGGTACGCCAGCAGCTTTGGAGTGCTCAATCGCCTCAACGGTTTGCGGCATAACGCCGTCGTCCGCTGCGACCACGAGAATCACGACGTCCGTTGCCTTGGCACCACGGGCACGCATAGCGGTAAACGCTGCGTGGCCAGGAGTATCCAGGAAGGTCACACCGCCGTGGTTATCTTCCACATGGTAGGCACCGATGTGCTGCGTAATACCACCCGCTTCACCGGTTGCGACCTTCGCTTTACGGATATAATCCAGCAGCGAGGTTTTACCGTGGTCAACGTGACCCATTACGGTAACGACGGGCGAACGCGTAATCTCTTCGCCTTCATAGGAGATGCCTTCCAGCATTTCCGTTTCCAGCGCATCATCTTTGACTAGCTTCGGCGTATGGCCCATCTCTTCTACCACGATCGCTGCTGTATCTTGATCAATGGTTTGGTTGATGGTGACCGCCGCGCCCATGTTAAACATGGCCTTGATGACTTCGTTGGCCTTGATCGACATTTTGTCGGCCAATTCCGCCACGCTGATAGACTCAGGGATCGATACTTCACGCACGATCGGCTGGGTCGGCTTTTGGAAAGCGTGCTTGCCATTGCCGGTCTGGTTGCCACCACGGCGACCACCGCGACGCTGCTCGGCACGTTTTACTTTCTTGCCCGCGCCACCGCGTTTACGCTCTTCTCGATCACCACGATCTTCATCGTCACGACGACCTTTCTTAGCTGCCGCTTTCTTAGGCGGAGCAGTACGACGGTCAGTGCGGCCTTCTTTCGGCGGCGCTGGCGGCATATCTTCACCCGATGGTGCATCGTCGATTTCAAGATTAGGCACTTCGATATCAGGCGTCGCCGGCGCTTTCGCTGCAGCAGGTGCTTTCGGCTTAGCGTCAGCAGCCTTCTTACTAGCAGCTTCTTCGGTGGCTTTAGCTGTCTGGGCTTTCTGCGCAGCGGCTTTCTCTTCAGCTTGGCGAGCGTCCAACACTTTACGCTCAGCTTCGGCTTCAGCCATATCGCCTACCAGCTGGCGCGGGCCCGTGTAGCTTGGCTCGGCAGCTTTCGGCTTTTCATTTTCAGCGCTTTTTACGTAAGTTTTCTTTTTACGTACCTGCACTTCGATGGTTTTACCGCGCTCGCCGGTATTGATGCGGCTGCGTGTTTTACGCGTCAGCGTGATGCGGTTTTTACCTGCCTCGGCCGTATCGCTACCGCCATGGCTTTTCTGCAAAAAACTCAACAGCTTTTGCTTATCTTCTTCAGATACAGCATCGCTTTCAGAAGCGTGCTTCAAACCCGCTTCTTTCATTTGCTCTAATAGGCGGGGCGCATCACGGCCCACCTTTACTGCGAAATCTTTAACTGTCATATCTGACATAGTGACCCTCCTCAGCCCGAGACCTGTTTACTGTGTGTTCGAATCCGATGCGTCATCGACTTCAAACCAGGGCGCACGGGCAGTCATGATCAATGCCGCTGCGCGCGCTTCGTCCAACTCCTCGATATCGACCAGATCGTCGACAGACTGCTCGGCGAGATCTTCCATGGTAACAATGCCGCGACTGGCCAGAATGAAGGCCAGATGGCGCTCCATGCCATCCATTTCCAGCAGATCGGCCGCTGGTTGGGCACCGTCTAGCGCTTCTTCCGAGGCAATCGCCATCGTCAGCAGCTCGTCTTTCGCACGTGCACGAAGTTCCTCGACCAAATCCTCATCAAACTCTTCGATTTCGAGCATTTCTTCCAGCGGCACGTAGGCGACTTCTTCTAGGGTTGTGAACCCTTCTTCCACCAACAGGCGGGCAACGTCTTCATCCACTTCAAGGTGCTGGACAAAAGAGTCGACCAGGCTATCAATTTCTTGATCGCGCTTGGTCTCAGCTTCTTCTTCGGTCATGACATTGATACGCCAGCCGGTTAGCTCTGAGGCCAAACGCACGTTCTGACCACTACGGCCAATGGCCTGGGCAAGATTATCTTGCGCCACCGCCACATCCATCGCGTGGGCGTCTTCATCCACCAGGATCGACCCAACGTCAGCCGGCGCCATGGCGTTGATCACCAATTGAGCGGGGTTGTCGTCCCAAAGCACGATATCGACACGCTCATTTTGCAGTTCAGATGAAACGGCTTGAACGCGTGAACCGCGCATGCCGACACAGGCACCCACGGGATCAATACGGCGATCATTCGTTTTTACCGCAATTTTAGCGCGTGAACCGGGATCGCGCGCAGCCCCTTTGATCTCAATTAGCTGCTCAGCGATCTCAGGCACTTCAATTTTGAACAGTTCAATAATGAACTCAGGACATGTGCGTGACAGCTGAAGCTGTGCACCGCGAGCCTCAGGATCCACTTTAACTAACAGCGCACGCACCCGCTCGTTCATGCGGTAGCGTTCGCCGTGAATCATTTCATTGCGCGGTAAAAATGCTTCAGCATTTTCGCCCAAATCAATGATTAGGCCATCACGAGTGGTCTTTTTAACAATACCGGCAACCAGCTCGCCCTCACGATCAGCGTACTGACGCACCACTTCTGCACGCTCAGCCTCGCGCACTTTTTGCACGATCACTTGCTTGGCGGTTTGCGCAGCAATACGGCCAAAAGACGCGCTTTCAATGCTTTTCTCAACCACGTCGCCTAGCTTAAGCGGCGGGTCACGCTGCTCGGCGATGGTCTCTTTGATTTCGTAATCAGGCGTTTCGAATTCGTCATCTTCCACGACTGTCCAGAAACGGAAGGTTTCGTATTCGCCGGTGCGGCGGTCAATATGCACGCGCACATTGGCTTCTTCTTTATCAAAACGCTTGCGTGACGCGCTCGCAAGAGCGGCTTCTACCGCTGCGAAGATGACATCACGCGGGACGCCCTTCTCATTGGAGATCGCGTCAACGACCATTAAAATTTCTTTACTCATGCGTATGCCTCGCCAGAAAACCTATCCTTATGTGCATCACCCCGGCAGCCTGCCGGCAGCGCCGCCACTCGGTCAATTGTCGAACTGCGGTACAATGTGAGCAGAATCAATACTTTCAATTGGAAAGCAGTACTCTTCGCTATCCAGCTGTAGCAGCACCTCATCTCCCTCAACACCCACCAGCAGCCCTTGATACTTGCGCCGCCCATCAAAGGCAGTGCGCAGTTTCAGCGCGACGTGGTGACCTTGAAAGCGGGTAAACTGATCCAGGGAATACAAGGGACGTGCCATGCCTGGCGAGGAAACTTCCAGCCGATACTCACCGGCAATGGGGTCTTCTACATCCATGACGGCACTGACCTGGCGGCTAATATCTGCGCAATTTTCCACGCTGACGCCATTCTCGCTTTCGATATAAATCACCAGCCGCGAGTTTTTGCCCTGGGAAAGATGGTCAATACCCCATAGCTCAAAGCCCATGGCGGCAACGACAGGTTCGATCAGCGCATGAAGCGCAGCGTGTTTAGTGGCCACAGACAAAGCTCCTATAGCCGTTGAGTCAGACACCTGGCCAGGAGTTATAAGAAAAGCGAGGTGACTGATTGGCGTTACTCGGAAATGTGCCTCCGGCAACCCGGGCGGCATCCGCTTTAAAGCACTCTTGTTCACAAAAGCGCCGGCTAACCAAAAGCTACTAACAAAAAGCCCCTTCACTGGAAGGGGCTTTTTAAAAGAAACCTTGGGTACCATCTTAACAACATGCGGCGGGTTAAACCTGCCAAGTCTGACTGCATTCAAATAACAACATGAGAAAACAACCTATCCTATTTACATGCTACTAGAAAATGGTAGCGGGGACCGGATTTGAACCGATGACCTTCGGGTTATGAGCCCGACGAGCTACCAGACTGCTCCACCCCGCATCAATCTAGGTCGACGATAATAGACACTTAATCTACTTACGTCAAGAACTACTTGTTCCAAGAACCACTTACTTGAAACTGCCTTTTCCGACTCAGGCACCAAACTGTGCACTCTGAGAACAAAACAGACATTCTGGGAAGCTGATAAATCAGCCTAACAGATGGTGCCGAAGGCGGGACTTGAACCCGCACGACCATACGGTCACTACCCCCTCAAGATAGCGTGTCTACCAATTCCACCACTTCGGCATCAGGGGAGGCTAAAGAAACGTTTGCTGCTAAGTCATCAACCACTTAGTCGCTGCTTTCCTCTAGCACTGGCGCGGTATTATCCACACCTGCAGGCCTATCGTCAAGCGTTGGCACGCTTTGCTGCTGCTCGATCAAACGCGAGTCTGGGATGCCTGCTTCCGGTGCTTGGCCAGCCTGGGTAGCAAAGTAAGCTAACGCCATTGAGGTGACGAAAAACCCGGCAGCAAGCAGCCCCGTCGTACGCGACAAAAAGTTGCCGCTACCGCGCGAGCCGAAGACCGTTTGCGACGCACCGCCTCCGAAGGCAGCACCGGCTTCGGCACCTTTACCCTGCTGAAGCAGAATGAGTACCACTAGGGCGATCGCAATCACCACATGGATCATAAGTATTGCAACTTGCATGGCGTTATCCTGCTGACTGACAAATGGCATAAAAATCATCGATCTTAAGTGAGGCTCCGCCCACTAGACCGCCGTCTATATCCGGCTGAGCAAGCAGCTCCGCCGCATTACTTGCATTCATACTGCCGCCGTATAACAGCCGCAGCTGCTCGGCGAGCGTTTTATCAAAACCGGCCTGGTAGGCGCGAATGCCCGCCATCACCTCTTGTGCCTGCTCAGGCGACGCCGTGCGCCCCGTACCAATTGCCCAAACGGGCTCGTAGGCAATGACTACCTGCTGGCGCTGATCGGGCTCTAAACGCGACATCACATGCCCGACCTGACGAAGCACGACATCCATCGTACGCCCTGCATCGCGCTCTTCAAGAGACTCACCCACGCAGAGAATCGGCGTAAGCTCGACATTTAAGGCTGCCAGCAGGCGGGCAAAAATCTGCTCGTCGCTTTCTTTATAGAGCTGGCGGCGCTCCGAATGTCCTACCAACACATAGGACACCGCAAATTCTTTGAGCATACGACCACTGACTTCACCGGTATGTGCCCCTGAGTGAAGAGGGTTCAATGTTTGCGCGCCTAGTGCCAGCACTGTTCCTTCGAACGCATGACGCGCCGCATCCAAATAAGGAAACGGCGGAATAATAACGACATCTACATTCGCTGGCGACACGGCGGCGGAGAAGGCTTGACCGAACTCATTGATCAACGCCACGGAACCGTTCATTTTCCAGTTACCGGCAATTAAAGGCGTACGCATCGACTGTCCTCACTCAAGGTGGAGCGAAATGGTATAGGAGCGGCCTTGTCAAGACAACCGCTGTTACAAGCACAGACTCAGTTTACGGCATCATTAATCCAGTAAAGCCTTCACCTGAGCGGCCAGGTCGTTCGCCAATCGATCCACATCCAGATGGGCACGACCCTCTACCATCACGCGAATTAAAGGCTCTGTACCGGAAGGCCGGAGCAATACGCGACCCTCATCACCCAACGCCTGCTCCAATGCAGCAACCGCTTGCTGAAGCGGCGCCGATGCCATCACTTCTTTGGCATTGGTATCAGCGGGCAGGCGCACGTTGACGAGCGCTTGCGGGACTTTTTCTAGCTCTCTTAACAGCGTTGGCAGGCTCTTTTGCTCTCGCATCATCAGCGCCAACACTTGCAGCGCCGATACGATACCGTCGCCGGTCGTTTGCACATGGCCGCAGACAATATGCCCCGAAGACTCGCCGCCCAGCTCCCAGCCGTTCGTGGCCATGCGCTCCATCACAAAGCGATCACCGACGTTAGCACGCTCAAAGGGTATGCCTAGCTTATCTAGCGCCATGGCTAATCCAAAATTGGACATCAGAGTGCCAACAACACCCCCTTCGAGCAAACCGCGCTCGTGGCGGTCTCGGGCAATAAGGTAAAGAATATCATCGCCATCAATTTCACGACCGTCAGCGTCGACCAACAGCAAGCGGTCGCCGTCGCCATCAAACGCAATGCCCAAATCAGCACTCTGCTGAATGACCGCCGCACGCAGCGCAGCAGGATGCGTTGAACCCACCAGCTGGTTAATGTTTAGCCCGTTAGGCGAGGCGCCAATCGTCGAGACGTCAGCTCCTAACTCACGGAAAACATTGGGTGCGATATGATAAGTAGCGCCGTGAGCACAGTCCAACACGACTTTCAGGCCATGCAGGCTCAGCCGGTCGGGAAGCGTCGATTTACAAAATTCAATATAGCGGCCCGCCGCGTCATCAATACGCGTTGCCTTACCCAGCTGAGCGGCCTCCGCCGTGGTTAATGGCGCCTCTAGCATCGCCTCAATACGATCTTCCGTTTCATCAGGCAGCTTTTTGCCTTCTGCTGAGAAGAACTTGATGCCGTTGTCATCAAAAGGATTATGCGATGCTGAAATAACAATTCCCGCATCCGCACGAAATGTGCGGGTTAGGTAGGCAATACCCGGCGTTGGCATGGGCCCCAGCAGCGACACATCGACTCCCGCGGCAGAAAGCCCTGCCTCAAGCGCGGACTCAAACATATAGCCAGAGATACGCGTATCTTTACCGATGAGCACTCGCGTTCGGCCCTTATCACGGCGCAGCACCTGACCGGCGGCCCACCCCAGCTTGAGCATAAAATCAGCGGTAATGGGGGCTTTTCCCACGGTGCCGCGAATACCATCCGTACCAAAATAGCGCCTTGTCATGCACCAAACTCCTTAATCATAGACAGCTCAAACGGCGGCTCGCAACCTTCTTGCAGCACCGCCCAGGTCATATTGACGGCATCAACCGTTGCAGCGACATCATGCACGCGAAGAATATTCGCACCCCGCTCCACCGCCATCGCAGCCAGCGCCAAGCCACCAAACAGACGCTCTTCTACCGGGCGGCCCAACACCTTGCCAATCATGCTTTTGCGTGACATACCAACCAATAGCGGAAGCCCCAGCGCCTGAAGAGACGCCATGTACTTGAGCAAGCGTAAGTTGTGCTCAACGGTCTTTCCAAAACCAAAGCCCGGGTCGATTAACAACCTATTCCGACGCAGACCGGCCGCTTCACACTCGGCCACTCGCCGCGCCAAATACTCGGCCACTTCGACCTCAACAGGCTGCTGATAATTCGGCGCCTGCTGCATATCCTGAGGCTCGCCCTGGCGATGCATCAAACACACCGGCAAGCCACTGCCCACCGCCGCCAACAGCGCTCCTTCGCGCTCTAACGCACGTACGTCGTTAATCATCCCGGCGCCCAGCCCACTTGCCTCCCGCATCACGGCCGAGCAGCTGGTATCCACAGAGACCAGCGCATCCAGCTCGCGCACCAAGCGCTCTACCACTGGAGCCACTCGATCCAACTCCTCTTGGGAGCCAATCGCTAGAGCGCCGGGGCGTGTCGATTCGCCACCGACATCAATGATCGCCGCCCCTTCTGCCAGCATCTGCTCGGCATGCCGTAACGCGTCATCTAGCGCCACGTGCTGCCCGCCATCGGAAAAAGAGTCCGGCGTCACATTTAGTATACCCATCACACGCGGGAAGGATAAATCCAGCAGATGACGCCCACAGCGCAGCTGTGAATCACTGCCAGCGACGCGCTGAGGATATGTGTCCAAAGTTGATTTCATGCTGCAGCCTAGTCAAGAAGAAAAACGTGGCAGTCGTATGTGCACAGCATAACAAAAAAGGCGCCCCTTGACGGGGCGCCTTTTGGCTCATTCAACGCTGTCACTATGGCCCTGCCGGACCGCCCAGCGGGTCTGAGGGGCGACGGCGCGGCGTATCGTCGTCATCCTCTTCAGCATCGCTGTCAGGTGGGCCAGAAGCAACGTTATCTCCGGCCTGAACGTTAGACTTTTCACCACCGGCAGGCGTGCCGCCGCCCGGCGAGTCGCCATCATTCCAACCTTCCGGCGGACGCGGATCGCGGCCTTCCATGATGTCCTTCAACTGAGAGGCATCAATAGTTTCATACTTCATCAGCGCCTCAGCCATCGCATCAAGCTTATCGCGATTATCGGCCAAGATTTGACGTGCCTGCTCATAGCAGTCATCAATAATTTTGCGCACTTCTTTATCAAGACGCGTGGTGGTATCGCCAGACTTCATCTTGCCTCCACCCTGACCTGGGCCACCAAGGAACTGATGCGACTCGTCCTCGTCATACATGATCGGCCCCATGGCGTCCGACAAACCCCACTTAGCGACCATATTATGCGCCAGCTCGGTAGCACGCTTGATGTCGTTAGAGGCACCGGTAGTCACACCGTTCGGGCCTAGCGTCATCTCTTCAGCAATACGACCACCAAACAGCGAGCAAATCTGGCCCAAAATTTGTTGGCGTGAAAGGCTATAGCGATCTTCCTCAGGCAAGAACATCGTCACGCCCAGCGCTCGGCCACGGGGGATAATCGTCACCTTGTAAACCGGGTCATGAGACGGCACGACCAAACCAATAATGGCGTGACCGGCTTCATGGTAAGCCGTATTGAGCTTTTCTTTATCGGTCATAACCATCGATTTGCGCTCAGCGCCCATCATGATCTTGTCCTTGGCCAGCTCAAGCTCTTCCATGCTGACAACACGCTTGTTACGGCGCGCAGCAAACAGTGCAGACTCGTTGACCAGGTTAGCTAAATCGGCCCCGGAGAAGCCCGGCGTACCGCGAGCAATCAGCTGTGGCTTAACATCATCGGCAAGCGGCACTTTGCGCAGGTGAACACCCAAAATATGCTCACGACCACGAATATCTGGCAAGCCCACGGTTACCTGACGGTCAAAGCGACCTGGACGCATCAGTGCGGGGTCAAGCACGTCTGGACGGTTGGTGGCCGCAATCACGATGATGCCTTCGTTAGCTTCAAAGCCATCCATCTCGACCAGCAGCTGGTTCAACGTCTGCTCACGCTCGTCGTTACCACCGCCCATACCGGTACCACGCGAGCGGCCCACGGCATCGATTTCATCGATAAAGATAATGCACGGCGCCTGCTTCTTAGCCTGCTCGAACATGTCGCGTACTCGAGACGCACCCACGCCGACGAACATTTCAACAAAGTCAGAGCCTGAGATAGAGAAGAAAGGCACTTTGGCTTCGCCTGCAATCGACTTTGCCAGCAGCGTTTTACCGGTACCCGGCGGCCCCACCATCAGCACGCCGCGCGGAATCATACCGCCTAGGCGCTGAAACTTAGTCGGATCACGCAGAAAGTCGACCAGCTCTTCCACTTCTTCTTTGGCTTCATCACAACCCGCCACATCGGCAAAGGTCGTTTTAATCTGATCCTGAGAGAGCAGCTTAGCCTTTGATTTACCAAAGCTCATTGGGCCGCCTTTACCACCGCCGGCCCCACCCTGCATTTGGCGCATAAAGAACATGAAGATGCCCAAAATCAGCAGAATCGGGAAGCTAGCGATCAGCAGGCGCGTCCAGATGCTTTGCTGCTCTGGCGCCTTACCCACAACCGTGACGTTATTGCTTAGCAGGTCGTCCATCAGCTTAGGGTCTTCCGCCGAAGGGCGAATCGTCTGAAACTCAGAGCCGTCCGTACGCTCACCGCTGATGGTGTAACCATCAATCGTCACGCTACGCACCTGCTGGTTTTGCACCTGCTGCACAAATTGGGAATAATTTGTGCTTTGCGGTGCGCTTTCCGTACTGAAATTATTGAACACTGTCAGTAAGACGGCCGCGATGACCAACCACAGAATCAGGTTCTTCGCCATATCATTCAAGGGGCTACCCTCATTACAAGAATCCGTCAGTTAAACCCTGATGCCAAATAAACGCTGCCGTTAAGACCGCATATCAGCATCAAGTACTCAACCATTGCCAAAGCGTGTTCTGCCTCGGGCCATCTGTGTCACGCGCATTGGCTGCGTCTAATGTGACACGCATTGCATTTGCCTGTCTGGCAATTGCGCTAATAAATCTTGGCTATGAACCACGCGGTTATTTGCCCCTGTCATAAGAACGCTCACAAGGTCAGCTACCCGCGAAAACCTTCTGCCAGGAAATACACCTCACGAGAGCGCGCCCGCGACGCATCTGGCTTTCTAGTCACCACTTTGCTGAAGCTACCGCGCAGCTCCTTCAAGTAGGCGTCAAACCCCTCACCTTGGAATACCTTCGCTAAAAACCGACCACCGGGTGACAGCGTTTCGCGCGCCAGCTCTAATGCCAGCTCCACTAAATATATCCCCTGGGGCTGATCTATCGCAGCCATCCCACTCATATTGGGGGCCATGTCTGACATCACAAGGTCTACACGACGATTATCGAGGCGTTTTAGTATCGCTTCAAGCACCGCCTCTTCTGTGAAATCGCCCTGGATAAAGTCTACACCGGCCAAGGCATCCATCTCCAGAATATCGGAGGCGATAACAATACCCTCAGGCCCTACTTTCTCCGCAGCGATCTGGCTCCAGCCTCCGGGCGCAGCGCCCAGATCGATCACCGTCATACCAGGACGCAGTAGCTTATCCTTTTCATCCAACTCAAGCAGCTTGTAGCTAGCGCGCGAACGATACCCATCTTGCCAGCTCTGCTTGACGTACTGGTCGTCAAAATGCTCCTTCTTCCAGTTATTACTGGTCTTGCTTACCGAATGCTTACGACTTGGGGGCTTTTGCTGCATGTGAAAATCTAACACTAGAATAAGAGAGGGGCGCGTTTACGCGATCGCTTTCACTCGATGGCGTTTCACCGTAAGATGGTGCGTTAAGCGCTAACCGGGATACCGCAAGATACCATGAGCTTGTCACAGGCACAAAAGAAAGCATTTCGTAGCATTGGCCACCACCTTAACCCTGTGGTCACCGTTTCTGAGAACGGCGTCTCCGAAAATTTGCTCGCAGAACTTAACCGCGCGCTCACCGATCACGAACTGATCAAAGTGAAGCTCGCTCTTCCTGAACGTGATGAACGTGCTGCCATGGTAGCCGAACTGATCACCAACAGCCGTGCTGACCTCGTGCAAACCATTGGTAAAATGGCTCTGCTTTATCGCAGGAATCCACAGGTAAATCCGAAGCTGTCTAATGTTACCCGCTTTGAGAACCACCACGGCCGCTACTAAACGTTAAACGTAATCACTAAGCGGGCAGCGCATTAAACTGACGCGCCGCCGACTGTGTTCGTAACGACATAGCACGTAACGGCATATCAAACGCCCCTCAGCATGCTGAGGGGCGTTTTTTATTAAATATATTCGACGCTACCGACTTCGTACTCGACATCGCCGCCCGGTGTTCTAACCACCACAATATCCCCCTCTTCCTTGCCGATTAGGGCGCGAGCAATAGGGGATGTCACCGAGATGCGTCCGGATTTAATATCCGCCTCGTCCTCACCAACGATCCGGTAAGTGACTTCGGCATCGGTGTCTAAATTTTGCATCGACACGGTGACGCCAAAAATCACTTTTCCCGTGTTTGGCAACTTAGCGACATCAATCACCTGGGCGACGGAGAGCTTGCCCTCAATCTCCTGGATACGTCCTTCGATAAATCCTTGCTGCTCGCGTGCAGCATGGTACTCGGCGTTTTCTTTCAGATCGCCGTGCTCACGCGCTTCAGCGATGGCCGCGATTACCTGGGGGCGAGCTTCGGTTTTCAGATGATCAAGCTCTTCACGAAGGCTTCTTTCCCCCGCAACTGTCATCGGGACCTTGTTCATTTATTTGCTCCTGCATGCAGATCCTGAAGGCGCCGCACCGTAATTTCCCTACCGTACTCAAGCGCCATGCAAACAGCATTAGCGCCCGCCAAGGTGGTGGCATAGGGCACCTTGCGCGAGAGAGCAGTACGGCGAATGACCGAAGAGTCGTTAATTGCCTGACGACCTTCAGTAGTGTTCACGATGTAGGCAATTTCGTCGTTCTTGAGCAGATCGACGATATGGGGACGACCTTCGTAGACTTTGTTAACGTGCTCCACGGCAAGCCCAGCAGCTTCCAAAGCAGCCGCTGTTCCGCGTGTTGCGCATAGTGTAAAACCTAATGCTAACAGAGAACGCCCGACTTCGATAATCCCCGCCTTGTCCGGTTCACGCACGGAAAGGAAGGCTTTACGCGAACCATCAAGCGCAGGAATCGCCTCTCCCGCCCCTAACTGCGCTTTGAAGAACGCCTCAGCGAAAGTATCACCAGAGCCCATAACTTCGCCGGTTGATTTCATTTCTGGCGATAAAATCGGATCCACGCCCTGAAATTTATTGAATGGGAAGACGGCTTCTTTCACGCTATAAAAATGCGGGATAATTTCGTGTTCAAACCCCTGCTCCGCTAGGGTTTTACCCGCCATACAACGAGCGGCAATTTGGGCCAGCGAAATACCGATGCATTTAGACACAAAAGGCACGGTACGTGAGGCGCGCGGATTCACTTCGATCACGTAAATCTCGCCGTCCTGCCAAGCCAGCTGCACGTTCATTAAGCCCTTAACACCCAGCTCAACGGCCATTTGCTTCACCTGATCGCGCATTTTGTCCTGCACGTCAGCAGGTAGCGAATAAGGCGGCAGCGCACAAGCTGAATCACCGGAGTGAACACCCGCTTGCTCGACGTGCTGCATAATGCCGCCAATCACAACCTGCTGGCCATCTGACACCGCATCGATATCGATCTCGATCGCCGCGCTCAGGAAGTGATCCAGCAATACCGGTGAGTCGTTAGAGACTTTCACCGCGTGAGTCATGTAGTTTTCAAGCTCAGAGGCGTCGTAAACGATTTCCATAGCGCGGCCGCCAAGTACGTAGCTTGGGCGCACCACTAGCGGATAACCAATCACCTCGGCTTTATCAAACGCTTCTGCAAAGCTCCGCGCTGTCGCATTAGGCGGCTGCTTCAGGCCAAGCTTATCGATCATCACCTGGAAGCGCTCGCGGTCTTCTGCACGGTCAATAGCATCCGGGGTGGTACCGATGATCGGTACGCCAGCGGCTTCCAGCTCACGCGCGAGCTTCAGCGGCGTCTGGCCGCCAAACTGCACGATAACGCCGACCGGCTTCTCTTTATCCGCAATTTCGAGCACGTCTTCCAGCGTCACCGGCTCAAAATAGAGACGATCAGAGGTGTCGTAGTCGGTGGACACGGTTTCGGGGTTGCAGTTGACCATGATGGTTTCATAACCGTCGTCACGCATCGCGATAGCGGCGTGTACACAGCAGTAATCAAACTCAATGCCTTGGCCGATACGGTTGGGGCCACCGCCCAGCACCATAATTTTCTGACGATCAGATACATCCGCCTCGCACTCCTCTTCGTATGTGGAGTACATATAGGCGGTGTCCGACGCGAACTCAGCGGCACAGGTGTCAACGCGCTTGTAGACAGGGCGAATACCGGCAGCCTGACGCGTTTGACGAAAGTCTTTTTCGCTCACGCTCAGCAGCGTTGCCAGACGCGCATCACCAAAGCCTTTGCGCTTAAGCTGGTAAAGCTCACGGGCAGAAAGATCGGGCAGCGAGCGCTTAGCAACGGCATTTTCAGTGAGAACTAAATCTTCAAGCTGCACCAAGAACCAAGGGTCGATATTGGTCAGTGCAAAGACCTCATCAACGCTCATCCCTGAGCGCATGGCGTCGGCCACGTAGAAAATACGCTCGGCGCCGGCGGCCTGCAGCTCGCCCTGGATAGTCGCCATATTTTCCGGCGTGAAATCAGTGATGATCGGGTCTAGGCCATCGTTACCGGTTTCCAGGCCGCGCAATGCTTTTTGCAGCGACTCCTGAAAAGTGCGGCCAATCGCCATCACCTCGCCCACTGACTTCATTTGCGTGGTTAAACGGTCATTGGCCTGTGGGAATTTTTCAAAGGTGAAACGCGGAATTTTAGTAACCACGTAGTCGATCGACGGCTCAAAGGACGCCGGCGTACGGCCACCGGTAATATCGTTTTGCAGCTCGTCCAGCGTGTAGCCAATCGCCAACTTAGCGGCGATTTTAGCGATCGGGAAGCCGGTCGCCTTAGAGGCCAACGCCGAGGAGCGAGACACTCGCGGGTTCATCTCGATAACAACCAGGCGACCAGTCTTCGGGTCCATGCCGAACTGCACGTTGGAGCCACCGGTTTCCACACCAATCTCGCGCAGTACGGCTAGACTGGCGTCACGCATGATCTGATATTCTTTATCGGTCAGCGTTTGCGCTGGTGCTACGGTGATGGAATCACCGGTGTGCACGCCCATCGGGTCGAAGTTTTCAATCGCGCAGACGATGATGCAGTTGTCGTTTTTATCGCGCACCACTTCCATTTCATACTCTTTCCAACCCAGCAGCGACTCATCAATGAGCAGCTCATGGTTGTTAGAAAGCTCAAAGCCGCGCGTACAAATCTCTTCAAACTCTTCTTTGTTGTACGCGACACCGCCACCGGAGCCACCCATGGTGTAGGAGGGGCGAATAATACTTGGGAAGCCCAGCTCAGCCTGAATCTCCCAGGCTTCACTCATGCTGTGCGCGACTTTGGCTTTGGGGCATTCCAAGCCGATGCGCTTCATGGCCTGGTCAAACAGGTCGCGATCTTCGGCCATGTTAATCGCATCGGCGTTAGCACCGATCATCTCAACGCCGTATTTTGCGAGTACGCCGTGGTGGTCTAACTCCAGCGCACAGTTAAGCGCCGTTTGACCACCCATGGTGGGCAAAATAGCCTGGGGTCGCTCGGCTTCAATGATTTTTTCCACCGCCTGCCAGGTAATCGGCTCAATGTAGGTGGCGTCGGCCATCGCCGGGTCGGTCATGATGGTCGCGGGATTGGAGTTAACCAAAATAACGCGGTAACCCTCCTCACGCAGCGCTTTACACGCCTGAGCGCCGGAGTAGTCAAATTCGCAGGCCTGGCCGATCACAATCGGTCCAGCGCCAATGATTAAAATACTGTTGATATCGGTACGCTTAGGCATAACGGTTCCCACAAAAAATGATGACGATGAGCGACAAAAGACGGCGATAAAGTGATGCAGCGGTGCTAGGCGAAAGCTTTCAGCAGCAACTCGATGCCTTAGCGACGCGCCTGCATCATGGCCACAAAGCGATCAAACAGCGGTGCTACGTCTCGCGGGCCGGGGCTCGCCTCTGGGTGGCCTTGAAAGCTGAACGCTGAGCGGTCAGTGCGCTCAATACCTTGCAGGGTGCCGTCGAACAGCGAACGATGCGTAGCCCGCAGATTGGCAGGCAAGGTCGCTTCATCTGCCGCAAAACCATGGTTTTGGCTGGTAATCATCACCTTACCAGTGTCTAGATCTTGCACCGGATGGTTAGCGCCGTGATGGCCATGGCTCATCTTGAGCGTTTTCGCACCAGAGGCGAGCGCCAGCAGCTGATGGCCCAGGCAAATCCCAAACAGCGGAATATCGGCTTCCAACACGTCCTGAATGGCTTTAATGGCGTAATCACAGGGCTCTGGGTCGCCCGGGCCATTGGCCAAAAAGACCCCATCAGGGTTCATGGCCAGCACATCAGCAGCGCTCGTTTGCGCTGGCACCACGGTAAGCCGGCAGCCGCGCGCAGCCAGCATGCGCAGAATGTTGAATTTAACGCCGTAATCAAACGCCACCACGTGGTAAGGGCGCTCGCTTTTCGTGGTATCCGCGTAGCCTTGGCCCAGCGTCCACTCGCCTTCCGTCCACTCGTAAGGGGCTTTGCACGACACTTCTTTAGCCAGATCCATTCCCTTCAGACCAGGAAATGCCTTGGCGGCGTCTAGCGCCCGCGCTACTGCGTCATCGCCTTCGGCGTCAGCACCCGCCAGAATAGCCCCGTTCTGGGCACCCTTATCGCGCAGAATGCGCGTTAGGCGGCGAGTATCAATATCGGCAATGCCCAGCACGTTCTGACTTTTCAGATAATCCGACAGCGATTGCTCAGAGCGAAAGCTGCTGGCCATTAACGGCAAATCGCGAATCACCAAGCCCGCCGCCGCAATCGACCCAGACTCGATGTCTTCGGCATTAATGCCGGTATTGCCGATATGAGGATAGGTGAGCGTAACGATTTGGCGAGTGTAGGAAGGGTCAGTGAGGATTTCTTGGTAGCCGGTCATGGCCGTATTGAACACCACCTCACCGCTTGTTAGTCCATCCGCGCCAATGGCGATTCCATGGAAAACGCTACCATCTTCCAGAGCCAATATTGCGGGTTTGCTCAATGCGGTGTTATTCAAAACAAGATCCTCCCATGCTGGTGGGAGCCTGTTGGGCGCAGGCTCAGCAATTTCTGCATTAAAACTTCTTTGAAATAAGGGCCGTAAAAAAGCGGGACGAAGCCGATAAAAAGAATCGGTTTCATCCCGCTTGTTGTTCGATGCCCTTTCAGAGCCGCTCACTTAACATCAATATGAAAGCGGACTCGGGCAGGCTTTGGGCTGGCCAACGCAACAAGCGCGCCGTTTGAGTCTTCTTAGCCACCCGGCCAAAATTTTTGAAATGTTACAGGAATTTTAGACCTAAGACTACCCCTTAATCATAGAGCGATCCTACATAGAACCATTCTACATAGAACTATCCTAGCGAAGGGTCTCTACTAAAATAGCGGCAACGCCTTAAGCCAGCCCCAGCACATCCTGCATATCGTAATGGCCGTTGTCTTTATCCGCGACCCATCGAGCGGCGCGTACGGCACCTTTGGCAAACGTCATGCGGCTGGAGGCCTTGTGGGTAATTTCAATACGTTCACCTTCGGTCGCGAACATCACCGTGTGCTCGCCGACAATATCGCCTGCGCGCACGGTGGCGAAGCCGATCTCTTTGTCGGTGCGCGGGCCGCACTGGCCAACTCGTTCGAACACGCCGTGCTCTTTCAAGTTACGCCCCAGGCTTGCGGCGATGACTTCGCCCATTTTGATCGCAGTGCCTGATGGGGCATCGACCTTATGGCGATGATGCGACTCAATCACTTCAATATCATAGCCTTCATCGCCCAGCGCCCTAGCAGCGGTCTCCAGCAGCTTCAGGGTAAGATTGACGCCAACGCTCATATTGGGCGCAAACACCATGGGCACGCGATCGCGATAGCTATCCAGCGTTGCTAGCTCGTCATCACTCATCCCCGTGGTGCCAATCACAATGCGCTTGCCATGCTCGGCGCAGAATGCCAGGTTGGCCAGCGTGACCTGAGGCGACGTGAAGTCAATTAGCACATCAAAGTCATCGACAATCGATTCAAGCGAATCGACCGCGACAACGCCGCGCTTACTCACACCGGCAAGTTCACCAATATCAGCCCCCGCCAAGGAACTGCCTTGCGCTACAACGCCGCCCGCCAGCGTCGCCTCAGCCTCTAGCTCTATCGCATTTACCAACGTGCGGCCCATTCGACCAGCCACGCCTACAATGGCAATTCGAGTCATGCAAACTCCTGTGCTACGACTTGATAGGTAAAAGAAAGTGCTCACTAATTGGCCGCGATTATAGCAGATGCACAAAAGCTCTCTTTACTCGCTCAGTTCTCCCACACCACGACTATCTCTTCATCGCCAGCCATACGGATTAGATGGCGCTCAACCACACCTTCAAGCTCATCCAGGTGCTCCTCTTCCAGCGCTTCAATAGCGATCAATAATGTACCGGACTCAGCGCGCATTAAGCAGGTGCCCGTCGCAAACGTGATCTTGCCTTGCTGGTCGTCCTGTTCAACGTCCAGCTTATGCGCCCAGTGTTTACATAAACGGTTGATCAATCGCTCAGCCGACGTGGTTTCAATTTTTGCACGAGATAAAGGCATAGTACTGCTCCATTTTATAAGTACTCACACGCTTAAAGCCGCTCTAACATTAGCATTATGGATGAAAAAACGCCGTGCCTTCACGGCAATTTGCGTGGCTAAGCAATGACAAGCGCGCTTAAATCGACAAAAATCGCATCCCACAAAAAACAATGAGAATCAGTTATAATACAGTTTGCATCTTTAATGCGATCAGATCACGATAACGCGCCAGAAAAGTCCCTTCATTGCTTATCTGTCGCGTGCAACTTCCCAATATCGATTCGTCAATCAACCTCGATTTTTTATCAACACCGACCTCCGAGAAAAAAATGCTCAGCTTTAAGCACTTAAAACGCCTGCTTGGCACTCTCATAGCATCTGGCTTCTGCGCCACTGCAATAGCTGATGACATCACCATTACCGATATCGCTGGCCGCCAAGTCACGCTAGACGGACCTGCAGAGCGCGTTATCTTAGGGGAAGGGCGGCAAATTTACCTACTGGGGCTACTCGAGCCAGAAGCCCCCTTTGCCCATGTAGTGGGTTGGCGCGAAGATTTTTCTCAGGCTGACCCGGACAACTACGCCCGCTATCTCGAGCGCTTCCCAGAGATTGAAGCGATTCCTACCTTTGGCGGCTTTAAAGACGGCACCTTCGATGTGGAACAGGCAGCCTCTCTTAATCCCGACGTAGTACTGATGAATATCGAAGCGAAAGCGGCCACAGAGGACGCTGCCTATGATGAAAAACTGGCACAGCTGGGCATTCCTATTATCTATGTAGACTTTCGTGAAGATCCGCTGGCAAACACTATTGCGTCCATGCGGATCATCGGCCAAATCATGAACGATGAAGCCGCGGCCGAAGCCTTCATCGAGTTTGCAGAGAGCCAGCTGGCACGCGTCACTGATGTGATTGCCGAGGCAAACCCTGATCGCCCAAGCGTATTTATCGACCGCGCCGGCGGCTACTCCGATGAGTGCTGCATGAGCTTTGGCCCAGCCAACTTTGGCGAATATGTAACCCTCGCTGGCGGCACCAATATTGCCGAAGGCATTATTCCTAACAGCTTCGGCAACCTGAACCCTGAGCAGATTATTGCCGCTAACCCCGACCATGTGGTTGTTACCGGCGGCAACTGGGATGCCTACGTACCTGGCGGCGACTGGGTGGGCGTCGGGCCTGGCTCAGATAAGCAACAGGCTCACGCCAAGCTGGAAGCGCTGACCGAGCGCACCGCGATGACCGGCATTAAGGCCGTTGAATCTGGCAACTTCCACGCTATTTGGCACCAGTTTTACAACAGCCCTTACTACTTCGTGGCGGTACAGCAATTAGCCAAGTGGCTACACCCCGAGCTATTTGAAGACCTGGACCCGGAAGCCACCATGGAAGAACTGCACGAACGCTTCCTGCCCATCGACTATGAACCCGGCTACTGGATATCGCTCCATGACGACTGATACGAGGATAACGGAAACGGAGGTAACAGAGCGCCTTTCACAGGGGCGCGCCTTTTACCATAGCCAGGTGTTCCGCCGCCAACTGATATTGGTTGCACTGGTGTTAGCGCTGTTTTTTAGCCTCTGCGTTGACCTGGCCCTCGGCCCCGCCCGCTACAGCCTGGGCGAAGTCATCGCGGCACTATTCACGCCGGGCAGCGTTAGCCAGCAGGCGCGGGTAATTGTCTGGGAAATCCGCATGCCGGTGGCACTGATGGCATTGGTGGTGGGCGCCAGCCTGTCAGTTGCCGGGGCGCAGATGCAGACCATTCTGAGCAACCCGCTCGCTAGCCCGTTTACCCTGGGAATTTCCGCCGGGGCTAGTTTTGGCGCCGCGCTGGGCCTCGCTTTTGGGGTGGCTATTGTGCCCGCCGCCATTGAGTTTGTGGTGCCTATCAACGCCTTCGTGATGGCCATGTTTACCGCGTTTTTAATTCATGCCTTAAGCCTAAAGCGCGGCGTGACGGTGGAGACGATTGTGCTGCTCGGCATCGCCATGGTGTTTATCTTTAACTCTTTGATGGCACTGATTCAGTTCTTTGCCAGCCAGGAGGCGGTATCCGCGGTGGTATTCTGGACCATGGGCAGCTTGACCAAAGCCACCTGGCCCAAGTTCTGGATCGCCCTCAGCATTCTCGCTTTGTCGATGCCGCTGCTTGCCCGGCACGGCTGGGCACTGACCGCTATGCGCCTGGGCGATGCCAAAGCCGAGAGCATGGGCGTCAATCCCCGCGCGCTGCGCTTGGAAGTGCTGGTGCTGGTGTCGCTACTCGCTGCTATCGCGGTAGCATTTGTCGGCACCATCGGGTTTATTGGCTTGGTGGGCCCGCATATTGCGCGCATTTTGCTGGGTGAAGATCAGCGCTTCTTCCTGCCCGGTTCGGCGCTGTGCGGCGCGCTCATCCTTTCGGTGGGCTCGGTTATCTCCAAGATCATTATCCCCGGCACCATCATCCCCATTGGCATTATCACTTCGCTGGTGGGCATTCCCTTCTTTCTATTTCTAGTGCTTAACCACAAGAAGGCCTCATGGTAACGCTACAACTGAGCCGCGTATCCGCCCGCTATGGGCGACGCCCTATTCTGCAAGAGATCACCACGCCCTGCTTTCAAGGCGGGCAAGTCGTCGCGCTGCTGGGCCCCAATGCGGCGGGTAAGTCGACGCTTTTTAGGCGCATTTTAGGGCTCTTGAAAGGCGAAGGCGAGGTGACAATTAGCGGCACCAGCGCCGAGCGGCCAGTGGGTTATATGCCCCAAGACACGGGCGCTAAAGCAGTACTCACAGTATACGAATCGGTGCTTTTGGCGCGCATGCAAGGGCGTGGATTAAAAGTGCAGCCTGAGGATTTAGCCCAGGTGGATCGCGCACTGGACGAGCTGGCGATTACAGCCCTTGGCGAGCGCGATATTGGCGACCTCAGCGGCGGCCAGCGCCAGTTGGTCAGCGCCGCCCAAGCGCTGGTGCAAGAGCCGGAGATTCTGATGCTGGATGAGCCCACTTCGGCACTCGACCTTAACCGGCAAATTAGTCTGTTGGCGGTGCTGCGCCGGCTGGCCGACGAGCGCCAGATGCTGATTCTGGTGGCACTCCACGACCTGGGGCATGCGCTACGCTTCGCCGACGCCGCTATGCTGCTGGAAAATGGCCGCCTGATTGCCTGCGGCCCCACCGCTGAAGTGATTACGCCAGCGCTGTTGCAGCAAGTATATAAAGTCACGGCCCGAATTGAACCGTGCTCGAAAGGCCAGCCGCAGCTTATCGTCGAAGCAGCCATTTAGCCGTTAACCTAAGCCGCCGCCCTTCCATCGCCGCTAGCGCTACCCCGCTTAACATCAGCGGTAGCGCTAGTAGGAAGCCGCTGGAGACCGGTATGCCAAACAACACCCAATCGGCGAGCACAGGCCACACCAGGGCAATATATTCAAAAGGCGCCAACCGCGACGCCTCGGCATAGCGCAGCGCTAATGTCATCGCGATATGGGCAGCGCCGCCAAACAGGCCCGACAGCACTAACAGCACAAATTCCATTCGCGTCAATGCGGCCCACCCCAACGGAAGCGTGGCAAGCCCAGCCAGCGTCGCGACCACAATAAAGTAGAATGCAATCGAAGCCGCACTTTCGGTTCGCGAAATTCGCCGGACGGTTAATAGCGCTCCCGCCGTTAACAGCGCACCGAGTGCGCCTAGCGCATACCCGGTCGCTTGCCCACTGGCGGCACTCGCATTTAACCCAGGCAATATCAGCACCGCCACCCCAGCAAGCGCTAGCGCCACGCCCCCCATACGGTAGCGCGAGAACCGTTCACCCAGTAGCAGCACGCCACCCAACGCCATAAACACCGGCGTAAGCTGGGCCAGCAGCGTCGCCTCCGCCACCGGCAGTAACGCAACGGCTGCGAAAGAGGCAAACATTGCCGCCGCTCCCAACCCTGAACGCAGCGCATGCCCTACCGGGCGGCGAGTGGCCAGTCCGCGCGGAAATTCTCGCCGCAGCATGAGAAAAATCACCACGGGGAGTAATGCAAACAGCGAGCGAAAAAAGACCGACTGCCCGACCGGCACGTCATCACTCACGGCTTTAATGCACACCAGCATTCCCGTGAACAGCATCCCTGAGAGAATCCTCAGCCAGATGCCCAGAGACACTTTTTCTTGAAGATTATCCATGGCGCGTAGCATTTCCTAAACAGCAAAAACCCCCGGACGAACCGAGGGTTTTTGAACCAGATATCTAGCGTAGATCCATCATCTCAGATTAGGGCTTCATATCTTCGAAGAAGCTTTTCACGCTATCGAAGAAGCCACTTTTCTTAGGCGAATGGCTATGGCTGTTGCTGCCGTCAAAACTCTCCTGAAGCTGGCGCAGTAAATCACGCTGCTCGTCGTTAAGTTTCACCGGCGTTTCCACGACCACTTTGCACAGTAGGTCGCCAGCGACGCCGCCACGTACCGGCTTAACGCCTTTACCACGTAAGCGGAAAAGCTTGCCGGTTTGAGTTTCCGGCGGAATCTTCAGCTTCACACGGCCATTGAGCGTCGGCACCTCAAGCTCACCGCCTAGCGCAGCATCAACAAAGTTGATCGGCACTTCGCACTGCAGATGCTTACCGTCACGCTGGAAGATGTGGTGCGGCTTGATCGATACCTGAACGTAAAGATCGCCTGCCGGACCACCGTTGACGCCGCTTTCGCCTTCGCTGTTTAAACGAATGCGGTCACCGGTATCCACGCCGGGCGGAATCTTAACGGAGAGTGTCCGCGTTTCGCGCACGCGCCCTTCGCTATTACACTTATGGCAAGGCACCTTGATGTGCTGACCAGACCCGTGACACGTCGGGCACGTTTGCTGCACGGCAAAGAAGCCCTGCTGCATGCGCACCTGGCCGTGGCCATGGCAGGTAGGGCACGTATCTTTAGAGGAACCGGGTTCAGCGCCACCGCCATCGCAGCGATCGCATTCAATATGACGCGGTACGCGAATATCGACCGTGGTGCCAGCCACCGCGCTTTCCAGATCCAGCTCTAGGTTGTAGCGTAGGTCTGAACCACGAGCGGGTGCGTTAGGGCCACGACGACGACCACCGCCGCCACCAAAGATATCGCCAAACACATCGCCAAAGATATCGCTGAAATCACCTGCGCCGGCACCCGCGCCGCCGAAACCGCCGCCCTGACCGTCAACGCCCGCATGGCCAAACTGGTCATAAGCAGCGCGCTTTTCGCCATCGCTAAGCACTTCATAGGCTTCAGACACCTCGCGGAATTTCTCTGCTGAGGTGTTATCGTCCGGGTTTCTATCAGGGTGGAATTTTTGCGCCAGACGGCGATAGGCCTGCTTGATCTGTTTCTGATCGGCCCCTTTTTCAACACCCAGGACTTCGTAATAATCGCGTTTGGACATAGGCCCTACGCCTCCTGGTTAGCTGCGCATTTCACTGCGCCTTTTAACACACATTTAACGACGCGCGTCTTGGCTGCGGAAACAGCAACGCGGGAGTAGGCTCCCGCGTCACCGCACTGCTTGTCAGAAAGACGTTACTTACGGCTTTTTCTGATCGTCGTTAACTTCTTCATACTCGGCATCAACGACATCATCTTCCGGCTTGGTGCTTGCATTTTCATCGCCTTCACCGCCCTCTTGCTGAGCCGCTTCTGCCTGCTCGGCGTACATCTTCTGAGCTAGCTGGCCAGAAGCTTCGGTCAGCGCATCCAGCTTCTTCTGGATGTTATCGACATCGTCGCCTTTCACGGCCTCTTCCAGCTCAGTGATAGCGGTCTCGATAGCCTGTTTCTCGTCATCAGTCGCTTTATCACCAGCTTCTTCCAACGTTTTGCGCGTGGCGTGAATCATGCCATCAGCCTGGTTGCGCAGCTGTACCAGCGTTTCGAACTTTTTGTCCTCTTCCGCGTGTGCTTCAGCGTCGCGCACCATCTGCTCGACTTCTTCATCCGACAAGCCGCTAGACGCCTTGATGATGATGGACTGCTCTTTACCCGTTGCCTTGTCTTTCGCCGACACGTTAAGGATACCGTTAGCATCCAAGTCAAAAGCGACTTCGATCTGCGGCACGCCGCGCGGTGCAGGCGGGATGTCGGCAAGGTCAAAACGACCCAGCGATTTGTTTTGCGAGACCTGTTTACGCTCACCCTGCACGGCGTGAATGGTGACCGCCGTTTGGTTGTCGTCCGCGGTCGAGAAGGTTTGCGTCTTCTTGGTCGGGATAGTGGTGTTCTTATCTATCAGCGGCGTCATTACGCCGCCCAGGGTTTCGATACCCAGGGTCAGCGGCGTCACGTCAAGCAGCAGCACGTCTTTAACGTCACCGCCCAATACACCGCCCTGAATCGCTGCACCTACAGCAACCGCTTCGTCAGGGTTAACGTCTTTGCGGGCCTCTTTACCAAAGAAGTCAGCGGCTTTCTTCTGCACCATCGGCATACGTGTCTGACCACCGACCAAGATGACTTCGTCGATTTCAGAAGCGGACAAACCAGCGTCTTTCAGCGCCATTTTGCACGGCTCAAGCGAACGCTGAACCAGGTCTTCTACCAGTGATTCAAGCTTAGCGCGTGTCACTTTAACGTTAAGGTGTTTCGGACCGGTGTTATCAGCCGTGATGTACGGCAGGTTGACGTCGGTATGTTGCGCGCTAGACAGCTCAATTTTAGCTTTCTCAGCCGCTTCTTTCAGGCGCTGCATAGCCAGGTTGTCGCCGGAAAGATTAATACCGCTATCCGCTTTGAACTGGTCAACCAGGTAGTTAATCAGCGCCAAATCGAAATCTTCACCGCCCAGGAAGGTGTCGCCATTGGTGGCCAGCACTTCAAACTGAGTTTCGCCGTCAACGTCAGCAATTTCGATGATAGAAATATCGAAAGTACCGCCACCCAGGTCATAAACCGCGATGGTTTTGTCGCCGCGCGACTTGTCCATACCGTAGGCCAGTGCGGCAGCGGTCGGCTCGTTGATAATGCGCTTAACGTCTAGACCCGCGATGCGGCCGGCATCTTTAGTCGCCTGACGCTGGCTGTCGTTAAAGTAGGCCGGCACAGTAATAACCGCTTCGGTCACCGCTTCGCCCAAGTAGTCTTCGGCGGTCTTTTTCATTTTCTTCAGCACTTCCGCACTAACCTGCGGGGGTGCCATTTTTTTGCCTTTTACTTCAACCCACGCATCCCCGTTGTCTGCTTCGGCAATTTTGTAAGGCACCATCTTGATGTCTTTCTGGACAACGTCGTCTTTAAAACGACGGCCAATTAAGCGCTTGATGGCATACAGCGTATTTTCTGGGTTGGTGACCGCTTGACGCTTGGCGGCCTGGCCGACCAGTGTTTCACCATCGTCGGTATAGGCGATGATAGAAGGCGTGGTACGACCACCTTCGGCATTTTCAATAACTTTAGCACTGTCACCATCAAGCACGGCCACACAAGAGTTGGTGGTGCCCAGGTCGATACCAATAATACGTCCCATAGCAATAACCTCGAATTTGGTAGTTATAAACAAAAAATTTAAAACATAACTGCGGGTTTCCCCGCGGGGTTGCCCTATATCTGGGGGCCGCCGCTAGCTTTTCAAGGGTTTTTTCACACCTTGTGTCACCAATTGCTTAATTGGCTTTCTGGCTCACGATGACCATCGCCGGGCGCACAAGGCGTCCGTTAAGCAAATAACCTTTCTGCATGACATCCATCACGGTATTAGGATCAAGCTCCGGATTGGGTACCATGGCCATCGCCTCATGCACTTGAGGGTCGAAAGGCTCGCCATGGGGCTCGATACTCTCAACGCCAAATTTGTTGAGCGCATCCAGCTGCATTCTTAACGTCATGGAAACACCTTCACGGTGCACATCGGAAGCATCTTCTTCCATGTTTTCCAGCGCTTTCTCAAGGCTATCCACCACCGGCAGCAGCTCTTTGACAAACTTTTCGAGCGCGAACTTGCGGGCTTTGTCGGCTTCTTGCTCGGCACGGCGGCGCACATTTTGTGCTTCGGCAGCGGCGCGCAGCGCTTGGTCTTTCGCTTCGGCTAAGCTTTGCTCTAGTTCATCAACCTTGGCGGCTAGCATTTCAGCTTCTGGGTTATCAAGACCGCCGTCTAACGGCTCGTCGTCGTTAATTAGCCCTTCCAGCTCGCCTTCCAGCAAACGCTCTTCGGCGGCTTTTTCAGCCGCCTGTTCAGCGCCGTCTGCTTCATGCTCGTGGCGGTTCAGTTCGTCATCCAACGGAGTTTGCGGTTCTTTCGCCATGTTGTGCTCCTAGAAAGTAAGGCGCTTCTACACCGAGTTGCGCGCAAAGAGACAAGTTCATAATTAGCTATGCACGCTATATGGGGGCCATAAACGCCATCTCAAGAGGTGCATTGAAGTGAGTTATTAACTACTGTATAAATCAACAACTATTGGATAAGTATCCAGCTTCTGCGCCGTACCGCCTCAGGAGGCGTCATGCTCACTCAGCTAGCTATTCAAGATTTCGCCATTGTCGATCACTTAGAGCTCGACTTAACCGGTGGCATGACCGCCATTACCGGGGAAACCGGGGCGGGTAAATCGATTCTCTTAGGCGCCCTCGGGCTGTGTCTGGGCGAACGTGCCGATGCCGGCTGCGTGCGCCACGGACGCGAACGCACCGACCTCTCTGCACGCTTCGACATTCAGCACCTGCCCGCCGCCATTGAGTGGCTAACCGCACGCGACCTGCCTTCTGAAGAATGCTTGCTGCGTCGCGTCGTGACCGCCAGCGGCCGCTCCAAAGCATGGATCAATGGTCATCCCGCCACTATCTCGGATCTAAAATCGCTCGGCGAACAGCTTATTCAGATCCACGGACAGCACGCTCACCATGCGCTAATGCGCGAAGAGACGCACCTTGCCTTACTGGATGATTATGCCGGTCTCAATAGCGCAACCTCTCAATTAGCGGAGACGTTTCGTGAGTGGCGCAACGCGCGCCGCCAGCTTAAAAAAATCAGCGAAGAAGGCAGTGAAGTAGAGGCCAAACGCCAGCTACTGCGCTACCAAGTTGAAGAACTTGACCAGTTGGCGTTAGCGGAAGGTGAGCTGGCAACATTAGAAGAAGAGCAGCACACGCTCGCCCATGCCGAAGAGACCCTGCGTGAAACGCAATTTGCCGCCGACTGCTGCGCCGGTGATGAAAGCGGCGCGCTGTCGTTATTAAATCAAGCCTTCGCGCACTTAAGCGCGCTGCCAGGCAGCGACAAAGGCACCTTGGCCAATACGCTCGCCATGCTCAGCGATGCGCGCATTCAGGTAGAAGAAGCGTCTAGCGAGCTAAACCGCCTCGCCAGCACCACCGAGCTAGACCCTGAACGGCTCGCCTGGGTTGAGGAAAGAATGACCGATGTCCATCGGATTGCCCGTAAACATCATGTTGCCCCTGAAGAGCTCTGCGCCCTGCATACCGATTTACAGCAAGAAGTTGCGCAGCTCAATGGAGGGGGCAATGATCTTGAAGCCTTAAGCGCTCAAGTCGTCGAATATCGTGAGCGCTATCGTCAAGAAGCCAAAAAAATTAGTGATAGCCGTCACAAAGCCGCGCTTCGCCTGAGCAAAGAGGTCCAGCAGCAGTTGGGCTACTTAGCCATGGGCAAAGCACGCTTTGAAGTAGGCGTCATTGCGAAAGATGCGCCTAGCCCAGAAGGACTGGACCGCGTGCAGTTTTTGATCAGCGCCAACCCTGGGCAGCCCGCGAGACCGCTCACCAAGGTGGCCTCCGGTGGCGAGCTATCGCGGATCAGTTTGGCGATTCAAGTGGTTGCCGCGACGCACTCAACCGTCCCCAGCCTAGTGTTTGATGAGGTAGACGTAGGCATATCGGGCGCCACGGCAGAAATTGTTGGCCAACTGCTGCGCAAGCTAGGCCAAAACGGCCAGGTAATGACCGTTACGCACCTGCCCCAGGTGGCGGCACAGGCGCATCAACACTTACATATCGAAAAGCAGGCAAAACGCGACACCACTCTCACTCAAATGGCACTGCTCGATGAACGCGGCCGTATCAGCGAGCTAGCGCGCATGCTTGGCGGTGTCACGCTCTCTGATCAAACGCTCGCACACGCCCGTGAGATGCTTCACGCCAGCCAACGTCCGACGCACTAATTGCTTTAAACGCACGCATTTTTCAACATTAGCGCGGCGCTTCACACAAACAATCTATACAAACAATCTACGCAAACAATCTACACAAACAATCTACACAAACAAGAAAGCGCCCTGCCTACTTGGCGAATTCCATGCTTAGGGAATTCGACCAAATAGGCAGGGCGCTTATGCTTTCTCTTCACAAACAGATCCGACCTACGAATATTACTTCCTATTCGTCGGGCCACTGTCCTGGCGCGTTACGTCAGACCCGCGCGGGCGAACATAAAGCACCAGCGCATGGTCTACTAACTCGTAGCCATGCTCTTCGGCAATCTCTTGCTGACGGCGCTCAATGATTTCATCTACAAACTCAATGATTTCGCCGCTTTCAAGGCACACCATATGATCATGGTGATCCTCTTGAGTCATCTCAAATACCGCGTGGCCTCCGTCAAAATTATGACGAATAACCAGACCCGCTGACTCAAATTGAGTCAATACGCGGTACACGGTTGCCAAGCCAACATCTTCGCCCGCGTCAATCAGTGTTTTGTACACTTCTTCAGCGCTGAGATGGTGTTGGCCCGAAACATTTTCGAGAATTTGAAGTATCTTGACGCGCGGCAGGGTCACTTTCAGACCGGCTTTGCGCAATTCATGGTTCTGATCGGCCATGGTCGCTCTTCGCAGTAACAGGTTAGGTCGGGTATGATCAACCGAAACCACGATAGTGAAGAACAGGCCCAAATGCAAAAATTGACTCGAATCATCACACTTTCCGTCGCCCTTACCGTTGTTAGTGGCTGCAGCTACGTCGGCGTGTACAAACGCGACATCCCCCAAGGTAATCTGGTAACCCAAGAGATGGTGAGCCAGCTTCAGCCGGGCATGACCCAAGAACAGGTGGTTTATGTGATGGGCAGACCTTTGCTGGAAGCGCCCTTCGACGCTAGCCAGTGGGACTATGTATTCCGCGTAGACAAAGCCTATGGCGGTGTCGAGCAGCGCCGCGTCACCCTTGCTTTCGACCCCCAGGGCCGTTTAGCCAATATTGAGCAAGAAGGCGATTTGTCCCAAGAGCTGCCCATAGATGTGGACAGTAACATGGGGCCCGCAACCGAAGGGTCTAACCCAATGCTTATGCAGCCTGATGAAAGCACGCAAAACGTAGCGCCCATAAGCACACAGCCCGCCTCACAGCTTTGATGCGGCGCTAGCGCCCCTGGTCGCTCGCTTGGCGCTTTGCGCGCTCTAGGCGAGCTGCCTTGGGGTCGATGGCCAGCGGCCGATATACCTCGACTCGATCGCCCTCACGCAGGGCCTGGGTGTCGGGGCTACGTAGCGCTTTACCGAAAATACCCAGCGGCGCTTGTGCGAACGTGCCGCTGGGCAATTCCGGAAACAGCACGGGCAAATCGGCACGCTCAACGGCTTGGCGCGCTGTGGTGCCTTCAGGCACGCGTAGAGCCACCAGGCGCTGTTTGTGCGGCAAGGCATAGGCAACTTCAACCGCAAGCGTTTCAGCGGCCATATAGCTCGTTAGCGCGCTTGGTGAAGGCATCAACGAGCTGCCCCGCTATTTGTTGAAAGATCTTTCCAAAGGCCATGCCTAAAAACCGGTTGGTAAATTCGAATTCCATTTCCAGGCTGACTTTACAGGCGCCCTCCCCCATAGGAGTAAACATCCAACGACCTTTGAGCTGCTTAAACGGTCCTTTTACTAGCGACATATCTATCCGCTCAGGCTCGAAAAGATCATTACGGGTAGTAATCGTTTGTTCAACACCGGCGCGACCAAGGGTCATTTCGCCGATGAGATGCACATCATCATGCTCTACCAGACGCGCTTGACGACACCCAGGCAAAAACTCAGGGTAGCGCTCAAAGTCGTTGACCAGGTCGAACATTTTCTGGGGGGTGTGCCGCACTAAGGCGGAACGATTGACGGTTGGCATTGACCTCTCCGCTGACTTCACAGTGCCCAAAGCGTATCATGGGAAACATTTTTCAGACCCTAAATGGTATCACGCCTCCCCCAATAACGAAGGGGATGCCACTGACAGATTAAATATGAGGTTCCATGGCCACTAAGAAAGGTAAAAGCAAAGTATCTGGCAGCGGCGTTATCGCCCAGAACAAGAAGGCGCGGTTTGAATACCATATCGACGAGACCTTTGAGGCCGGATTAGTGCTTGCTGGCTGGGAAGTCAAAAGCCTGCGCGCAGGAAAAGCCCAGCTCACCGACACCTATATCTTGGTTCGTAACGGCGAAGCGTTTCTACTGGGTAGCCATTTCATGCCGCTCAATACCACCAGCACTCACGAAATTGCTGACCCAACGCGTACCCGCAAACTGCTGCTACATCGCAAAGAGATTGCCAAAATCTTTTCGATCACTCAGGACAAAGGACACACCTGCGTGCCCTTAAAACTTTACTGGACACGTAACAAGGTGAAGTGCGAACTGGCGCTCGTGACCGGTAAACAGCTGCACGACAAACGTGCCACGGAAAAAGATCGCGACTGGAATCGTCAAAAAGGGCGAATCATGCGGGAACATACCAAGGCATAACTGGTCAATTGGAAGTGAGCACGTTAGAATACTCACCTGTAATAAGGGGGCGACATGGTTTCGACGCCGGTGACAACCCTTGCGGTGCATGCCGAGAGCGTGATGTATCTCGTAAATCCCACATCACGAAAAAATAGTCGCAAATGACGAAAACTACGCTCAAGGCGCGCTAGCAGCTTAAACTGTTAGCTTCTTGTCTGGCCCCAAGGTGATGTGCCTATTCATCTCTGAGGGGATATGAGCCAAAGCTGATAGGACCGCGGCTGGTGGTGTCTTCTCGCCAACCGTTAAACTTTAGAAGGCTCGCGTTGCTGAATCCTGACCGTCGGAGTCAGTCGCGCTAAACTAAATGACGGAATCTAAGCATGTAGAGCCAATAGGCGCGTGCTGGCGGACGCGGGTTCAATTCCCGCCGCCTCCACCACCTTACTATACAAATCAAGCACCTACGGGTGCTTTTTTTGTATCTATGGGCTCAAAAGGGCCTGTTTAGGCATAGCTATGTCAACATTTGAGTCAACATTTTCATTCCTAACCTCTTGATGTAACTGATGTCGGCTAATGACCTAGTCTGTGGTTATGGCATGTATCTCACTGCTGCACTGCACTCAAGGCATGTTTATCAACCTGATCTCACCGCATGACATGTACTCTGCATTGTACGTACCTGCTGATATATACGAATACTTACAGTATTGCTGTCACTTACGGGCACCTATTCAAAGCATAGAGTCAGATGGATCTTCGTTTCAAAAGAACAAACGGAGCTGATCTATAAATCTTTATTTATTACAGCTCTCGGAAGAGAAATACTTTCTCCAATCCTACCCGGTGGTGTTCCCTGCATTTACTTTTAACCGCTTCATCCCCAACAATTTTCACCATGCGCTGACAAACTGCAGAATACCTATCAACCCAATAACAATGTTCCAAATCTCTAAGCCAGTTTATGTCTTTTTTATTACTCGGAAATTTCTCAATCAAAATAAAGTACGCACTGATTGAGCCAGCCAAAATTGCCATATTACTTATTTGAGACAATATAACTGAATCAACAGGCTCTGATCTAGGCAAAACCCCATTAGAAACATCATACACAATATTTAAAAATGGAGCCCCATAATAATCCTCACCAAAAACATTACTTTTAATCGGTCTATCTAATGCAGCTTGAGTAGTTATATCTAGCCTTTCAAGAGAATCTCTAATAAGGTCTATTTTTTTCTGATACGAGCTAAGCATTATGCTTTTATAAACCAAATAACCTGCAAATAAAGCAGCAAAAGGAGATACGACTCCTGCAAAATATGTAGCAAATTCAGAAAGATTTACACCACTCACTCCTGGCGACAAGATCAAGGGTTCATTTATATTAAAAAAATAAAACACCATGACCAAAACACAATAAGCAAAAAATACAAAAAAAGATAAATTAACGCCTTTCATAACGCCGCCCTATTTATTTATTCAAAATAATAGCTAGCCTATGATACTACTAAAAAATCAGCTGAAACTATAATTAAAAAAACAATTCATTACTTAGTAACACTTTCAATTCAAAGCGCGCTAGACGTACCTAACTAATCCTGGCTATACTTTCACAACATGCTGCATATATCATCAGTTATTTAAGAAGTCGCTTATGTCAAAATCATACGAGCAATTAGTCCAACGCGTGCAGCGTAAGATCAATAGCCCTCGAGCTCAGTCAGAGCATAAAGCGAAGCTTCAACGCCAGCCGGAAGAGGAAGCGGATGATAGGGAGCGCATGCTTGCTGACCTCGACACAATCGAGAACGTCACGCTGACCCCAATTAATGACGATCCAAATAATGTGCTTATCGCGTGGAATCCAGAGGAGTCGATGTCATGAGCTTACTCCTCTCCATCCTCGGCCGTGTCGACACTACGGCACCACCGTTAAAGCTTCCCCTATTTGCAGGAGAGGTACGCACCGGCTTTCCCAGCTCTGCTGATGACTACCTTGAAGCTGAGCTTGATCTTGTCGACCACCTCGTTCAGCACCCAAGCGCTACTTATTATTTGCGCGCGAAGGGCGACGCCCCCCCTGATTGAGTTGCGCTACACTTTAGAGTCCGATCCTATGCGTAAGGAGACTGGACATGAAGAAGCGTTTCAGCGAAGAACAGATCATTGGTTTCCTGGGCGAAGCCGAAGCGGGACTGCCCATCAAGGAGCTATGCCGTCGGCACGGTTTCTCAGAAGCCAGCTATTATCTTTGGCGCAGCAAGTTCGGCGGAATAAGCGTACCGGACGCCAAGCGACTCAAAGCACAGAAAGCCATGAGTTACCTTCACATAAGTGGCCGGATATTCCTTAACCCACGCAACGGGGAGCCGTGGACAGGCGATCAGGCAATTCGTAAGACCATGTGGGCCTATGCCCTCAAACGCGCCAGCGTCCGGTACCGCCGACCCTACCAAACTCGCCATACTTACGCATCAATGATGGTCAGCGCCGGCGAGCCGCTGGCGTGGGTCTCTAAACAAATGGGGCATACTAGCGTTGTGACTACGGCGAGGATTTATTCGAGCTGGATACCGACTACAAAGAGTGAAGCAGGCATGCTGGCTACACAGAAGTTCGCAATGACCTGAGAACTAGCTATCGAGCGTTCCGGCCATTTCGCTAGAGCGATCAACATCTTCATGAAACCTACAGAAGTGAACAGATAGCTTTAGTAAAAAGAGATAAAAACCAACCATACTCAAAGTAAATGCTTTCTCACCTTCAATAGGATTTAACTGCGACGCAGGCACAGAGTGAACGTCGTCAAGCAATATAATTGCCTCGTTATTCAACCCCGCAGTAGGAGGAAAATAAACAATATTTGAAACTTTTTGGTTTCTTATTGCACGCGCCTTATCATCAATACTATTTGGGGCAACACCGTCTTGGCGTAGACCTTCTAAATAACCAGGCAGACTTATCAAAGGTGCAAATACTACACGAGGCACAGTAACCCGGGAGTTACCAGAAAACATATCGCAAGTATTAGTTAAAACCACACCTTTTACTCTTTTTATTTCCCCTGTCTCAAAATTAATGAGAGGAAGTCCTGCCCAGCAATCACCCTGCATAGCTTCATTATGGTAACGATCAATATAATACTGAATCCCCCTACCTTGACTGAAGTCATTCAGAGCATCTGCTAATGCCCCTTTTTGATCCTCAGCAAGATAATAGGGTATTTGCCTTTCTATTGTCTCCAGACTTATATCATTCACTCAATTAGACCTCATACAAATCCCATAGGCGTGAGGAAAGTGAAGTAGTAAACTCCTCACCTAGAGACTCTTGCTCGGCTACAAGATCTTGGTACACAGCAGAAACAGCAGTTTCAAGGCGCGCTGTTCCCGTAGAGGTATAAGCTTGAGAATGGGCGCTATAACTAGCCCCCCGAGTAAAATCTAAGCCAAGCATATTATATCTATAATTTAAATTCCCATCGCTCTGAACTGCTGAGCATTCTGTGGGAACCTGATTCGCAGAGAAAGCACTACTCAGAAATGCAGCAATCCCAACTCCCATTAAAAGGCTATTGGCACACAGTCGACTCGTAGGCGACATGACATCATTCATAGCTAGGCTCCAATATATCTAAAGCGTAATCAGTCAGGCAGTTGAAAAACATTTCTTTGTTTTCAAGATGTAGCATATCCAACTTGCTCAAAAGATCATCATGCCATTTCTCTGCATTAATTGTGGCCGCATCAATTTGGGAATCAACATCAACTATCACACCACGCTTAACACCTGCGTTACGTACATTTACGCTTGCATCAGTCACTAAAGTTACCAGATGACGAGCGTTATTACCCTCAAGGCCAATTTGAAGGTTAAAATTTTGATTATCTAATTTCTTCCCAGCCACCGTCATATCAACATTTAGACATTTTACTTGATGTCCAGTGTCGCTAGATTCTAGCAAATCAATATATTTCAATGAAAATCTTTCAATGTGTTTTACAATGCCGGATTCCGCCAAAACACCTAAAGACCAAACTATTGTTTTTTTGAAATCTCCCCAACCTTTGTAAGGTAAGCGGGAGGAAACATTTAAAACTTTATCTCCCACACCTATCGTATAGTTACCATAATTCATATACGTTAATATGGCATATTTAAGACTGGAGTCACTATCTCTAAATTGTTTAGGCATATCAGCGATTTGAGTGCGCTCAAACTTCCACTCGCCGCCATCCTTCATATAAAGGATACCAGGTAAAATGTCTGATACTGACACATCGCTAGTGAACCTCAATTCAAAGATTGCGTCTAGAATTGGTTCCTTGCCTAGCTTCTTCGGTAGCATGTGTATCATTTTCCCATTGTAATTTGAACGCCCATGCACGCAGTGGCGAATGAATAATAGCATAGAACGTGCGGGACAAATTCATACAAGCCAGTTCTCTTTCTTACGCGTTTACTAGTGTAAAAGTCAATAATTTGTCAGCAAATCACGTAACCATATGTTTTCATTAAACATGCTACGGGTTCAATTCCCGCCGCCTCCACCAGACACTCCTTCGACAAAAGCACCCTCGGGTGCTTTTGTCGCTTCTGAGAATCACCATCCGCCACGCCGAAGCATTACTTAGTGCGAGCAGCTTAGATCCCCTTCCTCGCAACTAGCGTAGTCTTGCAGCCTTTCTGTACGTGCTGCAGTCACCTTTTCAAGGCATCCATTGCGTACCATAGGCTGGGCACTACCGCCCTCAACGGCGCTGCTTTCAAATGTACACTCAGCGTCGCGGAACCCAACCCATGCCCGCTGCGCCGACCTCAGCTTTTCTAACGCAGGCGCATTACCTTTCAGTTGGCTAACAAGCTCTTGGTAGGACTCATTCAGCTCCGTATCGGCTGCTTCATAGGCTTGAGCCGAGCACTCGGTCATTTCCAGCTGAGTGGTAGGGCTCTCGCACCCTTCACTGGCCATAGTGAAACCGCTTGCGATCAATAAGCCCATACCAAGAAAGAGTGGCGATAGACGCATAGTGATACCCCTTATGTCTGATAAAAATAAAATGCCAGCTAAGCCAAGGCATCGACCCCAGCACTTTATCAATTCTAATCTTAGAGGAGTGGCATTGCTAAGTGGGGAGAAAATTATTTTCTGACAGCACAAACGCATCGGGCCCCACCGAAGTGGGGCCCGATTATCGAATCTAAACGATTCGAACACTTACATAATCACTAGCTAGCTAGGATTAAGAAAGCAGCTTGATGTTTGAAGCTTGAAGGCCTTTCTGACCCTGGGTAACGTCAAAAGAAACGTTAGCGCCTTCTGGAAGGGTTTTGAAGCCATCAGACTGAATTTCAGAAAAATGAGCAAAAACGTCGTCACTGCCGTCAGACGGTGCAATGAAACCAAAACCTTTAGAATCGTTGAACCACTTAACTGTGCCAGTTGCCATGTTATAAATCCTTTTCGCAATTTGCGAATTGTAAAAATCCTGGTATTACCCAGATAAATAGTGAGTAGAACAAGGAATACAATTACAGACTACCGAAAGAATTCGAATGTTTCTGGAACTATGCTGCTTGCTAACTTACTGCGCACACCTTGCCACGGATACCCAACTAGGTCAAAGCCTTTCACCTTTTTCTTTCTGACAACCGCAGTAAAAAAGAGCAAAGACATAAAAATAGCCGTAATCTTGCCAGTGAGCTGGGCACTATTAATCCGATCGCCTAGCGCGCTTAACCGACCCGACAAACCCCGCGTCACTCGCGGTCGGGGAGGTACTCAGGAAGAGGTCTTGAACATGCTATACGGACTTAGTTTGTTAGCAGGCATTGTGCTACTCACCCTAGGAGGGGAATCACTTATTCGCGGCGCAGTAGCGGGCGCTAGAAGAGTGGGTGTCTCGCCCTTGCTGACAGGGCTTGTCGTGGTCGGCTTTGGCACCTCGGCGCCCGAGCTGGTCGTTTCTATCCATGCCGCTATGAACCAGCAGCCGGACATTGCTATTGGCAATATAGTGGGCAGCAACATTGGCAATATTTTATTGATCTTGGGAATGTGCGCGGTTATCTGCCCAATGGTCGTACAGCCTTTAGCACTGCGCCGTGATGGGCTGGTCGTCGTTTTGGCCAGCCTGCTGTTTATAGCACTTTCGTTTAGCGGGGCATTAGGACGCGTTGATGCCGGGATTTTTCTTACCGGCCTAGTCTGCTATCTCGTTTGGGCCTACGTAAGCGAAAGCCGCCAGCATGTTCCGGCGACCGAGATGCACACCTCAGAAGCGGAGGAAATGACCAAGCTACCCACCACAGGCTGGATGATGACCTTAGCGCTGATTGCCGGCCTAGGCATGCTAATTGGTGGCTCGCAGTTACTCCTTTATGGCGCCATTGGCCTGGCCCAGGCCATGGGGATTTCCGAGACGGTTATCGGCTTAACCATCGTCGCCGTGGGTACTTCGCTACCTGAAATGGCGGTATCAGTGATTGCAGCGCTAAGGCGTCATGCCGATGTTGCCGTCGGGAACATTCTTGGCAGTAATATTTTCAACCTGCTTGGCATCTTAGGTATCTCAGCGTTCTTACAGCCGCTTCCGCTGGCACCGCGAGTGGCGATGTTTGATCAGTGGGTCATGTTGGGCGCGGCAGGCCTGCTGGTACTGTTTTTATATACTGGCATGCGCCTATCACGCTGGGAAGGTGCTGCGCTGCTGGCAGGCTATGCCGCTTACTTAGCGCTAAGCTTTACTATCTTCTAAGCGCATCTGCTCGCTGATTGCATTGAGCCAAAAGCACCCTGCGCTTTTGGCTTATTCATTTAAGCCACTTTTTACAGGGAAGAATTATCATGCAAATCGCGACGCTAGGGCCGAGTGGTAACAATCACGAACTGATTGCCAAACGCTATCTTAAAATGCGCTGTTCAGACGTGGGAAGCGTGGTGCTTTTCACGCAGTTTGAAGACGCATTCCAAGCGCTTATGAGGGGGCAGGTAAGCCACGTACTGCAATGCACTGCCCATGCCTCGCACAGCGATTGCGTCGGCCGCTATATGCACCGAGCCTATCCCGTGGACACCTTTATTGCTGGCAGCAAACCCCTGGCGCTGCTCGCACAGCGCGCTATTGCTCAGCCCGCTCACGTCGCGCTGCAGCCAGCAACGCGCTATTACGCAGATATAAGCCGCTATCCAGCCATCATTGAGGCCCCTACCACCGTGGCGGTAGCCGAAGGTTTGTTAGACGGCCGCTTTGAAGCGGGCATCTGTGCTGAAGAAGTACTAGCGCTGGCGCCTGAGCAACTGCGTATGGTGCAGTCGCTTGGCCCTGCGCTAGATACCTGGGTGATGTTTGCTAATAGTCCCCTGCCCGCCTCTTCACCGCTGCGGCTAAATCACAAAGATGATGATGATGCCCGCTGCGACTAACGCCACGCGATGCCATAGGGCTTTGCGTGCAATAACGCCAAATGAAATGGCCGTTAACCCAACCGCCACTTTCAACGCGTAAAGCAGAGCGCCCGAAGGATTAAAAGCTAGCTGGATTATCTCAGGGTTGGCAACCATCGCCAACGGAATGATATACAGCCCAATACCCAGCGCCATCGCCTTAAACGCCACTTTGAGCCAGTTCTCGCCAACCATGCCCGCTGCAATAAACACACCCCCGCACACCGGCGGCGTAATGGTTGAGAGCAGCGCATACCAAAACACGAAAAGATGCGCCAAGAGCGGCTCTAAACCTAAAGAGGTTAATGCGGGCCCGGCAACCGAAACACAAATTACGTAGGCAGCCGTGGTCGGCACCTCCATGCCGAGAATCAAACACGCCAACGCCGTCAAGAGCAGCGCCGGCCACAGGGCGTCGTTGGAAAGCGACAAAATACCCGAGGTAATTTTAACGCCTAACCCCGTCAGCGACAGCACCCCAACCACCAGAGAAGCACACAAAATAATGGCGCCAATCACCGCGATCTGGCGTCCGGCGGTCACCGCCGCTTCCGCTAAGCGATGCGCAAAATCAGGCAGCGAGAAGCGTAGTTTGACATTGAACAACAGCAGCGCAATGCCTGCAAAAATCGCGATACTGGCCGCGTATTGCGGGGTATAGCCACCGTGAAAAATGCGCTCTAACAGCAGTACGAACGGTATCGCGAAAAATAGTGAGGTAATCAGCACCTCCTTCGCATGGGGCCGCTCACTCTCAGCGACTGGCTGTAAATCATGCCGCGTCGCATACGCATTAATGCCTACCCAAACGGTCAGAAAATACAGCACCGCCGGCAGCATAGCGGCAGCCATAATCTGCGTGTAGGGCGTTCCCGTAAGCTCAACCATCACGAACGCGCCCGCGCCCATCAGCGGCGGCATAATCTGCCCACCGGAAGAAGCAACCGCCTCCACCGCACCAGCCAACGAACGCGGATAACGCAAACGCACCATCGAAGGAATGGTGATCGCCCCGGTTGAGGCCACGTTGGCCGAGGCTGAACCAGAGATGGATCCCATCAATGCCGATGAAATCACCGCCACTTTGGCAGCCCCGCCCGTCAGGCGGCCCGCCACAGCGCTGGCTAAATTCATAAAGCCCTGTCCAGCTTCCCCGGCATTGAGCACTGCGCCAAAAATCACAAAAATAGCGACAACGCTCACGCTCACGCCGGTCAATGATCCCCACAGGCCGCCTTCGGCAATGGTCAGCGTACCGACCATGCTCTGCAGCGGCAGACCTGGGTGCCCAAAGGCACCGGGCACATACTGGCCAAAGGCACCGTACATCAGTGCCAATAAGGCTACTAGCGGCAGCGGCCAGCCAATCGCTCGGCGGGCAGCCTCAAGCGCCAGCGCAATTAAAAACACGCCAATCGCCATCTGTAGATGCGTATCGATAAAGCCATACTGATTGGCCAACGCCGCTTCGTTAAAGGCGATATAGCTGCACGCCGCAATGCCCAGCAGCGTTAAAAGCCAACCGCTTATGCGCTGAGCCGGCGTTTTCGCCATAAAGATCAATACCCACGGCAACAGCAGCGCCATGTGCAGCGGCCGACTCACCAGCGCAGGCGTTAAGCCGTAAAAAATCAGCCCAAGGTGGAATACAACACTGACTGCCCCAAGCGCTATCCAGCCAGGCGCTATCGCGTTGTCCGCTGCGGAGGGCGTCGCTGCTTGCGACGAAAAGGAAAAACGCATGCCAAGTTGCCTATTGATACAGCACTGCCACGGCACAAGCGCCGTGGCAGTGGGAAGAGGAACGAAAGAAGCTATCGAAAAGGGCTATCGCACAGGACTATCGAACAGCGTTAGCGCAGGGCATCCGGTATATCGATACCCGCTTCATCGTAGTAACGCAGTGCACCGGGGTGAAGCGTACCCAACATATTTTCAAGCATTTCCGGCGCAATACTGCCCCACCAGGCGGCCTCTTCGGCCATGGCATCGCGACGCTCCCAGAACGTCTTCGTCAGCAGGTAAGCGGTGTCGTCATCCATCTGCGTAGTGGTGTAGGCAATGACCGGCAGTGACGTCGTTTCAACATCTTTCTCCACACCTGGGTAAGTGCCGCCAGGAATGGTTTGACGCGGCGCACCCGTCTGTTCGATTTGCTCATCGGTCAGGCTTACCATAGAGACAGGCATGCTGGCAGCCGTCTCAATCACGTTAGGTGACGGGAACGAGCTGGCGGTCACAAAACCGTCAATCTGGCCATTTTTAAGCGCATCAGGGCCACTACCAATAGCAGCATCGGCAATTTGAACGTCGTCTGCCAGGCCGAACAGCTCTAGATAGCGAGCCGCTTCACGGGCACCAAACGTGCCTTTACCAATCAACAGGTGCTTACCTTCCAAGGCGGAAATATCGGTCACGCCTTCATCGCCCGCAAGCACGAAGTGCATGGTAATAGAAGGGATTGGGAATAAGCCGCGTATCTCTTGAAAGCGAGGGCTCTGCCGCTCAGCAAAGGGGCCTTCGCCCGCCATCGCCTGTTCGACTAGCGCGGGAGGTGTCGTGAAAACGTAGTTACCCTGACGGGCCATGACTTCCATTACATTTTGTACGGAGCCTTGGCTTTCTTCCAGCGTAAGAATAATGTCGTCGCCCGTGCCCTGGCGAATCGCCTCAGAAAGCTCTACGCCCATCTGGTAATAGGCGGTTCCTGCAGAAGCCGATTTATAGGTCACACGCGTTTCGGCATGGGCGGAAAACGCGGCACTGGCTAGGGCTAACGTCGCTACTGACATGCCAAGCGTGCGGTTTAGGGAGCGAAATGGGTTGCGCATTCTTTTATTCCTCAACGTGTCCAGTAGCCGCTTTCTAGCCGGCCTCATTTTTATCTTACCAAGCCGTGAGCGTGGCGCGCCTCAAAATAGCACGACTGTGCTTAATCGGGCACTCCCCTGTTGAATGTACTCTAACGCCACCGGCCATCAAACCACTTCATCCATTTCTGCACGCTGCATTTTAAAAACGACACTAGCGACGTTAACAAAAGCATCTAAAAATAAAATTTAATCAGCTTCACTATTAACACTTAGTATCATATTGATAAGATAATGAATTAACTTCCAGAATCATTATTTCTAAAGTTGCCATTACCTAAAAGATTAATTTACTAAAAAAAGATCTGATTCTTTTAATAACGACGATCTTCATTCGTTTTTATAACGTATTGCGCCGCAACACAGGCTGATAACATGGAATCCCTTTTAAACAATTTCTAATAACTTAACCATGGGACAGACCTCACATGTCTACGTTGAGCAAACACTCTTGCCAGCCACGATTACATCGTCGCTGGCTTTTTTTATTAGCAGCCTTACTGTTATTCATCAGTCCTAGCGTTTTTGCCGTCACCGGCGAATTAAATTTAACCACCTCACTCGTGGGCTTTTTTGCCGTCGCTATTTTTGTCTTGGCCTATGCGTTAGTCATGGCAGAAGAAAAGATTCATATGCGCAAGTCAAAACCCGTACTAGTAGCCGCCGGCATTATTTGGGGGCTTATCGGCTGGGTGTATGTCCAAAATGGCATGTCTGAGGCATCAGAATACGCGTTTAGAATGACGTTGTTAGAGTTCACCGAGCTGATGCTATTCTTACTGGTTGCGATGACGTATATCAATGCGATGGAAGAGCGTCACGTGTTCGACGCGCTGCGGTCATGGATGCTGCGCAAAGGCTTCAACTACCGCGCACTTTTTTGGCTAACGGGCGGCCTTGCCTTCGTGCTATCTCCCGTTGCCGATAACCTTACCACCGCTTTACTCATGTGCGCCGTCGTGACGAAAGTTGCCGAAGGAGATCAGCGCTTTATTAACATGGCATGTATCAATATTGTGATTGCCGCCAATGCAGGCGGCGCCTTTAGCCCTTTTGGCGATATAACCACGCTAATGGTGTGGCAGGCAGGCATGGTCGCGTTTCAAGATTTCTTCATTCTCTTTATTCCGGCGTTGGTCAACTTCTTGATCCCCGCCGCCATCATGAGTCTATTTATCAAGGATGAGAAGCCCGCCAGCGTTCATGAAGACGTCTGGATGAAGCGCGGTGCGCGACGCATCGTGGCGCTGTTTTTATTGACCATTATCACCGCGGTACTCTGCCATGTAGTGCTTCACCTGCCGCCCGTACTGGGCATGATGACAGGCCTGGGCTATTTGCAATTCTTTGGCTATTACCTGCGCCGTAGCTTGCCTCGTTCACTAAAGCGCAAACGTGAGATTTACAGCCGGGAAGGCGATAACCGTAAGTTGGCGCAGTTGGGTAGCGTGGTTCCCTTCGATGTTTTTAATCGCGTGGCGCGCGCCGAGTGGGACACGCTCCTATTCTTCTATGGGGTCGTCATGTGCGTGGGCGGGCTAGGCTTTATGGGCTATCTCGGCCTGCTGTCAGAAGCGCTATATACCGGCTGGAATCCTACCGCGGCAAACATTACGCTAGGCGTTGTCTCCGCGGTGATCGACAACATTCCGGTAATGTTTGCCGTGCTGACCATGGATCCCGACATGTCCCACGGCCAATGGCTGCTCATCACCTTAACCGCGGGGGTTGGCGGCAGCCTGCTGTCGATTGGCTCAGCGGCCGGCGTGGCAGTGATGGGGCAGGCACGTGGGTCATATACGTTTATGGGGCATTTACGCTGGTCGCCGGTGATTCTGCTCGGCTATATCGCTAGCATCCTGGTCCACATGTGGATCAATGCTGATAGCTTTGCGCTTTTCAATTAACTCAGGCTAGCGGCCCAAGCGACATTAAGCCCATGACGGCGAATCACTGGCCCGGCATCGTGAGCGGGCCGGCTCGCGCTATCACCCGCTGCCACGCAGCGTCTTGTTCAATACGCGACACAAAGGCGGCAATGGCCGGATATTTCTCCAGCGACTGAACGGCAGCAACTGCCTGCAGCGGGAAGCTCATTTGAATATCGGCACCGCTCGGCCACGGCCCGGCAAAATTACCGTGCGCAGATAAGTGTTCGTTAATAACGCTAAGATGCTGCTTAATTTGAGGCGCTAAGAAGCGCTTACTCACCGTATCGCTAATGCCTTTCGCTAGCGGCTTTATCAGCCACGGCGACTGTTTAGGTATCTGTCCAAACACAAGCTGCATCACCAGCAGCGGCATCAGCGAGCCTTCGGCATAATGCAGCCAGTACCGATAATCTACCCACGCATGCATATCTTCCTGGGCAGGCTGTAGCCGGCCTTGCCCATAGCGTTGCAGCAGATAATCGATGATAGCCCCCGACTCGGCCACGGTCAGATCACCATCCGTAATCACCGGCGACTTGCCCAGCGGATGAATTTTTTTCAGCGATGCTGGCGCCTGCTGCGTTTTCTCATCACGCTGGTAAACAACCAGTTCGTAGTCCAGCTCAAGGGCTTCGAGTAGCCACAGAATGCGATGAGAACGCGATTTTTCCAGATGGTGGACATGAATCATAAAAGCTCCTTGGGACTGAGTTAGCCGCACGCATTGCACCAGCGACAGCGATCCTTTTCTGCCAGTACATTTCTACTAGTACATTGCGCCTATTGCTTGAAACCACGATTATCAAGGTCAGCTTACATAGAACCTATGGGCCAAGACTAGCATCATCTCAGTGCTGCCAAGCATGATTATGATCGAGACGTTTGGCGCCAGCGCGCCAGCATATCTAGCGGTGACCATTTACCCTGCAGCCAGGGCGCTAATAGGCGCATAGAGAGTGGAATAAACACAAAAACCATGACAGGCGTTAGCATTAAGGTGCTCACTACTACCCGCGGCACTAGTGCCCACTCGGCTAATACGCCGCCAAATAACCACTGAAACAGCAGTGAGATAGGGAAAAACGCCAGCCAGACGGCCACCGCCTGTTTCCAGCGCGGAGGAATGCTGCTAACGCTAGTTTGAAACCAAGTATCCAGCCCCGTGGCGCGATGTTCATGGGGCGCCTCATAGAGCCCTGCCCCGCGTTCGAGCCACGCATGGCGTGAAGCGGAATGCTCCCAGGCTGCTAAGGTCTCACTACTGCTAAAGCGAAATATGATCTGATATTCATCATCGTCAACCGGTGGTGCCAATACGCCAGAGCCGAGATAACCAGCAAAATCAGCCGCTAGCTCCCGCCCCTCGTTAAGCCAACGATTAAAATCGAAATAGCGGCCGTGCTCAACGCGCCGAGCCACCATCAATGTGACAGGTGAGGCAGACATGGTATATCTCCTGATGTGCTGACAGCGCAGGCCGGGTAGGCAGGCTGTTTGCTTTCAAGCGGATAAGCCTGAAAGTCCAATGGACACATTATACAAGCAATGTTGATGCCATGTTATGCCAGAAACGCAAAAACCTACTGCGGATGAGAAAGGTATGCCCCACACGAATGGGCTTCGCTTGGAGCGCTCACCTATGAGGCGCTGCAAAGCAATATATCGGTAGAGAGCACGGTTACTTAAGGGGCAGGGCTGGCGGCACCTAAAAAGCGCGCCTGCCAGTAATCGATTTCTAACGGCACGCTCACCACGCGACGACCATTACCGGGCGCATGAATCATTTGGCCGTTGCCACGATAGATACCGACATGGGTCGCTTTGCGGCGCTCACCAAAGAAAAGCAGGTCGCCGGGGCGCGGGGCATCGGCCTTTGGCAAGGCTTGAAACTGTTCATTGGCGGTGCGCGGTACACGAATGCCCGCCGCTCGATAGGTCATTTCCACCAGCCCCGAGCAGTCTAGACCTTCTGGCGTATTGCCTCCGAAGCGGTACGGCGTGCCAATGGCTTGCTGGGCATGGGAAAGAATGAGCGCACGCTCCATAGAAATACCGGCGCGGTCGGGTAGTGCATCTATCGGCGTCAGCTCGCGGCTGGCACAGCCCGCCAACACAAGCATGAATAGGCAGGGCAGCCACCATCCGCTGCGCGATATAACCGCATAAGGTAAAGACGACAGGCGAACCAATGACATGGACAGGCGCTCCGGTAAGCTAACTGCCCTCATAATGGCGTAAAGCATGCCTAGCCGCCAACAATGCTTAACGCCCTATCCACTCAATAAAGCTGGTGTCGCCAAGCGCATGGCGTTCATGGCGCACTCGGCTCATCGCCGCATAGGGCAGATCCATCGCCAGCACTCGCGAAAGCGGCTGTTCAAGAACCTGTCGCAGCAGGCCGTTGCAGACAAACAGATGGGCCACGACCAGCACATGCTGACCGGGCGGCTGGAGAAGTAGCCGCTGCCATACCTCAGCGAGCCGGGCATCAAATGCTTGCAGAGTTTCGCCATCAGGGGGCGCGACCTCGGCCGGATTATGCCAAAACGCACTCATTCGTGCGGTGCCTTCTACGGCGGTTACCTCTGCATAAGTTCTACCTTCCCACTGCCCCAAGTGTAGCTCGGCGAGATCATCTTCCACCTGCACAGGGAGATCAAACTCTTCGCCTAGCCACAGGGCAAACTCACGGCAGCGCATCAGCGGCGAAGTGACAATCGCATCGTAAGGTAAATGGCCTTCGACCGTATGGCGCATGACCGCATCCTTCACCTGCTGCCATCCTGCGTCACTCAGAGGATGGTCAGTTGAGCCCCGCAGCATACGCCCACCCACCGGCTCACCATGACGTAACAAATCAATGGTGGTAGCGGTTGCATCAGAAAAACGCATTTTAGGCCCCTGGTTTTTTAACGCATCAGCGCGCTTAAATGTAGTCAGCAGATAGCGATATCCTGCCCCCTTCAGATGACAGCACTGGGGCACTTCTGTGACGAGTTAATGACGCTTTGGAAAACGGGTGGCGCCATCGCGGCAAGACCCACTCACCAACGATTAACGCCCGCCTTTTTGCTTGAGGCGCTCGGGCGGCGGGAACACCACATCGCTACCGTTCACATCGAGCTGGCGGATATCCGTTGGGTAGCCTTTCTCGTCGAGTGTGACTAAACCAATGCCGCTGGCGTTCCAAAGCCGCTCCCCGGCACTCGCCCGGTCAGGGTCACGGGGATGAACGCTGAGTTTGCGGCGCTTCGTAAACCAGTTAAGCGGCGACCACGGGGCATACATCCAGCGGTTCAGTCGATCAAAGGTATTGAGAAGATTCTTGGGAAAAGTGTTTTTGATCCCGCTTGAAGTAATCTGCCACAGGTGAGGAGCGCGCCGCTGATGGCGCACGACAATGTCGTAGACAAACGAGTAGTGCACATCGCCAGAAAGAATCACGTAATTGCCCGGCGTTTTAGAGTGCTGCCAAATTTGCAGCAGCGCGTTAGCAGCGCCTCGGTGCGCCATCCAGTTCTCAGCATCCACCACTAACGGCTTACCCACGGCGGTAAATAGCTTTTGAATGCTTTCAATTAATTTGACGCCAAACATCGGCGCAGGCGAAATAATCACCGCGCTTTTAGCGCCCATGAGTGCCTGCTGCATTTCCATCAGCGCTTCCCAATCCATGAGACCAGAAGGCCGCTTGGGGCTGCGCTCACTGCGCCAACGGCGGGTGCGGGTGTCGAGCACAATAAGCGCAGGCGTACCGGGGATTTGAAACTCCCAGCCCTGAAAACGCAGCAACCGCTCAATTAATCCATCTTGCTCAGCACGCGCGAGCACCTCGCGGCCATCGCCCAGCAGCGTAGCGGCATGGTGAATTAATGGATTGAGCTTATCCGGATCATTACCCCATGCTTGGCAGAGCGAATACGCGACCAGGGCATTACCGATAATGCGCTTAGAGAACGGATGGCCGTAGGCGGTTTGCTCCCAGTCAGCGGTAAGGTTCCAGTCATCGGTTACGTCGTGATCATCAAAGATCATCAGGCTCGGCAAGTGCGCCATCAGCCGCGCACACTGGGGCAAGCCCTCAACAAAGGTATCGATCACCTTCTGCTCTTGGCGATAAAGCTCGGCATCTTTTTCATCTAATGCGGGCGGCGTGGGAGCAATCACTTGCCAGGCCACCGGCGACCACACCAAACAGTAGATGGCGAGCATTTCCGCCAGCGTCATTAAATGGTTGTGGGCATTGGCTGACGTAAACACCGGCTTTTTGACACCGCCGAAAAAGCGCTCGCGCAGCGCGGCGTTACTGGTGAAATCCGGCAGCAGCGCTGCGCGGCAATAATAGCTGTCAGGCGAGTCGTACAGCGCTTGGCTATCGTCTACCGTGGCGCCTTCTAACTGTTCGTCGACTAATCCTAGGCGTTCAATCAACACATGTACGGCGCGCAGCATCGGCCCAGCAACGTCATCGGCGTAGACTTGATCACCGGTCATCAGTAGCCAGGCAGGCCACTCGGTAGGCGCTGCCTGCTGATCGGCAAGCCAGCTGTCGGCACGCACCAAACCATCGGGGCTATCGTGATGTGGCTTACGGCAAGAGCCATGCATCAGCCGATGATGGCGCGAGGCAATTACAAAGGCAGGGTAATCGGCGCCTTCATAGCGCAGCCAGGGCGCCCACTCAGGCAACGACTGCACGCCACCCTGCATCGTTTCAATCTGCAGGTCGTATTCGATACGCTCGTCGCAAGGCAGCGGCGTATCAAGTTCAATATCAATCAGATGGATAAAAGCGCGCTTACCGATGGCAACGCACTGATGGTGGTGCGCCAAACCAATGGACTCGGCGTCATGCTGGCCAGGCCGTAGCACCAGCGTCATGGTCAGTGGCCGAGTGGCGACAATCCACATTACTAGCCGGGTCGTGCTGATGCGCCGTAATAAAGGACCCACTAAAATATCGGGCAGCGTATCCGTGCCATGCATCCAATGAAATCTCCGTTATCCGTTCGCCACCACGGGCAGCCCAACTTCTACGTTTAAGCCGCCTTCGCTGCCGCGGGAAAGCTGCATATGGCCGCTGTACAAAGCGACAAGGTCGGTGACGATAGCCAGCCCCAAACCACTGCCAGAGCGCTGCTCATCCAGACGCTTTCCTCGCTGCACCGCCTGCTGGCACTGCGCGTCAGACATGCCGGGGCCATTATCACTCACGATAATAGTGAGCTGTTGTTCGTTAACCTGGACCTGCAGCTGAACATCGCTGTGCGCCCAGCGCAGCGCATTATCCATTAAGTTACCTACCAGCTCCTGAATATCTTGCCCATCCATATGCACGTTCACGTCACGCTGCCATGTTTGGCGCAGCGTAATGCCGCGCCGCTGGCCAAGCTTGGCCAGCCCGGTTAGCAGCGGCGCTAACGTGGCATGCAGATCAATGGGGGCAAAGCGAGCGCCCTCGCCCGCCGCCGATGCACGCGCTAAATGATGGCGTACCGCGCTGTCTAAGCGCGTTAACTCCACGTCCCAGGCAGCACGGCTGTCTTCCGGCAGCTGGCGAAGCTGTAGACGCATCACACTCAGCGGTGTTTTCAGCGCGTGGGCCAGATTACCGGCCGTGTGACGCCCGCGCTCAATTAAGCGTTGGTCCCGCGCCAGCACCGCATTCATTGAGGCGGCCAGGGTCGCCAGCTCGTCGGGCAAGCGGGTGTCCAGCTGCTCTGCATGCCCCTGCTCTACCTCATGCAGGTTGGCACGCATACGCCGCAGCGGCGCTAACCCCCAGCGAACTTGCAGCGCCAAAACGCCTAATAGCAAAATGCCTAGGCCCGCCAAACCGCCCCAAAGAAGACGTTGGAATTCGCGAATATCCGCAGCTAATACATCGTCCCGCGCGGCAACGCTGATATGCAGGGGTCTTTCCAAAGGCGCTAAATAGATATCACGCTCAACAACGCGCAGCGATTGCCCGCGCGGGCCTGACAATGAGCGCGCGCTGAGAGTGTCATTGGCAATAACCGGCAGGCGTTGATCCCACAGCGAGCGGGAAGCCAATGTATGCTGGCCAGCATCGGTTATTTGCCAGTACCAGCCGGAGTAAACGTTATCAAACCGTGGGTCACCCAGCGCCCGATCGTGGACAAGCTGCTGGGTGGTGCGGTCATAGGTGACGCCGGCAATGATCACATTGAGCGTGGCCTCCAGGCGCTCATCAAAGGCCTGGGTCGCTGATAAATGGTAATGATGAGAAAGCAGCGTACCGGCAACAGGAAGGGCCAGCCCCACCATCAGCAGCACCGCCAATAGTAGCCGCACGCCGATGGAACGCCCGGCCCAACGCTTTTTCCATTGATTACGCCACGCAGAACGGGGGTGACTCATTCGCTGGCGGGCTCTTCTTCCAAGAGCCGATACCCCTGCCCCCGCAGCGTGGCAATGCGCCAGCTGCCCAACTTACGGCGCAGGCGGCTGACCTGCACGTCGATCACGTTAGAGTCCGGCTCATGGTCACGGTCGTATACGTGCTCTGAAAGCTCGGTACGACTCACCACGCGCGGTGCGGCATGCATTAAGTAGCCGAGCAGGCGCGTCTCTTGGGCGGTTAATCCCACCGGACGCCCCGCCAATGCGACGTGCTGCGTATGCGTATCTAAGCTGAGCTCGCCGGCTTTCAATATCGGGTGTGCATGCCCGTGGCTGCGGCGAACCAGGGCGCGCAGGCGAAAAAGCACTTCCGCCGGTTCAAAAGGCTTAGTGACATAGTCATCGGCACCTGCGGTAAAGCCTGCCGCTTTATCGGCCCAGCGCTCACGGGCGGTAAGAATGAGCACGGGCAGGTCAATACCATCTTCGCGCCAAGCCGCTAGCCAGCGAGTACCGTCACCGTCGGGCAAGCCTACATCCAAAATGAGCGTGTCATAAGCTTCCGTGCGCACCAAGAAATCGGCATCTTGGCCCGTGGCCGCATGCTCTACAAGCCAGTCGCCGTCGCGCAGCGCCTGACTTAGCTCGCGGGCGAGCGCGTGGTCGTCTTCTACCAGCAAACACTTCATGACTGACTACCCTTTTCTTATATAAAAAAGCTAACGGCGCATATCGTTAATGCGCACACCTTCAATAGACATTAGCTCACCGCTTTGGCCGTCAAATTCAAATTCAACGATCTGGCCTTGGGGTCCGAGCAGCTTAATTTCATACTCTACAAACCCGCGCTCACGCTCCACCTCAACTTCGAGCACCTCACCAATATAGTGAGCTTCAAGCCAATCTAAAATAGTGTCCAGCGGCACCACTTCACCACGATTCACCTCGCCATGCAGAGATTCCCAGGGCTGATCGCCCACTGCACTACTGACCAGTAATAGCGCTAAGGCTAAACTGGCAACACTGCGGCAAGCGCTTTTTTGGAAGCGGCCTAGTGGCGTTATAAGGTGACGTACGACATTACTCATAGTGCCAGAATGCCTAAGACAACATGAACGTTAGATGAACGGTTTTGTCAGCTTAAGGAAAGTATCCCAGTGGTATAAATTCCCTGTCGCATTGGCTGAGTGCCATTGATTCACGTAAATGATTCGTCACGTAAAGAAGGAATTTGCTATGAACACCATGAAAAAAATGCTGCTGATCCCGACCTCTGCCCTACTACTTGCCGCTGCGGCTGGCAGTGCTCAGGCTGATTCACTGCCAATGGATCGTATTGATGACGTATTGACCCACGCAAGCGACTACGGTTTCACCCATTACGAAGAAATTAGCATTAAAAACCGTGGCCGTGTGGAAGTAGAAGGCTGGTTGGACGATGAGTGGTATGCCGATATTGATTTCTCACTAGATGACGGCGAAACGCTGCAAGAGCAACGCGAGCGCCTAGTCACCGGTGCCTGGGGTATGAGCGAAGACGATATTCGCCAAGCGCTGAATGTTGCCAGCCAGGAAGGCATGGTGGAGTTTGAAGACCTCGACATGGATAAAAGCGGCATGATCGATGTTGAAGGCCGTGACGAAAATGGCCGTGAGCTGGAAATCAGCGTACGCCAAGGCGCTGATCAAGTCAGCGAGATTGATCGCGACTAATCTATCGCATCATCTCTACTAGCGGTGTTTTAAGCCGCCCTGCGGGCTCCCTTCAAGGGAGCCCGCTGCGTTATAGCCCCAGCAATAGCCAAGCGTCATAATGGCCTCAGCAGGAAGCGAATATAGCCGCAGACTGAGGAGAACGCCGTGCAAAATGACGACATTGATGGCCAAGCCCCCGGCGACACGCTACCCACCGCGGCGCTGCGTGATTTAGCCTGGCTAGCCGCCACGCCGGACCTTATTGAGATGGCGCCACCGATTCCCTGCGCAGGCCGCCCGACGCTTAAAGAACTAGGGCTGGAAAACTCGCTGTTGCCCTGGCTGCGTCAACTCCCAACACCTTCGCTAACAGCTTTAACGGGGTCGCGGGCCAATCGCATGGGGCATTATCACGAACGCCTTTGGCACACGTTGCTCGATCACTCCCCCAACACACGCATGCTAGCGCACAACGTACGCATTACGCGTCAGCGCATTACGCTGGGTGAGCTGGATATGCTTTATCGCACTCGCGACAACCCGGCACCGATACATTTGGAGGTGGCGATTAAGTTCTATCTGGGTTTGCCGGAAGGGCCTGGGGAGTTGCGTAGCCAAAGCCGCTGGATTGGCCCTGGCGGAGCAGATAGCCTAGCGCTTAAGTGTGCCCATTTACAGCGCCACCAGTTGCCGCTTTCCACAACGCTACCTGCGTTGGCAACCCTGAATCATTGGCTGGCACCGCGTGACCTGGGCGCCTCTAAACTAACGCTGGGTGAGCAGTTAACGCAACGGCTAGCCATACCGGGCGTTCTGTACTACCCCTGGAAAACGCCCTGGCACACAGAGATGCCTCCACCAGAGGGCGCCACGCTGGATCACCGCCGTGGCCGCTGGTGCTATTGTCGCGACTGGCCTGCGTTTGTCGCCAGCTCAGCTGCAGTACCCACGATAGCCTGGCTGGAAAAACCGCACTGGCTGGCACCACCGCTACCCAGCGTTTTTCGCCCCATTGATGAAGTGCTGCCCGGCGTCATCGGTAGAGTACAAGCTTGGCGCTCACCCCAGCAGGTCATGCTGTATTACCAGAATGAACGGCGCTATGAGCGCGTTTTTTTGGTGCCTGACGACTGGCCGCACCAAGTGCCTTTACCGCCGCCAGCTCGCTTATAAGACCACAAGATTATCGCGGTGAATCAACTCGTGGGCTTCCACATAGCCAAGGATTGCTTCAATTTGATGGCTGGGCTGCCCCGCTAGCTGGTGCGCCTCATCAGCGCCGTAGTTCACTAAGCCTTTGGCCACTGACGCGCCCTGCTCGTCCACGCATATCACCATATCGCCACGCTTAAAGCTGCCCTGCACATTGCGCACCCCAACGGCTAATAGGCTAGAGCCTTTATCGCGCAGCACTTTCACCGCGCCGGCATCCAGCACCAGCGTGCCGCGCACCTGCAGTTGCCCCGCCAGCCAACGCTTACGCGCCGCGATCGGCACCTGATCAGGGCGCAGCAGCGTGCCCAGCGACTCACCCGCCATTATCCGATTGATAACGTCAGGCTGACGCCCGCTAGCAATCACCGTGACCGCCCCAGAGCGCGCCGCCAGCTGCGCCGCACGCACTTTAGTACTCATGCCACCACGCCCTAGCGCACCGCCGCTGCCTGCAACAGCCGCTAAGCGAGGGTCGTCGGCGCGCCCTTCGGCTATCATCTGAGCATTCGGATTATGCCGCGGGTCGGCATCAAACAGACCTTCCTGATCGGTCAACAGCAGCAGCGCATCGGCTTCCAATAGATTTGCAACCAGCGCTCCGAGCGTATCGTTATCGCCAAAGCGAATCTCATCGGTGACCACGGTATCGTTTTCATTGATCACCGGCACCACGCGCATTTCCACCAACGTGCGCAGCGCCGAAAGCGCATTGAGGTAGCGCTTGCGGTTAGAAAGATCGTCGTGGGTGAGCAACACCTGCGCCGTGAGCATATTGTGGCGCGCAAAATGCTGCTCATAGCACTGGGTGAGTCCGTTTTGACCCACCGCCGCAGCTGCCTGAAGCTCATGCACCGCGCTGGGCCGCACCTGCCAGCCAAGGCGCACCATGCCAGCAGCCACGGCGCCAGAGGAAACCAGCACCACCTCAACACCGCGCTGATGCAAGGCTGCTATTTGATCCACCCAGCCGCCGATGGCCGGTTCGTCCAGGCCGCGACCATCGTTAGTCAGTAGCGCACTGCCGATCTTTACCACGACTCGACGCGCCCGACTCAATGCGCTGCGTCCGAGAATTTGCTCGTTACTTTCCATCCGCCCCACCTTTATCAGACACAATAAGGGCCGCGCGAACGCAGCCCTTATTAGCTTACTATCTTACACCCTTAGCTAGGTCACGCTATTTTGCCAAGCTATGGGGCGTATTCAACTTCAACATCATAATCATCGTCGTCGAAATCTTCGTCGTCTTCATCGTCACGCTTACGCCGACGACCCAGACGCGCTTCAGTACGCGCGACCGATTCTTCTTCCATGCGACGGCGCATTTCTTGCTCACGAATCAGCGCTTCTTCATCTTCGTGCTCAAGGCGACGCTGTTCGGTCAGCCAGCGATACGCCGCCTGAACCAGCTTATCGGTGCCATCGTTACTGATAGCCGAGATACGGAACACCGGGCCTTCCCAGTTAAGCGCCTGAATAATCGCCTGGGCGCGCTCTTCGCGCTCGTCTTCCGGCAGCAGGTCAAACTTATTCAAGACCAGCCAGCGCGGACGCTCAGACAGCGCCGGTGAGAACTGCCCCAGCTCGCGCACAATCGCCTTCGATGCCGCGACCGGATCAGACTCATCAAACGGCGCTACGTCGACGACGTGAAACAGCAGCCGCGTACGCGTCAGGTGCTTCAAGAAGCGCAGCCCTAAGCCGGCACCGTCAGAAGCCCCTTCGATCAGACCCGGCACATCGGCCATTACGAAGTGTTCGTGCATGCCCAGCTTCACCACGCCTAAATTGGGTACTAGCGTAGTGAACGGATAGTTAGCGACCTTGGGCTTGGCGGCAGACACAGAGCGAATCAGCGTGGACTTGCCCGCATTAGGCATACCCAGCAGACCCACATCGGCCATTACCTTCATTTCCAAACGCAGGTTACGGCGATCACCGTCGGTACCGGTTGTGGTACGACGCGGCGCGCGGTTGGTCGAAGACTTAAAGTGGATGTTACCCAATCCACGCCGACCGCCTTCACCCACCAATACCACCTGGCCGATCTCGGTTACATCCGCGATGACTTCCAAGGTATCTTCGTCAATTACCGTGGTGCCGACCGGCACTTTTACGTGCAGGTCTTCGCCGGCCTTGCCGCTCATTTGACGGCCCATGCCGCCCTGGCCGTTTTGCGCTTTATAAAAACGCTGGAATTTGAAGTCGATCAAGGTGTTAAGCGCATCGTCACCAATCAGGTACACGCTACCACCGTGGCCGCCATCGCCCCCATCGGGGCCGCCCCTGGGCACATATTTTTCGCGGCGAAAGCTCAGACAGCCATTGCCGCCTTTGCCCGCCTCAACAATAATCGAGGCTTCATCGACGAACTGCATTGGATTCTCCCGGCCGCTTCCGCCGCCCTAATATGCAATACTTTTTTTCACCGGCGCTTTTATCCACCATCGTGGTAGCAAAGCGTATGCGAAAAGAGTTTTAACCGACAAAAAAGCCCCGCCATAGCGGGGCTTTTTTACGCAGCATCTATCTAGCGCTGCGTTTTTCGTTTATGCAGAAACGATGCTAACGAACTTACGGTTTTTGGGACCTTTGGTCTCAAATTTCACAAAACCGTCGCTCAGCGCGAACAGCGTGTGATCGCGGCCTAGGCCAACGCCTGTGCCAGCGTGGAAGCGCGTACCGCGCTGACGCACGATGATGTTACCCGCAGTCGCCGATTGGCCACCGAACAGTTTCACACCTAAGCGTTTAGACTCGGAATCGCGACCGTTACGCGTGGAGCCAGCTGCCTTCTTATGAGCCATTGCAAAAACCTCCTAAAGGGACAAACCGCTTACGCGGAAATTCCGGTAATTTTGACTTCAGTGAACCACTGACGGTGGCCCTGACGCTTCATGCTGTGCTTACGGCGACGGAACTTGATGATCGTCACTTTATCGCCACGGCCGTGGGAAACCACTTCGGCAGAGACTTTAGCGCCGTCAATCATTGGCGCGCCAATGTTGAAGTCATCGCCGTCTGCAACCATCAGCACTTCATCAAACTCAATCGTTTCGCCGGTAGCGACTTCGATTTTTTCGAGCTTGAGGGTCTGACCTTCTTGAACGCGGTACTGTTTGCCACCGCTTTTAATAATTGCGTACATGTCACTCTCCGGACTTGTCGTTAATGCCAATTACGCCCCGCGTAACCAGCGCTCATCGCCTTCCGCTCTTATCGACCTGCTGCGAGTGGCGCCCCTTCTGGAGCCATCTGACAGGGAGCATGATGAGTGGGTCGCGGATTATAACGACTATCTCCTCTTACCACAAGACTACCTGTACTCGTCAATGGTTGGGAGAAGCCATCACGGCTGAGCGCGCCTTGACGACCAACAGGCAGCGCCATAGCATGAGCCCAACGCATCATCCTAACGAATGACATAACTACGGGCGGCACTTACCGCCTTCACCTGCCGCGATGAACGGATCCAATGACCGCTAACGTCTCCTCAGCCCAACCCGTCAGCCCAACGCCTTCACCGCTGCACGCCGTGGTGGCCGATGACTTCGCAGCCGTCAATCGGACAATTATTGAGCAGCTCACGTCTAAAGTGCCGCTGGTCGAAACCATCGGCCAGTACATCATTGAAAGTGGCGGTAAGCGCCTGCGCCCTCTATTGGCGCTTTTAGCTGCGCGCGCGCTCAACTACACCGGCGAAAAACACATCCCGTTGGCAACGCTGATTGAGTTTATGCATACCTCGACGCTGCTGCACGATGACGTGGTTGATGAATCACACATGCGCCGGGGCAAGAAAACCGCTAACGATGCCTGGGGCAATGCGCCGTCGGTGTTGGTGGGTGACTTTCTCTATGCCCGCTCCTTTCAGATGATGGTCGACGTGGGTTCCATGCGCATCATGGCGATTCTTTCTGGCGCCACCTGCATCATCGCCGAAGGAGAAGTGCTGCAGCTCACCAACATTGGCAATCCCAGCATTTCTGAGGCGGACTACTTCGAGACCATTTTGGGTAAAACCGCCATGCTGTTTGAGGCGGCTTCCCACAGCGGAGCTGTGCTGGCCCAAGCTACTCCCGAACAAGAGCACGCGCTTCAGTATTATGGCCGCTATCTGGGTCTCGCGTTTCAGCTGATTGATGACCTGCTGGATTATCAAGGCGACGCTGACGCCATGGGCAAGAACGTTGGCGACGACCTGGCCGAAGGCAAGCCGACGCTGCCGCTGATTCACGCCATGGAGCAAGGCACCCCAGAGCAGGCCAAACTCATTCGCCAGGTGATTCGCCAAGGCGGGCTTGAGCAGCTAGACGCCGTACTGGAAATTGTTCATGCCACCGGCGCACTCGACTACACCCGCCAGCGCGCCGAAGAAATGGCCGACAAAGCCCTTGAGCAACTGGACGCTCTACCGCCCAGTGCTTATCGCGACAGCATGGCGCAGCTAGCCCGTTTAGCCGTTGATCGTAAAGCATAAAAATTGCTCGATCACGCTATCAAGGGCTTGAAAAAATGGCCTTGGATAAGTATGATCCACTCCCCCTGTTGAGCAGTGCTCGGCAGCTTTCGGAATATAGCTCAGCTTGGTAGAGCGCTGCCTTCGGGAGGCAGAGGTCGTAGGTTCGAATCCTGCTATTCCGACCATAGAATTACTAAAAACGGCCATTTCGCTTATCAAGCGATGGCCGTTTTTTTTGGATAATCGTTGGGCCTCCAGACATAACGGCTAGCCTTTAGGCCTTGATGCCGGGCTCACCCCAGGTGATAACTAGCCTGCTAATAAACATGTTAAGATTAGCGCTTTCGCTCTAAACGCTCTCCCCCTCTCTCTTGATGTGGAAAAAGACTATTAGCTCATTAACGCATATTAAAGCCGTGCTGCTGTTTGCCAGCACCATGACGGTGATGTCGGGTGCAATCATTGCGCCGGCGCTACCGGGTATCAGCCGTCACTTCCCTGACCAGCCTCAGGTGTTGATCCAGCTAATTCTGACTATCCCTGCGCTGATGATTACGCTGTTTAGCCCGCTCATGGGCTATCTGGCCGATCGATTTGGGCGCAAGAAACTGCTGCTGATGATGCTGTTTATCTATGGTTTTGCAGGGGTTGCGGGCTTTTTTATCGATCGCGTGGATTTACTCTTAAGCTCACGGGCCTTAATGGGCATAGCGGTGGCAGGCATTCTCAGTATCAGCACCACGCTGGTGGGCGATTATTTCGATGGCCACGAGCGCATGCGCTTTCTGGGGCTGCAAAGTAGCTGTATGGCGCTGGGCGGAGTAGTTTTCATTAATCTGGGGGGAATACTTTCCGATTGGAGCTGGCGAGGGCCGTTTTTACTTTATCTAACCGGCGTTCTGCTGCTGCCATACGCATTGGCGGTACTTCAGGAGCCCAAAAACACTGGCATCACCAGCAGTGGTATAAGCGATGCGCCTGTCACCGTGGACTATTGGCGTACCGGGCTGGCTTATTTTATCGCCATGATAAGTATGATGATGTTTTACATGTTTCCCGCGCAACTTCCCTTTTTGCTTTCTCAGTCAGGCGAAATCAGCGGTTTGCTGATCGGTATTGCGCTTTCCATGGCCGCTCTTACGGCCAGTATCGTTGCCTTTGGTTATGGTTACTACAAGCCCTTCCTATCGGTCATGACGATTTATATCTTAGGTTTCTTGCTGGCAGCCGTCGGATTTTTGGTGGTGGGATTAACCACAAGCTATGCCATGGCGATCGTCGGTGCGGCTATTTCCGGCCTAGGACTGGGCGCTTTTATGCCCAACACCACCACCTGGCTAATGCGCATTACGCCTCAACGGGTGCGCGGCCGAGTGTTTGGCGGCTTTACCTCGACCTTCTTTTTCGGGCAGTTTGTGTCGCCGGTCGTGGTCGCCCCCGCGTTGATTTGGCTCGACTCCTTGCGCAATGTTTACACCGCAATGGCGGTGCTTTGCTGCCTATTAGCAGCCGCGCTGCTGATACTGAGCAACACCTATTTACGCGCCGACAGCCAGCTTTAGGCTGCGGCGCTTTAGCCCACGTTACGCTGGCGGATGAACCAGCCCCACCACGCTCACCAGCAGTAATACCCCACCCAGAATGCGAAAGAATAGGCCCGTATCCGCTTTAAGCATATAGCGGTGGGCCTTCTCGCCCAGAAGATGGCCAAGAAAAGCGCAGGGCAGCAGCCACAGCTGATGGATTAGCTGAAGGTCTACGCCTGCAATCAGGAACGAGACCATCTTGATGACTACCAGGATAAACCACAGCACAAACATGGTATCCCGCAGCTGCTCTTTGGCCACATGCGTGGCGAACACCGCCACAATCAGCGGTGCACCAATCAACGAGGTGCCGCTGACGTACCCACCGAGCGCCAGCAGTACGTAATCAACGTATTTATTTTTACTCTTGAACGGTCTGTTGAGTACGTAGCCAATGGCATAAATGAAAACAATGCCAAAAATAATACTGGTCATGACCTGAGCGGGCAGCGTCAGCAGCCCTATCACGCCAATAAGCTTAGGGATGATCATGATTTTCAAGGCTTTGAAAAGATAGCCCCAGTCAATATTGCTCTCTGCAATTGGAGCCCCCAGCCCTTCTTTTTGCAGTTGGCGATGCCCGCTCCATGCAATCCAGCTGGAAAAAATCATCAGATGAATAGCGATAATCGGCAGAAAGACGAGTGGCTCGTTCACCACTAACAGCAAAAATGGTAGCGCCAGCACCGCACCGCCAAAGCCCAGGCTGGTTCTCACAAAGCCGCTCCAGGCGAAAATCAACCCGATAAGAAGATACTGGTACCAGAATAAATCGGTCATTGGCTCGCTTACTGGTCTTTATAAGTGAAAGTAATCGCCCAGCGCACGCAAAAAGAGTGGCTTTCCAGCGTTGTCCAAGAGGCCTTGCCTGTACCTTCTCAGGTCATAAAGCAGTTCAATCCTCAGCCCTTTAAAGATTAAAGAAAACAAAACAAAAATAACAACTCTTATCGTCACATCCTTTGCTATCTTGAAAATGTATGAGGGCGTCAATACGACCAACCACGAATACGGCTTATTTCAACGGACGACAGGTCGCTGCCCACCAGTGCCGACTTGCTGAAGGGCACCTTAGTAAGTGCTCGATAAAAGGAGTAGACCATGCCAGAGACCACTATTGGATCGTTTCGCGAGTCAATCGACCGCGTGTCATGGGGAAGCGTCATTGCTGGTGTTGTGACCGTCCTCGCCCTTTCTGCTCTGCTGTCACTTCTTGGGACGGCGATCGGCTCTAGCGTGATTGACCCGATGTCCGACAACCCCTTTGATGGGCTGGGTACTGCCTTTGGCATTTCTTCTGCCATTTTCTTGATTGTAAGCTTTGCCGCAGGTGGTTTTGTGGCTGGCCGCTTGGCCAATAGTAACGGCTTCATACACGGATTTTTGAGCTGGGCAACCGCAACCATTCTGTCTTTAGCGCTGATTGGCTTCGCTGCTGGTCAAGTAGCATCGAGTGGCGCTAGCGCTATTGGCTCGATTTTATCAGGCGCCGGGCAGGTGACGGGGAGCGTTGCGCAAGGCATCGGCAGTGCAACATCGTCACTTGGCGAACAGCTGAGCGAGAATTTCGACTTCGACCCAGGCACTGACTCACCGTTGGATGACCAGAACATTCGTAATCAGGTTAACCAGATACTGCGCGACACCGGCGCTGAGTCACTGCAGCCAGAGCACCTACGTAACCAAGCGCAAGATGCCGTCGGCGATATTCAAACAGCCGTTAGAAGCCTTGCCAATAACCCTATGGAGTACGAAGCCATCCTCAATGAGCTGCTTGAAAAAGAGCGCGCTCGGCTTGAAAATATCCAGCAGGACGTAGATCGCGATGCACTGGTCAATGCCCTAACAAGCAACACGGATATGACCGAGCCCGAAGCTGAAAACTTCGTCGATGAGTCCATGGCGCGTCTTGATTCAGGTATTAATGAGCTTGAGCGTCAAATCGACCGCTTAGAATCCCGCATTCAGCAGGCTCAAGAAGAACTTGCGCAGGCAGAGCAATCGCTGCGTGAAACTGCCGAAAACGCCACCGAGAGCATCCGCAACTCTGCTCTGATGATCTTCATTGCCATGATTATCGCGGCACTGATCAGCAGCGCTGCCGGTTTTGCGGGTAGCAAAACGCAAACTAAGCGCCGCATCGCTTAAGCTAAGCAAAACGCCCGGCGATTGGGGTTAACTCCAATCGCCGGGCGCTTCAATGTCATCCCGCCTGCTGCTAGTGCTTAGTCGTTCAATACGAGTGTTTGGAAAGCTTTATAGGCCGCCACTACCGTTGCCATTTGGGCGGTATGAGCTTGCACAAATGCATCGCCGGTTACGGTCTCGTCAGGATATTCGGTAATCAGCATTAATGGTGTTAGCTGATCAGCATCTTCCGACATGAGATAAGGAAAGCCATTCAGCACCGGAAACGTGAGCGCGCCCGCATGGGTTTCAAACAGCGCGATTTGCGTGGCATTAAGCTCGACAAGCCCCGGCACTTGCGCAAGCGCCTGAGTAACGGCTTCGACTAATTGCATCGCCGCCACTTCCCACCCTGGCTGGTGGCGAAGAATCAAAAAGAATCCCTTAGGAATCGTCCACATTTCAAAGCCACGGGGCACGTAGCCCGTTAATGGTCGCGTCCATTCATGAGCAGGATAGCCATGCAGATTAACATGCAGCCCGGCACCGCTGGCCGCAAAAGCCTGTTCGCGAATAGCGTGTTCGAAAGGTTGGCCTAGCGGCTGACTCTGCAGATCATTACCAAAAGCGGTATAGCGCGCGGCATGATGCATATGACGCGGCTGCGTGGCGATGAGCCGATTCTGCAGAGCGTAGCCGTCGGGATTCTCTAAAGGAGAAATAACAAAGTGTGCCTGCGGTTGCGCGCCAAGCTGCTCAGCAGCACGCAATGCCCCGACAACACCCGATGTTTCGTTGGCGTGCTGCCCAGCACTGATCATCACAGCACGGTCACTGCCGACGACATAGCGCGCTTCTACCGCTCTGCCCGCACGAGTACTTGCATACAGCGCTTGGCCGCTCAGCGCGGCCAACGTCTGCTTGACCTGCTCAGTGCCAATAGCCTGCGAAGCAGTCTCTAGCGCCACGGCGGCACGTGGCGACGGCGATGAGTCCAAGGGCCGTAAGCTCACTCGCAAGTAGGCAGTTTCACCCTGGGTCGACACTTCCGGCACAATCTGGCCCGGTTGAATCGAACGATCTCCCAATGCTAAGCCCGCCTGGCGCTGAAAATACTCCAGAGTAGAAAAATACAGCTCTTCGTGGAGCGCTTCGCTGAGGCTAATATGCTCATCGTCCCACGCCAAGCGGCGGTCGCTGCTGGGCAAATGCACCGTGAAATTGAGTTCTTCGAAGTACGGCGATGCGTTCTGCCACCGCGCTGACGCTAGCGTCGACATCGCCGCCTGATAGAGCGCTTCGTAGTCTGTCTCAATCACCGATTCACTCATTTCGCCCTCAGGCGAGGTTAGCCGCAGCCAACCGCAGGGTGAATACTGGTCCTCGCCAACATGATCTTGATGATACCGGTTGGGCGCGGCGACACGATACGTTTCCTGATTACCTGAGCTGCGTTCCACCTTAACGCTGTAGTGGGTCGCCGATGTCTCAACGCCCTCCCAGCGTAACGTAACGTCTTTTGGAAGCAGTGCGGCAAGCGGATAAGCTTCTAGAAGAAACCGACGCGACGAAGGCTCCAACACCGGATACTCAATCACCAGTGACGTCAGTGACACCCAACTAAGCTCTTCCAAAAAGAAATGCACTAGCGGCTTGTAGGCACTGCGTAGGCAAGCGCTGACCCCGGCCGCTTTGAAAGCAGCCTGCGTACGTTGACGCTCGGCTTCGTCATCAAACACCCAGGCCTCTAGGCGATATCCTTGATAGGCGGGCGTGGCGTATGTTTCCAGCAAGGCACGCGTGGTGCGGGGAAAAGAGCGCTCAAGCAGCGTCTTGACCTGGGTGCTATTGGGCCTATTCATAGCGAGGTACGTCCGGTGGGATCAAGCGCATCGCGCAGCCAGTCGCCGAGCAAGTTAAGCCCTAGCACGGTTAACAAAATAGCTAGGCCAGGAAACACGCTAACCCACCACGCCGTTTGCAGATAAGTGCGCCCTTCCGCCAACATGCCGCCCCAGCTAGGAATGACGGGGTCTACGCCTAGCCCTAAAAAGGTCAGGCTGCTTTCCAACAAAATGTTATTCGCCACGTTAAGGGTCATCAGCACGATGACGGGGCCAATCAAATTGGGCAGCAGATGTTGGAAGAGAATGCGGATATCTTTTACCCCGATCGCTTTGGCCGCCAGGATAAACTCGCGATCTCGTAGCGAAAGCACCGACCCCCGAACTAGGCGCGCGTACTGCACCCACTGGGAAATAATCAGCAAGATGATCATGTTGGTCAGGCCACCACCAATCACCGCAATAAAGGTAATCGCCAATAGAATGAAAGGCAGCGCGAGCTGTACATCGGCAAAGCGCATGACAATCATGTCTACAAATCCGCCGTAGTAGCCGGATATTAAGCCCATAATAATGCCGATAACTACCGCACCAAGTGCAGAGTACACCCCGACTTTCAGCGAGATTTCTCCGCCGATAATGACCCGAGCCAGTACATCCCGACCTAACGGGTCCGTGCCGAAGGGAAAGCCAGCTTCTGTTAACGGCGGCGTTAAGCGATAGGCTAAATTTAACTCCGAGCCGCCGCCCGGAAACAACCAGCCAGAGAAAATAACCGCCAGGCCAATACCACCAAATAGCAGCACACCGAGAATAAACTCTAGGTTTTTAAAACGTTTTAATTTATCGGTTTTGAGAGCAGCCATCATGGTTATTCCTTACGTACCCTAGGGTCGACCAAGCCATAAGCGATATCAACGATCAGATTGATAGAGATGATCATTAACGAGAGCACCGTAATTACGCCCTGTAAGACGGGATAGTCACGCGACGACACCGCTTCGAAAGCTAGCGTGCCCAGCCCCGGCCAGTTAAAGACTCGCTCGACCACGACAATACCGCCCAGCAGCCCGCCAAACTGCAAACCGAAATAAGTAATCAGCGGGATAGAGCAGTTGCGTAGCGCATGCTTGTAGAGCACCACGTTATTAGAAAGCCCTTTGGCACGCGCCACCATAATGTATTGCGACCGCAGCGTATCCAGCATGGTCGTTCGCACTAGGCGTACGTTAGTAGCGGTCAAAATGATCGCCATTGTGGCAGCGGGCATAATAAAGCTAGCGATTCCCTCCATACCGCTGGGCGGCAATAGATTGAAGGTAATCGAGAAGAGCAGCACAAGCATGATAGCTAGCCAAAAATTAGGAAAAGAGAGCCCTATCAGGGAAAAAATCCTAATCATTTGATCCGGCCACTTGCCTCGCGATACTGCCGCTTTAATGCCTAACGGAATAGAGATCACAATAGACAACAGCAATGAAACGAAGGCTAACGCGAGGGTCGCAGGTAAAGCACGCCCAATGAGGTCACTTACCGGGGTGCCACCCATAAAGCTGCGGCCAAAATCGCCCACTAATAAGCCACGCAAGAACTCCAGATACTGCGCCAGGAAAGATTGATTCAAGCCTAACGCTTCACGAATTTTTACCAGGTCTGCCTCGGTAATACTGCCCGCGCCCTGCGCTAGCATCACTGCTGGGTCGCCGGTAAGCCGAATCGCAAAAGACACGATTAGCGTAACGGCAATCACCACGAAAATAGCCTGCAGTATTCGATATAAAAGAAACTTTGCCACTATGACCCCTTTGCTCTTAAGCGCGTATCGCCGTTAGATGAAGTGCCTGCTGTCACGTATCCGGCCGCTCTTTCAAGCGGCCAGGTTGCATCACGTTTCAGTCAGCGACATCGACATCGGTCAGGCGCATACGGTTATCCGGAGCAGGCTCAAAGTTCTCGACGCGATCGTTCACACCGTACAAGGCATTAATACTGTAAAGCGGCATTTCCAGCGCGCGATCTTGGGTATAGCGTGCAATCGCCTGAAGCAGGTCTTCACGCTCATCCTTGTCTGAAATACTGCGCTGTGCTTCTAGCATTTCATCTAATTCAGGGTCGCTGTCGTAAGGATTCCAGCGCTCGCCGCTGTGGTACATCAGGTAGGCCGTATTATCGAAATCGAACGTCCAACCACCCCACTTTTGTTGGAACATCTCGCCCGTACGCCCTGCGGGAATAATGTCATTCAGCAGCACATTGGTTTCATAAGGCTGGATTGAGGCGGTCACGCCTACGGCCTGCAGATAGGAAGCGACGACTTGAGCCACCTCGCCAAAGGTCGCATCGTTACCTCGCACATCAATCTGCACGGTAGCGCCAGGCTCGATGCCGGCATCATCCAACAGCTGGCGAGCCTGCTGTGGATCATAGGGCAGCGGTTCCATTTCAGGATCATGACCAAACGACTGAGCGCCCTGGAAGCTGGCAATCATCTCGCCTTCACCCGCTAAAATTGCGTCAATAATAGCCTGGCGGTCGACGGCCATGATTAATGCTTTACGCACGCGCTCATCGGCGGTAATACCTGACTGGGTGTTAAAACGAATCGCTTCCACGGTCGGTGAAGGTACGCTGACAATGCTCACACCGTCGTGATTTTGGATCGTATCAATCATACCGATAGGAATAGTCGGTGGGATGACGATATCAACACGCCCTGCCTGCAGCTCAGCAACAGCGGTGGAGGGTTCAGAAATAAAGCGATAGGTTACATTTTCCAGCTTCGGCGCCCCGCCCCAATGGTCGGCAAAGGCTTCCAGCTGGATATCCTCACGAGGATTGTACGCCACCACCTTGAAGGGGCCAGTGCCAACGGGATGAGTATTGAAATACTCGTCGCCATGCTCTTCCAGGTAAGCCGGAGGTACGATCATTGCACCGTAACCAGCAAGCTTGGTCAATAACACCGGATCCAGCTCATTGAGATGGAAGTCAACGGTGTAATCATCAATGATTTCGACGCTTTCAATCGCGGTGTAGTTAGAACGCTGCGGCCCTCGCGAACCTTCCTCGCCCAGTAAACGATCAAAAGTGAACTTTACCGCTTGGGCATTGAAGGGTTCGCCGTTATGGAAGGTGACGCCTTCGCGTAGCGTGAAACGAATACGGGTGCCGTCATCCAGCTCCTCCCACTCGGTAGCCAGGCCGGGCACCAGCTCCAAATCAGGCCCGCGATACGTTAAGCCATCGAAAATATTGGTGGCAACCGACGCCCAATTGACTAGAAAAGTATCGATAGGATCCCAGGTACCAGGGTCCTGGGGTGATGCGATAGTTAACGAACCCGCTTGTGCCGATGCTGAAAAGGCAACGCTTAAGGCCAGGCTCGCGATCACGCTATTGAGCACCGTTTTAGTTTTTAGCATGTTAGGTTTTTGCATGAGGTTCACTCCTGTTTTTTGTCACTAACCTTGCTAGAAAATAACGAGCAAGGTGTTTTTTTAGAGCACTATCTGCCGGGCGGTCGCTCAACAGGCAACTAAGATGCCAAACGCGCGTCAGTGTCGGTTTCCTGAGCAACGAAATGACCGGTGCTCACCTGCACTAACGGCACATGCTCAGGCTCATCACCGACCTTGCGAATGGGGCTGAGAATATCGCCTTGTAGCAACACTCGCTCTCGCCGATGGCCAGGGTCCGCCACTGGCACAGCGTTCAAGAGTTTGCGGGTGTAAGAGTGCTGAGGTGTATCGAATACCGCTTGACGCTCACCCAGCTCGACAACTTGGCCTAAGTGCAGCACTGCAACGCGATGGCTCATTTTTTCCACCACCGCCATGTCATGGCTAATGAATAGATAGGCCAAGCCTTCGTCTTGCTGCAACTCCATGAGCAGATGAATAATCTGCGCCTGAATTGACACATCTAGTGCAGACAGCGCTTCGTCCGCAATAATCAGCTTAGGCTTGGATGCCAGCGCACGCGCGATACATACTCGCTGCCGCTGGCCGCCCGAGAACTCGTGAGGATAGCGATCAGCCTGCTCTGCGCTTAGCCCAACGCGTTCCAACAGTTGATCAACCCGATGGCGTATCGCTTTTGTACCGTGCAACAAACCATGGGTGCGGATCGGCTCAGCAATCGAAAAGCCCACCGTTTTGCGTGGATCTAAGGAGGCGAACGGGTCTTGGAAGATGTACTGCACCTCCTGGCGCAGGCGCATTTTTTCGGCGCGCGACATGTCTGCTACCGCCTGGCCGTTAAAGCGTATCGTGCCGCTGGTACTTTCTTGCAATTGCTGAATAGTGCGTCCGATAGTCGATTTTCCAGAGCCTGACTCACCGACTAGCGCCAAGGTTTCACCAGGGAAAATAGTGAAGCTGACATTTTCTACCGCATGCACTCGATGGCTAATGCCGCCAAAGAAACCCTTACGAATATCAAAGCGAGTCACTAGGTTTTCCACCTCTACCACCGGAGTGGCATCGGTTTTAGCGGTATCCTGCGTTTTGCTTTCACCCCGCGTCACCGCCGCATTAGCCTTAAATTCAACCAAAGGGTCCATTCGTGGCAGCGGCTCGCCTCGCATACTCCCCAGCGTTGGCACTGCGGCGAGCAAGGCTTGAGTGTAGGGATGCTGCGGATTGGCAAATATCTCCTCCACTGTGGCCTCCTCTACCTTCTCGCCATGGCGCATGACCACTACCTGATCGGCCATCTCCGCCACTACGCCCATGTCATGCGTAATAAAGATAACCGCCATCCCCAGCTCCTGCTGAAGGTCGCGCATGATGGTAAGAATCTGGGCCTGAATCGTCACGTCCAGTGCCGTGGTAGGCTCATCGGCTACCAGCACCTTCGGTCGGCAAGCTAACGCCATGGCGATCATTACCCGCTGACGCATGCCGCCCGATAGCTGATGAGGGTAGCGCTTCAGCAGTGCTTCTGCATCGGCCAAGCGCACCAACTTAAGCAATTTGACCGCCTCAGCTTGTGCCGTGGCCTTGGTATGTTTTTCATGCAGGACGAGTACTTCGGTAATTTGGTCACCGATAGTGTAAACCGGGTTCAGCGACGTCATCGGCTCTTGAAAGATCATGGCAATTTCCTTGCCACGTATCTTGCGCATCGCCTTATCGGAAAGCTGCGCGAGGTCTTGCGTTTGCCCACCCTCGGCATCGCGACAAAAATGTATCGAGCCTTGGGTAATCTCAGCGTTCATGTATTCAACTAAACGCATGATGGCAAGTGACGTCACCGACTTTCCTGAACCTGACTCACCGACGATGGCGGTTGTCTTGCCAGGATAAACATCAAAACTTAGATTATTAACAACGCAGTTAGAACCAAAATTCACGCTCAAGGAGCGAACCGATAGCGCGGGTGTCGTTATCACAAGATGCCATGCTCCCTGCTCGTGGGCAGCGCTGTCTTTTGATCAGCGTCAATGTAGGCTGCCCAGAGCGTTCGTAAACCATTAGTCGTATGTAGTAATTACTTCAAACTACTTATATTGTTAAACTTTTGTCAATTTATAATCGTATAACACCCGCGAATTCATCCCGCCGTTAACACCTGAAAATTTCAGTACACGCACAAAAAACTCCCATTTCGGGAGTTTTAAAGCTGCGTACCTATACGCTTTGCATGCACACGAAATTATCCCACCCGGTGCTGCTTGAGAACGGTAAGGCTGCGTTCTTCTTCATTTTGGGGCTGGGAAGGTGCCTGGCGGGTGCCGACCAGCACGTACCATTCCGCTTCGGAAAGGTACGTTTCGCACCAGCGCCCCAGGATAAAAGCACTCTCTTCGCGGGTGCGCTGGCCACTGCGGTAATCATGGGCTAACAGTAATAAATTCTGCCGGGCAGTGCGTGCGCGGGCATTACCACCGTGTACTTTTGCCAGCGGACAGCGTCGATCATACGCTGCGTTGGTCAACGCGTTGAGCCAACGTTCCAATTCATGTGCCTGAATGCCGCCATACACTGCCACGCTTAAGCTCCCTGCCCCGTTTAAAGGGCGTCAGCCTGCCCGATTTACTGGCCGCTGTCACTGGTTAAACTTTGTCCGTTGTTGAATATTAGTGAAGACCTTGTTCAAAACCTTGTAACACATTGACTACATTGACACCAATTGCATCCACCGCATAGCCCCCTTCCATCAGAAACACGCTAGGCAGGCCTGCCTCCGCGAGGCGTTTACCTAGCGCGACAAAATCGGCGCTCGCAAAGGTGAAGGCACTAATCGGATCGCCCTCAAAGATATCGACCCCCAATGACACAATTAGGCAATCGCATTCAGCGGCCTTAATCTGCGCCAATGCCGTTTCCAAGGTCGCCATCCAGGTAGCGACGCTGGTGCCTGGAGGCATGGGGTAATTGACGTTATAGCCTTTGCCATTACCTTCGCCTTGTTCATCAGCGTAGCCCAAGTAATAGGGAAAGGTGACCTCGGGATCGCCATGCAGCGATATAAACAGCACATCGTCACGGCTATAGAAGATCTGCTGGGTGCCGTTGCCGTGGTGAAAATCCACGTCCAGAATTGCAACGCGGCGCTTGCCTGCATCCAACGCTCGCTGGGCAGCAACCGCGGCATTATTGAAAAAGCAGTAGCCGCCGAACTGATCATAAGCGGCGTGGTGGCCGGGCGGTCGGCATAGTCCGAAGCTTGGTTCACCGGTTTGTAGAGTGTGCTCCACCGCGCCAAGTGCCACATCTTTACTCGCCATGGCGGCTTCAATGGTGCCTTCAGAAATCGACGTTTCCGCCGCCAGAGCGTAGTAACCTAGCTGACCACTAATAGAGCGCGGAATGCGGTCACCACGCATGCTCCGCGCCGGCCAGATGTTGGGAATCGCCTCACCTTCGTGCCCTGCCGCTCCCCACTCTTTCCAACAGTTAGCTAAAAACGTGACGTAGTGCTCGTCATGCACCGCCAGTACCGGTGCCAGGCCATAATCGTTGGGCGTACAAATATCGCCAAGGCCAGATTGACGGATTTTTTTAAGCACCAGATCAAGGCGTTCAGGGCACTCAAATGGTGTGACCAACGCGCCATCATGTAACTCGGTACGCGCTTGGCGCAAACGGCTTTTTTCTGAGTAAAACGTCAGCATGCAGGTTCCTTAATCGGCATCTAATTGATACGGCCACTGTTTGGCCCAGCGGCGTTTCTGGCTCGCTGTTTGCTGCTTTAACTGGTATTCAGCACGGCTAGCGGCGGCGCGATCTTCAAACGGCTCGGCGCCTAATAGCGCAACGGGAGGGTTCGCCCGCGTGTAACGCGCCCCTTTACCAAGGCAATGCGCCTGATAACGCTTCGCTAGGTTATTGGTAATCCCGGTATAGGTGCCGCGCTGGCACTCAAGTAAGTACAGATACCATTGAGTACCGGCTTGCTGAGGCTCAACGATGCCACTATTCAACGCAACACACCTTTAATTTACGCCCGCTACCACATAGGCACGGATCATTACGGCGCGGCTTTAAACGCGTTAGCGTGGGCGTGCCGTCCACATACCACCAGCGCTGTTCTTCGTGCGTAAAGCGAGACACTTCATCAAGCACATGCCAACGGCCATGCTCTCGCTTTCGTTCACAAAAAAAGGCGCGAAAATGTACGTAACCGACATTCGCAAGCGGCGGCTCGGCGGCCACGATAGTGAGCCCTTTCCACTCGGTATCGGGGTCAGGCGGCAGGCTGCTTGGCCGCGTTGAGGTGTGCCATGTCGCGAGTAAGTAGTCGCTAAGACCTAGCGCAAAGGCGGCATAGCGAGAACGCATCAGTGCTTCAGGCGTAGGCACCACCTCACCGTGATGATAGCGACCACAGCAGCTATCCAGCGTTAAATCGCTACCACAGTGGCACGTTTTAGGGGTCGTTAAGGTCATAACAGGTGCTCTTTCACAACATCGCTCATAGCCTAACCGAAAGGTGCTATGCGCGTCGCCCGGCATGTATACGTTTTGTGTCGATATTTCCGCTGGGTTGGGTATATAGTGGTAACGCAAAATATTTAAACGACGGAGTACGAATAACGACCAATCATTCTTTCCAAAATTTTGGAGGTTCTCCCTATGAAGGTTTACAAACCGGAATGGCAGTGCACGTTTAGCGTAAACGAAGGCGCGGAAGAATCAGCCACTTGGAAAGAGAGAGTCGCATGGCGGCTCAGGGGTGTTGCGGATCGACTGGAAGGCGGCGGGCGCACGGTAAAAATTGACTACCGCGTGACGCCAATGGTTAGCCCCCAAGAAGTAGACACGTGTTTAGGTAAAGGCTTTGAAGTCACTCAGCGTCTGCTAACGCAGTTAGCCCAGCAGCAGGCGTGCGAAGACGTGATGCGTCATGCCAAAGCCGAGCTTTATGAGCAACACTCTCAGCACTGATGCGCTATAAACATCTTATTTAATGTGTGCTTGAAAACAATCCCACCCCTTTAACAGGGTGGGATTTTTGTTATCAGGCAGCGCGCTTGTTAAGCCGGCTGCTCCAGCGCTTTACCCATCTTAGCTAGAAAATCATCGCAGGCTTGCAGCTGTTCTATCTCAACATACTCATCGGGCTGGTGCGCCTGGGCGATGCTGCCAGGGCCGAGAATAATGGTTTGCAAGCCTTGGCCTTGAAACTGCCCGGCCTCGGTGGCGTAAGCCACTGCGTGGTTGCAGCAGGCAGCTGGCAAATGATCTTTGGCTAAACGTAGTACGTAGTCATTATCACGATCAGCCAGCCCCGGCACTGTCGGGCTAAGGGGCGTAGTGGTGATCTCAACGTGCTTGCCTTTCGCCTGTAGTTCAGCGGTTAACTGTGCACAAAATGCATCGAAACGCGCATAGACCGACTCAAACGTTTCGGTGGGCAGGTGGCGGATTTCCCAATCAAACTGACACTCTCGCGCCATAATATTGATCGCCGTACCGCCTTTAATTTTTCCTACATGCAGGCTGGTATGCGGCACGTTAAAGGCCTCATCCACACGTCCTTCTTCGACTAAGGCTGCCATTGTGTCTTCAATAACGGTTACTAGCCGCGCCGCCACATGAATCGCTGACGTACCCTGGTTGACCTGACTGCTGTGCGCTTCACGACCAATCACCGTGGTACGCAGGTTCGTTGCGCCCTTTTGCGCTACCACCGGCTGCATGCTGGTTGGCTCACCCACAATGACGTTGGCCGTTTGTGAGTAGTGTTCACAGAAGAAACGGATAAGGTCCGGCGCGCCGACACAGCCAATTTCTTCATCGTACGAGAAGCCTAGATAAATCGGCTGCTGCAACGGTGCTTTCACCCAGGTAGGCACCCTGGCCAACACGCAGGCAATAAAGCCTTTCATATCGCAAGTGCCACGCCCATACAAACGCCCATCGCCACCATCGCGCAGCGTAAACGGGTCACTCGACCACGGCTGTCCGGCCACCGGCACCACGTCAGTGTGCCCAGAAAGCATGACGCCACCCGGTGCATCAGGGCCAATTCTGGCGACTAGGTTAGCTTTGGTGCCACAAGGACTCATCACACGGTCAGCGCTAACGCCATGCCCAGCTAAGTAACCTTCAACGTACTCAATCAGCGCTAAATTAGATTCGCTAGAGGTGGTGTCAAAGGCGACCAGTTTTTCCAAAAGCGCGATGGTGTCAGACATGATCTTCTCTTTCTCAAGTGATATGGCGCTAACCCTACCACTCCCACCTTATGAAACCTACTCTGCTTACCTAATGCTGAATTTCATTTCGTATTCACCTCGCATTCATCAAAACGTCACCTACACTCTCTATTGTTCAGTGCATTCAAAAATCTTAAAAAACGTACTGCACTGCCTGATGAAATTCAGGCTCACAAGGAGCTGTTATGTCTCGTTTTACGTTGCACGCCCTCTCAGTAGGTATCGCAGCGGCAAGCCTTAGCTTGTCGGCTCACGCAGCGACCGAAATAACTTGGTGGCACTCCATGGGCGGCGAGCTGGGCGATCGTTTGAGCGCGCTGGCCGAGGACTTCAACGCCACCCAGGATGAGTACCGTGTCACGCCCTCCTACCGGGGCGAATACGAACAGACCATGGTCAACACCATTGCCGCCTTCCGCGCAGGCGAGCAGCCACACCTCGTACAGATTTATGAGGTGGGCACCGGCACCATGATGGCCGCCCAGGGCGCCATATACCCGGTTTACGAGCTGATGGAAGAGCACGGCAACACCTTTGACGCGGACGACTACCTGCCCGTAGTGACGGGTTACTACACCGACACCAACGGCAACATGCTCTCCCTGCCGTTCAACTCGTCCACGCCGATTCTTTACTACAACAAAGCCATTTTTGAAGCCGCTGGCCTCGACCCGGAAACGCCACCGACCACTTGGCAAGAAATGGGCGAGATGGGCCAGCAAATCGTCGACGAGGGCGCAGCCTCCTGTGGCTTCACCATGGCCTATGCCGCCAACTGGGTGGGCCTTGAGAACTTCTCAGCGCTGCACAATCAGCCCATCGGCACCCAGGAAAACGGCTTCGGCGGACTGGATACCGAGTTCGTCTTCAACGGTGAGGTGCAAGCGCGCTTTTGGGATCAGTTGAAGGAGTGGTCGGATAGCGGCGTTTACAGCTACGCAGGCCCGGCGAACGGCCCGGACGCGGCGCCCTCGTTCTACTCAAGCGACTGCGCGATGTACATGAACTCGTCAGCGTCGCGGGCCGACGTTCTGGCCAACTCCGACTTCGACGTGGGCTTTGGCATGCTGCCTTACTATGATGACGTGGACGGCGCACCGCAGAACTCCATCATTGGCGGCGCGACCCTGTGGGTGCTTTCCGGCCACGAAGAAAGCGAGTACGCAGGCGTTGCCGAATTCCTCGAGTATCTCTCCTTACCCGAAGTTCAGGCCGAATGGCACCAGGGCACCGGCTACCTGCCGATTACCGCCGCCGCTTATGAGCTGAGCCAGGAGCAGGGTTACTACGACGAGAACCCGGGCGCAGATATCGCCATCGAGCAGATCAACTTAAACGAGCCTACGGAAAACTCCAAGGGCCTGCGCTTTGGCAACTACCCACAGGTGCGCATGGTTCTGGACGAAGAGTTCCAGGCCGTACTGGCTGGCAACAAGAGCGGCCAGCAAGCGCTGGATGATGCGGCTCGTCGCGGCAATCAGATCCTGCGCGACTTCGAGGCTGCCAATAACTAAGCCCTTCTCGTTACTGGTAAAAAGGCCCCGGCTTTTATAGCCGGGGTTTGTTATAGGAGCCATCCCATACGCCCTGATCACCGGAGCCTATGGGATGGCTTACTTCCTGGCAGCTGTCCACAGCGGCCAGCCGCACCAACGATAGTAAGACAGGATGTGCCATGCAGACCAAACGCTCCACCTATCAAAATCGGTGGCTCCCTTTTTTACTCTTGGCGCCGCAATTAGCGATCACGCTGGTGTTTTTTATCTGGCCGGCAAGCCAGGCGGTCAAATCGAGTTTCGAGCGTACCGATGCGTTTGGCTTCAAGACGACGTTCATCGGCCTTGAGAACTATGCACGTATTCTGGCCGACCCCAGCTATCTGAATGCACTAGGGCGCACCGCGATTTTTTCCCTCTCGGTGACGGTTCTTTCGATGAGTCTGGCGCTTTTACTCGCCGTTTGTGTCAACCGCGTACTGAAGAGCGCCAAGTTCTACACCACGCTGCTGGTCTGGCCTTACGCCGTCGCTCCGGTGGTTGCCGGGGTGCTGTGGTGGTTTCTGTTCAATCCCACCATCGGCCTTTTACCGCATCTGCTTGATTGGTTCGGCATCAGCTGGAACCACCGCGTTTCGGGCACTCAGGCGATGATTTTGATCACCATTGCAGCCGCCTGGAAGCAGATTTCCTACAACTTTCTGTTTTTCCTGGCCGGGCTGCAATCGGTGCCACAGTCGCTGATGGAGGCGGCAGCCATTGATGGCGCGGGGCCCTTCAAGCGTTTCTGGACCATCGTGCTGCCGCTTTTATCGCCCACTACCTTCTTTTTGCTGATCATCAACATCAACTATGTGATGTTCGACACCTTCGGGGTGATTGATGCCACCACTGCCGGCGGGCCAGGCCAGGCGACCATGACGCTGGTCTACAAGGTCTACACCGATGGTGTGGCGGGGCTGAATATTGGTTCCTCATCCGCGCAGTCGGTGCTGCTGATGGGCATTGTGATCATTCTGACGTTTATCCAGTTCCGATATGTGGAGCGTCGGGTCAACTACTAGCGCGTTAAGGCTATTCACTTATTTGAGTATCGACATGGTTGAAAACAGACCCTATCTGAACATCCTGACCCACCTGGTGCTGATCGCTGGCGTGCTGGTCGTGGCGTTTCCGGTATACGTGGCGTTTATCGCCTCGACTCACGAATCCAGCGCCTTCGTGCGCGGCGTGCTGCCGCTACTGCCCGGCGAAAATATGTGGGCCTCCTATAAACAGATGCTGGGCTCCGGCTGGCAGGTGGGCGGCACGCCGCCGGTGTTGCTGATGCTGGGCAACTCGCTGATCATGGCGCTGACCATTGCCATCGGCAAGATCGCCATTTCGATTCTATCCGCCTTTGCGATTGTCTATTTCCGCTTTCCGTTTCGCATGCTGGCATTCTGGATCATTTTCATCACCCTAATGCTACCGGTCGAAGTTCGTATCATCCCCACCTATGCGGTCGTTGCCGACCTGGGCATGCTCAACTCCTACGCGGGGTTGACGCTGCCATTGATTGCCTCAGCTACCGCGACCTTCCTATTCCGTCAGTTCTTCATGACGGTGCCTGAAGAGCTGATGGAAGCGAGCCGGGTGGACGGCGCCGGGCCGATGAAGTTCTTTAAGGACATTCTGCTTCCGGTATCGATCACCAATATCGCCGCGCTTTTCGTAATCATGTTCATCTACGGCTGGGTGCAGTACCTGTGGCCACTGCTGGTCACCACCGACGAAGACTTCTATACCATCGTGCTGGGCATCAAGCGGCTGATGGCATCATCCGACCGCGTACCCGCCTGGAACCTGATTATGGCGACCGTGATGCTTGCCATGCTGCCACCAGTATTAGTGGTGCTGTTCATGCAAAAAATGTTTGTGAAAGGCCTGACCGAGACGGAGAAATAACATGGCCAGTATTACCTTGGAAGGGCTTGAGAAAACCTACGCGGGCGATGTGCATGCGGTAAAGGGCATTGATCTAGCGATTAAAGACGGCGAGTTTGTGGTGCTGGTAGGCCCTTCAGGCTGCGGAAAGTCGACGCTTTTGCGCATGGTCGCGGGGCTGGAAACGATTACTCAGGGCACGCTTAAGATCGGCGATCGCGTGGTCAATAAACTCGAACCCGCCGAACGCGATATTGCCATGGTGTTTCAGAACTATGCGCTTTATCCACACATGACGGTGTACAACAATCTCGCTTACGGATTAAAGAACCGTGGCTTCAAAAAGCCCGAGATCGAAGTGCGCGTGCGTAAAGCGGCCAAAATGCTCGAAATTGAGGAGTTCCTAGAACGCAAGCCGCGCAAGCTCTCCGGCGGCCAGCGCCAGCGCGTTGCGATGGGACGGGCGCTGGTCCGCGACCCCGCCGCGTTTTTGTTCGACGAGCCGCTGTCTAATCTGGATGCCAAACTGCGCGTGCAAATGCGTGTCGAAATTAAGCAGCTCCAACGGCGCTTGAAAACGACCAGTCTGTACGTCACCCACGACCAGTTGGAAGCCATGACACTAGGTGACCGTTTAGTCGTTTTAAATGCCGGGCGGATTGAGCAAGTCGGCACGCCAATGGAAATTTATGCGAGACCGGCAACCCTATTCGTTGCGGGATTTATCGGCTCCCCCGCCATGAACATGCTGCCGGTGAACTATCTAATGGAAAAAGGCGCCTGCGGCCTGCTGGATGACTTGCCAGAAGGCACCGATATCGTCGGCATTCGTCCTGATGATATGCACTTAATACCCCCTGCCACGCCCCACTTAATCGTCGAATCAACCCTTGCGCTATTTGAAGCCGCCGGTGCCGAAAGCCATCTGTACGTGACGCTTGCCGAAAGCGACCAGCCCATCGTCATTCGCGTTTCAGGCCAGCCGCCGGTCGCCGAAGGTGAAACACTGCGATTTTTTGTAACCCGCGAAGCGCTGCATCCTTTCAACAGCGACACGGGGCAACGCATGGGGGATTAGTCCATAAGTTAACGCCGCAAGTAGTCTTAAGACTCCCTGGCAGCAATGTCGATAATCCGCCCTTCAACCTGATAATCCACTTCGCCAATCGTCACCATGTAGTCACGCAGCATCTCCCAGTCGGTGTTACCCACGATGGTGCTGCGTTCGTCATCATAGGCGGCCTTGAGCGCAGCATGGCTGTCGCCGCCGGCAGCGGTGAAGTTATTGGTGGCGATTGTGTAGGTACGCGCAGGGTCAACGTCCTGCAACTTGCCACTTTCAGTCACTTTCAGCCTCACCACGCGCCCACCAGCGGGTTCGCGGCTGTCATATTCCACTTGGGTGCCGCGCGATATCTGCAAGAAAGCGCCGCTTTCATCCGGCGCGCCCGCCAAGGCAATCTCGATGGTTTCAAGAAGCTCGGTGCCCGTCACGTCCATTAGCGTCAACCGATTGCCGAAGGGCTGCACTGCGATCAGCTCGCCGACGGTGATATCGCCCTCGGCAATCGGCTCGCGAATGCCACCGCCGTTTTGTAGCGCCAGCACGGTGTCCGGGTTCACCCGGCGGGCGGCCGCAAGCTGACCATCGGCAATCAGGTTACCCAGCGCGGTTTCATCGGCACGCACACTTTGTTCATCGCCATTGCCATGACGCGGGTTGGGAAGCGGTGTATTCAGGTGAGCGCCCACTTGGGTATCGCGTACTTCTTCGATTCGAGCGGTGTACGGCTCGAGCATCTCAAGCGCTTGAGCATCAGGCTCGAAATCCTCTGCCGCCAGCAGTTCACCACTGGCATCGAGCACCAAGCCGCCGTCATCGAAGGTGACTTGCATCACGCCCAGGTACTTGCCGTACTCGTTCGCCTGACCAATCACCGTGGGCGCTTTAGGCTCGCCCAGGTCGTTCTCGGCCACCGTGACGGGCGATTCCAGATGCGTATGGCTGTGCCCACCGATGATCAAGTCCACCCCTTCCACGTGCTGGGCCAACAGCAGGTCATTGCCCACGCTTGGGTCGCTGTCGTAACCCAAATGAGTCAGCGCAATAATCTTGTTCACGCCTCGATCTTCAAAGCTTGTCACCATGTCCTCAGCAGCTTGTTGATAATCACTGATAGCGACTTGGCCGGGGCTTGAAATTGTCTCGCTATCTTGAGTACTTAGCCCAAAGATGCCGATTCGCTCACCGCGATGTTCGATAATAATACCGTCATAAAGCTTGCCCGCTTGGGAGTCGGCGCTAAGCGGCTCGCCCAGCATGTGTGCAAACTCAGGGGCTGCCGAGAAGTCTAGATTGGCGCCTAAAATAGGGAAGTCAGCACCCGCAAAAAACGCCGCTAGCGCCTGATGCCCTTCTTCCGGGTCACCCAAATCAAACTCATGATTACCGGGAACCAAGGCTTCGTAACCCATGAGATTCATAAACTCCAGCGCATCTTGGCCCTGAAACTCATTGAAATACAGCGTGCCAGAAAAGATGTCACCAGCATCGAGTAATAGCCCTTCGCCATACTGCTCACGCGCGTGATTCAACGCGGTCACCAAATAGGGATACTGATCGGTCCGCCCGTGGAGATCGTTGGTATGAAAAATCGTCAGCGTGTAGCTATCGGCCAACACAGGGGAGGCGGTAATGAACAGTGCTGTCCCTAGCGCAAGACTATATCGATTAAAATGCATTTTAACGGCTCCTTTTATATCGAGTTTATAATATTAGCAAAAAAATGCCCCATCACTTAAATAACTTTTCGGACACACTAAAAACCGGTGTGGAAGCATCCACACCGGTAAAGATCGAAACATGCGAGCTAACTAAGAGAAAAGAACTAAAATAACGCGACTGCTAAAAACATTCTGTTAATTAAAAGTGGTAGCGAGCGCCTAATGCGAAGTACGTATCTTCTTCGTAATCGTTAACAGCATCTAGATTACGATCATTAAGCTCAAGGAACATATCGAAATTGCTAGACAGCTTGTACATTGACCCTAACGCCCAAGCGTTGCGATCACTGCTAGCACCGTCCACCTCGATGTTGTAGTAATCGGCAAAGAACTTCCATGAATCAATCGCGAAAGTAGCACCAACACCGATTTTATCGAAACCGCCGCCGTAGACATCATCATCGCCGCGGGTTTCATAACCAACACGAGCAGAGACACCATCGGTAATGGCAAACTCGCCTGTAGCACCATATCGCATGTCACCGTTACCGCCGCCACGCACAGTGTCTTCAACGTAGCCTAGCGCTAAACGAGCCGGCCCCGTTTCATAAACCACGCCACCTTGCGTTGCGATAGCGCTACCTTCACCGTTCTGTTCAACGTCGGTTAAGCCGCGTTCAGAAAAGTGTTTCGCAGACAGCATAGCTTGAAAGCCATTGATTTTAGGTGATTTGTAGCCAACAGAGTCACCACGTGACTGCAAGCCACCGCCAGCGAATTCATAGCCACGCTCAACGTAAACGTCGAACGGTGCCATCACGTAGTTATCGTAGAAGCTATTGTAGCTACCGGCCATAAAGGTACCGAACTGCTTACTTTCTAAACCAAGGTAGCTGTTGCGGACTTCATCAAAACCAGGGCTGCTTCGCTCATCGGCTCTAAAGCGCCACTCAACGCGAGCAAAAGCGCGCAGATCGCGAGAGACCTGGTGGCCAGCGGTAATCCGTAGGCGTGAGCCAAAGTTACGGAACTCCTCACCGTTGTCTACACCGTTCTTAACACCACCGCCTTCAAAACCCATCGCGATACGACCATAGATCTCCAGATCAGTACCATCTTGATCATAAACGGTGGCTGCTTGTGCTGCAGTGGCTCCTAATAAGCTGCTAACGGCTAGGGCCAGAGTCATTTTTTTAAACATGCGTGTTCCCATTGAAGTAGTCAATACTTGAGCATTGCTAGTCACGGCGAAGAACAAATAACGCCTTAGCGCTGGGAACCTTAAAGCAGTTATATTTCATTAATTTTAACGTTTTAATTTTTTTGGACTTAATTTTATTTATAATGAAAAAATAAAAACGCCATAAAACGTTAACATATAGATGTTAACTAATATTCAGATTAACGTTATTTAAATATAAGCCCATTCCGCATCTTTCTCGGTCTGACCACCCTGCATTCTTCGGACTAATGCCCGCGTGTCATCGCTTATTCATCGGTTTGACTCAGCAGTGTCATTCTCCTCTCCCACACTGCGTATAAACGTGATGAAGGGATAAATCGCTCATGCGGCTCTGTATCGTTAGTGAAACATGGTCACCGGACATCAACGGCGTTGCCCATACGCTGAGCCGGCTAAGCTGTGAGCTCAATCGGCAAGGAGTGCCGGCTGGCACACCAATTTCGACCACTACTGCAAAGATTACGGCGTCACATGGCTGGCGTCGACGGCCCTGAACTTGAGACCGCCGAATCTCGATCCAGGGTTGACGTCGCCAAGAGCGCGATGGCCAACGCCCTAAAGCAACGCCCATGACACCCGATCAGCTCAATATTCGCGCGCTTAAAAGCGCATCCGTGATATTGAGATGGAAAAAGACATCCTAAAAAAGCTACCGCTCTCTTGATGTCGGACTCCCTGAACACTTTTCGCTAATCGAGAAACTCAAGACGAGCTATCCAGTGAAAAAGCTGTTTGGCGTACATAGCAGCTGCTTTAAACACTGGGTACAACGTTCAAAAAGGTCTGCATGTGTCGCAACGGCAAAGGAAATAGCCAAGGTCAAAGAGCTCTTTCGCGAGAGCGAAGGATCTGCGGGTACGCGCAGTATCGCCGAGATGGCGACAAAGCACAGGGTTAATTATAAATCGCAGGCTGTTTTTACTTGACCATTGAAAAGATATGCAATAGTAGAAGATTATGCGTTCCTCTATACGTAGTACTACGTATAGAGGAACGTAGTGCGTGCTGATAATCTCTAATGAATCAACATTGGATTGAAGCGCGTAACTAAAAACAAGTCACGCTATCAAATGACTAGATGATGCCGCCCATGAGCTCTGTGCTTAGTGATGAAGTTGAGAACCTAGTTTTTGAATATGCTCCTGTTGCCCTTGTGCTGACTGAGCGTAGATCAATAAAAATTTGTAATGCAGAATTTTGCGAGTTGTTTGGGTATGAAAAGGAGGAGCTTTTAGGAGAATTGATTTTGAAGCTTTATCCCTCCGTTGCCGACTTCAACAAGATTGGTGAGAAAAGTTATTCAGAATTGATGGAGTCTGCCTCTTATGTAGATGAGAGGTTTATGCAAACCAAGGGGGGCAAGATCTTTTGGGCTAGAGCTTCGGGTAGAACATTAACTCCACAAGATCCTTTCAAGCTGGCAGTTTGGAGCTTTTCTGAAGCTGAAGATTTCTCTGGGCCAAGTAAGATCCTATCAGCTAGGGAAAGAGAGGTTTCAGGATATATTGCTAACGGCCTGACGTGTAAAGAAATAGCTAAAGAGCTTGGTATATCCTACAGGACAGTTGAAGCGCATAGATCTAAGGTTATGAAAAAGCTTGGCTGTCGAAATATGGCGGAGATGATATCAAAAATTATCAGGCTTCAATAATAATTTTAAGGAGGGGATATGATTAGTTCTTTTTCAAATTATGAAGATATTGTCAGCAATTTCTCTTGGCCGAGTTGTCGAGATTTTAACATCGCGGATGTTTGTTGTGATAAATGGGCTAACAAAGATAATTCACGAGTTGCGCTGATAGAGGTCGACGACCAAGGGGGGAGTAAAGAGATAACCTACAAAGAGTTGCAGGAAAAGTCAAATAGGTTAGCAAATAGTTTGGCTGCAAAGGGGGTGGTGTCTGGAGATAGAATTGGCATTTACCTGCCACAGTGTTCTGAAACGGCCGTTTCTCATTTTGCTTGTTATAAATTAGGTGCTATTGCTGTTCCTTTGTTTAGCTTGTTTGGTCCAGATGCTGTTTTTCATAGAATGAATGATTGCTCCATGCGTGTGGTTATAACGGATGCTAGGGGAGGCGAGAATTTATTACCTATTATCAATGATCTTAATAGCATTGAGATAATTTATTCTATAGAACCCTGTAAGTCAGATATTAGTTCTATTGACTTTCATAAAGATATATCTCTGTTTGATGAGCATTTTTCAGCGAAGAAAACGTCAGCAGATGACCCGGCCATGATAATTTACACATCAGGTACTACAGGGAGCTCGAAAGGTGCTGTTCTTTCTCATAAGGTGCTGATTGGCCATATCCCCGGTGTTCAAATTTCACATGATGGGTTTCCACAAACCGGAGATGTGATGTGGACACCTGCGGACTGGGCATGGATTGGCGGCCTATTAGATGTCTTATTGCCATCGCTGTATTTTGGTGTCCCTGTAATTGCTAGGCGAATGTTAAAATTTAATGCTGAAGAAGCATTCTCTCTCATTGAAAGTTTTGGGGTAAGAAATGTATTTCTTCCCCCAACAGCACTTAAGATTATGCGGCAAGAGAAGAGCCCTAAGAATAAGTGGGACCTGAATGTTAGAAGTATTGCAAGTGGCGGAGAGTCACTAGGGGAAGAACTTCTTGACTGGGGGCGCAAAATTTTTGATGTAACAATAAATGAATTTTATGGGCAGACTGAATGCAATATTGTGGTTTCATCTAGCGCACAGATGGGCGTTCATAAGCCAGGGCATATAGGTAAGTCTGTACCAGGTCATAAAGTTGCAGTTATAGATAACAAGGGAAATATTCTTAAAAGTGGTGAGTTAGGAAGTATAGCTATCAAATCCCCTGACCCTGTTATGTTTATTGGATACTGGAACAACCCCAAGGCCACTAAAGAAAAATTTATTGGCGATTGGTTGGTAACCGGTGATTTGGGTGTGCAGGATGAAGATGGCTTCTTTAAGTTTGTTGGAAGAGATGACGACGTCATAACTAGTGCGGGTTATCGAATTGGCCCCGCACCAATTGAAAATTGTTTACTTAAACACCCATCTGTACGACTTGCTGCTGTAGTAGGAAAGCCTGACGCACTGAGGACTGAAATAGTAAAGGCATTTATTGTGTTGGCGGAAGGGTATGAGCCAACCGAGGAACTTTCGGAAGAGCTTAAAAGTCATGTTAAAAAGCGTTTAGCAGCACATGAATATCCGCGTGAAATAACATTCATCGATGAGCTTCCGCAGACAGCTACTGGAAAAATTATACGTGGGAAGCTTAAAAGAATGTAACAAAAAATTATATGGAACTGCATTGCTTATCTAGTATTTACGAACAATTCCAACATAAATATCATTGCTCATGGCACTGATTTGAAGAGGACCAAAACGACGATGAATTTTAATCCACCTGGAGACTTTATTGCAACTTAAGAAAATTAATTAGCTCCTATCATGTTGAAAAACTACCCAAAAGACGATGTTTTATAACAACTGGAGATGGCCATGAAAAAAACAAATTTAATTAAAACGATCATTTCAACAGTTTTGCTGAGCTTATCGGCAACAGCAAATGCTCAAGATACATGGACTATGACATCGACTTGGCCAGAGAGCTTGGGGTTAATTGAGATCGATCGACACTGGGTCGAGACTGTAAATAAGCTTACGGATGGCGAGTTGTCTATTGAATTTCGTGCTGGCGGAACCCTTATGCCAAGCACAGAAGTCTTCGATGCCACAGAAACAGGAAGCATCGAAGCTTCTGGTGACTGGCCAGGTTATTGGGCAGGTACTGACTCGGCCTTTTCTCCGTTAGGCACTACAACCATGTTGTTCAATGGTGTTGACTACCTTAATTGGATAATGCAATGGGGCGGTTGGGAACTCTATCAAGAGGTTTATGGGGAATATAATATAGTCTATCTCCCTTATGGCATTGTTGGTAGCGAATCTGGCTTGATGGGAGGGGTTCCAATTACTAGTTTAAATGACATTGACGGAAAAAGGGTTCGCCTGGCTGGGCGAGATCAAGGAAGAGTCTTGAGTGGCCTGGGAGGTTCTCAAGTATCGCTGTCTGGCGCTGAGATTTATCAAGCTGTTGAGCGAGGCATTGTAGACGCAATGGAGTTTAATACTCCTGGAGTAGATTACGACGCTGGGTTTGCAGAGGTCGTTGAACATTGGACTGTTCCTGGCTGGCATCAAACAGGAAGTGTTCTGGGCGTAATGATCAATAAGGATGCCTGGGATAATCTTTCAGAGCAAACCCAAGATAAACTAAAAATTGCCGCTGAATCCACTATGGCTTGGTCGCTCTCGTGGCTTGAAAGAAAATCAACTGAAGGGGCTGAAAGTTTTCTTGAGGCAGGAGTTGAGATTCATAGGCTATCAGAGGAAGACTTAGAAACAATCCAAGAAATTACTAATCAAGTTATTATTCAAAGTGCATGTGAAAATCCAATGACAGCACAAGTGTATCACTCCATGGTCAGCTATCTAGAGCACTACTCCATCTGGCGCGACTTGACCGTGCCCTTCAACATGAGCCGCACCACAGACAACCTACCCTCCCTTGAAGAACTTGAAGCTTGTATAAACCAGTAATCAGGTCGGGGCTTACGCGCCCCGGCCTCTTTCTGGCACCTCCAACACCCCGATACGTTTGATTCACTCGTTTCAGAGAGCCTTTTCATGAACACCATTGCCAGGGGTATAGATGCACTCAATGAGTGGTTCGGCCGCCTGATGGCCCCGCTGTTTGCTGTTATCACGCTGATCGAGGCCAGCAAGACCACCACTATGGTAATGCTGGTGGTGGGAAGACACTGCCTTTACCGGAGTGTTTTCCATCGATGCCGCCTGGGGTGGAGATCGTTGGCCTTTACCGCGCGGCAATCCCTTTGTGGCTCTAATCACATTGGCCTGTGTGCTGATAGCCCTATTACTAGCAATTATATTATTGCTGCTGGAAATGGTCTTTAAGTAATTTTTAGTTTTTACATTCAATATAATTTTTAGGAGTACTTATGATTACTTTACACCACTGTATGAGTGCTAGGTCATTTCGGATTTTATGGATGCTGGAAGAGCTGGGGATGGAGTATGATTTGGTGATGCATGACTTTCCCCCAAGGCATTTAGAAAAAGATTACAAAAAAACAAACCCCTTGGGAACTGTTCCAGCATTCTATGATGATAACACCTTTATGACAGAGTCATCGGCAGTGTGCCAATACCTAGCCGACCGCTACTCTGCTAATAAAATGGGGGTTGGAGTAGCGGAACCAAGTTATGGCTGCTATTTAAATTTTCTTCATTTCGGAGAAGCTACACTTACTTTTCCGCAGACCCTTATCCTTAGATACAAGTACTTTGAATCGTTAGAAAGAAGAATAGAACAAGTGGCGAACGATTATGAACGCTGGTTTCTTTCAAGGCTTAAATTTATTAACGATAGACTATTGTCCGAAGATTATATTTGTTCCGGGAGGTTCACTGCTGCCGACGTATCCGTTGGTTACTCCCTAATGCTAGCCTCATATTTAGATATGGAAGAAAAGTTTGGAGATGGCATTAAAAAATACTGGGATAAGCTAAGGAGTAGAGAAGCTTATATGAGGTCATTAAAAATACAAGAGCGTGAAGCTAAAAGGCAATGTGTTTCTTTGACTGCTTCTCCTAGGGTTAGGTAAAATTTTCTCTTACCACAGGTAGGTGATGTTATATTTTACGATTTATTTACCCTGAGGTTTAGAATGAAAGATACGGTCATTGGATAATCTCCCCACCACCAGAGTAGCCAGGGCGTCGTCGATAGTCCTCTCTGATAACGGCCTGAAGCGCCACTCGTAGTAGCCACTTCGTGAGACATGAAGCAGGTTACACATTGTGCGCACAGGAAAGTCGTCACTGTTGTCAGCAATAAACCGCTACTTCACTCGGGCAGGCTTGCGTAGTACCGGGCGGCCTTTTTTAAGATATCTCGGTTCGGCGAAGCTGGGGCATTCCAATTAGCGCTTGAAGATGAGTGCCGGGCCGGGGGAGTAAAAAACGGAACTTCATGCTCATCGTCTTGATCAATTCTTCAGGACAAGGTCATCTAAATCTAAGTCCATCCCGCATTGTTCCCGGTCAGCCACCCTGTTTCTTCCGGACTAATGCCCGCGAGTCATCGCTTATTCATCGGTTTGACTCAGCAGTGTCATTCTCCTCTCCCACACTGCGTATAAACGTGATGAAGGGATGAATCGCTCATGCGGCTCTGTATCGTTAGTGAAACATGGTCACCGGACATCAACGGCGTCGCCCATACGCTGAGCCGGCTAAGCTGTGAGCTCAATCGGCAAGGAGTGCCGGTTGACGTTATTCGCCCACGCCCACGCGTGGCTGGAAATACCACGCGCATTAACCACGAGCTACAGGTTTCACGCGTTGCACTACCCGGCTATACCGATGTCCAGGTGGGCTTGGCAACACCGGCCGCGCTGCGACGATTTTGGCGAACACATCGTCCCGATGTGATCTATTTGGCCACTCAAGGCCCCCTAGGCTGGGCGGCGCGCCAAGCGGCAAAGCGGCTCAACATTCCCCTGGTAGCCGGTTGGCACACCAATTTCGACCACTACTGCAAAGATTACGGCGTCACATGGCTGGCGTCGACGGCCCTTCGCTATCTTCGCTACTTTCATAACGGCTGCGCCTCAACATTGGTGCCTACTCACGCACAGGCTGCTGCGTTAACGCACCAAGGCATTCGAGGCGTTCACGTGCTTTCACGGGGGTTAGACGGCGAGCGGTTTTCACCTGCATACCGTGACCCACAGTTACGTAACCGTTGGGGCGTTAGCGAGCACCAGCCAGTCGCGCTGTACGTTGGTCGATTAGCCGCCGAAAAGAATCTCACCTTACTGCAAGAAAGCTTTCACGCTATGCGTGAAGTGCGCCCCGACATGGCCCAGGTGATCGTGGGTGATGGCCCCGCTCGGGCACAATTACAAAGGGCTCTACCCGATGTGCATTTCACTGGCTTCATTAACCAGGAGGCCCTCGCTCGCCACTATGCTAGTGCCGACTTATTTATTTTTCCCTCGCTTTCAGAAACCTGGGGCAACGTGGTGGGGGAAGCCATGGCTAGCGGCTTGGCAGTGATGGCCTATGATCACGCCGCCAGCGCTGAGCTCATCAGCAGCGGCCGCAATGGCGTCACCGTCACCGCAGGAGATAGTGCTGCGTTTCGCCGGGCAGCGGTAGATCTGTGCCAGCATCCCGCTGACTACGCACGCCTAGGCCGCGTGGCACGCTTACGCGCGCTTGAGCAAAGTTGGTCAGGTATTACCGAGCAGTTTCTGCGTTATTTACACCAAGCCCAGGAGGCACACCATGCGCCCGCGTCCGCTTGTCGTATTCGATCGTCTTGACCTGCTGGAATGGCAGTTTTGCCAGCGTATCTCCCGCCTATCGCTGTACTCGCCGTGGCGTTTCACGCTGCAGGCCGCCAGCCGTTTAGGCGACTGGCCTGCCTGGGCGCTGCTCATCATGGCCCAACCCTGGCTTCAACCGGATGGCGCTTGGCGAGTCATGCAGTACAGCGTCGTCGCGCTGTTTGCCATGGCCGTTTATCGACTGGTGAAAACACGGCTATGCCGCGAGCGACCGTTTATTACCTACGGTGAGGATATTCAGTGCTGCGAACCCGCGCGTGATCGCTACAGCTTTCCTAGCGGCCATACCATGCATGCAGTCATGTTTAGCGTATTAGTCGCCGCGCACACTCCCTGGCTGCTGCCGGTGATTGTGCCGTTAACCCTGCTAATTGCGATTTCGCGCGTGGGCTTGGGATTGCACTACGTAAGCGATGTGCTGGCAGGCGCCGCCTTGGGCTACGCATTTGCGCTGATCAGTCTTTATTGGGTGGGCTAAACGCAAAACGCCCGCTAAGCGGGCGTTTTTCATATGCCTATAAAAATCTCAAAATACGGGCAAATTACTAGAAGACACGAGCCATACTGGAACCGTGGTGGATTACATACCGGGTGGCATGTCGTCGCGCTCATCCAGCCGCGCCATAAAAGATGTTTTAAACATCATATACAGCCCAACGCCCGAAAATCCTAAGAACAAAAAAAACATGCACAACATCAATGCCATGGCCATAGTCTTGTCCCTGTCAGTGTGCGGCTGTGACGTTGACGCCTTCTAACCGCAGCATATTTACACTTGCTAAAAGGATAGACCAAAACAAGGTGTTAATCTGTACAAAATTTTTACTTATGCAAAACCTATGCACAAAAAACATAAAGAACAATATTTATTTACCCTAGTAAACGCCAGACGCAAAAAAGCCACCTCATTTTCATGAGATGGCTGTTTCGCATCGATTCCGGTCCCTGGCGTTGATGAACAGCGCCTCTTTGCGCTGCAACCAATGAGTAAGCGGGTTGTCCTTTTGCTCCCTGTACTTTTACTCGGCTTCCTGCCTTCCTTATGTACTCAGCCCACTCACTCGGTTTTTGAATTTTTGGTTTCTAAGTTCTCAATTCCTAAGTTCTTAACTTCTAAAATCTAGCCCGCCCCATAAGGACGACTTAGACATGACTAATTAAAATGAAAAACGACGCTTAATAACGATGCTCAATAACTGTTGCCTAACCTTGTGTAGCGATGCCTGTCTTTGAATGCAAATCTTTGACTACCTATCGATGGCTGCGATTATCGCTACAAATTAGTTGTTGCACACGCTGGGCCAATTCACCGTATAAAAAAATAAAACATTTAAAAACATATTCTTAAAAAACAAATCACGCTCAAAAACGTCTTTTAAAATACCTAATTAATGTATAGAACTGACACATGCGACATAAGCACACGACATAAGTGCGCATTTCTTTCACTCAGCCGTAGCGAAACGACGCGACAGGGATTAGTTTATTATCTAATGGTGAAAAGTATCTGATGGTGAAAAGAGTGCCCTCGCCAAGGGGTGCCAACCGTTAGCGCTCAGTCAATACTATTAGCAAACTATGCCTTCAAGGAGGCCGCCATGAAATCAGCTGTTGCCATTGGTATTCTCATCATCACCGCGCTGCTTCTCAGCGGCTGCAATACTATTCGCGGCGCAGGGGAAGACATTGAACAGGGTGGCCAGGCTATCCAACGCTCAGCGGAATAACGATGATGATGACTGTTTACTTGTCTCACGGCTTGGAGAGCGGGCCGGGTGCATTGAAAACTCAAGCACTGAAGAGCATCGCCGAAAAGCTGGACGACTGCGAACCCGTCGTCATGGACTACCGGGGTATGGCAGAACCGCAGCAACGCCTAACTCACCTGCTGGCGGTGTTGGCCGAACGTGGAGATGACCCCGCCTGCTGCGTGCTAGCAGGCTCAAGCTTAGGTGGCTGGCTAAGTGCGACGGTCAGTGCCCAGCAGCCGGTGCTGGGCTGTTTTCTCTTGGCCCCGGCTCTGGGTTTAATTGATTACCCTGAAACGTCCCCCAACATTCAAGCACGCCATACTCACATTATTCACGGCTGGCGTGATGATGTGATTGCTCCGGGGCCAGTGATCGAACGCGCCCGCCTTCAGCGGCTGTCGCTACGCATGGTCGATGACGATCATCGTCTGCATGCCTGCCTCGATACGATATTGCTCGATTTCGAACGCTTCTTACATCAGTGCGGTGCCGATGCCCGTCAAGCCCTTGCCGGCCAACATACAACAAACATTCGACACGAGCCTTAAAAAGCTATACAAATAGTATACATTTCAGTGCGGAGTTTGCTCATGTTAGGCATGTTTAAGCGCGACCCCAAAAAGAAACTGCAGCAAGGTTATGAACGCAAACTTCAGGCGGCGATGGAGGCATCACGTAATGGCGACATGCGCGCCAACGCCACGCTGACGGAAGAAGCCGAGGCCATCAGGGCCGAGATCCTGCGTATAGAAGCGCAACAATAGCGCTCACTCATCTGCCAGCGCCGGTAATAGCGTTTTCAATTTACGGGTCAGCGTATTGCGTCCCCAACCAAGCAGCTCTGCTGCCTCCCCTTTGCGACCGCCGGTATGCTTCAAGGCAGTCTCAATTAAAATCCGTTCGAAATCCGGCACCGCTTCTTCCAGCAAATGCGTGTGGCCCTCTGCCAACGCACGGTCGGCCCAATCGCGAAACGCCGTGCGCCAGTCGCCGTGAACACGGCTATCCGTGGCGTTGGGCGAACGCAGTTCGGGAGGCAGATCCTCAACAAGAATTTCACGCCCTGAGGCCATGACGGTCAGCCAGCGGCAGATGTTTTCTAGCTGACGGACGTTGCCAGGCCACGGCAAATGCGTCAGATGTGTTTCTGCTTCACTGGTGAGCACTTTAATATCGGTGGTTAGCTCTTTTGCCGCTTCGGCTAAAAAATGCCGCGTTAGCCGGGGAATGTCTTCGCGCCGCTCAGCAAGCTTGGGCAGATGAATGCGAATCACGTTCAACCGATGGAATAGATCTTCGCGAAAGCGACCATCGTCCACCAGTACCTCTAAATTTTGATGGGTAGCGGCGATAATGCGCACATCGACCCTGACCGGCGTATGCCCCCCGACGCGATAAAACTCACCGTCGGCCAGCACACGTAGCAAGCGCGTTTGGGTTTCAGCGGGCATGTCGCCAATTTCATCTAGAAACAGCGTGCCGCCGTTGGCCTGTTCAAAGCGCCCTTGGCGCTGCTGCGCGGCCCCTGTAAAGGCGCCTTTCTCATGGCCAAACAGCTCCGATTCAATCAAGTCGCGTGGAATGGCCGCCATGTTTAAGGCGATAAACGGCTTTCCTGATCGCGGGCTATGCTGATGAAGCGCCTGGGCGACACGCTCTTTACCGGTGCCAGACTCACCGTTAATCAACACCGTGATATGCGAGTGCGAAAGCCTGCCAATCGCGCGAAATACTTCCTGCATCGCCGGGGCTTCACCAATAATTTCGGTATTTAAGCCTTCCGGCACAGTGGCCGGGCGCTGACGTTCGCGCTCACGGGCATGCGCCACCGCGCGGCGTACTAACGCCAGCGCTTCATCAACATCAAACGGCTTGGGCAGGTACTCAAACGCGCCGCCTTGATAAGAAGCGACGGCGCTGTCTAAATCGGAGTGCGCCGTCATTACAATGACCGGCAGGTCAGGATGCGCCTCGCGGACTCGCGACATTAAATCCAACCCATCGATACCCGGCATACGAATATCGGTCACCAACACATCCGGCGGGCTTTCCAGCACGCGGGCCAATGCAACATCCGCACGCTCGATGCATTCAACGTCAAGATCGGGTTGCGCTAATGCGCGTTCAAGTACCCAACGGATAGCGCGATCGTCATCGACAATCACCACCCGCGCAACATCAGTACGTGTCGCCTCAGTCATGACGTTTCTCCGGTGAAATTAAGACCAATGGAATCAGTAAGCGAAACTCGGTATGTCCGGCTCGGGAATCGCATTCAATCAACCCTTGATGTTGGTGCAAAATCGACTGGGCAATAGATAGCCCAAGGCCACTGCCTTCAGCACGCCCCGATACCATGGGGTAAAAAAGCGTTTCGTGTAGCGCATCGGGAACGCCAGGGCCGTTATCAATAACCGCAACTTCACTGACTAAGCGGTGACGCTCTGCACCGAGGGTAAACTGGCGCCGGGCACGAGTACGCAGTATTAGGGTGGGCTCAGGCGTTTGGGCATCGCTCATGGCCTGCACCGCATTACGCGCCACGTTGAGCACGGCTTGAATTACCTGCGATTCATCGCCGGAAAGATCGGGCAAGCTAGGGTCATAATCGCGATTAATAGCCACATCGGGATGCTCAGCCATTAATAGCGTGCGTACGCGTTCCAGCACCCGGTGAATATTCACCGGCTCATGTTTAAGAATCCGATTGGGGCCCAGCATGGAATCGACCAGATCGCGAAGCCGATCCACTTCTTCCACAATAATGTGGGTATATTCGCGCAGCGCCGGATCGTCTAAATCTCGCTCTAGCAGCTGTGCGGCACCACGAATACCGCCTAGCGGGTTTTTAACTTCGTGGGCAAGCCCTCGGGCTAATATCTTGATGGTTTCTTGGCGCGTGGTCAGCGCCTCTTCTCGGGAGATCTGCATCAATCGATCGCGAGGCTCTACTTCCAGCAGCAGCTCATTGTCTGATAGCGGCGTGACCGTATAGTCGACCGTCAGCGGATCGCTATTCAGCGGCGTAATACGCGCCTCACGCTGGGTATAAGGGTGAAAGGCATCGCGGGCCTTGGCCAACACCTCATCAATGCTTTCATCACCGCCTAGTAACGTATCCAGGCTGCTCCCACGCACACGGCTCAGGCTAACCGCTAACAGCGCCTCGGCCGCTGGATTCATCCAGCGCACGCTCAGCTCGCCATCTAGCAGCAATACTGCCGTAGTGAGATGTTCGAGCAAGCGCTGGTGCATTGCATGCTCTGAGAAACCGTCCTGAGAAATCGCGTCTTCCATCGCCATTACAGACCTACAGGTGGATGATGAATGAGAGACTGCAATAAGCGCGCCAATTACGCACCTATGCCCGATTGCACGGCCTGCGAGCAACGTAATACCAAGAATCGAGCCCTTTTATCGCATCGCACTGCACTAACGCTTTTATTATTGCACCAACTTGGTGCTCGCTATAAAAAAACCCCGCCGAAGCGGGGTTTATCACTGCTATTAACATCTCGCCAGCAACAGTCAACGGCTAATGCGCTGATTAGCAGCTGTAGTACATATCAAACTCAATCGGGTGAGTCGTCATGCGAACACGATTAACTTCTTCCATTTTGAGCTCAATGTAAGCATTGATCATATCGTCAGTGAACACGCCACCTTCGGTCAAGAACGCACGGTCAGCGTCGAGCGCTTCCAATGCTTGATCCAAACTGTTCGCGACCGTAGGGATCGCCTTACCTTCTTCTGGCGGCAGATCGTACAAGTTCTTATCCATGGCGTCGCCAGGGTGAATCTTGTTTTTAATGCCGTCGATACCAGCCATCAACATGGCAGAGAACGCCAGGTACGGGTTAGCGGTCGGATCAGGGAAGCGAGCTTCTACGCGCTTGCCTTTCGGGCTAGCGGTGTAAGGAATACGAATAGAAGCTGAACGGTTACGCGCGCTGTAGGCCAGCATTACCGGCGCTTCGTAGCCAGGCACCAGACGCTTGTACGAGTTGGTAGAAGCGTTGGTGAACGCGTTCAACGCACGAGCGTGCTTGATGATGCCGCCAATGTAGTAAAGCGCCATTTCAGACAGGCCTGCGTACTCATCACCGGCGAACTGGTTGTTACCATCTTTCCAGAACGACTGGTGGACGTGCATACCAGAACCGTTGTCGCCTACTAGCGGCTTGGGCATGAAGGTGGCCGTTTTACCGTAAGCGTGCGCCACGTTGTGGATCACGTACTTCATTTCCTGCACTTCGTCAGCTTTCTTCACCAGCGTATTGAATCTAACGCCGATTTCGTTCTGACCTGCGTTGGCAACTTCGTGGTGATGAACTTCCACGGTCTGGCCAATCGCCTCCAACGTATTACACATAGCGCCACGAATATCATGGAAGCTATCAACCGGCGGAACCGGGAAGTAGCCGCCTTTCAGGCGCGGACGGTGGCCCAAGTTACCACCTTCCACGACGCTGTCAGTCGCCCAAGCGCCTTCATCAGAAGAGATTTTGTACATGGAACCCTGCATGTCGGTTTTCCAATGTACTTCGTCAAAGATAAAGAATTCAGGCTCAGGACCAAAGAAGGCGGTGTCGCCAAGGCCTGTAGACTGCAGAAACGCTTCTGCACGCTTAGCGATGGAGCGCGGATCACGATCATAGCCTTGCATCGTCGCAGGTTCGATGATGTCGCAACGCAGCACCAGCGTAGCGTCTTCAGTGAAAGGATCGAGGTAGGCAGAGCCGTCCTCTGGGCTCAGAATCATGTCGGATTCGTTGATGCCCTTCCAGCCGCCGATGGAAGAACCATCAAACATCTGGCCATTTTCAAAAAACTCTTCGGTCACGTCGCGAGCAGGCACGGTGACATGGTGTTCTTTACCGAGCGTATCAGTGAAACGCAGGTCTACCCACTTAACATCATGTTCTTCAATTAGCGCTATGGTCTTGGCTGACATAGTGTCCTCCGGTATGAGCGTGGCTTAAAGCTAACGACAGTAAGCTACCGATAAAAGTGTTGTGCGACAAAATACGTGCAAAAACGCACGCCTGTCATTTTTTGCTCCCCAAGCGCTTGCTGAAAAATATAAACAAAGCGCTGAGCGAGCCTTTCAGGCCGGCTATCGTTTTATCATGCCGCAAGGCTTCTGCCTACGACCTGTAGCCGCTGTAAAACCTACTGCACAGGAGAAAGCATAGATCATGCCAACACTGCACCATTATGGTATTAAAAAACAACAACCATTTGTTTTATAAACATTAAAAAATACTCTTTAGTGCCTCGTGATGGCGCATAGCGCGCTCACTGAAGCCAGGCAGGGGCTAAAAACACGCTCAATGCACCAAAATAGAACAAAAACACCCGTCAATGCCCCAAAAAGGGGCGCTCGACATGATGGTGCTCTTGTTTGGCTCGCACATTTTTTCTTGTTACCTAAAGAAATAATACACTGCGATAAGCTACATTATGGGAAGTTAACACTCACGGAGTCGGCTGCGTCAAACACGCTTAGTACTGCATACACGCTGCGCCTTTAATGCCTATTTTACGCCTTCCGCCCTTAAGCCACTTTAAGCTGTTTACCAAACAACATCGCCCCCAGCGTAAAGGTATTCGCCAGCTTATTAAGCGCTACCGACCCCACTATGCCCACCACGATAAGCACCAAGGCATATACCACAACCGGCAACGCCAGCGGCGCAACGGCCAAATCGGCCAGCACAAAAAACATGGGGTGCGCTAAGTAAATGCCAAACGAATGCGCATTCACGTGACGTACCCACACCGGCACCGGTCGCCCGGCTAAGTAGCGCATCGCGCAAAGCGTAAACAGCACAAAAAAAGGGATCACCCATACTTCTTTCGATGAGAAGGCCAGCTGGCCCGCGAAAGTGCCCGCAATGATCAGCGCAACGAGCAGCGCCAGCCAAACGGGCTGAGCCAGTCGCTGCATCCAAGTTGGCCGTAGGGCAAGCACGCTTTCTGGCGCTAGCGGGTAATAACGTACCAGCACCAATGCTAAGAAAAACACATAGATCCAACCTAGTGGCGCGACCCACAGCAAGTAGCCGGGCAGGTCAATACCCAACCAGTAAGCAAGCCCCCAGTAGGCCATACTGATCACACAAGAGCCCCATAACCATGGCACCGGATTTAAGCGCCACAGCTGAAAGCGTGTAAACAGCCAGTACGCCATATAAAACTGCATCGCAATGATTAAAAAATAGCCGTGCCAACCCGCGTAGACAAAATACTCAATGGCATTGGCGATAAACCCCACTGGCTCATCCGATCCTTGTAAGCGCACCCACTCGGCCGTTGAGTAAATAAAGCCGTACACAAAATACGGCACCATCACATATTTTACGCGCTGGATGAGAAAACCTTCTGGCACCGATTTATCGTAGCGAACGGCAAAAACAAACACCGAAATAAACAGAAAAATGGGCGTACCCAACACAAGTGGCAAGCGCAAGAGATCGGTGGCAACGTTATCAACGCGTTGATTCACATGGTCTAATAGGTGAAATAAAAAAACGGCGATGCAGCCGTAAGCACGCAGCCAATAAATCTCTTCAACTTTCCGCATTGGGCCTCCCGCCGCTACACAACGCCATCCTTACTATAATGAACATCTAATGCCGTCCCGTTGTCCGACCTTATTGAACCGTTTTAATTCCCGGAGGCAAGGTGCCCAAACTCAAGCTATCGCTGTGCTCGTACCGATCTCAAGCCCTTTTAACAGCGCTAATTGGGTGGCTAACGTTTAGCGGCCACAGTTTGGCCAGCGAGGTTGAGCATCATCAATTCTTCTCACCCACGCTCGGCTACGACTATCCGTACAGCGTTTATTTACCCGATCATTATGACGCTCAGGCGACAGACGCGTACCCGGTTATCTATATGCTGCACGGCTCGTTTGGAACCGACCGCGACTGGGTGTCACGCGGCAACCTGCAGCAAGTCGCCGACAGGTTAATTAGCGCAGGGCACATTCCTCCTGCCGTTTATATTATGCCCGGCAGCCGCAGCTGGTGGGTAGATGGCTACAACGAGCCCGCTCGCAGCGCGTTTTTTAACGATTTAATGCCCCACGTGGAAGCTACCTACCGTGTAGGCCAAGAACGCCGCCTACGTGGCGTTGCCGGCCTTTCAGCCGGTGGCTATGGCGCGCTTAACTTCGCGCTGGAACGGCCTGACTTATTCGCCGCTGTTGCAGCGTTAAGCCCTGCCAGCTACTCACCGCAGCCACCGCGCAACTCATCGGCCCATCGTCATCCGGCCTTTCTCGATGAACAGGGTCGGTTTGATCCTGACCTGTGGGAATCGCTCAACTATACCGCTCATCTTGAGGAGTACCGGCTACGCGTAACACCTCGCGGCGCTGGACAAGAGGCCGAGACTCCACCCGTGCCGCTGTATATCAGCGCGGGGCGCAGTGACGTTTACGACGCTGAGTTTCATGCCCGCCTAATGCGCCAAGCCATGGAGCGCATTCAACCTAACGACGTGCGTCTCGACCTTTATCCTGGCGGCCACACTTGGCAAGTCTGGCGCGCCAGCTTACCGGCCGCGCTCAACTTCTTATTTCAATACGTTGGGCAAGAAAACAGCGTGGAAACAACAGAAAAATCAGCGGAGGAGCACAGCACAGAGGAAGTGAGCGGCTGAACGCACTACACTGCAGAAACACCCAACACGATAAGGAAAACAGCGATGCATCAACATATCGAATGGGACGCCCCAGGCAGCGCCAGCGTATCTGAGTACTTTAAGAACGACCCTGACCATCACGCCCCCGACTCGGGCGATATTATTTCCGCGCGCTACCAAGGCGCTATGGTACGCGTCAAAGTAGAAGCCTATCGAGAAGATGACGCCGTTAGCATTGGCGAAGTGGCCGCGATCATTGACGCCAACGGCGGCCGCCACCAGCGCCATGAAAAACTGGAAGTCGGCAACATGGTCAGAGTGCCCGACGACAAACGCGCCATGGAAACGTCACCGAAAGAAGGTTAAACGCACTAGCGTTGATAACGCAGCACTGAAAGCCACCTTACGGGGTGGCTTTTTTGTGGGTGGTGTTGCTCTGAGCCGAACGGCAGAAGCCACTCCGAAAACCACGGCCTAACTTTCTGAGCTGCCTGGGCGGCAGTGCACGGCCAATATCCCAATCGCCGGGCATTTCGTGATTTCTGAGCTGCCTGGGCGGCAGCGCACGGCGTAACCGGCACTCAACCGCCATCGCATGGTTTCTGAGCTGCCTGGGCGGCAGCGCACATAGACTGTGAGCTTCGTGACATCTACGAGTCGTTTCTGAGCTGCCTGGGCGGCAGCGCACACCATCATCATCGCGGCGCGCTTAATATCCACTTTCTGAGCTGCCTGGGCGGCAGCGCACCAGAGGCTGCGTTTGTCGATGCGCCTAATTACTTTCTGAGCTGCCTGGGCGGCAGCGCACTGAAAAGATGAAAGCAAGAGTCTTAGCACTCATTTCTGAGCTGCCTGGGCGGCAGCGCACGAATACCGCCGAGCAAACTTCAAGATTCTGTATTTCTGAGCTGCCTGGGCGGCAGCGCACGAATAATTAGCCATTATCGTCAACCTTCTTACTTTCTGAGCTGCCTGGGCGGCAGCGCACAAGCCTGCCTGCTGGTCTTCATAGCCCACACATTTCTGAGCTGCCTGGGCGGCAGCGCACAGTGCGCGGCGCTTCTCGTATGGGTTTTAGTCTTTCTGAGCTGCCTGGGCGGCAGCGCACGTCGCTGCTGGGGAGGCGCTGCCCCCTTTGTTTTTCTGAGCTGCCTGGGCGGCAGCGCACGAAAGAGAGCTGGAACCGCCTTAAAGATGTATTTTCTGAGCTGCCTGGGCGGCAGCGCACAGGCTCGCTACAGCGCAGCGGCAGTGGCAACTTTTCTGAGCTGCCTGGGCGGCAGCGCACCCCCAGGACGTTGGGCCTAATGGTGTGACGTTTTTCTGAGCTGCCTGGGCGGCAGCGCACTGAGCGCTGTTTTAGCGCCTCGCGGTCGTATTTTTCTGAGCTGCCTGGGCGGCAGCGCACTGCTATCAGTGAACTGAAAACCGGTGTTTTTATTTCTGAGCTGCCTGGGCGGCAGCGCACACTGCGACTGGCCGAAAATCCTACGCTTCAATTTTCTGAGCTGCCTGGGCGGCAGCGCACCGGATGCAGCGCGTAACGCTTTCGGTGGCCCATTTCTGAGCTGCCTGGGCGGCAGCGCACAATGCCAAACAATAAAACTATTCACACGGTTGTTTCTGAGCTGCCTGGGCGGCAGCGCACCGCAGCATTTACCGGATATTGAACACCGCGACTTTCTGAGCTGCCTGGGCGGCAGCGCACGGATCAACAATAATGGAAATTGTGATCTTTTCTTTCTGAGCTGCCTGGGCGGCAGCGCACCCACGCAGTGCCCTAACGTCACGATGGTTAGTTTTCTGAGCTGCCTGGGCGGCAGCGCACGTGATGGCCTTTCTTGCGTCTGCGAGTTTTTTTTCTGAGCTGCCTGGGCGGCAGCGCACCATGTCGATGTCATCGTCGGCAATCCCCACCTTTTCTGAGCTGCCTGGGCGGCAGCGCACCTATTCGCCATTCTCGCTCATGACCGCCTATGTTTCTGAGCTGCCTGGGCGGCAGCGCACGCGCAGGCTTTTTAGCGTCATGCCATCATTTATTTCTGAGCTGCCTGGGCGGCAGCGCACGTGTTGAGGGCGGCGAGTAGATGATCCCGTTGTTTCTGAGCTGCCTGGGCGGCAGCGCACTTGAAGCGACTATCATGCTTCCGCGTGGGCTTGTTTCTGAGCTGCCTGGGCGGCAGCGCACGATCCAGGGATGGCTACCCACTCCATTATCAATTTCTGAGCTGCCTGGGCGGCAGCGCACTTGCGCCTAAGCCTTTACCATCGGCACGCTCATTTCTGAGCTGCCTGGGCGGCAGCGCACCCATAGCCCGCATTGTGGGCACCTGGGGTTTTTTTCTGAGCTGCCTGGGCGGCAGCGCACGTCCGCATATAGCCATGTTTTCAGTTGTTCAGTTTCTGAGCTGCCTGGGCGGCAGCGCACGGCGTGGCGGCTGTTGCTGAGGCGTGGGCATTTTTCTGAGCTGCCTGGGCGGCAGCGCACTCACTTCTTCCGAACTGACGCTAAGTTGGCCGTTTCTGAGCTGCCTGGGCGGCAGCGCACTTCGGTAAAGAAAAAATGACCTGGCACGCGATTTTCTGAGCTGCCTGGGCGGCAGCGCACTTTACGTCGTTGATACGGCCGCATTCCAATACTTTCTGAGCTGCCTGGGCGGCAGCGCACCCGAGGCCGAGCTCCCGGATCTGTCCGATGCTTTTCTGAGCTGCCTGGGCGGCAGCGCACCATTGTGTTGGTTGCTTTCGGCAGCGGCCCCATTTCTGAGCTGCCTGGGCGGCAGCGCACCGGCGGTTAGTCACTATCGTTAAATTTGTGTTTTTCTGAGCTGCCTGGGCGGCAGCGCACATTGCGATGGTCATAGCCGCGCAAATTACGGCTTTCTGAGCTGCCTGGGCGGCAGCGCACCCAAGCTGCGCTTCCACAAGCTCTTGCCGCTGTTTCTGAGCTGCCTGGGCGGCAGCGCACAGATTAGAGAGAACACACCCCACTCGTCTTGTTTTCTGAGCTGCCTGGGCGGCAGCGCACGAGCCAATATCAACGAATGGCCGCCCGTTATCTTTCTGAGCTGCCTGGGCGGCAGCGCACCTGCCGTTGGACTCTCCCAGCGTAGTCGTACCTTTCTGAGCTGCCTGGGCGGCAGCGCACTAGAGCTTACCAAAAATAAAAGGCTGATTGTTAAAGAGCTTTAGCCAAAAAAAGCGGTATCACCCTTTTTCGAGAGAAACCGCTAAGTGATTGATTACTGGTCGTCCTTTTTCATGCTAGAAAAAAGGGTCAAAACCAGGGCACAGTGGCATCACTGCTTAATCCATAATGGTTAAACGTCCCTGCAACTGGCTGCCCCTGCGGCTTGCTGTGCTGTATGAACAGAGCAAACCGCTGTTGCGTAGAGCGACTATTGATCTGCACAAAGGGCAGTTCAATGCGCTTTTCCGCTACCTTGGCGTAGATTTGTCGCGCTGCTTCTTCAGAAATCTCATGCCGTTTGGCATAGCGCTTTGCGCGGCTGAGGCTTCCTGTATTGAACTGCTTACGCGCTACGTTGATGTGCTTTGCATCGATAGGCACCGCCAATATTTCACTGATGCTAACGTGGTCACGCATACCGGTCAGCCAGTTTACGGTCATCAGTTGCCCAAGGTTTGCCTGAGTGCCATGCACGCGCAGCTTTACCCCTAATGTACGAGCGCGAACGCCGTGCTTACATAACGGAAAGCTTACGCCGATACCGTTTGCTTCTAGGTCGAAAAGTGCCCGGTGCAACTTGTTGTAAAGCGCGCCCATTAACATTGCCGGGGCAAAGTCAGGGTCGGGCCTCAAACGAATGTCGATATAGTGATCCATGGTTTACCCCGCTTCGCCGAACACACCGCCACGAATCAGGGTCGCCATGACAAAGTGCTGGTCTTCCTTCGTAGGCACTTGATCCTTGATCATCCAGTTATCTAGGAGTGAATAGAAATCAGCTTTCTGCTTGGGCTGGCGGTACGCTTTACCCTGGGTGGTCACTGAGCCATACGGCTCAACGGCAATAGGGCCTAGATCTTCATCGTTCTCATTGGGGTACCAGGTGTCGATGGTGCGAATGGCGTTACCCAGTTTCTGCGAGTGAATACCGGCGATCTTGCTGATGTGATAAAGCGTTTTGCTCTTATCACCCCGGCCCCGATCAAGAATCAGCTCTTGCGAAGGGAACACTTCTTGGCCACTGCCCACACGCACATAAGCCACTACCTCTAGCAGTAAGTGCTCCTCACCGGCCAGTGCGGAGGCGATAACACCGGCGAGTTCTTTAAGCTCGGCGGTGTCTTCGAAGGCCCGCAACGATAGCGACAGTGCATCAAACGTCCACTCTTTGGTGGTTTTACCCTGCGCCAATTGGCGAACGCTTACTTCAACTTGCTCTGCGCCCATGCGGTTACGCCACAGAAAGCGGCCATTAGCGAGGTTATTGGCATAGCGATGCGCCAGCTCGCCAAAGCCTTGCGCTTGCTTATACTCGGCAACTGCCTGTTCCAGCTTGGCTTGGTACTCAGCGTTATTACAGGCCGAAGGCGTTCCAGCACCCGCCAGTACGCGCAGCGTAAAACGAGCAACCAAGGTGTCTGCATCGTGGGGCAGCGTAGCGACATCTACCGTTTGCAGGTTGGGGTTTTCAATCGCCGCGTCTAGCTTAGCGGGGTCTTGGTCTTTGGCTTTCAGGCGGTTAGAAATGGTGCCGCGCACCGACTTTTCGCGCACTTCTACCGGCTGCCACTGCGGTTCATCTTGCCGCTTATCCCAACTGCTGGCGTAAAGCAGGGCATCGGAAGGATCAAGCTTGCGCTCAAAGGCGAGGACGGAAGCGGTTTTAAGGGTATCGTTTTTAGCCATGATAAAGCTCCTGGTTTACTGTGCAGTGGCGCGAAGGTGGTAGTCGTTATTGAGTCGGTAAAGCTCCGCTTCTTCGTCGTTATCAACGTACCAAAGCAGGTCTTCTGGTTGCTTCATGCGGTGGGGGCTGACCCATTCGCCAATAGAATAGAGGCTTTCAACAAAGCGAAACTGCGTCTTGGCATCACGGGCATTGGCCACTTCGCCGGGATTAAAAAGATCGGAAATGGCGCCATAACCCACAGGGATTGGCACCAGCCAGCCGCGATAGGGGCGCTGCACCTCCCAAACGGGCTTCTCGTTGGGTTCGCCCTCATTTTCTAATGTGCAGGCATGGTTAAGACGAGAAAGGTCTAGCCACGCACCTAGCAAACTGGCTTCCGGGTTCTGCTGTTGCAGCGTTTGGTGATGCTGGGTGAGGTAGTCATCGCGCAGGGTTAACGCAAAGCCCGGCAGCCAGCGGCGCTTTAGGCGGGTGAACTGTTTTTGACGCCGCTCTTCATCGTCATCAAGCGCGACCCATTGCGGGCGTTGCTTGTGGCTTGGCACGGCGCGGTTAGGAATGACGCTGCCACCGGCAATACGCATACCCGCCACGATCTCGCCGATTTGATGGGCAATATCATCATGCTCACTTTCTGCCGCCGCTGTATCAATCTTGAAGATCAGCGTGATATCCAGGTGGATGCGCCCTTCTTCTACAATCGCTGCCGTGCCGCCAGTTTTATCCACAGGGTTACGGGTGAGATGAAAACCACGGATATAACCGCCTTCAGTGGCCTGGGCTTCAAAGTCGTGGCAAATAACACCGACGCTGCTAAGCGAAACGTTGATACCTGCCGAAAAGAGCTTGCGCTCCAAGGCGTGCATTAAACCCACAAAAGCGCTCATTGCAGGAAAGCCCCAGGTCATTGGGCTGGAAATCGCATTGGCGTTTTGTACCCGCAGGCGTGGTAAAACCAGGAGGTTTTTCACTTCACTCATCGTCATCACCTCCTGGCAAGTTGGCTAAGTCTTCCATTAGGCTTTCCATCCATCGACGGTCACGATCCTGCAGGCGTTGATGGGTAGCATCTTTCGCCAGTGTTTTCTGCCAGTGACGAAATTCCACATCGCCTAATGGGAGCTTTTCACCCAACGCCGCGTTGAGCCAGTTAGCGAAGCGGTGACGAATGTCATCGGCCCACTCCACGCTGCTTCGTGCCTCACGAAAAGCAGCTTCTTCCTCGGCGCGACCAGGGTCTAGCCAGAAGGCTTCTTCGGCGACCAATTCGCATTTTTCATCCGTACTCCACCCGGCGGGTAGGCTGTGCATTTGCATTGCAAACAGCGCCAGCTCATCCATCAGCATGGCGGTATAGTCATCGCGCAGGTTGCGGGTGTGCATATCCGTAGAGGGGTTGGTCTCCAAAAAGCGCTTGAGGTCTTTAACCAGCGAGCGCACTTCTGAACGGCTGCCAAATACTCCTGGGTGGGAGAAAACCGATGCTACTTTTAGCGGCGGGCGACTATCACGCACATTCCAACTGGGCGGGAGCGATGCCAACAAATAGTTATTACCACCCCGCTCACTATTCAGCTGTGAAATATTTTGTGGCTTGGTGCCGCCCATTTTCTGTACGGCTAAGTTGGGATAGCTGTGCACGGGTTGCTCAGCGTATTTGCCCTCCCGTTTAGCCTTACGAGCGTCTTTGGCCTCTTCGCTAAAGCGGTCATGGTTAATGGTTTGGAAGACGCAGTGGGCCAACGAGGTGGCATAGAGCGGGGCTAGTAAACGAAAGTTATCGGCGTCATTTTCCAGGTCTGCGGCATCATCCCCCACCAGCCAATAGAGCTGTTTTGCGCGGGTATGCGAGGCGTGCTCACCACGCGGCTCGGTAATCGCCGCGAAGGCGTTGATCCACGCCTGAGCTTGTTCGGGGTTGTCACTTAACGCTTTGGCAAAATCGCTATCGTTTTCCAGCGCGCGTTCAAGCAGCGATTTCCCTTCAAACGTCAGCTTTAAAAATTTATAAACATCCAAAGCTGCAGCGTTTCCCACGACATCACCCGCAAAATTAGCAGGTAGCGTATGACTGCCGACAAGATGATGTTTATTTAACGATTCTGGCGGGGCGTAAAGGCTGGAGCCTTTAGCATCAGGGTGAATAGGTTTTAGTGAGTGGGTAACCACTTGCAGCTGGCCTACACGCCTTGCCGCATCGTTGATCCAGGTATCGAACTTAAATTGTTCAACTAGAGCTTGGTACTTCGGATCGTCAGGCTGCAGCTTTTCCGCTTTGGTATCGAAGCGTTCTTTTAAAAAGACTTCGATCAATGTTCGGAGTTGCTGCCAGCTTCCACTAGGAATGGTGGGCATTAAACATCCTTTCAAACTCATATTTGGGGAACACGATAATTCGTGCCAATATATGCCCCGAGGCAAGACTCCTCGGGGCGTGTTGGAAAAGCGCTAAACTCTTCTCACGGAGCAATAGCCAACCACTCTCTCACCTCCTTACTGCTTACAGCAGCTACCAGCCTGATTTTTGTCTCACCACTCGGCAGTGCCAGCTGCCGAGTGATTTCAAGAATAGACCTACCCACCCTAACAATCAATCCCTATCAACATTCACTTTTTAATTATAAAATTAACCAGCAGCACCATAATTGAAAAACCTATAAAATGGATTGGTAGGGTTACGATATTGGCTGCCGGACAAGCAGCTCAGAAATATCATCATTCGCTTTATTTATAAGCATCATCTGCCGCACAGGCAGCAGGCCGGTGTCAATCACCGGCCCTCATTTACTCCGCCAAAACCCCAACACCGGGTGATACCCCCACCGCTGATTTCTGGCCGAGGCCGTTACCGTGCCGAAGGTACGGGCAGCGCGATCAAGAGAGATATCCAGGTCTTCCGCCAAATCGGCCAGAGCCGTTAGGTAGTCACTTGCGCCCCAAGTCTGAATCCGTTCGCCCCGTTCATTTGCTAGGTCTACCCGCACCAGCAGGCTCTCTTCCACCGGGATATAAAGCTTCTCACCGCGTCTTGCGCCGTCGTCTACGCGGTGCAGCGTCCAGGTTTCACCGCCCTCATCGGGCAGCAGCGCTAGGGTTATTTCAGGTTCGAGCTGCTTGCGAAATGGATCACGCTGAATCAATACACCGGTTAAATGCAGTTGCGGCATGACATGCCAGCTATAGGCTCCCAATGGCGGCGGCTTGGGCGTTTTCTCCATTCTTATCTCTTTTTTAGTTAACGGCTCGGCGGGTTGTTCAATCATCAGCTGGTGCAGCCGCTTATGCTCCAAATCGACGAGACTTTCTTTAGCGTGCAGCACTTCCCGCGCCAGAACGCGGGGGCGGGCATCTATCACCTGGTACTCATCTTTCGTTAACAGCTCACTAAGGAAGTGACTACTTAGCCGCCAATAACTGTCTGTTTCAAAGCCAGGCTTGTGGAACGCGGGCTTTCCCAACTGCTCCCAATGTTTGAGGTTGGTATCAAGCAATAATATATTGGGCGAATCACACGCCTGTTCACGGTGTCGGCGTACCCGGCCCGCTAGCTGGATAATCGAGCGCATGGAAGAAGGCTCTACTATCGCCCAGTCGTAATCGTGGTCGCGACCCACTTCCGTTACCGGCGAGCCCAGCACAATAAACAGGTGGTCGTTTTCTTCGCTACTGTCGAGTAGGCGGCGGATATCCGGCTGCTGAAACACGCGCTCGGGTTCGGCTCGTTGCAGCGTTTTATCTAAGCGGCGTTCAATCTCCGAGCGCATCACCAGCGGGTGGCGGGAGTGGTAAACGCAGAGGTGAATGCGCACACCTTCTGGCGCGCCCTGCTGAAACAGTGCCCTGGCTACATCCACCAATGGGTCGATATTGGCCATACGAATAAGGCCAAAACTAACGCGTTTGCTGGTGTGGGGGTCAATGGAGTGGTGCTGCTGGTGCAGCGCCAGCGCATGCTCGCGTAGCAACGCTGCAACCGCGGGCCTTATTTCTTCTGGCCGTTTACCCAACGCTGGCAACGCTAAAATATCGCCACGGCGGCGCACCGGGCTAATAGATAAGCGTTCTAACCGGCGCTTGGCAAAGGCGTGATGCGCGGCCTTGAAGGTCTCGCTACTGGCGCAGTTTGCATGCTGACGATCATGTTCGTCGAACCAGGCGCAGCAGATATCCGTCGCTAATCCCGGCTCGCCACGATGGCGTTGAAAAGCTTCGCGACCGCTGCGATAAGCTTCATACAGCCCTTCGACCAATGCGGGTGGCAAGGTGGCCGATGACAGCAGCACTCGCGATCCCAACAGCCCTGCCCAATTCACTAATCGAGTAAGCGCAGGCAGGTCGTTGATATCGAAGTCGTCGATTTCATCGAGCACTAGATCACTGCTCATTAGCCGCAGCATGGGCACGATCTGCCGCCCGCCTCGTGTGCTTTCCGTGGCAGGCACAAGGTGGTCAACGGTGCATACCAAAATGGGTGCGGCGATAAGCGCGCGAGTGCCCGGCTCATCGCTCAAACGGCGCAGCACCGGATGACTATCAAAATTGCCGTCAAACACCACGTGGGCGTCTTCTTCGATTAGCGCCTGTTTAGACGCCGAACCACTGGCTTCGGCTTCTTGTTCGTAATGCTCAAATAACGCTTTATTGGCGCTGCCGCCTACGCGCACGGCAAGTTCATCCTCCCCCAGATGCAAGCGCTCGCGAAGGGCTTGGCCAGTTTGCAGGGTCAGGGTGCGCAGCCCCAACGCAATGCTAAAACGCGCGCCCTGTTGAGGGTCAGCCAGCGCATACATGATGCGCCCATTCGCCAGGGTCTTACCGCAGCCGGTGGAGGCCATGTTGATACCAAAAAAGCCTTGCCGTTGGCTGCGCTCCCTTAGCGATTGGGCCAGGTCAAAGGCTTTATCCTGCCAACGAAAGCGCGGGTGACTGCTGCGCTTACGAAAGCCTTTATGGCGCGCTAAACGGGGTAGGTGACTATCGACACTGGGCAGTGCCCGGGCGACCGCCGCAGCGTGTTTTTCCACCCCCAGGATATGTTCATCAAGCGGCTGGTTGGGCTTGCCGGTTTTACGCACGGTATTGGCTATTAGCGGATAGTTGGGTTCGCCGCGCACGCGGTGCTGGAGATCTTCCAGGCTTGAGTAGTAATGGTCGGCGAGCATTAGGCTTAGCCGCGCTAAGTGCATGACGTAGTGGCTTTCCAGCCAGTGACGATCCGCTTTTAGCCGTGCCTGTAGCCGCGTTGCGAGCTTAGCAGCGCGTTCACGCCAGCGGGAGGTACTCAGCGGCAACCCACCGCTGAACTGCCAGTATGGGGCAATACGCTTAGAGTCTTGGGTTTCGGGAATTTCATTCCACTCGGCATGGATAGAAGCAAACAGTTCGCCCAACTGCTCCGCCTGTAGTGGCGCCTTTCCTCTGCCCCAGCGCCTTTCAGTATTGCCATCCTGTTCCGGCGGTTTTAACGGCAGGCGGTGGTGGCTAAGCACTAGCCAACCCAGCGTAGCAGCCAGCGGCGGCAAACGACTAAATACCGCCGATGTGGGGCTATCTAATCCGTCACGCTCTAAACCATCCAGCCAGTCCTGCTCTTGATAGTTGCCTTCGGCCAGTCGTGCCAGCCAGGTGGCGTCGCCGTCACTGCCTACAAACGCTTGGAACAGGCGAAGCGATATCCACTCATGGCGGTATAAGTTGCGCCCTTCCAGCTTGCCTTTAAGCCGCTGCTGAAAGGCGTCGCAGGCTTTGCCCAGGTCGTGCAGTAACGCAGCGAAGGCGGTGAGCAGGAGAATGTCTTCACCGCTGTGCCAGTCGTTTTCATCGCGGCGGCGCAGGATATCTCGGGCAGTGGTATTGGTGGGCACCGCGCCATTGATATTAAACCGCGAGGCGTCCCCCACCACCCACACCAGCTCGCTGTGGTCGTGACCCCGAATCCAGTGGCAGGCAACGGCGGTGTTTTTGCGGGCTTTTTTGCGCAGCAGTTTGCGCAAGGTATCCAACCCGGCTTGGGTGATGGGCGTTTGCCAGGTGCGGTCACCGCGGCGCTCGGCAAACTGGTCAAGAATGCGGCGGGTTTCTTTCAGCGCATTTTTATTGCACTGGGAAATCAGCAGCACGTTCATTGCTTGGCGCTCCCCAACGCCTGAGCCACTTCCTTGAGCGTATCGATCATGAAGTCGAGGGATTCGGTGCGGGTCAGCCGCTCGATACAGGCTTGGCGAAACTCCTGCTCTTCATCGCCGCGCATAGCGGAAATAAACGCCTGAGGCAGAATAACGGCGTCTTTGACTAAATCAGCGACATCAAACACCAGGCCGCCCCGGCGAGTTTTACCGTGTAGTACCGCAAGTCCATGGGGAATACCCAGCACCCAGGTGGCCGTGGCGGCCAATCCGTAGGCGAGGTAGTTGCCGTGATCAAGAAAGCGGTTGGCGGGATCTACGCCTGTTCCGCGCTTGGCGCGGGTGAAGTCGCCATACTCGGTAGCATTCACCGCCAGCTTAAACAGCATTTTGGTTAAGCGCGCTTCCAGGGTGAGCAGGTCAACGGTGCTAGGTGCTTTCTTGATCGCTTCACGGTGGTAGCTAAGAGCGCTATGCAGCTGATCCATTGAAATGCTAAAACCTGCGTCTTTCATCACACGGCTTGTCCACAGAGCTTCAATGCGCGTCAGGCGCGCCTGCTGAAATGCACGGGCGGCATCCAGGCGCTTTGCATCATCAAACCAGAAGTGCACCCAGTATTGGAGATACTCTGTAGGCCGGTATTCGCTTTGCGGGGTGAGCCACGCGACATCAACATCGACTTCATTAGCCGCAAACAGCGGTGTTCCCCCGCCACCACAAAACCCGACTAAGACCCCCGCCTTGGCTAGTTCACGCATGGCTGCCTGAGTGATAGAAGTGCCGGTGCCCAAGAGTATCGACGTGGTGTTGGCAATAGGGATGTTCCAGTAGCGCGACTTACTACCTTCATCGGTGACGTACTCGACCCGGCCACCATTCACCAGCACGCGGCAATGCTGTAAGTAGTAGAGGTTTGCACGCTTGGAATGGAGTATCGTTTTCAAATCAGACGGCGAAAAATCATCCATGGCACGCTCCTAGTCATCACCTTGCCTCATCAAACCATTCTTTACCCTTAAGCGCTATTAAACTTAGTCTTACTTAGCCAATGCTGTTTCCACGTTAGATACGTGCCAGCGCCGTGCTACTCTTAGCGCCATTAAATGCATCAGTACGCCTGTATCTTTTCCGCTTGTTAGCGGCGTTGGTTATTTCTCCGATTATTACTCTTCTGACTTATACACAGCCTTATTCACACCCTTACCCAAAGACTTATCCACAGCCGGATTCATCCTGCACAAGCGCAGCGGCGCGAATACGATTCGGTGTTTGAGAACGGTGCGTACCCGGCCATTATTTGGCAGGCGGGCTGGGGCGGCATTTACGGCACTACTTAACCCTGAGCTTTATGATTGCCAGCGCGGCGTTTAGGCGTAAAATATCCAGCAATTTTTTGGCTTTGCAACATGTTATGTTATAACCTATTTTATATTACACGAGGCCGCTTGATGAGTGAGCATACGCACCGCCATAACAAGGAAGGTCCTTGTCACTTCTCCTTAATGTCATTGTCGGCGGTTAAACGGCTGTTGTTTGTTGCCGTGCCGCTGCTAGCGCTGTGGGGTTTAGTGAGTTGGGCTGGCGGGTGGTGGGGATGAGTGAGCGTTCTGTCTCTCGTCTTCAGCTGCACGACCTACATTTGGCCCAGGCGCGCCGCACGGTGCTGGAACACATTGAAGGCGACTTCAAGCCAGGCGCCATTACCGCACTGATTGGCGCTAACGGTGCCGGTAAAAGCACGTTGATTCAGGCGATCATGGGGGAGCTTCGGCCGATTAGCGGCGAAGTGGTCTGCACGGTAGCAAAAGAGCGCCGGGCATGGCTGCCCCAGCAGCTAGCGCTGGACCTTACCTTCCCAATGAGCGTGGAAGAATTGGTCATGACCGGCAGCTGGCCTAGCCACGGCGCGCTAACCGGCTATTGCGCCGGGCATTATCGAAAAGGCCGCGAGATTATGGCGCGGCTGGGTATCTCGCACTTGGCCCACCGCCCGCTGGGCGAGCTTTCCGGCGGCCAGCGCCAGCGTGCGCTGATTGGGCGCACGCTGATGCAGGAAGCCGAGCTATTACTGTTGGATGAGCCGTTTGCCAATGTGGACAGTGAAACGGTCGACATTTTGATTCGTATCCTGCGTCAGATGGCCGATGACGGCGCGACGATTATTGTGGTGTTACACGATATGGATCATTTGCGCCGTCTTGCCGATGAAGTGCTGATGCTCAACGGCGGCCACGCGCGCTGGGTTGCCCCCGCTGCGCTGACTCATCAGCATGCGCCCGTTCAGGCGATGCCGTTTAGCGTGGGGGATCAGCATGCTTGACCTACTGAATGCATGGTTTGTCGCGCCATTCGACTACGGCTTTATGCGCCGTGCGGTGGTGGGCGGTTTAGCGCTTTCGCTGGCGGCCCCTGCGCTGGGGGTGTTTTTGGTGTTACGCGGGATGAGCCTGATTGGCGACGCCATGGCTCACGCGATTCTCCCCGGTGTGGCGCTCGGCTTTCTGCTGGCAGGATTCTCGCTACCCATTATGAGTATTGGCGGCGTGCTGTTTGGTTTGCTGGTGGCACTGCTGGCGGGCGCGGTATCGAAAATGGGCGGCCAGCGTGAAGATGCGGCCATGGCGAGCTTTTTTATTATTTCGCTGGCTGCGGGCGTCATGCTGATTTCGCTAGGCGGTAGCAGCGTGGATCTAACCCACGTGCTGTTTGGCTCTATTTTGGCGATTAATGGCACCGCCCTAATGCTGATTGCCGGTATCAGTACGCTGATTGTGGTGACGCTGGCGGTGGTTTTTCGTGCCTTAGTGGTGGAGTGTTTAGACCCGCTATTTTTGCGCGGCCAAAGCCGCCGTAGCGGCTGGGTGCATAGCGTGTTTTTGGGGCTGCTGGTGCTGAATTTAACGGCCGGCTTTCAAACTCTAGGCACGCTGATGGCGGTGGGCTTAATGATGCTTCCCGCCACCTCGGCACGCTTTTGGAGCAAGCGCTTAGAAGGGCTGATCGGTATTTCGATTGTGCTGGCCATGGTGTCTAGCACCGGCGGCCTACTGCTTTCGTTCCACCTGGATATCCCTTCAGGCCCGAGCATTATTCTGCTGGCCGGGGCGGGTTATCTATTCTCGGCGCTGTTTGGCCGTTATCACAGTTTAGCAGCCAAGCTACGGCGTAAAACGACGCCGCTGGCCGTCGATCACGGGTGTTAATGGCGCCCGTTCACGCTTAATCGTAAGGAGTTTTATATGTCGCTTAGCCATGTTTCATACCGGTTATCACACCGGTCGGCACGCTGGTTAGTCGGTGTTTCTGCCCTGTTGGCACTGCCTGCTGCCATGGCTAATGAGCGTATTCAGGTCGTGACCAGTTTCTCTATATTGGCGGACATGGTGGAAAACGTAGGCGGTGACCATGTTGAGGTAAGTTCCCTGGTCGCGGCCGATGGCGACGCCCATGTTTACTCGCCCAGCCCTGGCGATGCACGCTCACTGGCCGATGCCGATTTAGTCGTGTTTAACGGCCTGCTATTTGAAGGCTGGATGGAGCGGCTAATTAGCGCCAGTGACTACGATGGCGCCCTGGTCACCGCGACCGACGGCATTGAGCCCCTCTCTTATGCCGGACATGACGATCACGGCCACGATCATGAAGGACACGATCACGAAGCGCATGAGCATGAGCATGAGCATGCCGATCATGGCGACGACCATGCCGGTCATGATCATGGTGATGAGGACCCGCACGCATGGCAGGATATGCACCAAGCTGAGGTGTATATTGCCAACATTCGCGATGGATTAATCGCCGCTGATGCTGACAACGCCGATGCGTACCGCGCCAATGCGGAGCAGTATTTACAGGAAATAGCCGAGGTAGACGCCGAGATTCATGCGCTGATTGACGAGATTCCGGCCTCCACTAGCGTGATTACCGGCCATGACTCGTTTGGCTACTTCTCAAACGCTTATGGCGTTAACTTCCTGTCTCCAGTGGGACTTTCCACGGAAGCGGATCCTAGTGGCGCCAGCATGGCAGCGCTGGTAGACGTGATTAATCAAGAGAACGTTAAGGCACTGTTCCACGAGAACATGACCAACCAGTCGATCATCACCCAGCTAGCCGAAGAAACCGGCTTGCCCATTGCAGGCACGCTGTACGCGGACGCGCTAGCAAGTGAAGGCGAGGCCAGCACGTATCTGGGTATGATGCGCCACAATGCTCGCGTGCTGCACGACTCGCTGGCAGAAGCAGGTCATGATGATCATGCGTCTGACGACGATCACGATCACGATCACGATCACGATCACGATCACAGCGAGCATGCCCACTAAACTGAACAATGTAGCGAAAAATGATAACCAAAGCGCCCTACGGGCGCTTTTTTACGTTTGTCGACGACTTACTGGCCACGCTTTATCGTTGCTAGGACGTATCATGCGGTATTCACAAACAAGAAGGCAGGTTTCATATGGATAGGATGCTAGCAGCCAAAGCAGGTTTTATCGTGGCAGGTTCGCTACTTCTCGGTACCTCAAGCTGGGCTACCGAAAAGCTGAGCAGCTCCCAAACCGAGGCCATGGTCAATGACACCATAACGGCCCTGATGGCGGAATATCGCATTCCGGGCATGGCGGTGGCACTCAGTGTTGAGGGGCAGCGTTATTACTTTAATTATGGTGTTGCCGATCAAGCGGCCGGAGTACCGGTAACGGCAGACACGCTGTTTGAGCTGGGCTCGGTGAGTAAGACCTTTACCGCCGCGCTGGCTGCCTATGCTCAGGCCAGCGGCGCTCTATCGTTCTCTGACCCCGCTAGCCAGTATCTGCCTGCGCTTGAAGGTAGCGCCTTCGATGACGTCAGTTTGCTTGAACTCGGCACCTACACGGCAGGTGGGCTGCCTTTGCAGTTCCCAGAAGACGTTCAAGATGAAGATGATATGATCACCTACTATCGTCAATGGACGCCTGAGTACGCTCCTGGCACCTACCGTCGGTACTCTAACCCAAGCATTGGCTTGCTAGGCTATCTGGCGGCCCAAAGCCTTGATGAGCCATATGCTATATCGATGCAAGAGCACCTGTTCTCAACGCTTGGGCTTGAGCATAGCTATCTGCAGGTGCCCGAAGAGGAGCAGGCGAATTATGCCTTTGGTTATTCAAAGCAGGATGAGCCTATTCGGGTGAACCCTGGCGTGCTGGACGCCCAGGCGTACGGATTGAAGTCGAATGCCGCTGACATGCTGACATTCGTTGAAGCCAACATGGACGATTCAGCGCTGGACGAGGTTCTGCGTGAGGCACTAGAAACGACGCGAATGGGCTATTTCAATATGGGCGACATGACCCAAGGCCTGGGTTGGGAGCGCTATAGCTATCCTGTGCAGCTTGAGCAATTGCGTGCAGGGAATTCGCTTGAAATGGTTATGGAAGCCAATGAAGCAAGTCGTTTGCAGCCGCCGTTACCGGCAAACCAAGCCATGTGGTACAACAAGACCGGCTCGACTAACGGCTTTGGCGCCTACGTGGCCTTTGTGCCTAGCGAGAAAATAGGCATTGTACTGTTGGCTAATCGTAGCTACCCCAACAGTGCGCGTATTGAAGCGGCTCATCATATTATTGCCGCGCTGACCGACGCGCCCTGAAGTAATCTTCACATATGCTTAAAAGAATGCCGCCTTCGGGCGGTATTTTTATGCCGTCACCGCGCGTATCGCACCACTGAAAGTTGCATTCTCGGCTCTCGATAAGGAGACTAGCACCCCTTCCCCCTTACTTTACGTCCCCTGCGAAGAGCCTTCCTATGCGCCTAAACGCTGATTTTAGCCACTTTGCCTGTGTTACCCCGGAAGAGTATCAATGGGTCGACTCCCCCAGTCCGGGAGTAGAACGCATGATGTTTGACCGGATTGGTGACGAAGTCGCACGTGCGACTAGCCTGGTTCGCTACGCCCCCCACTCGCAGTTCGAGCGGCACACGCACGGCGGCGGTGAAGAAATTTTGGTGTTAGAGGGTGTCTTTGCCGATGAACATGGCCGCTACGCAGCGGGTAGCTACTTAAGAAACCCTGTGGGTACCGGCCATACGCCGCAGATTGGCGAGGAAGGCGCGCTGATTTTTGTCAAACTGCATCAGTTTGATCCTAACGACACGCTACAGCTGGCAGTGCCTGCCCACCGGCTTCCCTGGCAACCTGATAGGCGCCCGCGCATTGTCTACAAAATGCTGCACACCTATAAGCAGGAGCGCATCAGCCTAGAAAACTGGGCTGCGGGCACGTCTATTACGTACCCGACCCTGATAGGGGGCATGGAGTTTTTGGTCTTAGAAGGTACCCTCAGCGATACTGAGCAAAGCTACTCTGCGGGTACTTGGTGCCGCTACCCTAGCGGCGCGGCCCCGGCGCTCACCGCCGGTAGCGAAGGCGTCATGATGTATCTTAAACGCGGTCATTTACCGGCCGCTTAGGCGTGCGATAGACCCACAAAAGGGAGCAGCGTGAGGGCGGCAATAAGTACTACCGCTATCAGCACCAGCACAACTTGTACCGGGTGCGCGGCTAGGCGGCGCCACAGCGTTGCCGCCTCACCGCGCTCAACCGTCGCCTGGTGCTCACGCTGCACGCGCTCAAAGCGCTCGGCTTGATAAGCGTTCAACGCAGCGGTCGCCGCTTCATGCTGATGTGGATTACGCAGCCAAATGGCATCGACACCCAAGCGGAAAAAGCCCGCCTGGGTTTCATAGGTATCAAAGCCGTGCGCTGCGAATAGATCGCGCACTTCCATCGCTTCCTCATCGGTCACGTGGCGCAGCCGGAACAGTAGTTCAGCCATTGGTTTTCCTCATGTATCGCTGCTTCGCAGATTGATTCTATGGCAAGTCTATAGGCTTTTATTACCCTAAGCCTGTCATCAAGCGCTGTCTTTCATGAATCTCGGTCAGCACTGATGATGAATAATCGTTACCATGCTGGCATTCAGCCAGTAACGCTGGCCGCTTTATAGGAACAGACTATGCCCCTCCGCCCGCTTGGCGATTACCTTGAGGCACTTCGCTCAGAGACACCGCTGGTTCACTGCATGACGAACTACGTCGCGATGAATAGCACCGCTAACTTGCTGCTAGCCACGGGGGCCTCGCCCGCCATGCTGCATGCGCCTGAGGAAGTGGCTGAGTTCACCGCTATCTCTGCGGCACTGTCTGTCAATATTGGTACGATTTCTGCACACTGGGCCGATGCTATGCTGATCGCTGCGGCTGCCGCCGATCAACACGCTATCCCGTGGGTGTTAGACCCTGTCGCCGTTGGCGCAACGCGCTATCGTCAAACGCTTTGCACACGACTGCTGGCCTTGAAGCCTGGCGTTATTCGCGGCAATGCTTCTGAAATTCTCGCCCTCAATGGCTTGACCAGCCAGGGCCGCGGCGTGGATGCGACGGCCACCACAGGACAAGCCGTCGAGGCTGCAATCGCGCTGGCTCAAAAGCACGGCTGCGTGGTGGCCATGACCGGTGAAAGCGACTGGGTGACCGATGGCACACAGCATTATCGAATTGAGGGCGGCCACTCATTGATGCCGCATGTCACGACGCTGGGCTGCGGGCTGAGCGCGCTAGTAGCCGCTTTTGTGGCCGCTAATCGCAAGGCGGCACTGGGCGCAACAGCGGCAGCATTGACCTGTTTTGCCGTTGCCGGCGAACGTGCAGGCAGCCACGCGCAAGGCCCCGGTAGCTTTCAAGTAGCCCTTCTGGATGCGCTCTACCAGCTCACCCCTGCGGATCTCACTACTCATACTCATCTGGAGGCGGTCTATGTGGTTTGATCTGTCGCTGTATTTAGTCACCGATGCTGCGCTATGCCACGATTACGGATTGGAAAGCACGGTCGAAGCCGCGGTAAACGGCGGCGTGACGATCGTCCAGCTACGCGATAAGCACGCCAGCGACACCCAGATGATTGCGCAAGCAAAACGGCTGAAAAGCGTACTGGCAGGCACCGGCGTACCGCTGATTATTAACGACCGCTTAACGGTGGCGCTAGAAAGCCAGGCAGACGGTTTGCACGTAGGGCAAAGCGACACCGCCGTGCAAGCGGCGCGGGCGGCGATGGGCGAGCAGGCGATTATTGGCCTTTCGATCAACACGCCTTCCCAGCTTGATGCAGCGCCACTGGCACTGCTCGACTATGTAGGGATTGGCCCGGTGTTTGCCACCGGAAGTAAGCAAGATCACGCACAGCCAATTGGCTTTGACGGCTTAGCCACGCTGGTAGCCGCATGCCGGCTCCCCAGCGTTGCCATTGGTGGGCTAAAGGCTGAACACGCGAACCATGTACGGCGCGCAGGCGCAGACGGCTTAGCGGTCATTTCGGCTATTTGCGGCCAGCCTGACCCGGCTCAAGCCGCGCGGGCGTTTAAAGCGGTAACAGCCTCATGAATCAGCTAGAGCATCTCGTTACGTTTGTGCGCGTTGCCGAGCTGGGTAGCTATACACAAGCAGCGCAGGCGCTGGATCTTTCACGCACTCGAGTGTCGCGTCAGGTCATGGCACTGGAAGCATCGCTGGGGGCGCGGTTGATTCAGCGCACTACGCGACGCTTGCATCTCACTGAGGCCGGAGAGCGCTATCTGGCACGTGCTCAAAGCATTTTACAGGCGCTTGACGAAGCCGCCTCGGAGGTCGGCCAGGGCACCAGCGATGTGCGCGGGCAGCTGCGCGTCAATGGGCCCATGAGCTTCGGTACTCGCTACCTGGCGCCGCTGGTCGCTCAGTTTATGCTCGCGCATCCAGCGCTTGAAGTTCGCCTGGACCTTAACGATCGCCGCGTTGATTTATTGGAAGAAGGCTATGACGTCGCAATTCGCATCGGCAGCCTGCCTGACTCCAGCTTAATCGCCCGCCGTCTAACCCGCTGCCGTTTACTGTTTTGCGCATCGCCGGATTATCTGGCCACCCACGGGGAGCCCAAAAGTATTCAAGCGCTGGCACACCACCGCTGCCTGCGTTATCGCAGCGGCCAAAATACCGCAGACTGGCAGCTAGCAACGCAGCCCATCAGCGTTCGTGGCCCGATGGAAAGCAACAATGGCGATGTATTAACCCACGCAGCAGAAGCCGGACTGGGTATCGCCCAGCAGCCCAGCTTTTTAGTCACTGAGAGTATCGCCAGTGGCCGTTTAGTGCCTATTTTGATCGATGAGCCCACCGTGCGACTCGATGTTCACGCCCTTTATCCCGCTAGGCGCTACCTACCTGCCAAAGTGGAACGCTTTGTCGAGCAGCTATCAGTAGCATGGGGCGACCCCCCTATTTGGGAACAACAGATCGGATTGTCGCAGCCAGCGCAACAGTGATGTGCAATGCGCGCTGATTATCTCAGCTAAGTCTGGCGGTAAAGTAGCTCCATCGACCACCCTTGATGGAAGCGACTCATATGACCACTCTCTCACCGCCTGCGACAGCCACCTCTCTACAGCCTCATGCTATTTCGCTGCTGCGCGTCGCGCTAGGCGTGATGGCTCTCGCCCACGGCTCGCTCAAACTATTTGTATTTACCCTGCCCGGCACTGTCGGCTACTTTGAGTCACTTGGGTTACCGGGGTTTTTGGCCTACCTGACTATCGCTGCGGAAATTGGCGGCGGCGCTGCGCTGCTGCTGGGTGTGTATACCCGCTGGGTGAGTCTGGCGTTAATTCCGGTGCTACTGGGCGCCACCTGGGTACACCTCGGCAACGGCTGGATGTTCTCTAATGCCGGAGGCGGTTGGGAATTCCCAGTATTTTGGACGCTGGCGCTGATGGTTCAAGCCGGCCTAGGAAGTGGGCGCTGGGTGTTAGATCGCCGCTTTGCCTAACGTTATCGCCGGCGCTTGCTTACCGCTAGCGCTGGCACTGCGATGGAGAGTCACTCATGTTACCTAGCCTGTTTATATCCCACGGCTCGCCTATGCTGGCGCTGAACAAAACTCCCGCTCATGCTTTTTTACGCGAATTGGGCAAACGTCTCTCGCCTAAAGCCGTCATCGTGATATCGGCACATTGGGAGAGTTCGTCACTCAAAGTAAACACCACCGCCAAGCCAGAAACGATTCATGACTTCGGAGGATTTCCGCGGGCGCTTTTCGAATGTCAGTACCCTGCTTCAGGCGACCCTGAGCTTGCCGAACGGCTGGCGCTGTTACTCGATGCCGAGCGAGTAGAGCGTGGCATGGACCACGGTGCCTGGGTGCCACTTTCGTTGATGTTTCCAGCTGCTGATGTGCCCGTCGTGTCACTATCATTGCCCGTGCACTGGCGTAATAGCGAGCTTGTCGCACTCGGCGAACAGCTGTCGGCACTGCGAGAAGAAGGTATTTTGATTATCGGCTCAGGCAGCCTGACCCATAACTTGTATGAGCTGATGCCGATGGGCAGTCAAATGCCTACCTGGGTAGATGAGTTTTCAAGCTGGGTGACAACCCATATAGTCGCCAATGATCGTGATGCGCTGCTGCACTGGGAAAAGGCGCCGCAGGCCAATAGAAATCACCCTACGCCTGAGCACTTTCAACCGCTGCTTGTCGCGATGGGCGCCGGTAACGAGGCAACTCAGCTACATCACAGCGTTGAGCACGGCGTGCTGGCGATGGATGTCTACCAGTTTGCTTGAGGGCAGATTAAGAGGTTGGGCGGCGTTTTAAGGTAGTCCGACGGTCGTAGTACGCCACGGCAATCCCACTACTCACAATCAAGACGCTGCCCACCCACACCCAGATGTCCGGCATTTCACCCCAAAACCACCAGCCCAGTATCACTGCCCACAGCATGGCGGTGTAATCAAACGGTGCGGCGATGGCCGCCGGAGCAAACCGAAAGGCCAACGTGATAAACACCGTTGCCGCCACGCCAAGCACGCCCGATGCCATAAAACCTGCCCAGTGCCAGAGTTGGGGCGTTTGCCACACCCAAGGCAGGCTCACCGCGGTCACTATAAACGGCACTAGCGTGACATAGAACACCATAGCCCAGAGATTCTCGCGAGCGCCGTAGCGACGCGCCGTAATCATCATCAGTGCATAAAACAGGGCCGCCGCTATCATGCTGAGCGTACCAATGTGAAACGCACCCTCGCCAGGACGAACCACCACCAGCACACCGATAAAACCCACCAATGAGGCAGCGAGCACCGGCGGTGCAATTCGCTCGCCAAGCAAAGGCACCGACAGCAGTGTGACAAACAGCGGAGCGACAAAGGCAATCGCCGTCGCCTCAGCCAGCGGAAGCAGTGTTAAGCCCACCACGAAGAACACCATGGTGCCGGTATAAATCAAACCTCGAACGGCATGCACCCCTGGCCTTCGAGTACCCAGTTTACGCAGCCCTCCCGAAAAATGGGCCAGCAGCGCAATCAGCGGCAGCGATATCAGTGTACGAAAGAAAATAATCTGCAGGGGCGAGTGCACCTCACCAAGCCACTTGGCGACGGCATCACCCAGCGCTAGAAAAAATACGCCGATACACATGCTGAGTATGCCCTTTAGCGACGTTGTCACCGCAGCCTCCTGTTTATTAATCGCCCAAAACAAAAAACCCCGCCAATGCAGATTGGCGGGGTGATATGCCAGTGAAATGCGCTATAAGCTGGCGTTGACCACCATGCAGTCCATGCCTTGAGAGTGCAGTTGGCGGCATGCCTGACGCGCGCGCTGCTCATCAAGCGCGACTACACGAGCACGGTAAACAGGCGTTTGACCAGCAATGGTATCTACTTCAACACGGCCACCGACGCTTTGGTCTACCCGCTGCGCCGCCTGCTGGGCAAGATGTCTTGCCTGCATTTCTTGGCTAAAGGCGCCTACCTGAATTCCCCAACTGCCACCGGATTCAGATACCGAGGCCATCTGCTGCTCACGCTCAATAAACGTCTGTAAGGGATCTTGCTGCGGCGCGGCTTGCTGCTCATTGGGGCGCTGTATATTCGACACATCAGCCAGCTGAGCATCGAGATCTTGAGCAGGCGTTGACGACAGTGAGGGCGATGGGGATGCTGCCGGCGTGGTTTCCACGACGGCCAGCATGGGCTGGCGCTGCGACGGCGGCGTAGCCGGTTGAGGCGGCGTCAAAGCAGCCGGGCCAAATGTCATAAATTCCTGCGCGACATTGGTGCTGGCCATCCAGGTTGACTGGTCGCGTAGTGACGCGCGCAAAAAGCCGCGGTCGAGCAAGTTAGCCATATGGGTATCACGAGACTGAGCGGAAAAGCCACCCATCACCACAGCCATCAGCCGGCGATTGCCGTGCACGGCCGTCGTCGCCACGTTAAAACCAGAGGCGCGAATAAATCCAGTTTTCAGGCCATCAGCCCCGGGGTAATCACGCACTAAGCGGTTGTGGCTGGTATGCCGGGTGCCACGGTAAGTAAACTCTTGCAGGCCAAAATAATGATAGTACTGAGGAAAATCCTGCATCACGCGTACAGAAAGCGTCAGCATATCGCGCGCGGTAGTCACCTGGCCGTCATCTGGTAAACCGGATGCATTGCGAAAGGTCGTGGCGTGCATGCCTAATTCGCGCGCTTTGGTCGTCATCATGTCACTGAAGCGCTCTTCGGTGCCGCCCAGCGCTTCCGCTATCACCGCAGCGACATCGTTAGCTGAACGCACCGCCAGTGCACGTATCGCCGTATCAACAGGAATAGAGCTGCCCGCCGCCAGCCAGAGTTTTACGGCAGGCTTAGCAGCGGCAACGCTAGAAACGGGTAAGGGCTGGTCGATACGCAGGGTACCGGCTTGAAGCGCCTCGAAGGCTAAATACAGCGTCATCATTTTCGTCAGCGATGCAGGATAACGCTGATCATCAATATTTTCGGCATACAGCACTTCACCATTATCCAAGTCGACCACAATGCCCGCGTAGCGCGGATTATCAGCGTGAGCGCTGGTGATCAACGACAGCATGAGTAGTAGCCCCATACTCACTGCCCATGCTGCCGATGCTTTACCGACAGCGTGTTTTACCCTCGCATACATGCCTCTGCCCCTTGCTCGTTATCAACGCGCTCGTACTGTTCCACTACCATGCCACACTCAAGGCGCAACACAAGGCTTTCCCATGGCGGCAAGGTAGTCATTATGGCTATCTATAATAGGCGCAGTATATACCCAGTTCGGCTCACCTAGAGAGTGTTAGCTGAGAGGTATAAAAAAACCGACCCAAAGGGTCGGTTTTCATTCGCTATTCAAGACGCTGACGACAGAGGATTACTCTTCTGCTGCGGCTTCTTCAACAACGGGACGATCAACTAGCTCAACATACGCCATAGGCGCGTTGTCGCCGGTGCGGAAACCGCACTTAAGAATACGGATGTAACCACCCGGACGCTCAGCGTAACGCGGACCTAATTCGTTGAACAGTTTGCCGACCGCTTCTTTAGAACGCGTACGGGCAAACGCCAAGCGACGGTTTGCAACGCTATCCTGCTTAGACAAGGTGATCAGCGGCTCGATAACGCGACGCAGTTCCTTGGCTTTCGGCAGGGTTGTCTTAATGACTTCATGCTCGACCAGCGAGACAGACATGTTTTTAAACATTGCCTGGCGATGCGAGCTGGTACGATTCAGATGACGACCACTCTTACGATGACGCATGGTTGTAATTCCTTACCAAACTGGGACTCAAGTCGACACTCACGCGGAGGCCTTGTCGTCCTTCAGGCTTGCCGGTGGCCAATTTTCCAACCGCATGCCGAGGGACAAGCCGCGCGCCGCCAATACATCTTTGATTTCATTCAAAGACTTTTTACCGAGGTTAGGTGTTTTCAACAGCTCAACTTCTGTGCGCTGAATCAAATCACCAATGTAGTAAATATTCTCGGCTTTTAGGCAGTTCGCGCTACGAACGGTCAACTCAAGATCGTCTACGGGGCGCAATAGAATTGGATCAACGTGATCCTCTTCTTCTTCGACTTCCTGTTCTTTATCAGCTTCCAGGTCGACGAAGGCGGCCAGCTGCTCTTGCAGAATGGTCGCACTGCGACGGATAGCCTCTTCCGGATCCAGGGTACCGTCGGTTTCCAAATCGATAATTAGCTTATCGAGGTCGGTGCGCTGCTCAACACGAGCGGCCTCAACCGAGTAGGAAACACGGCGGACAGGGCTGAAGGTGGCATCCAGCTGCAGGCGGCCAATAGCACGTGACTCTTCATCAGAGCCGCGGGCGTCAGCCGGTTCGTAGCCACGACCCAGCGCTACCTTAAGCTGAATTTTCAGCTCGGCACCTTCATTGACATGAGCAATGATGTGGTCCGGGTTGACGATTTCGACGCTATGATCAAGCGCAATGTCGCCAGCGGTGACGACGGCTGGGCCCTGCTTGTTCAGCGTGAGCACCGCCTCATCGCGGCTGTGCATCTTGATCGCAACATCTTTCAAGTTCAGGAGGATTTCAATAACATCTTCCTGCACCCCTTCGAGCGCACTGTACTCATGCTCTACACCGGCAATTTCAGCCTCTACCACGGCACAGCCGGGCATAGACGAAAGCAGAATGCGACGCAGTGCATTCCCAAGGGTGTGACCAAATCCGCGCTCGAATGGTTCGAGTACGATTTTGGCGTGATGTGCGCTGATTTCTTCGACCTTGATGTCGCGAGGGCGGAGAAACTCTGTCACTGAACGCTGCATATGAACACCTTTCAGGCTGCCAAACGGATACTCAGTCTCAAGAGCATAGGCTCAAGAGCATGTACTCAAGAGCAACCGGACGGAGAGCTACGCTACCCGTCCGGGCTTCAAGAAGCAGACTCTTACTTAATTAACGCTGCTTACTTGGAGTACAGCTCGACGATCAGGTTTTCGTTGATGTCGGCAGTCAGGTCACCGCGTTCAGGCAGAGCCTTGAAAGTGCCTTCCATCTTCTTGGCGTCGATCTCGATCCAAACAATATCGCCACGGTTTGCCGCAATGGACAGTGCGCTTTGAATACGTGCTTGGTTCTTCGCCTTTTCGCGAATGGAAACAACGTCACCCGGCTTAACTTGATAGGAAGCCACGTTAACGGTACGTCCGTTCACTGAAATCGCCTTGTGGCTTACTAGCTGACGCGCTTCAGAGCGAGTCGAGCCAAAGCCCATACGATAGACGACGTTATCCAGTCGGGATTCTAACAACTGCAACAATACTTCACCGGTCGCGCCTTTCAGGCGAGCAGCTTCTTTGTAGTAGTTGCGGAACTGTTTTTCGAGTACGCCATACATGCGACGTACTTTTTGCTTCTCGCGAAGCTGCAAGCCGTAGTCTGAAAGACGCTGACGACGTTGGCCGTGTACACCCGGGATTTGCTCGGATTTACACTTTTTCTCGAAGGGAGTCACACCACTCTTCAAAAAGAGATCGGTGCCTTCACGACGAGACAGTTTGCACTTCGGTCCAATATAACGAGCCATGAATCTGTCTCCTTAAACGCGGCGTTTCTTAGGCGGACGGCAGCCATTGTGAGGAATGGGCGTCGCGTCTGTGATGCTTTGCACGCGGAAGCCGGCGGCGTTAAGTGCACGCACGGCGGATTCACGACCAGGACCGGGGCCTTTAACCAGTACGTCTACGTTTTTCACACCATACTCGGCTGCAGCAGTTGCTGCACGTTCACTTGCCACTTGAGCAGCGAACGGGGTGCTCTTGCGAGAACCACGAAAACCCGAACCACCGGCAGTTGCCCAAGAAAGCGCATTGCCCTGGCGGTCTGTGATCGTCACGATCGTGTTGTTAAAAGAGGCATGGATGTGCGCAATCGCGTCCACTACCTGCTTTTTAACCTTTTTACGGTTACTACGCGGGTTAGCCATGTTGATGTCTATTCCTGTCGTTACGCCGGCTCTCTATTAAAGAGCCTGCGTATTATTTGCGGATCGGCTTACGCGGGCCCTTACGGGTGCGCGCGTTAGTCTTAGTCCGCTGACCACGCAGCGGAAGACTACGACGATGACGCAGACCACGGTAGCAACCTAAGTCCATGAGACGCTTAATATTAAGCGTAACATCACGACGAAGGTCACCTTCTACGGTGTACTTGCCAACTTCAGAACGCAGGGTGTCGACTTCTTCAGAAGACAGATCCTGGATCTTGGCAGTAGTGGCGATACCGGCTGCTGCACAGATGTGCTCAGCACGAGTACGGCCAATCCCGAAGATATAGGTCAGCGAGATCGCCGCATGCTTGTTGTCCGGGATATTGACGCCTGCAATACGGGCCATCAGCTTACTCCGAAATTTGAGCGGCTTGCTCGTTTATTCATCTACAAAAGGCGCAACAGCATACCCCTTCATTTGCCCGAGGGCAAGGGGTATGCTGGCACCCGCTTAAAACAACCCAGGGGTATTAACCCTGGCGCTGTTTGTGCCGTGGTTCGCTGCAAATGACGCGGACAGCGCCATTGCGACGAATGATCTTGCAGTTACGGCACATTTTCTTTACGGAAGCTCGAACTTTCATCGATCTTTCTCCAAAAACCGGCTCGCGGCTCGCCACCTTAACTAACTTAATAGGGGTGGGCGGCGCCTCTCAGCGCATGATACCGCCGCTACCGTAGCCTTTCAGGTTGGACTTCTTCATCACTGAGTCATACTGATGCGACATGAGATGCGATTGCACCTGGGCCATGAAGTCCATGATGACCACGACTACGATTAACAACGAGGTACCGCCGAAAAAGAACGGCACGTTCCACGCCACAATCAAGAACTGGGGCATCAAGGAAACCGCAGTGATATACAAGGCACCGAACAGGGTCAAGCGTGTCATGACCTTGTCGATATAGCGAGCGGTCTGCTCGCCGGGGCGAATGCCCGGCAGGAAAGCGCCTGACTTTTTAAGATTGTCAGCCACATCCTTGGGGTTGAAGACCAGCGCTGTGTAAAAGAAGCAGAAGAATACCACTGCCGCCGCGAAAAGCAAGATGTAAAGCGGTTGACCTGGACCTAATGCCTGGGATGCACGCTGCAACCACTCCATACCTTCACCGGCACCTACCCACTGACCAATAGAGGCCGGGAAGAGTAGAATACTGGAGGCAAAGATAGCTGGAATAACGCCAGCCATATTAACCTTCAAAGGCAGGTAACTGCTTTGGCCTGCATACATCTTATTGCCCACCTGACGCCGTGGGTAGTTAACCTTAAGACGGCGTTGGCCGCGCTCAATGAAAACCACGAAAGCGACAGTGGCAATACCTAACACAGACAACGCTAACAGCGGCAGAACATTCCAGGCGCCTTCGTTACGGGCAAGCTCAAAGGCTTGGCCCACGGCACTCGGTAGCCCAGCGACAATACCGGAGAAGATCAGCAGCGAAATACCGTTGCCGATGCCCTTCTCGGTAATTTGCTCACCCAGCCACATCATAAACACCGCGCCTGATACAAACGTAACCACGGCGGTGAAGAAGAAACTGAAGTCAGCGCTGTACGCGATACCTTGGCTAGCCAGACCGACGGACATGCCGGTAGCCTGGACAAATGCCAGTATCACCGTGCCGTAGCGGGTGTACTGGCTGATCTTGCGGCGGCCAGCCTCACCCTCTTTCTTGAGCTGCTCAAGATGAGGGGAGACCGCAGTCATGAGCTGCATGATAATCGACGCCGAAATATAGGGCATTATACCCAGGGCGAGGACACTCATGCGCTCCAGGGCACCACCCGAGAACATGTTAAACATGCCTAAGATAGTACCCTGTTGCTCCCTAAACAAGGCAGCAAGCTGGTCAGGATTGATACCGGGAACGGGAATGTGGGCACCAATACGGTACACCACGATGGCGAGGAGCACGAAGCGCAAACGCGCCCACAGTTCACTCAGACCGCTGCCCATCGCCGGCATTTTTCCTGACTTGGCCATTTAGTCCTCTACCTTGCCGCCAGCAGCTTCGATCGCTTCACGGGCACCTTTGGTGACCTTGATTCCGCGAACGGTAACTGCCGTTTTCAATTCGCCAGAAAGGATAATCTTCGCGTGTAGCGTAGAGTCCTTCAGCACGTTGGCTTGCTTCAATGTCGCCATAGTGACTTCGCCACCGGCTACTTTAGCAAGTTCGGCCAGGCGTACTTCTTCAGATACTAATGATTTTGCAGACGTAAAACCGAATTTCGGCAAACGACGCTGCAAAGGCATCTGACCGCCTTCGAAACCAGGCTTGACGCTACCGCCACTGCGTGATTTCTGACCTTTGTGACCACGGCCACCGGTCTTACCAAGACCGGAACCGATACCACGACCAACGCGCTTTGCAGCGTGCTTGGAGCCCGGTGCCGGGCTTAAGGTATTAAGTTTCATGGATTACTCTCCCTCAACGCGCACAAGGTAGTTAACCTTGTTGATCATGCCGCGTACGGCTGGGGTGTCTTCCAGTTCAACCGTCTGACCGATGCGACGCAGACCCAGGCCTTTCATAGTGGCCTTGTGCTTAGGCAAAATGCCGATGGTGCTGCGGATCTGAGTAAACTTGATCGTTGCTGCCATGGTGTCTTACCCCGTGATCGCGTCGACAGACAGACCGCGCTTAGCGGCGATGTCTTCCGGTGCTTGCATGGAGGAGAGACCTTTAACAGTCGCTCGTACCACGTTAACCGGGTTGGTGGAACCGTAGCACTTGGCCAGTACATCGTGGACACCAGCGAGCTCTAATACAGAGCGCATGGCGCCACCGGCAATAATACCGGTACCTTCGGAAGCCGGCTGCATGTACACCTTAGAAGCACCGTGACGGGCTTTAATCGGGTACTGCAGCGTGTGGCCAGCAAGGTTCACCTTGACCATATTGCGACGAGCTTGATCCATCGCTTTCTGGATTGCGACCGGCACTTCACGCGCCTTGCCACGACCGAAACCGACACGACCTTTACCATCACCAACGACGGTCAGTGCGGTGAAGCCGAAAATACGACCACCCTTGACCACCTTGGCGACGCGGTTGACCTGCACTAACTTCTCTTGCAGATCACCGCTTTGCTGTTCGTTCTTCGCCATCGTAAAACCCTTTAGAATTCCAGGCCGCCTTCACGTGCGGCGTCGGCCAGAGCCTTGACGCGGCCGTGATACTTAAAGCCAGCACGGTCGAAGGCCACCTGGGTGATGCCTGCTTCTTTAGCGCGTTCGGCAATCAGTGCACCTACTTTAGAGGCAGCATCTGAGTTACCGGTCGCACCCTCGCGCAGTGCTTTGTCCAGCGTAGAAGCACTGGCTAACACTTTGCCACCATCCGGCGAGATAATCTGCGCATAGATGTGACGCGGGGTACGGTTGACGCACAGGCGATACACGCCCAGCTCGCGGATCTTTGCGCGAGCGCGGCGGGCACGACGGAGACGAGATTCTTTCTTCGCGTTCATAACCCTGCCTTACTTCTTCTTGGCTTCTTTGCGACGCACCTGCTCGTCGGCGTACCGTACACCCTTGCCTTTATATGGCTCAGGCGGACGGAAAGCGCGGATTTCCGCGGCGCACTGACCGAGCTGCTGCTTGTTCGCGCTTTTCAGCACGATCACGGTGTTTTTCGGCGTTTCCGCTGAGACACCTTCAGGCAGTTCGTAGTCGACCGGGTGCGAGAAGCCCAGTGAAAGATTGAGCGTCTGGCCCTTAGCTTGGGCACGATAACCGACGCCAACAATTTCGAGAGTCTTTGTGAAACCCTCGGATACGCCCGTTACCAGGTTCTGAACTAAGGCGCGGGTAGTACCGGCCATTGCCCAGCTCTTGGCAGATTCGCTCGGGGCGAAGGTCAGCTGGCCATCTTCTTGACCGACCACTACATCTGAGTGGATGGTCAAAGATAGCGTGCCCTGGCCGCCCTTGGCGGTCAGCTGGTCAGCATTGATTTTAACATCAACACCGGCGGGCACTTTAACCGGATATTTCGCTATGCGGGACATTCCAGCCTCCTAGAATACGGTGCAGATGACTTCGCCACCCACACCGGCTTGGCGCGCGGCACGATCGGTCATGACACCACTTGACGTAGTGACAATCGCAATACCAAGACCATCGGCGACCTTAGGCAGGTTGTCCTTGCCCATATAGCGGCGCAGGGACGGCTTGGAAACCCGCTGAATATGCTCAATAACCGGCTTACCCTCAAAGTATTTGAGAGTCACGGTCAGCTCAGGCTTAACACCCTCTGCAACCGTAAAGTCGGCAATGTAGCCTTCTTCCTTTAGCACTCGGGCCACTTGCACTTTCAACTTGGAGGACGGCATGGTAGCCGTCTCCTTGGTGGCCATCTGCGCATTGCGGAGACGAGTTATCATATCCGCTAGAGTATCTTGCATGCTCATTTAATGTGCGCTCCTGATGATTCTACGTGGCGTTACCAACTGGACTTTTTGAGTCCAGGGACGTCGCCACGCATGGCGGCTTCACGCAGCTTGTTACGGCCGAGGCCGAACTTGTTGTAAAAACCGTGCGGACGACCAGTGATGCGGCAGCGGTTACGCTGACGCACCGGGCTTGAGTCGCGCGGCAGTTGCTGCAGCTTCAGCGTCGCCTCGAAGCGGTCTTCCTCAGACGAATCAACGCCTGAGATGATCTTCTTGAGCTCGGCACGCTTGGTGGCATACTTCGCCACCAATTGCGTACGTTTGAGCTCACGCTCTATCATACTTTTCTTAGCCATGATCCCACCCTTATTTCTTGAAGGGGAAGTTCAGCGCCGCTAGCAGCGCACGACCTTCCTCATCGGTTTTGGCGGTAGTAGTGATAGTGACGTCCAACCCACGGATGCGATCGATTTTATCATACTCGATCTCCGGGAAGATGATCTGCTCACGCACACCCATAGAATAGTTGCCGCGACCGTCGAAGGACTTCGGGTTGAGACCACGGAAGTCACGCACGCGGGGAATCGCGATGTAAACCAAACGGTCCAAGAAGTCCCACATACGCTCAGCGCGCAGAGTTACCTTGATGCCAATTGGCCAACCTTCGCGCACCTTAAAGCCCGCGATGGACTTACGTGCCTTGGTCACCAACGGTTTTTGACCAGAGAGTTTCTCTAGGTCGCCGATGGCATTGTCAATCAACTTTTTATCGTTGACTGCTTCGCCGATACCCATATTCAGAGTCACTTTCGTGATCCGGGGTACCTGCATAACGTTGGCATAGCTAAACTGTTCTTTAAGTTCAGCTGCTACCTCGTTTTGATAACGTTCTTTCAAGTTCGCCATTTTGCTACCCGACTCGCGTTAGGCGTCGATCTGCGTCTGCGTCGACTTGTAGATACGTACCTTGGTACCGTCTTCCTTAACTTGGAAGCCGACGCGATCCGCCTTACCGGTCTCCGAATTGAAGATGGCTACGTTGGACGCGTGAATCGGAGCCTCACGCTCGACGATACCGCCCTGATTACCCGCCATGGGATTTGGCTTGGTGTGACGTTTAATCATGTTCACACCGGACACCAAGAAGCGGCTTTCTAATACCCGCTTAACAGTGCCACGTTTGCCTTTATCCTTCCCGGCGATGACGATGACTTCATCGTCACGTTTGATCTTTTGCATATCCGCCTCGCTCCTTACAGCACTTCAGGCGCTAAGGAAATGATCTTCATGAACTTTTCATTACGAAGTTCACGAGTCACCGGCCCAAAAATACGGGTACCGATGGGCTGTTCGTTGGTGTTATTCAACAAAACTGCCGCATTTCCATCGAAACGGATGAGCGAACCGTCGGGACGACGGACGCCACTACGGGTCCGGACCACGACCGCTTTTAGCACCTGGCCTTTTTTGACCTTGCCACGCGGAATCGCTTCCTTAACCGTGACCTTGATGACATCACCTATACGAGCGTAGCGACGGTGTGAACCGCCTAGCACCTTGATGCATTGCACCCGGCGCGCTCCGCTGTTGTCGGCGACATCCAGCATTGTCTGAGTCTGAATCATCGGTTTTCTCCAAACCTAATCTGACTACACTGATTGGACAGCCTCGGGATTAACCCTTGGCGTGTTCAACCACCTCGACGAGCGTCCAGGCTTTCTTCTTGGAAAGCGGACGGCACTCCTGAATGGAAACCGTATCGCCTGCCTTTGCCTGGTTCGCCTCATCATGGGCGTGCAGCTTGGTGGAGCGCTTAACGTATTTTCCGTAGATCGGGTGACGCTCGCGCCGCTCGATCATAACGACGATGGACTTGTCCATCTTATCGCTCACCACTTTACCGGTGAGCGTACGCGTTGTTTTCTCTTCGGCCATCTCAATCACCTGCCTTCTCGTTGAGCATAGTCTTAACGCGGGCGATATCCCGACGGACCTGCTTGAGCAGATGAGTCTGGCTCAGTTGGCCAGTGGCCTTCTGCATGCGCAGGTTAAACTGCTCGCGGAGGAGTTCGAGGAGTTGCTCCTGGAGCTCTCCTGCGGACTTTTCACGAATTTCCTGGGCTTTCATCACATCACCGTCCGTTTCGCAAAGGTGGTGGATAAGGGCATTTTCTGTGCGGCGAGCTCAAACGCTTCACGAGCGAGCTCTTCCGACACGCCTTCTATTTCATAAAGGACCCGACCCGGTTGGATCTGGGCTACCCAGTACTCAACAGAACCTTTACCTTTACCCATACGAACTTCGAGCGGCTTCTTAGAGATCGGCTTATCAGGGAAGACGCGGATCCAGATCTTACCGCCACGTTTAACGTGACGTGTGATCGCACGACGGCCTGCTTCGATCTGACGCGCAGTGATGCGGCCGCGACCGGTAGCTTTAAGGCCATATTCCCCGAAGCTGATCTTGCTTCCGCGATGCGCCAGGCCACGGTTGCGGCCTTTCATCATCTTGCGGAATTTCATACGCTTGGGCTGTAACATCGACTCGCTCTCCCCTTACCTGGAACCTTTCTTCTTGGGCGCGTTGCCGGCAGGCTGTTTGGCCTTGGCACGTACTTCCTCGATACCGCCGAGGATTTCACCCTTGAAGATCCACACTTTGACGCCGATAACGCCATAGGTGGTGTGAGCTTCGTAAGTGGCGTAGTCGATATCCGCACGCAACGTGTGCAACGGAACGCGACCTTCGCGGTACCATTCGGTACGTGCGATTTCAGCGCCACCAAGACGACCTGACAGCTGAATCTTGATGCCACCAGCGCCAAGACGCATTGCGTTTTGTACCGCGCGCTTCATAGCACGACGGAACATCACGCGACGCTCAAGCTGACCCGCTACGTTAGCAGCGACTAGCTTGGCATCCAGCTCCGGCTTGCGAACTTCTTCGATGTTCACATGCACGGGGACACCCATCATCTGGGTGAGATCGCGACGCAGACGGTCGACATCTTCACCTTTCTTACCAATCACAATACCCGGACGGGCGGTGTGAATGGTGATGCGGGCGTTGTTCGCCGGACGCTCGATGTGGATGCGGCTCACAGAAGCGCTTTTAAGACGCTCTTCCAAGAAGCTACGCACTTCGAGATCGTTATTGAGCTTATCGGCGTAAGCGCCGCGCTCAGCATACCAGACAGAAGCATGGTCTTTGACGATGCCCAGTCGAATGCCTGTTGGATTGACTTTCTGACCCATCGGTCGACTCCTACTTCTCGGCTACCTTGACGGTGATGTGGCACGTGCGCTTCAAGATACGATCCGCACGCCCTTTGGCACGCGGCTTGATACGCTTGAGCGTCATGCCCTCATCGACGCAGATGGTCGAGACACGCAGCTCGTCAATATCCATGCCGTTATTTTCTTCCGCGTTTGCTATGGCGGATTGCAGCACCTTCTTAACCAGCTTAGCAGCCTTCTTCGGTGAGAAGGTCAGCAGGTCGAGTGCCTCGGCGACAGGTTTACCGCGCACCTGGTCAGCCACCAAACGGGCCTTCTGGGCGGATAAACGAGCGCCAAGCAGCTTAGCTGTGACTTCCATCTCTCAATCCTCTCTGGCTTACCGTTTGGCTTTTTTATCCGCCGCATGCCCGCGATAAGTGCGAGTAGCAGCGAATTCGCCCAATTTGTGGCCAACCATTTCCTCGGATACGTGCACCGGGATGTGTTGACGACCATTATGGACAGCGATAGTGAGGCCTACCATGTTTGGCAGGATCATTGAACGGCGCGACCAAGTCTTAATTGGTTTGCGATCGTTCTTCTCCACTGCAGCCTCTACCTTCTTCAAAAGATGAAGGTCAATGAAGGGACCTTTCTTTAGTGAACGTGGCACAGCCGTTACCTCTTAGTGTCTGGGCAATTTAGATCAGCGCGTCTTATTACGACGACGGATGATCAGCTTGTCGGTGCGCTTGTTCTTACGCGTCTTGTGACCCTTAGTCGGCACACCCCAAGGGGAGACCGGGTGACGACCACCACTGGTGCGGCCTTCGCCACCACCGTGTGGGTGATCCACCGGGTTCATCGCGACACCGCGAACAGTCGGACGCACGCCTCTCCAGCGCTTCGCACCGGCCTTGCCAAGTTGACGCAGGCTGTGCTCAGAGTTGCTCACCTCGCCCAACGTCGCGCGGCACTCAGCCAATACTTTACGCATTTCGCCAGAGCGAAGACGTAGCGTGGCGTAGTTACCTTCACGAGCTACCAACTGGGCGCTTGTACCGGCACTGCGTGCAATCTGCGCACCTTTACCCGGCTTGAGTTCGATGCAGTGCACCGTAGAACCCAATGGGACGTTGCGCAGCGGCAATGCATTGCCTTTCTTGATCGACGCATTAACACCAGATTCCAGCACGTCACCCGCGCTGACACCTTTCGGTGCAATGATGTAACGACGCTCACCATCGGCATACATCAGCAGTGCAATGTGCGCACTGCGATTGGGATCGTGCTCTAAACGCTCAACGGTGGCTGGAACGCCATCCTTGGTACGTTTGAAATCGATCAACCGATAGTGGTGACGATGACCACCGCCTATGTGGCGAGTGGTGATGCGACCGTTATTATTACGGCCACCGGACTTGGACTGTTTTTCCAAAAGCGGTGCATAAGCACGGCCCTTGAACAGTTCCTCGCCAACGATCTTGACGACGTGGCGACGACCGGCGGAAGTGGGTTTGGTCTTGACGATTGCCATTATCCGTACTCCTGCCCTATTCGGCGCCTGTGAAGTCTTCGAGCGTTTCACCCGCAGCCAGGGTCACATACGCTTTGCGGTAACCCTTACGTAGGCCAACACCGTTCGCAGTACGCTTCGTTTTACCCTTCATGTTCAGTACCTGAACACTACCGACCTTCTTGCCGAAAAGTGCTTCTACGGCTTTCTTGATCTCGGGCTTGGTAGCATCGCGTGCCACCTTGAAAACGTACTGGTTGCGCTCGGCTGCCATCGCGGCCTTTTCGGTCACGTGCGGCCCAAGCAGAACCTTGAATACGCGTTCCTGGTTCATGCCAGCTTCTCCTCGAATTTACGCAGGGCGGAGACGGTAATCAGGACCTTATCAAAGGCTACCAGACTTACCGGGTCAGCTGCCGCGACATCCACCACATCAACGTGGGGAAGGTTGCGTGCGGCCAAATAGAGTTTTTCGTCAACTTCTTCAGTGACGATCAACACTTTTTCAAGGTTGAGCTCTTTCAGCTTGGCAGCTACCTGCTTGGTCTTAGGCGCATCGACGCTGAACTCTTCAATCGCGACTAGACGCTCTTGACGTACCAGCTCAGACAGGATGGAGCGCATCGCTGCGCGGTACATCTTGCGGTTAACCTTCTGAGTGTAGTCTTGCGGACGAGCCGCGAAGGTTACGCCGCCGCCACGCCATAGCGGAGAGCGGATAGTACCGGCACGTGCACGACCGGTGCCTTTCTGACGCCAAGGCTTTTTACCACCGCCACGAACGTCGGAACGACTCTTTTGTGCGTGAGTTCCCTGACGGCCACCAGCCAAATAGGCAGTAACCACTTGGTGAACGAGCGCTTCGTTGAATTCTTTGCCAAAAGTGGCGTCGGCTACTTCAACGGTACCCGCGCCTGCAGCAAGATTCAGATTCATTGGTAATTATCCCCTTCAGCCAGCTTTCACGGCGCTGCGAACGATAACGTCACTACCGGGAGCACCCGGCACTGCGCCTTTGATCAGCAGCAGGTTACGCTCGGCGTCGACACGGACGATCTCAAGGCTTTGAACGGTGCAACGGGCATTACCCATTTGACCGGCCATCTTTTTGCCTTTGAAAACGCGACCCGGAGTCTGACACATGCCGATAGAACCCGGCGCGCGATGCGACAGAGAGTTACCGTGAGTCATGTCTTGGGTACGGAAATTCCAGCGCTTAACAGCACCCTGGAAGCCTTTACCTTTAGAGGTGCCAGTCACGTCAACCATTTGACCAGCTTCGAAGAGGGATACGGTGATTTCGCCACCCACCTCAGGAATTGTTTCGCCTTCTGCAAGACGGAATTCCATCAGTGCACGACCAGCCTCAACACCCGCCTTGGCAAACTGTCCAGCTTGCGCTTTGGTGAGGTGCTTGGCTTTACGAGAACCAGATGTGACCTGAATCGCTGCGTAACCGTCAGACTCGACAGATTTAACGCGTGTAACACGATTAGGATCAACTTCAATAACGGTTACGGGCACAGACGCGCCGTCTTCGGTAAAGACACGGGTCATCCCGGCCTTTTTACCGACTAAACCGATAGTCATACTCAGTCTCCTATAGTGTACGGGGCTATCACCCGCTATGGCTGCCCTTTCCAGAGCATTCCACTAGCACATTGTATGGCGCCTCACGGCGTGGCGGCTGCTGATCATACTAAGCTTGTTTAAAACAAGCGATGAACGCTGGGCCGCAAAGTGACTAGTGTAATTAGTTGAGCTTGATTTGCACGTCAACGCCAGCGGCGAGATCGAGCTTCATCAGTGCATCAACAGTTTTCTCAGTCGGCTCAACGATGTCGAGCACACGCTTGTGAGTACGAATCTCATACTGGTCACGCGCATCTTTATTGACGTGCGGCGAGATCAGAATGGTGAAGCGCTCACGGTTGGTTGGCAGCGGGATCGGCCCACGAACCTGAGCACCAGTACGCTTAGCGGTTTCAACAATCTCCGCTGTGGACTGATCGATCAGGCGATGGTCGAACGCTTTCAACCGAATGCGAATCTTTTGGTTCTGCATTTGCCCTAAACTCCAATGGATGTCGACGGCGCGAGCCGTCTACCCACGCATTCAAAGGATGCGCATTATAGGCACGCCACAAGCCCATGTCAAACATTTGCTGATGGTGCGCAGAAAAGGGGGCTCATCAGAGCCCCCTTCATCATTCAAGCAAATAGCTTACTTGACGATCTTAGCTACAACGCCAGCACCGACAGTACGACCACCTTCGCGAATTGCGAAGCGTAGACCGTCGTCCATGGCAATCGGAGCGATCAAGGTAACAACCATTTGCACGTTGTCACCAGGCATAACCATTTCAACACCTTCCGGCAGTTCACAAGTACCCGTTACATCGGTGGTACGGAAGTAGAACTGAGGACGGTAGCCCTTGAAGAAAGGCGTATGACGACCACCTTCTTCTTTGGACAGAACGTAAACTTCTGCTTCGAAGGTAGTGTGCGGATGAATGCTGCCTGGCTTGGCCAGTACCTGACCACGCTCGACGTCATCACGCTTAGTACCACGTAGCAGGGCGCCAACGTTCTCACCAGCACGACCTTCGTCGAGCAGCTTGCGGAACATTTCAACGCCAGTAACGATCGTTTTAGTGGTGTCACGAATACCGACGATTTCAACTTCTTCGCCCGCTTTCACGATACCGCGCTCTACACGACCGGTTACAACAGTACCGCGGCCAGAGATAGAGAACACGTCTTCGATCGGCATCAGGAACGGCTGGTCGATCGCACGCTCCGGCTCAGGAATGTAATCATCCAGAGCTTTGATCAGATTAGCAACCGCGGTGGTACCCATTCCGTTCTCATCTTCACCGTTCAACGCCATCAGCGCAGAACCTGTGATGATCGGCGTGTCGTCGCCCGGGAAGTCGTACTGATCGAGGAGTTCACGAACTTCCATCTCTACCAGTTCGAGCAGCTCTTCGTCATCAACCATGTCCGCTTTGTTCAGGAACACAACGATGTACGGTACGCCAACCTGACGAGACAGCAGGATGTGCTCGCGAGTTTGCGGCATCGGGCCGTCAGCGGCAGAACATACCAGGATCGCGCCGTCCATCTGCGCAGCACCGGTGATCATGTTCTTGACGTAGTCAGCGTGTCCTGGGCAGTCAACGTGCGCGTAGTGGCGCATTTCAGACTGGTATTCCACGTGGGACGTAGCGATCGTGATACCGCGCTCGCGCTCTTCAGGAGCGTTATCGATAGACGAGAACTCGCTCCAGTCGCCGCCGAAAACTTCAGCAGACACGCGGGTTAGGGCCGCTGTCAGAGTCGTTTTACCGTGGTCGACGTGACCAATGGTGCCGACGTTGACGTGCGGTTTGGAACGTTCAAATTTTTCCTTAGCCACTGCTATAACCTCTTTACGTTAGCTAACGGTTAACCGTTTTGATTGATGACGGCTTCAACGACGCTGGAGGGCGCCTCCTCGTACTTCGAGAACTCCATAGAGTAGCTCGCACGGCCCTGGGATTGCGAGCGTAGGTCGGTTGCGTAACCGAACATCTCACCCAGCGGTACCGTTGCACGAATGACTTTACCTGCGGAAGAGTCATCCATGCCCTGCACCAGACCGCGACGACGGCTCAGGTCGCCCATGACGTCACCCATAAACTCTTCGGGGGTCACGATTTCGACCTTCATCACCGGCTCCAGCAGCACGGCCTTGGCCTTCCTGGCACCTTCTTTAACGGCCATAGAAGAAGCAATCTTGAACGCAGTCTCGTTAGAGTCCACGTCGTGAAAAGAGCCATCGAACAGCGACACTTTAACGTCGATCATCGGGTAACCCGCGATGACGCCGTTTTTGAGCTGCTCATAAGCACCCTTCTCAACCGCGGGGATGTATTCCTTAGGAACCGTACCGCCCACGACTTCAGAGTTGAATTTGAAGAAAATTTCATCTTCGCCTTCACCCTTTTCTGCTGCAGTCAGCGGCTCGATACGCAGCCAAACGTGACCATACTGACCACGACCACCGGACTGACGCACGAACTTGCCTTCTTGCTCAACGCTGCCGCGAATCGTTTCGCGGTAGGCTACTTGAGGCTTACCGATATTAGCTTCAACCTTGAACTCGCGACGCATACGGTCAACGATAATGTCCAAGTGAAGCTCGCCCATACCAGAAATAATCGTCTGGCCGGTTTCTTCGTCGGTTTTAACTTGGAAGGAAGGGTCTTCCTGAGCCAATTTGCCCAGAGCAACACCCATCTTCTCTTGGTCACTCTTGGTCTTCGGCTCAACAGCAACCGAAATAACCGGATCCGGGAACTCCATACGCTCGAGAACAATTTTGTTGTCGATATCGCACAGTGTGTCACCGGTGGTGACGTCTTTCAGACCGATACAAGCAGCGATATCGCCAGCCAGGATCTCTTTGATCTCTTCGCGTGAGTTGGCGTGCATCTGAACGATACGACCAACGCGCTCTTTCTTCTGTTTAACGGAGTTATAAACGCCGTCACCAGATTTCAGAACACCCGAATAGACGCGGATAAAGGTCAGCGTACCAACGAAGGGGTCGGTCGCGATCTTGAACGCCAGCGCCGCAAACGGCGCGCTGTCATCGGCGATACGTGTGGCAATGGTACCGTCTTTATCGTCAAGCTCACCTTCGATCGCCTTAACTTCAGTCGGCGAAGGCATGTATTCGATAATGCCGTCCAACACTGCTTGAACGCCTTTGTTCTTAAAGGCAGAACCACAGGTGACCAGCACGATGTCGTTACGCAGAGTACGCGCGCGCAGACCAGCCTTGATCTCTTCGATGCTGAGTTCAGTACCGTCGAGATACTTCTCCATCAGCTCATCAGAGCCTTCGGCAGCGGCTTCAACCATTTCTTCGCGATACTTCTCAGCCGTTTCTTGCAAGTCAGCAGGAATATCGACGAGCTCATAGTTCATACCCAGACTTGCCTCATCCCAAAGGATGGCTTTCATCTGGAGAAGGTCGATAACGCCTTTAAAGTCTTCTTCCGTGCCCCAGTTAATCTGGATCGGCACAGCGTTAGCACCTAGACGCTCTTTGAGCTGCTCAACAACCATGAAGAAGTCAGCGCCGGTACGGTCCATCTTATTGACGAACACCATGCGCGGAACTTCATACTTGTTGGCTTGACGCCATACAGTTTCGGTCTGGGGCTGAACGCCGGAAGAACCACACAGTACAACCACCGCACCATCGAGTACGCGCAGAGAACGCTCAACTTCAATGGTGAAGTCAACGTGCCCTGGGGTGTCGATAATATTGATACGGTGCTCAGGAAACTGCTTGCTCATGCCTTGCCAGAAGGTAGTAACAGCAGCAGAGGTGATAGTGATACCACGCTCCTGCTCCTGCTCCATCCAGTCTGTCGTCGCAGCACCGTCGTGCACTTCACCCACTTTGTGGGAAAGGCCGGTGTAGAACAGTACGCGCTCAGTTGTCGTGGTTTTACCCGCGTCAACGTGAGCAACGATACCGATATTGCGATAACGATTCAGTGGAGTCTTGCGTGCCACGATGAAACTCCCATTTGTTGGCGATGCTCGTTAATTTAGCGGCGCATGCAAGCGAGGCTTATGCTACCGCCACTACCCTAGAAGGATAGTGGCTAAGTATTGCAACACAGCGACTCAGCGTACATTCGCATGCTGAACTACGTGCATATATAAACCCGAACTTAAAAACGTCGTACTCAAAAACGCCGAGTTTAAAAACGCCGATTTTAGAAACGCCGATTTTAAAAAATCTAAAAACGCGAAATCTAGAAACGGTAGTGCGAGAAGGCTTTGTTGGCTTCTGCCATGCGATGCACGTCTTCGCGCTTCTTAACAGCAGAACCTTTACCTTCAGCAGCATCCAGCATTTCACCAGCCAGACGGTGCACCATGGTTTTCTCACCGCGACGACGCGCAGCGTCTACCAGCCAGCGCATTGCAAGCGCTTGACGGCGTGACGGACGAACTTCAACCGGCACCTGATAGGTCGCACCACCCACACGGCGCGACTTCACTTCGACCATAGGCTGGATGGCTTCCAACGCCTTGTCGAAGATTTCCAGCGGATCTTCTTTACTACGCTCGGCAACCTTGTCCAACGCACCGTAGACGATGCGCTCAGCTATGGACTTTTTGCCGCTGACCATCAGGTGGTTCATGAACTTCGCCAGACGCTCACTTCCGAACTTAGGATCCGGCAGGATGTCGCGTTTAGCTACTACTCTTCTTCTAGGCATGATAAGCCCTCAATTAAGGATCTTTCAGGTAAACCCGGGACTCGTGCTGCGCCTACTAGTACTCGCGGCGCCCGACCTTACTCTTATCAGACCGTCAAATTCGTGAAAAACGTTACTCAGCAGACTCTAAGCGTAGACTTAGGACTTAGGACGCTTAGTACCGTATTTAGAACGACCCTGACGACGATTTTGAACGCCGGAGGTGTCAAGGGCGCCACGAACGGTGTGATAACGCACACCTGGCAAATCCTTTACACGGCCGCCACGAATCAAAACGACAGAGTGTTCTTGAAGGTTGTGACCTTCACCACCGATGTAAGAAGATACTTCGAAACCGTTGGTAAGGCGCACACGGCAAACCTTACGCAGGGCCGAGTTAGGCTTCTTCGGGGTGGTGGTGTAAACGCGCGTACATACGCCGCGTTTTTGCGGACAGGCCTGCAGCGCTGGCACGTCACTTTTGGTGACGGGGCGCTTGCGCGGCTTGCGCACTAGCTGATTAATCGTTGCCATGGTGTTTAGCTGACTCCAATGGTTGCCTTAGCCTTTTAACAAATACAAGCAGCGGATGCGGGCGCACCCACCCCACTGTTAAAGGCTGCGCATTCTAAAGGCTGACCCTATGTGGCGTCAAGCCTTGCCGGCGGTTTAACCGGCAAGACTGCGCTTTTCAGGTCAGCTATTCGTTTTACTTACGTTTTCACTTACTGTCTTCACTTACTATTTCTAGCCCCAGCGTTACAGCTCATCGTCAGAATCGAGAGCGGTTAGCTGAGCACCTAGCTCCTGCTCTACCTCGGTGGCCGAGGGGTTGAACAGTTGCTCAACGTCTTCGCGCTTGCGACGACGCTCTGCGTGGTGAGTCAAACCCGTACCGGCTGGTATGAGACGACCCACTACCACGTTTTCTTTCAGGCCGCGCAGATAATCGCGCTTGCCGGTCACCGCTGCTTCGGTCAGTACTCGTGTTGTCTCCTGGAAGGAGGCCGCAGAGATGAACGACTCGGTGGCCAAACTGGCCTTGGTAATACCCAGCAGCATACGCTGATACTTAGCCGGGAATTTCTTCTCTTTCTCAAGACGAACGTTCTGCTCCAGCACGCGAACCAGCTCAGCTTGGTCGCCGGTGATGAAATCAGAGTCACCTGAGTCGGTAAGCTCTACCTTGCGCAGCATCTGACGCACGATCACTTCGATGTGCTTATCGTTGATACCTACGCCCTGCAGACGATAAACGTCCTGCACTTCGGCAGTGATGTACTTGGCAAGTTCCTCAACACCCAGCAAACGCAGGATATCGTGAGGATTGCTCGGGCCATCAGAAATAACTTCACCCTTCTCGACGGCTTCACCTTCGAAGACGGCGATTTGACGCCATTTCGGAATCAAGGCTTCAAACGGATCGCCAGACTCCGGGGTAATCATCAAGCGGCGCTTACCTTTAGTTTCTTTACCGAAGCTAACAACACCGCTGATTTCCGCCAAGATAGACGACTCTTTCGGCTTACGCGCTTCAAACAAGTCAGCAACCCGTGGCAGACCACCGGTGATATCTTTGTTAGCCGAAGCCTCTACAGGAATACGGGCAACCACTTCACCCACACCGATAGTGACACCGTCATCAACCGAAATAATCGAGTTACCAGGCAGCAAGTACTGTACCGGCGTGTTTGAACCGGAAACAGACACGTACTCGCCCGCGCTATCTTGCAGCATTACCATCGGGCGCTTATCGCGACCAGAGATCGGACGTGCCGCCGATTCGATAACTTCAATAGAAGACAGGCCGGTCATTTCATCGACGCTGCGGTGCATGGTGACACCTTCGTCGAGATCGATAAACTGCGCCTTACCTTCTACTTCAGCAACGATCGGGTGAGTGTGCGGATCCCATTTAGCAACAATGGCACCGGCATCAACGACATCGCCGTCACGTACGGAAAGCTCAGCACCATAGGGCAGCTTGTAGTACTCACGCTCACGGCCATGCTCATCGGCAACTGCCAAGGCGCTGGAACGAGAGACCACGACCAATTTGCCGTCGACACGCTCAACGTGCTTGATGTTATGCAGACGAACCTTGCCGCCGTGCTTAACCTGTACGCTGTCAACCGCAGAAGAACGCGATGCCGCACCACCGATGTGGAACGTACGCATGGTCAGCTGGGTACCCGGCTCGCCAATTGACTGTGCCGCGATAACGCCGACAGCCTCGCCAATGTTGACCTGATGGCCACGCGCCAAGTCACGACCGTAACAAGAAGCACATACACCGTGAGCAGTTTCACAGGTAATGGTCGAGCGCACGATAATTTCGTCGACACCCATGGTGTCAAGCTCGGCGCACCACTTCTCGTCCAGTAATGTTGTGCGAGGAATCAAGATCTCGCCGGTACCCGGATGCACGACTTCTTGTGCAACAACACGACCCAACACACGCTGAGAGAGCGGTACAATGATGTCGCCGCCTTCGATGATCGGGTGCAGCGTCAAACCGTTCTCAGTGTCGCAATCAACTTCGGTAATAACCAAGTCTTGCGCCACGTCGACCAGACGACGCGTCAGATAACCGGAGTTAGCTGTTTTTAGTGCCGTATCCGCCAAACCTTTACGCGCACCGTGAGTCGAGATGAAGTACTGAAGTACGTTCAAACCTTCACGGAAGTTGGCAACAATCGGCGTTTCGATGATCGAACCATCCGGCTTGGCCATCAGGCCACGCATACCGGCCAACTGACGGATCTGGGCAGCAGAACCACGCGCCCCGGAATCAGCCATGATGAAGACGCTGTTAAACGAATCCTGCTCAACTTCGTTGCCATCACGATCGATGACGGTTTCTTTAGAGATACCGACCATCATCGCCTTGGCGACTTTATCGTTGGCCTTGGACCAAATATCGATAACCTTGTTGTACTTCTCACCCGCTGTTACTAGGCCAGAAGAGAACTGGTCTTCAATTTCTTTAACTTCGGCTTCAGCGGCGTCAACAATCGCGGTTTTTTCATCGGGAATAACGAAGTCGTTAACACCGATAGAAGCACCGGACCAGGTGGCCAAACGGAAGCCGGTATACATCAGTTGGTCAGCGAAAATAACGGCCGGCTTCAGACCAGCACGACGATACACTTCGTTGATCAGACTGGAGATCGCCTTCTTCTTCATCGGCTGATCAATCAGCGCGAACGGCACGCCTTCCGGTAAAATACGGAATAGCATGGCACGACCCACCGTCGTGTCATAAATGCGGCGGTGGAAGCTGCGCTCGCCAGTTTCTTCTTCTACGTCGATCTCGTCTAAACGCACTTTGACACGAGCGTGTAGCGCGACCGACTGAGTACCAAACGCGCGCTCTACCTCGTTGAGGTCAGAGAACACCATGCCCTCGCCTTTGGCGTTGATCTTTTCGCGGGTCATGTAGTACAGACCCAGAACAACGTCTTGCGACGGTACGATAATCGGCTCGCCGTTAGCAGGCGACAGCACGTTGTTTGTCGCCATCATCAGCGCACGCGCTTCAAGCTGCGCTTCCAGCGTTAACGGTACGTGTACCGCCATCTGGTCACCGTCAAAGTCGGCGTTGTAGGCAGCACAGACCAGCGGATGCAGCTGAATCGCCTTACCTTCGATCAACAGCGGCTCAAACGCCTGGATACCCAAACGGTGAAGCGTAGGCGCACGGTTAAGCAGTACCGGATGCTCGCGGATAACATCGGCAAGGATGTCCCATACTTCCGGCAACTCGCGCTCAACCATCTTCTTGGCGGCTTTAATCGTCGAGGCGTAGCCCAGCGACTGAAGCTTGGAGTAGATAAACGGCTTGAACAGCTCCAGCGCCATTTTCTTCGGCAGACCACACTGGTGCAGACGCAGCGTCGGGCCCACGGTGATTACTGAACGGCCCGAGTAATCGACGCGCTTACCCAACAAGTTCTGGCGGAAGCGGCCCTGCTTACCTTTGATCATGTCGGCAAGTGATTTCAACGGACGCTTATTAGAGCCCGTGATCGCACGGCCACGACGACCGTTATCGAGCAACGCATCAACGGCTTCTTGAAGCATGCGTTTCTCGTTGCGCACAATGATATCCGGCGCATTAAGATCCAGCAGACGCTTCAAACGGTTGTTGCGGTTGATCACACGACGGTAAAGGTCGTTGAGATCAGAGGTCGCGAAGCGGCCACCGTCCAGCGGTACCAGCGGACGCAGATCCGGCGGCAGCACGGGCAGCACTTCCATGACCATCCACGCGGGCGCATTGCCAGAGTGGTAGAACGCTTCAAGCAGTTTCAGGCGCTTAGAAAGCTTCTTGATCTTGGTCTCAGAGTTCGTCTGCGGAATTTCTTCACGCAGATGATTAATCTCTTCTTCCAGATCGATGTCTTTCAGCAGTTCTTGAACGGCTTCGGCACCCATGCGGGCATCAAAGTCGTCGCCAAACTCTTCCAGTGCCTCGAAGTACTGCTCGTCGTTCAGCAGCTGACCACGTTCTAGCGTGGTCATGCCTGGATCGATCACCACAAAGCTTTCGAAATACAGCACGCGCTCGATATCACGCAACGTCATATCGAGGAACATGCCGATACGCGACGGCAATGACTTCAGAAACCAAATGTGAGCGACCGGTGAGGCAAGCTCAATGTGCCCCATGCGCTCACGGCGCACGGCGGCTTTGGTGACTTCAACGCCACATTTTTCGCAGATAATACCGCGATGCTTCATGCGCTTATATTTGCCGCACAAGCACTCATAGTCCTTTACCGGGCCAAAAATCTTGGCGCAGAACAAGCCGTCCCGCTCCGGTTTAAAGGTACGGTAGTTAATGGTCTCAGGCTTCTTCACCTCGCCAAACGACCAGGAGCGAATCATGTCCGGCGACGCCAGGGTAATCTTGATCGCGTCAAATTCTTCGGACTGAGACTGCGATTTGAGTACTTTCACCAAATCTTTCATGGGACGGCTCCTAGCTCTCTAACTCGATATCGATGCCCAGCGAGCGGATTTCCTTCACGAGTACGTTGAAGGATTCCGGCATGCCTGCCTGCATGGTGTGGTCGCCATCCACGATGTTTTTATACATCTTGGTGCGGCCTTCGACGTCGTCCGACTTGACGGTGAGCATTTCTTGTAGCGTGTATGCCGCGCCGTAAGCTTCCAACGCCCACACTTCCATCTCACCGAAGCGCTGACCACCGAACTGCGCCTTACCACCCAAGGGCTGCTGGGTAACCAGCGAGTAAGAACCGGTAGAACGCGCGTGCATCTTGTCGTCTACCAAGTGGTTAAGCTTCAACATGTACATATAGCCGACGGTAACCGGACGATCAAAGACGTCACCGGTACGGCCATCAAACAGGGCCATCTGACCTGACTCAGGAATGTCCGCCAGTTTCAGCAGATGCTTGATTTCGTGCTCTTTAGCACCGTCAAACACCGGCGTCGCCATGGGCACACCGCCTTTCAGGTTCTTCGCCAGCGCGATGATTTCATCATCGGTCAGAGAATCGAGATCTTCAACGCGAGTACCTGGCGTATTGTAGATTTGACCCAAGAAGTCGCGAATTTCGGCAACTTGTTGACCGCGTGCATCGCGCAGCATGGCTTCAATCTTGACGCCTAAGCCACGTGCCGCCATACCCAAGTGAGTTTCAAGGATCTGACCGACGTTCATACGTGACGGTACACCCAGCGGGTTAAGCACCACGTCGACCGGCTCGCCCTTCTCATCGAACGGCATATCTTCAATCGGCATAATCGCCGAGATAACACCTTTGTTACCGTGACGACCGGCCATCTTATCGCCCGGCTGAATGCGGCGCTTGACGGCCATATAAACTTTGACGATTTTCAGCACGCCCGGCGCGAGGTCATCGCCCTGGGTTAACTTGCGCTTCTTATCTTCAAAGCGCTCGTCCATTTCTTTACGACGGTTTTCCAGCTGTTCGTCGGCCTGAGCAAGCAGCTCATTAAACGACTCATCCTGCATACGCAGTTTGAACCACTGCTGACGTGGCAGCTCTTCAAGATAGGCATCATCAAGCACATCGCCTTTCTTAAGGTTCGGGCCGCCGTTAACCGCTTGACCTTCCAGGGTGCGCTGAAGACGCTCAAACGTCGCTTCTTCGGCAATACGGTATGTTTCTTGAAGGTCCTTACGAACCTCATCAAGCTGCATCCGTTCAATGGTCAGCGCGCGCGAATCTTTCTCTACGCCATCACGGGTGAAGACCTGGACATCAATGACCGTCCCTTTCATGCCGGTAGGGGCACGCAGCGAGGTGTCTTTAACGTCAGACGCTTTCTCACCGAAGATGGCACGCAGCAGCTTCTCTTCAGGCGTCAGCTGGGTTTCACCCTTCGGCGTTACTTTACCAACCAGAATGTCGCCAGGGCCTACTTCAGCACCGATGTAAACGACGCCGGCTTCATCCAGTTTGGAGAGCGCGGATTCACCTACATTAGGAATATCGGCAGTGATTTCTTCCGAGCCCAACTTGGTGTCACGAGAAACACAGGTCAGTTCCTGAATGTGAATCGTAGTGAAACGGTCTTCTTGAACCACCCGCTCAGAAAGCAGGATGGAGTCTTCGAAGTTGTAACCGTTCCAAGGCATGAACGCGATGCGCATGTTCTGGCCCAGGGCCAGATCACCCATGTCGACAGACGGGCCGTCGGCAAGAATATCGCCGCGCGCTACGCTGTCACCAGGACGCACGATGGGGCGCTGGTTCATACAGGTGTTTTGGTTCGAGCGGGTGTACTTGGTCAGGTTGTAGATATCAACACCGGCTTCACCGCCGATGATTTCATCTTCATTGACACGTACGACCACGCGGCGAGCGTCAACGGAGTCAATCACGCCGCCACGGTTCGCGACCGCACAGACACCGGAGTCACGAGCAACAAAGCGCTCCATACCGGTACCTACGAGCGGTTTATCAGCACGCAGTGTCGGCACTGCCTGACGCTGCATGTTCGAACCCATCAAGGCGCGGTTGGCGTCATCGTGCTCCAGGAACGGAATCAATGCCGCAGCGACCGAAACTACCTGACGAGGCGATACGTCCATCAGGGTAACCTGCTCGGGACGCATAAAGGTGGTTTCACCGCGGTGACGCACCTGCACCAGATCATCGGTCAGCTTGTTAGACTCATCGACCGCCGCCGACGCCTGAGCGATAACGAAATCGCCCTCTTCGATCGCCGAAAGGTGAACGATGTCGTCAGTCAGCTGGCGATCAACCACTTTCCGGTACGGCGTTTCTAGAAAGCCGTAGCTGTTGGTGTGGCTATATGTTGCCAGGGAGTTAATCAGGCCGATGTTCGGGCCTTCTGGCGTTTCGATTGGGCATAGACGCCCGTAGTGCGTGGCGTGTACGTCACGTACTTCGAAGCCAGCACGCTCACGGGTCAAACCACCGGGGCCGAGTGCAGACACACGACGCTTGTGGGTAACCTCGGAAAGCGGGTTGTTTTGGTCCATAAATTGCGAAAGCTGGCTGGAACCGAAGAACTCTTTCACCGCCGCCGCTACGGGCTTGGCGTTGATCAAGTCTTGGGGCATCAGGCCTTCGCTTTCCGCCATGGAAAGACGCTCTTTAACGGCGCGCTCTACGCGCACTAAGCCAACGCGGAACTGGTTTTCGGCCATTTCGCCTACACAGCGAATACGGCGGTTACCCAGGTGATCGATATCGTCAACGTCACCGAAGCCGTTACGAATACTGATCAGCTCGCGCAGCACGTCGAGGATGTCTTTGCGATCCAATACGCCAGAGCCTGTGTCAGTCTCGCGACGCAGGCGACGGTTGAACTTCATGCGGCCAACGCCCGACAGGTCGTAGCGGTCCTCAGAGAAGAACAGGTTGTTGAACAGCGTCTCTGCAGACTCTTTAGTGGGCGGCTCGCCTGGACGCATCATGCGATAAATTTCGACCAATGCTTCAAGCGCGGAATTCGTAGCATCCAGCTTCAAGGTATCGGAAACGAAAGAACCGCAGTCTAGATCGTTGGTGTATAGGGTCTCAATCAGCGCAATGCCGCCCTGAGCCATACGCTCCAGCACTTCCGGGGTGATCTCGGTATTACACGGACAGATCAGCTCACCGGTTTTAGTGTCGATTTGGTCTTTGGCTAGCGTTTTACCAAAGAGATACTCCATCGGCACATCCAGGCGCTCAAGGCCGGCTTTTTCAAGCTGACGAATGTGCTTCTGGGTAATCCGACGACCTTCTTCAACAATCGTCTCACCGGCGGTATCTTTGATATCAAACGTAGCGGTTTCACCGCGTAGACGCGACGGCACCAGCTCCACAGAGAAACCTGATTTCTCGATGTGGAAGACGCTGGTTTCAAAGAATTCGGCCAGGATCTCTTCGGTGCTCATTCCCAGCGCACGCATCAACACCGAGGCCGGTAATTTACGGCGACGGTCAATACGCACAAAGACGTTGTCTTTGGGATCAAACTCAAAGTCTAACCAGGAGCCACGGTAAGGAATAACGCGGGCTGAGTAGAGCAGTTTGCCGGAAGAGTGGCTCTTGCCTTTGTCGTGATCGAAGAACACACCGGGCGAGCGGTGGAGCTGGGAAACGATAACCCGCTCAGTACCGTTGATAACAAAGGTACCGTTCTCGGTCATCAGGGGGATTTCCCCCATGTAGACTTCCTGCTCTTTTATATCTTTGATTGCTTTGTTCGAAGAGTCGCGATCATAGATGATCAAGCGAACCTTAACGCGCAGCGGAGCGGAGTAAGTGACGCCGCGTAGCTGGCATTCCTTAACATCGAACGCCGGCGTGCCGAAACGGTAGCTGACATACTCAAGCGCCGCATTGCCGGAGAAGCTCTCAATCGGAAACACGGACTTAAACGCCGCGTTCAGGCCGACTTCGTGACGCTCGTCGGGCGAACGATCTTGCTGGAGGAAGTCGTAATAGGAATCAAGCTGGATAGCCAACAAGTAAGGCACATCCATCACTTGGGGCAGTTTGCCGAAATCCTTGCGGATGCGTTTTTTCTCAGTATATGAGTAAGCCATCTGTATTCCCCAGCTTGTTCACCATGGGTGACCGATGCGTGGTCATCGCTGCCCGGCGGGCTTCGTCAGACGCAGACAGCAAGCTCCTAAATCGGTAGCTCGCCGTCGAAAATCTAGTTCGATAACACTGTAGTCGATAACACTATATTCAATTACGTTCTTACATTTCTGCCGCTGCTGCTAGTAAACATCAGTTACAACAGAAAAAGGCCGGCAGCGGGATATCCCGCCGCCAGCCGTGGAAGCTTACGCAGCGCGCAAAGCCGTCCGCACAAAAATTACTTGAGCTCGACGGTGGCGCCCGCTTCTTCCAGCTTAGCTTTAGCAGCTTCAGCGTCGTCTTTAGACAGGCCTTCTTTGATGGTCGCAGGAGCGCCATCAACAGCGCCTTTAGCTTCTTTCAAGCCAAGACCGGTGATCTCACGAACTGCTTTGATCACGTTAACTTTCTTCTCACCAGCAGAGGTCAGAACAACGTCAAACTCAGTCTGTTCTTCAGCAACTTCGCCGCCAGCAGCAGGACCAGCCATAACGGCAGCCGCTGCAGAAACGCCGAATTTCTCTTCCATTGCTTCGATCAGCTCGACAACTTCCATTACGGACATGTCGGCTACTGCATTGATGATATCGTCTTTGGTCAGTGCCATTGTCTCATTCCTAACTTTGCGGGAGTCTCGGTCAGCCGAGAACTCAGGATTCATTGCTTGGTTCAGGCAGCACGCCGATAAAACAGTTCACGCTGCCTGCAAGAAACGCTGCTTATGCAGCTTCTGCTTCTTGCTTCTGATCGCGCAGGGCGGCCAGAGTACGAACCAGCTTGCCAGCGGAGGCTTCTTTCATTACCGACATCAACTTGGCAATTGCTTCGTCGTAAGTCGGTAGGGTTGCTAGACGATCGATGTCAGCAGCCGGAATCAGCTCACCTTCGTAGGCCAACGCTTTCACTTCGAAGTTTTTGTCTACTTTAGCAAACTCTTTGAACAGTCGAGCGGCAGCGCCCGGGTGTTCTGTAGAGAAGGCCAACAACGTAGGACCAACGAAGCTATCGTTTAAGCACTCCCACTGAGTGCCCTCGAGTGCGCGGCGAGCCAACGTGTTACGGACAACACGTAGCTCTACGCCATTCTCACGCGCCTGCTTACGCAGATCGGTCATTTTACCAACCGTTACGCCGCGAGAATCAGCAACTACGACGGAGAGTGCGCCCTTGGCCGCTTCACTGACCTCGGCAACAATCGCTTTCTTGCCTTCAAGTGCTAGTGGCACAGTGATCACTCCTTCGTGCCGGAACCCAAGAAGGTTCCGGTGGTTACCATCTCTTCCCACACCGCCCTGCCATACAGCTAGAAAGCGTGAGAAGCCTTAGGGATGGTGCTCACCAGAAAGCTGCTTAAAGCTTTAACCAACTGGCGGCCACACCATCTGCGCAGGCGCTTATGGGGCAATTAAGCCGCCCTTGTGCGTACAAGCTGTACGTACTAAGTGCGGCACCTGCGGTCTTTGACGATGCCCCGGCCAGTGGTAGTCACCAAACGGGGGACCGCAAAGTTCTTGCTCTGTTCTTTCAAAAAAACCAACGATCGCCCGCTTTACGCAAAAGCAGAGTGATCGATTGTTAGACCCGGGCCCATAGTAGTGGACAGCGTCATTTTTTTGAAGTAAATGCCTTTCGACGCGCTCGGCTTGAGGCGCTTAAGGTCGGCAACCAGTGCTTCTAAGTTACCGTTAATGGCTGCTACGTCAAAATCCACTTTACCCAGGGTAGTGTGGATAATGCCGTTTTTGTCGGTACGGAAACGCACCTGACCAGCTTTAGCATTCTTAACCGCTGTCGCGACGTCAGGCGTCACGGTGCCAACTTTGGGGTTAGGCATCAGGCCGCGCGGACCTAAAATCTGACCCAGCTGACCGACAACGCGCATTGCGTCAGGAGAAGCGATAACGACGTCAAAATCCATCACGCCTTTTTTCACTTGCTCAGCTAAATCTTCCATGCCCACAATGTCGGCGCCCGCTTCTTTAGCGGCTTCGGCATTGGCACCCTGAGTGAAGACCGCGACACGTACATCTTTACCAGTGCCGTTAGGCATAACCGTAGCGCCACGCACTACCTGGTCAGATTTACGTGGGTCAACGCCTAGGTTGATGGCAACATCAACAGACTCTTTGAATTTAACGGTAGACAGCTCAGAGAGCAGCGCTACGGCTTCTTCAATAGAGTAAGCTTTATTAGTGTCTACTTTCTCGCGAATTACCTTCGCACGCTTAGACAGTTTAGCCATGATCAAAGACCCTCCACGTTTAGGCCCATGCTGCGAGCACTGCCAGCAATGGTGCGCACTGCGGCGTCAAGATTAGCAGCCGTCAAATCAGGCTCTTTAGTCTTGGCGATCTCTTCAAGCTGCTCACGCGTAACGGTACCGACTTTCTTCTTGTTCGGCTCACCGGAACCCGACTTGATACCAGCGGCTTTTTTCAGCAGCACGGCAGCAGGCGGTGTTTTGGTGACGAACGTGAAGCTACGGTCTGAGTAGACAGTGATCACAACTGGCGTCGGCAGGCCCGGCTCAATTTCTTGAGTCGCGGCGTTGAACGCTTTACAGAATTCCATGATGTTCACGCCGTGCTGACCCAGTGCTGGACCTACCGGCGGACTTGGATTGGCTTTACCTGCAGCAACCTGCAGCTTGATGTAAGCCTGTACTTTCTTGGCCATCGTTTTTACTCCAATTGGGTAATAACGCCCGAAGGCTCCCCGGTACCAGCGAAACGGCTATTTAGCCGCCTCGCACGAATATCGTGCTTACTCTTTCTCAACCTGCGAGAACTCTAACTCAACAGGCGTAGAGCGCCCAAAGATCAGCACGCTGACCTGCAGGCGACTCTTTTCATAATTCACTTCTTCAACGACGCCGTTGAAATCTGCAAACGGACCATCGACTACACGCACTGACTGACCCGGCTCAAACATTGTTTTGGGCCGCGGCTTGTCAGTACCATCTTTAACGCGCAGCAAAATAGCATCCGCTTCGCGAGAGGTAATAGCAGCCGGCTTTTCTTTGGTACCGCCAATGAAACCCATAACGCGGGGTGTTTCATTAACCAGGTGCCATGTTTCGTCGGCCATTTCCATCTCGACCAGTACGTAGCCGGGATAGAATTTTCGCTCACTCTTGCGTCGCTTACCGTCACGCATTTCGACGACTTCTTCTGTCGGCACCAGAATCTCGCCAAAGCGATCTTCCATGCCATACATCTTCACACGCTCAATCAGTGAACGCATGACATGCTTTTCAAACCCAGAATAAGCGTGAACGACGTACCAACGTTTGGACATGAAAACTCCTAACCAATGACGCCGGACATTGCCCAGCCAAGAAGAGTGTCAATCAACCACAGCATCAAACCCACCACAACAACAGCCACCAGAACAATTGCGGTGGTCTGAATTGTTTCGGGACGGGTCGGCCATACAACGCGCTGAATCTCTTTCTTGGCGCTAACGGCTAGCTCCACTAAATCACGACCTTTGGCAGTGGTCAGCGCGATCAAACCAGCAATCACACACAACACCACTACGCCAATGACGCGGTAGAGCAGGCCAATATTGGCGAAATAGGTATTACCAACGACAGCAACGACAAGCAGCGCTATAACCGCTGCCCACTTGAGCCCGTCATGGCGCGCCTGTTGCACCTCGGTACCGTGCTTTACAGAACCAGGCTTCATAAAACGAGACTCCTTAGGGTGCAGCTACAGTAAAGGAATTCTGAAAAATAACATGCCAACCTGGGGAAGGTTGGCAGGCCAGGAGGGACTCGAACCCCCAACCTGCGGTTTTGGAGACCGCTGCTCTGCCAATTGAGCCACTGGCCTGTATCATCACATTGCACAAGCGCTTTAAAACGCCTAGACAACAGCGGGCGCCATGGTAGCGGAGAAAACCACTCCTGGCAACCCCCACCCTGCACTCAGGCACCAATCTTCGCCTAACTACAGAAACAAAAAAAGCGAGCTCGGCTCGCTTTTTTCGCAATATGGAGCTCATGGACGGAATTGAACCGTCGACCTCACCCTTACCAAGGGTGTGCTCTACCCCTGAGCTACATGAGCGAAACACATCAACTGGAGCGGGCGGCGGGAATCGAACCCGCACCATCAGCTTGGAAGGCTGAGGTTCTACCTTTGAACTACGCCCGCGAACCTGTCTCGAATGACAACCCGCTGCGCCGCCCTGCCAATCTACAGCTTGGTAAAACTGAACTGTAGACCGTGCCCGCTACCGGCTTTTCATTCTACGCCATCGAAAGCAATCTCATCGAAAACAATCGCTGGCATATAAATCTGGTGGAGAGAGAAGGATTCGAACCTTCGAAGCTTACGCGGCAGATTTACAGTCTGCTCCCTTTGGCCACTCGGGAATCTCTCCAACGTGGCGGCACATTATGCCAACCTCTATCACAGTGTCAAGCCAGATAATCACTTATTTATCAAAGCTCATCGCATAACTTTTAGCGAAATGTTGCATCTGTGACACGCCCTAGAGCGCGCTGCATTTTGTCAAAGCAGCATTGAGAATGCAAGTCCTGCACGAATCTTTTCTAACGAAACAGGTTCAGGTACTCGCGGTGCGCCGGACATTTTACCCGCTCGCTCAGCGAAGGTCATTGGAAAACAGGCCTCTAGTCCGCCATAAACCATATCGGGCCATACCGCATGAGGCACTTGCACGCCCCGCGACACTACCCGCGCATCGCCACCGGTTAGCAACATCGGCAGTGCAATGCCCTCCTGATCGCACACTTCACTATAGATGCGATTAATAGCACTGACCGCCGCCATATAGATACCGTGATTCACCGCGTCAACCGTCCGCCGGCCAGGCTCTAGCAGCTCGTCGGCCTCGCTTTCTGGATCGATCGCTACGTTGCGGGTGCCAAGTTTTAAACTCTCTTTCATCAGCCGCAGGCCGGGAATGATATAGCCACCGAGATGGCTGCCTCCCGGCAGTACGAAGTCGATAGTAATTGCGCTACCGCAGTCCACCGCGCAGCACCCACCGGCCAACTGATAGCCGGCCAGCGCTCCCATCCAGCGATCGACACCTAAGCGCCCCGGCTCTTCATAGCCGTTAATAACTCCCAGCGCTTCATACGTCGAGTGGGCAACATGCACATGGCGAACGAGGCGGCGCAGTAACGCGACCGTCTCCTCCAACACCGCCGCTCGCGCCACGCTGGAGATACGCACCGCCTCGACGACATCGAGATCGGGAATATCAGCTCCGGGGCGCCACTCTTCACGCGTCCAGACTGCCCCGCGTGAACGTATCTCGCTACTCTCGGCATCCTTCAGCCGCCATTTAGACAGCGTGTTGCCGATATCAAGATCCAGAATCATAAACGCCTACGCACGCTGATCTCACCGCCAGCGAGGCGTCGAGAGTGATCATTTTCAGTAACCCATAGATTACCACTCTCATCCACGTCCCCTGCGACGGCATCACTGGTTTGTTGTCCTTGAATAACGCGAACGGGCAGCCCTGCATAGGCATGACGATCATTCCAGTCATCGCGCCAAGCACTAAAACCCACTCGCTCAAAATTAGCCAGCATGGACAATAAACCCGCCACCACATCGGAGGCCAGCTGGTTACGCGAGATATTGGGCAGGCGCTCGAAAAGCGCCGCTACAGGTTGATCAATCGCGGCACGCTGTGCAGCCGGTAGCCACAGATTCATACCCATGCCGATCACCACTTCACACGGACCGCCAGCATCCCCCGTGACTTCGACAAGAATACCGGCCAGCTTGCCCAGTTCACTATGCGCGCCAGCGTCGCCCGTCGGTGCCTGCTCAGAGAGCAAAATATCGTTCGGCCATTTCAACTTCGGCGCCACGCCGTGCTGCTCAAGCACCTGGGCCACGACCACGCCGACCGCCAGACTCAAACCTTCCAGCACCGCAATACCGGATTCAAACCGCCAGCCCAACGAGAGCATGAGGCTTTGCCCCCAGGGCGTCGACCAAACCCGCCCACGCCGGCCGCGCCCAGCGGTTTGCAGCTCAACCAAACAAACTTCGCCATGCCCGGCACCCTGCTCAAAACGCTGGCGCAGATACTCATTGCTGGAGGGCAACTGATCTTCAACAAACAGCCGCGTAAGGTGATGACGCGCTTGAGCAGGCAGCCGCTCAACGATTTTAGCGCCCTCCAGGGGCTCCAGCCGCTGCGACAGTCGATAGCCGCGGCCTTTCACTGCGATAATTTCAACGCCCAGCACTTCTAATTTTTTTAACTGCTTCCACACCGCAGCACGAGAAATACCCAGCGTCTCACCCAGCTGCTCGCCAGAATGAACCTCGCCATCGCTTAATAAACGCATCAGATTACCGATGGTCATGCTCCTGCCCCAGTGGGAAAAGCGCTATTCTAGCGGATGGAGCCCCAGTCCGAAAACTTTCCTGGGGGCGACGAAGGTCGATAAGTGCGCCAGTAATATCAGCGAAGCCTTCAACATGGTAGAATAATCGTTGGACGCAAGCCCTGAGCCAAGATGGTCGGCATTTGCCAGCCCTTGCGACCCGCATTTTCCGACCCGTGGACAAACGGGTGTTCACAAGAGTTCTCTCCCAGCATGCAAAACCAGCAAAATTCCAGCGCGGTTAATAACCTGCGCAACGTAGCGATCATTGCCCACGTTGACCACGGCAAAACAACTCTGGTCGATAAACTCCTGAGCCAGTCCGGCACCCTTGACCGCAAAGCGGAAGGTCAAGAGCGCGTTATGGACTCAAGCGATCAGGAAAAAGAGCGCGGCATTACTATTTTGGCCAAGAATACGGCCATCCAGTGGCAAGACAGTCACGGTAATGACTACCACATCAACATCGTGGATACGCCTGGGCACGCCGATTTCGGCGGTGAAGTTGAGCGCGTTATGTCGATGGTCGACTCGGTACTACTATTAGTAGACGCCGTCGACGGTCCGATGCCGCAAACTCGCTTTGTAACCCAAAAGGCGTTCGCCCAAGGCCTTCGTCCGATCGTGGTCGTCAATAAAATTGACCGCCCCGGCGCTCGCCCTGACTGGGTTATCGACCAGATTTTCGATCTTTTCGACAACCTGGGCGCATCCGACGAACAGCTCGACTTCCCGATCATCTACTGCTCTGCCCTAAACGGCATTGCGGGCATGGATCCTGACGCGCTGGCTGACAACATGGATCCCATGTTCCAAGCCATCGTCGATATCGTTGAGCCGCCTCAGGTTGAGCTTAACGGCCCCTTCCAGATGCAGATCTCTGCACTGGACTACAACAGCTACGTAGGCGTTATCGGCCTTGGCCGCATCAAGCGCGGCGCGGTGAAGCCGAACCAGCAGATCTCAGTGATCGGCGTTGACGGCAACGTACGCAAGGGCAAAATCGGCCAGGTCATGACGCATATGGGTCTTGAGCGTGTGCAGACCAATGAAGCCACCGCAGGCGACATCGTTTGCATCACCGGCATCGATGATCTGTCGATTTCTGACACCCTGTGTGATCCTGCGAATGTCCAAGCACTGCCGCCGCTATCTGTCGACGAGCCGACCGTTTCGATGACCTTCCAGGTCAACGATTCACCGTTCGCAGGTAAAGACGGTAAGTTTGTGACCAGCCGTAATATCAAGGATCGTCTTGAGCAAGAGCTGATTCACAACGTAGCGCTGCGCGTTGAACAGGGCGAAACCCCTGAGAAATTCAAAGTGTCAGGCCGTGGCGAACTGCACCTTTCGGTGCTGATCGAAACCATGCGTCGTGAAGGCTTTGAGCTGGCCGTTGGCCGCCCAGAAGTTATCATCAAAGAAATCGACGGCGAGAAGCAAGAGCCGTACGAAGAAGTCATCATCGACTGTGAAGAGCAGCATCAAGGCTCTATCATGGAAGAGCTGGGTTACCGCAAAGGCGAGATGACCAACATGCTGCCCGATGGTAAAGGACGGGTTCGCCTCGACTTTATTATTCCTGCACGCGGTCTGATCGGTTTCCGCGGTCAGTTCCTGACCCTGACCTCCGGCACCGGCATTTTGACCAGCCGCTTTGATCACTACGGTCAACTGAAGCCTGATGCCTCTATCGAGCGTCGTAACGGTGTATTGGTCTCGATGGTTGACGGCAAAGCCCTTGCCTATGCGCTGTATGCACTGCAAGAGCGCGGCAAGCTGATTATCGATCACGCCACGGAAGTTTACGAAGGCATGCTGATTGGTATCAACAATCGTGCTAACGACATGGTGGTTAACCCCACTAAAGGTAAGAAGCTCGACAACATGCGTTCTACCGGTAACGACGAGAACATCGTGTTGACGCCGCCGGTGAAATTCTCGCTGGAGCAGGCGATTGAGTTCCTCGATTCCGACGAGCTAGTCGAAGTAACGCCGGTACACATCCGGTTGCGTAAAAAGCTGCTCAAAGAAACCGAGCGTAAGCGTTATAGCAAGAAGTAAGCCTATTAGTCGTATAGGTAAATCATTAAAGCCCGCGCAAGCGGGCTTTTTTGTGCCTGTACGCCGCGCTTTTCAATGTTTCATTAACCGCGAGCCAATTGCCAAGCCATGCTCCTTAACGCAACCTAAACGCTAGTGCTCTGGAAAGACGGCGCATTCTATCGCACAGTAACGTTAACTTCGGCGCGTCCATGGCACGCTGACTTATCTATATTCATACAGGTGTTTGGATACTTATCCCCGTTCTTGCACCCGAACCTGGACACTCTTATCCATGAGCGGTCATAACGTCTGGACGCACAAAGGCACGTTTCTTCTGGCCGCCGTTGGCTCTGCCGTCGGTCTGGGCAATTTATGGCGTTTTCCTTATCTGGTCGGTGAAAACGGCGGCGGCGCTTTTATTCTGATTTACGCGCTGACGATTTTCGCGGTCGGCATTCCTATTTTGATTGCTGAAATCATGCTGGGGCGCACCAGCCGTCAAAGCCCGATTATGGGTATGCGACACCTCACCAAAACACACCGCACTTCCCGTGCGTGGGAATCGATTGGTTGGCTGGGCGCCGCCTCCGCCTTTTTAATTTTAAGCTTCTACTCCGTGATTGCCGGCTGGGCGATTCACTACACCTGGCTGATGCTCACCGGCTCGCTAGTCGGTGCCGATGCGCAAACGATTAGCCAAGGCTTTGATGCGCTACTGGCGGCACCGGGCTTGATGACGCTCTACCACACGCTATTTATTGCCGCCTCGGCGCTTATTGTCGGCATGGGCATTCATAACGGCATCGAAGCCGGGCTACGCATTATGATGCCTGCGCTGTTTGTGATTCTGCTGGTAGTGCTGGCCTACAGCGTGATCAATGGCGATGTGGGCGCCGCTGCGACCTTCTTATTCACCTTCAATCTTGCCGACCTCAGCTTAGAGGGCTGGCTTCAGGCAATGGGGCAATCATTCTTCACGCTGAGCCTAGGGATGGGGGCAATCATGGCCTATGGCGCCTATATGCCCAGCAACGTGTCGCTGACCCGCACGGCCTTTGCCGTGGCCATTGTTGATACCGCCGTAGCGATGGTGGCCGGCTTAGCTATTTTCGCGCTGGTATTTGGCGCAGGCCTGGAAACGGGGCAAGGCCCTGGGCTTATGTTTGTTACCTTACCACTAGCGTTCTCTGACATGCCGATGGGCGCGCTGGTCGGTGGCGTATTCTTTATATTGGTGCTTGGCGCCGCGATCAGCTCATCTATTTCGCTGATTGAACCCGTTGCGGCTTTTCTGGTGGAGCGCTTTGATATGACCCGCCCGCAGGCGGTCGCTATTATGGCCACCGCCGCCTGGGCGATGGGGCTATTAACCGTCGTGAGCTTTAACGTGTGGGCCGAGGGGACGATTTTCCACCTCCTCTTTGGGCGCACCGCGTTTGATTTCATTGAACTACTGACCAATATCTTTATGCCCGTAGGGGGCCTGATGATTGCCTTGTTTGCAGGGTGGACGCTCACCCAAAGCGAGGTGATGAAAGAATTGGGCACCAACGTCACTTGGTTTAGATTCTGGCGGTTCCTGGTGCGCTTTGTCGCGCCCGCGGCGGTAGCCTTTGTGTTTTTACGCACGATTCCTCTGGTGGATGGCTATCTTATCCCCGCCCTTGGCGCGCTACTGATCGTCGGCGCATTTGCTGCCAGCCAGCGGTGGCTCAAAAAACCACGACAAACAATTTAATAATAGTGCGCAGGCGGCTTCTTAGCCGCCTGCATCGCGTGGAGACACCATGATCCCTCTTATTGAAGTACAGCGAGTCAACAAAGCATTTGGGGGCCTGCAGGTTATTAACGACTGCTCTATACAAGTAGAAAAAGGCTCCATTACCGGCATGATCGGTCCCAATGGCGCGGGCAAATCGACGCTGTTTAATCTGATTGCCGGCTCACTGCCCCCCGACAGCGGTCGCGTGTTGCTTGATGGTGAAGATATAACGGCGCTCAGCGCCGACCAGCGGTTTCATAAAGGGTTGCTGCGCACCTTTCAGATTGCCCACGAATTTAGCCAGATGAGCGCGCTGGAAAACCTGATGATGGTGCCGCCCGAACAAGCCGGTGAGGATTTATTTAGCGCGTGGTTACGGCCTGCCACGGTGCGCCGGGAAGAAGCCGAGGTGCGCCGCCGCGCGCTGGAAGTCATCGACTTCGTGGGTCTGCACCACGTGCGTAACGAGCTGGCGGGCAATCTGTCGGGCGGGCAGAAAAAGCTGCTTGAGCTAGGCCGTACCATGATGAGCGATGCCAAAGTCGTGCTCTTAGATGAGATCGCCGCCGGGGTAAACCGCACGCTGCTGGGCGATTTAATGGGCAATATCGAGCGCTTGAATCGCGAGATGGGCTACACCTTCTTAGTCATTGAGCACGACATGGAAATGATTGCCCGTTTGTGTGATCCGGTCATTGTGCTGGCCCAAGGCAGCGTCATGGTGGAAGGCCACATTAGCGATATTCAGAATAACCCAGAGGTCATCGAAGCTTACTTTGGCAGCGATGCCGCCTAAGCGTGACCGACTCTAGCCACACCCAATGATTACAATGATGTCGCTTCCTGTAAGTGACCTAGCAGAGACTCCTTACCCTATGCCTGCAAACATCGGCCCCTCAACAGCCGGGGCTTCAACCATTGAAACGGCACACCGGCCATTAATCGACGCGCGCGATGTGCACGGTGGCTACGGCAGTATGAATATCCTTAACGGGGTAAACATGACGCTAGCAGCGGATGAAATTGGCGTTATCGTTGGCCCTAACGGGGCAGGTAAATCCACCATGCTGAAGGCGATTTTTGGCCTTTTACATGTCAACCAGGGCGACATACTGCTCCTCGGCCAGCCGATTCATAACTTGCCGCCTAACCAGCTGGTACAGCGTGGTATGGGTTTTGTGCCTCAGGAGAAAAATATTTTCCCTAGTCTTTCCGTGCAGGAAAACCTAGAGATGGGCGCATTTTTAAAGCCGCAAAACGTCAAGCGGATGCTCGCGCAGGTATATGAGTTCTTCCCGCCGCTTCATGAGAAGCGTCGCCAGCCCGCCGGCGAGCTTTCTGGCGGTCAGCGCCAAATGGTCGCCATGGGGCGCGCGCTTATGGCCGAGCCTAGCCTGCTGTTACTTGATGAACCCACTGCAGGGCTGTCACCGCTGTACATGAATGAAATTTTTGATCGCGTCAAACAGATCAATGCCGCAGGCGTTGGCATTTTGATGGTGGAACAGAATGCCAAGCAGGCGTTGGCGATTGCCGATAAAGGCTTCGTGCTAGCCGCTGGCCAAAACCGCTTTACCGACACAGGGGCCGCACTGCTGGCTAATCCGGACGTCGCTAAAAGCTTTTTGGGCGGCTAGCCCCAGGGAGAAACACGTGAACGAACTGGCTTTTTTTATTAATAATGTGGTGATTGCGGGCAGCGTGAGCGGCTCCATCTATGCCATAGGAGCCGTCGGCGTAACGCTGATATTCAGCATTATGCGCTTTGCCCATTTTGCCCATGCCGACATGATGACCTTCGGTGCCTTTATGGTGCTACTGCTCACCACCCTGTTTCCAGCCGCAGGTGCGAGCCTTGGCATCCCCACCGCTATCTTAATGCTACCGCTGGCCATGCTGCTGACCGCTGCATTAGCGGTAGGCATCGACAAAGCGTTCTACAAACCACTGCGCGCTCATGGGGTAAAGCCCATCGTGCTGGTTATTGGCTCGCTGGGCGTCACGCTTATTTTGCAGGGGCTTATCCGGCTATTTGCAGGCACTAGCGGGCAAAGTCTGTATGTCGATGACCGTAAAGAAATCTTTCGCCTCGCCCTGCCCTTTGAAGGTGCTCGCGCGCCCATCGTGATCACCGAGCCGCAAATTTATCTGTTTGTGCTTACGCTGGTTGCCGTTGTCGCACTGCATCTATTTCTTCATCGCTCACGGCTTGGCAAGGCGATGCGGGCGATGTCAGACAACCCTGAACTTGCCCAGGCATCGGGGATTAACACCAACACCATTGTGGCCGTGACATGGATGATTGCAGGAGCGCTGGCCGCTACTGCCGGCACCCTGCTCGCCCTGGACGTGACCTTCAAGCCCGACCTAAGCTTTTTTCTGCTGCTGCCTATTTTTGCTGCGGCCATTGTGGGCGGCGTGGGCCACCCTTATGGCGCGATTGCCGGGGGCTTTGTGGTGGGGTTTGCGGAAACGCTAGCGGTGTTTAACTGGAACGTACTGCTACGCCCCTTTCACGACAGCCTGCCGGCCTGGCTGGAGCTACCGTCGAACCTGGCCTTTGTAGGCACAGAATACAAAATCGTGGTGCCGTTTTTCATTCTCGTGGCCATTTTGGTATGGCGTCCCACCGGACTCTTTAAGGGCAAGGTGATCTAATGAGCAATTCAGCCAAAACGCGCAACCCTGCCTATACCCCTAAAGACGCCACTCAGGCACGTCGCTTCCCGCTGCGCGAGCTCATTTTGTTCGGGGTGCTGCTAATCGCCGTGTTAGCGGTATACGCCGTCATGGGCGCCGCCTACAGCACGCGAATGTTAGTGGAAGCTGCCTGCTATGCCATTCTTGCCCTAGGCCTCACCATCCAGTGGGGCTACGCCGGCCAGTTCAATGCCGGGGTCATGGGCTTTGTCGCGCTCGGCGGTTTTTGCGCGATGCTGTTCAGCGTACCGGTGAACGATGCCTTCTGGGGAACCGAGCTGCCGGGCGAGCTAGGGCGCGTATTGCTCTATGGTATCGCTGCCACGCTTCTGGTCGTCGCAGCCACCAAACTTGACCGCCTGGGCGTGCCTAAGAAACTGCGTACGTTGATCGCCGTTGCCTTGGCACTCGTGCTTTATATGGTGGTTATCAGCCTGCTGCGTGAGGTCACCGGTGAAATTCAATCGCGGGCAGGATTTGTGGGCGGCTTTGGCCTGCCCGCTTGGACCGGTTGGATTGTTGGCGGCGCATTAGCCGGCGGCGTTGGCTACTTTATCGGCCATATATGCCTAGGCTTACGCAGCGACTATCTTGCCATCGCCACCCTAGGCATTGCCGAGATCATTAAAGCGTTTCTGAAAAACTCGGACTGGCTCACCCGCGGCACCGCCACGGTGTCTCCCCTACCCTGGCCGACGCCAGGGCCGGCAGAGCTAGGCTTCACGCTTTCTCGGGCCATCTATCTGTCATTTACCGCGGTAGTGATTGCCGCCATCTTCTTTCTTCTCCATCGCGCCTACCATGCGCCTTGGGGGCGAATGATCCGGGCGATTCGCGATAACGAAGTCTCCGCTGCCGCGATGGGCAAAGATATCAATAAGCGCCGCTTAGAAATCTTTGTACTGGGCTGCGTGCTAATGGGATTAGGCGGCGGCATGCTTGGCACCTTTAACAGCCTTTTTGACCCCCAAGGCTACCTGCCACTCAACCACACGTTCCTGGTGCTAGTCATGGTGATCCTTGGTGGGCCGGGCAATAACCTGGGCACGATTTTAGGTGCCGTGGCGGTGTACATCATCTGGATTATGTCCGAGCCGCTAGCGCTGTTTTTGATGCAACTTGCGGTGGCTTTCGGTGAAGGCGCCTTCGGCTGGGATGCACCCAGCAATATGGATAGCCGCGCCCTACAGGCACGCGTACTGGTGATTGGCCTGCTGATCACGATGGTGCTGCGCTTTGCGCCCAAAGGGTTGCTACCGGAAAAGATCAAGAACCACAGCTAACCCTTGCCAATGTTGAGCGAAAAAAATACCCGGCTGCATCAGCCGGGTATTTCTACATGTAGCGCCAGTCGTCGGGCACCATCATCCGGTGCTCAAACTACTGACATTTTGCGCTTAAAGATCAACCAGACCTTTACTGGTAAAGGTGCCATCTTCAACTACCATTTCAACCACTACGCCGGGCACATCGCCGTTGTCGTCGAACTCATGGGAGCCGGAGGCGCCTTCGTAGTTGATGTCAGTACCTGACGCAATCAGCTCAACTGCTTTTTCCCACTCGCCGGGCAGAATGACCTCACCCGGTGCGCTGGAAACACTGCGCAGCGCCTCAGAAAGCCCTTCACGATCAGCGCTGCCATTTTGCTCAATGGCCAATGCCACCAGGAACGCGGCATCATAAGCCTGGGCGGCAAACACCGCGCTCGGGTCTAGCTCTGCAGCCTGCGCCGCTTCAATAAAGATATTCGTACCGGGTAGGTCGGGGCTACCGGGGCGAGTAGCGATCATGCCATCAAGCACGTCAGCGCCAATAGCCTCAATGAGGCTATCACCTACCATTCCGTCAGCGCCCACGTACTGCGTAAACATGCCGCTTTCATAGGCTTGACGCAGCACGGTTTGACCCGAAGTGTCGGCATAGGCCAGCACTACCAGCGTCTCGACACCGCTGGCCGAGAGCGAACCCAGCTCAGAGCGGTAGTCCGCACGATTATCTTCGTGGGCAAGGTTTTCCGCCACCTCACCGCCGCCTGCTTCAAAGGCCTCGCCAAAAGCATCCGACAGGCCTTGACCGTAGTCGTTATTGACATAGGTGACGGCGACCGCATCGATCCCTTTGTCGAGCAATAGCTTAGCGAGCATCTCGCCTTGGAAAGCATCAGAGGGGACCGTCCGGAAAACTAAGTCATTGTCATCAAGCTCGGTGACTGCCGGTGCCGTTGAGGCTGGCGAGACCATCAGAACGCCGCCAGGAACGGCGGCGTTATTAGCCGCGGCAATCGTGGCACCGGTACATAGCGCACCGACAATAGCGGTAACGTTCTCAGAGTTGACCATACGGTCGGCGGCGTTAGAGGCAGCCGATGCATCGGAGCAGGTGGTGTCGCCAGATGGCATCACTAACGTTTGGCCGTCTAAAATGCCGCCCTGCTCATTCACTTGCTGAACGGCCAGCTGCGCACCGGCAAAAATCGGTGGCGTTAAGCTCTCAATACCGCCCGTGAAGCCGCCCAAGAAGCCAACCTTCACCTCGGCCTGAGCAAATCCGGCCATTGCCAGCGAAGAGGCCGCCACAGCGGTGGCTAATACGCGCTTATTGATCATATTGTTTGTCGCTCCCAGTGAAAAAACCTGTCTGTTTTTTTAATGCGCCCCACTGTTCACATGCAGGGCTGCTATTAATCTGGAACTGGAACGCCAAAAATACAAGCGCCGGTTTCTAACGCTACTTTGATAAACAAGCTAAAACCAGCGACAAACACACTACAACCAGCGCTCTAGCTTGAGCGTATGGCTTAACCATGCGTTGAAGTGACGCCAAGCGCTGCCGGGCTCAGCGGTTAAAACCTCCATTTCACCCTCGCTTTCAAGGTGCCAACTCAGCTCACCGTCCGGCGTCAGATCAATCCGGTAGCTTAGCGACGGCTCTTGCCCTACGGCCACCAGCTCGTTAAATGCCTGCATTAATGACTCACTACGCGCCAGCACGCCAAGCTCAGTATTCCAATAGATAGACCGCGGGTCAGCGTTAAATGACCCCACGAAAAGCTGATCGTCAAAACTTAGCGCCTTGATATGCAGCGCCGAGGCAGAGGCGCCGGGCACGCGCATACCATCGTCGCTGCCGGCTTCTTGCTCTGGTCGCAGCTCGTACAGCCTGACACCGTGCTCTAGCAGCGTTTTACGCCAGGGCGCATAAGCGCCGTGCACCACGGCGGCATCCGTGGACTCCAATGAATTGGTAATAATCTCAACGGTCACACCGCGGTCTGCTAGCTCGGTTAGGCGTTTAACGCCGGGCTCGGTGGGCACAAAGTAGGCCGAAATAATCACCAGCCGCTGGCTAAGCTCGGTGGCCTCGGTTAACTCACCAAGCAGAGTGTCAGACCACTCAGGTGTCGCGGACGACAGCTTGCCCGGAGAATCCCACATAGCCAGCCCTTCTCCCCAGTGCAACGTTTCCCAAGGCGGGGCATTACGCGACCGGTGGCGCAGCTCGTTAAAGTATTCCGAGTCGGCATTATCATCTAACCACGCCGCAAGCCCGGCTTTAAGCGTTTGCCAAGCATCGCTATTGACCGCGTGATAGCGCTCAATCGGCTGCGCCAAACCGTGATTCCAATACACATCAAAACTGCGCGAAAGCTCGGGCACGACGGCGCCAATGGTCGCAAAATCTAAATCAGCAAAATTGCGCGAGTCGTTGGCATCAAAATACTCGTCGCCCAGGTTACGCCCACCCACGATAGCGACGCTGTTGTCAGCCACCCACAGCTTGTTATGCATACGCCGATGCTGCTGCGCGGGGTTCACAGCGGACGCCAATACCCGCGTGAGTAGATGCCCCCGTCCTACCGGCAGCGGGTTATAAACGCGTACATGAATACCCGGATGGCTTGCCAGTGCCGCTAGGCGCTCACCCTGCCCAATCGCGCCGATATCATCGACCAGCAGCCGCACGCGAACGCCCTCTTCAGCCGCCTCGAGCAACTGCGATAAAATCAAGCGTGTGGTTTGTCCATCGCCCAACAGATAGGTTTGAATATCTAACTCGCGCTGTGCTTGGCGAATCAATCCGACCCGGGCGGCAAATGCTTGCTGCCCATTGGCCAGTAACGCAAAACCATCAGGCTCCGTTTGCTCCGCTAGCGCCTGATGCGCTCGCGTGCCGAGCCAGGTATCCCGCGCGTCGGTTAAGGAAAGCGCGGTATGATGTTCGCGCACCACCGCGTGAGTGCAGCCTACCAACAGGCTGCACAGCCACAGCAAGCAGAACCATTGAGACCAGCGGCCAGCGCTAGGCATCGTCATGATCGTCCAGGCGCTGAGCCCAACGTTTGCGAGCTTGATTACGCCGATAAAGGCGCACCAGCGCGAGCGCTAGCGCCGTCACAAGCATGACGGCTAGAACAACGCCCTGCCAGGGACGGGCCGCATCCCGCATGACTGTTTCCAGGGTAATAATCAATATCAAGCCAATCGCTTGGGAGCCGATCGCTAACGCGCGCAGCCGATCAAAAGCGGGGGGGGGCATAACGTCTCCGTAATGTTCTGCTCGCCGGGTATGGTCTGCTAGTGTACCTGCTTCACGGAAAACATAATTGGAAACTCATGAACGCTATTGCTCTTGGGCCACTGTTAATTTCGCTGCCTCGGCTTTATGCCATTGGCTGTGCACTGCTGCTGTTGCTGTGCGCCGGGTGGTTGTTAGGACTTTCACGCCAGGCCCATCAGCGCTGGTTTTACGGGCTGATTATTGCCTGGCTCATCGGCGCGCGAGCAGGCCACATACTGCTCAATCTTGATAGCTACAGCAGCGCACCGCTTGAAATACTAAAAGTTTGGCAACCGGGTTATCACGGCCTATGGGGCCTCGCTGCGGGATTAGCATGGACCGCCTGGAACTTACGCGCACGGCTAATGGCAATGGGCGGTGCGATGGCGCTGCTCGCCGCTGCGTCTAGTCTATGGCTGATGCTGGTCATGCTTGGGCCTTTGGGCAATGACTTTGTCGTTGATAGCCTGCCGGACGTGACCCTGGAAGATGTGGACGGTAATGACGTGCATCTACCCTCGCTGACGAAAAGTGGTGATCTCATTATCGTCAACTTGTGGGCCACTTGGTGCCCACCATGCCGACGCGAAATGCCGCTACTTGAGGCCGCCGCACAGCGTGAGGGTATTAGCGTCGTCGTCGCCAATCAGGGCGAAGACCTACTGCCCACAGTACGCTACCTGGACGATCAGCAGCTGAAGTTTCGCTATGCGCTGCGTGATCCCAGCCAGCAATTAATGGCGCTTTTTAAAGCCCCCGGGCTGCCCACCACCGTGCTGTTCGACCGTCAGGGCAATACGCTGGATGTTCACGTGGGTGAGCTCACCCGCGCCCATCTGGACCGCTGGTTAGAAGATTGATAGCGATACACCTTAATCCCCCCGCCGCTTTGCGTTAGAATCCCCCGCCCTGTTGCCGCCGGTTTCCCCTCCGGCGGTAGACAACCCGTTTTGCAGACTCCTCCGAGGCATCATGAGCGATTTTTCTCCCGGCCAACGCTGGATTAGCGACGGCGAAGCTGAGCTTGGGCTTGGCACCGTGCTTAACTGCGACGCCCGTAGCGTTACCATTTTGTTCAGTGCCAGCCAGGAAACCCGTACCTACAATACCCGTCAAGCCCCGCTCACCCGCGTGATGTTCGGTAGCGGCGACCGCGTGCTTTCAGCCGACGGTTGGCAGATCATTGTCGATGACAGCAAAGAATCCCATGGCCTGATCACCTACATTGGTGAAGACAAAGAGGGCAACACGCGCGAACTGCCCGAAGCCAAGCTCGCTGATACCATGCAGTTTGACCAGGCTCGCGACCGTCTGTTGACCGGTCAAGTCGATCGTAACGACTGGTTTGACCTGCGTTTTCGCACCCTGCACCACTACCAACGCGTTGAGCAGCATAGCGCGCTGGGCTTTTCTGGGCCGCGGATCGATTTAATTCCCCACCAGCTCTACATCGCCGATGAAGTCGCCCATCGCCACGCCCCACGCGTGCTGCTGGCGGACGAAGTGGGTTTGGGTAAAACCATCGAAGCCGGCCTGATTCTGCACCGCCTGTTGCTCAATGGCCGCGTAGAGCGCGCGCTGATCCTGGTGCCCGATAGCCTTACTCACCAGTGGCTAGTCGAACTACTACGGCGTTTCTCACTCAAGGTCTCGCTGTTAGATGAAATCCAAAGCCAGGCCTACGGGAACGAGAACCCGTTTGAAAATGCCCAGCTTGTACTGGCGAGCCAAGGCTGGCTGTTTGCCAACCCGAAGCGTCAAGAACAGGCACTCGCCAGCCAGTTTGATCTACTGATTGTCGATGAAGCCCACCACCTCGACTGGAACGAGGAAGGCAGCGGCCCCGGCTATCGGTGTGTAGAGCAACTGTCCGCGGCCATTCCGGGCCTATTGCTGCTTACCGCTACGCCAGAACAGATGGGCATCAAAAGCCACTTTGCCCGTCTGCGCTTGCTGGATGGCGAGCGCTACCACGACCTAGCGCGCTTTCAGGCAGAAGAAGGCCATTACACCGACGTTGCTCGCGCCATCGATGCGTTAGAGACACTGCCAAGCGATCCTAACGCGCGCGCCGCCGTTTCCGCCGTCGCCGATGACCGTGATAGCCAGGCGCTGTTGGCCACCCTCTGCAACGTGGAGGCCAGTAGCGAACAGCAAGATGCCGCGCGCGCTCAGCTGAGAGAGGCACTGCTTGACCGCCACGGCACGGGGCGCGTGATGTTTCGCAACAGCCGACGCCACGTAGGGGGCTTTCCTGAGCGGCGCTTAAACTTAGCCCCGCTAGCGCTGCCCTCAGCTTACCGCCGCGTCGTTCGCCGCCTCGAGCGTGACGACGACTACCTCGATGAACTGCTAATTGAGACCGGGATGGATCACCCGGATGTGCTGATCTATCCCGATGCCGCCTACCGCGAACTCAGCAACGACCCGCTCAATAGCGAAGACTGGTGGCACATCGATCCTAGGGTTAATTGGCTGCTGGAAAAACTCAGCGACGATAGCGACAGCGGCTTCGCCAACGAAAAAGTCCTGGTCATTGCTCACCATCGTGAAACCGCAGAAGGTCTCGCCGAAGGGCTGCGTGTACTGGGTGGCTACAACGCACCGGTATTCCACGAAGACCTTTCACTGATAGAACGTGACCGTGCAGCGGCGGCCTTTGCCGATGAAGATGAAGGCGTACAGGTGCTGGTGTGCTCGGAAATTGGCTCAGAGGGGCGCAACTTTCAGTTCTGTCGCCATCTGGTTATGTTCGACATGCCCCAACACCCGGATCAGTTGGAGCAGCGTATTGGCCGCCTGGATCGTATTGGCCAGCGTCATGCGATTGAGCTGCATATCCCTACCTTTGAAGGTAGCCCCGGCGAACGCTTGCTGCGCTGGTATCACGAAGGTATGGATGCTTTTAGCGCACCTCACGGGGTCGGCAACGATTTGTATGATGCCTTTGGCGACGCCCTGGCTGACGCACTGCTGGATGATGAAGCGCTTGACGAGATTATCGCTGAAACGCGCACGCTATTTAACGCCAAACTGGCCGAGCACGATGCGGGGCGTAATCGCCTGCTGGAGCTGAATGCCTGCCGTCCAGCCCGCGCTCAGCAGGTCATTGATGCCGTACGCGAGCTTGACGATGACACCGCCTTGCCGCGCTATCTTGAACGCGCGCTGGATATTTTCGGGGTAGACAGCCAGGAGATTGGCAAGGGTTTAATGCACCTGCAGCCCAGCCAGCACATGCTGGATGGGCTGCCCGGCCTGGTGAAAGGCGAAGAAGGCTTTACCGCCACGTATAGCCGCAGCCAGGCGCTAGCGCGCGACGATGTGCAGCGGCTTTCCTGGGAGCACCCGCTGGTACGCGAAATGATGGGCCGCGTACTGGACGGCACTATGGGTAACTCGGCGCTCGCGCTGCTGCGCCACGACGCTATTCCCAGCGGCCGTTTGATGACCGAACTGGTGTTTCGCACCCAGTGTCCTGCGCCCAAAAAACTGCATCTAAACCGGTTCTTGCCGCCCACTGCCGTGCGCGTATTGCTGGATGAATCAGGCGCCAATCTGACCAGCAAAATCTCCTTCACTGGGCTGAGTAAAAATCTGCAGAAGGTCAATAAATCGCTGGCGCGCGACCTGATCAAAAGCCGTCACGATCAGCTGCGTGGCCTGCTCACTCAAGGTGAGAGTGAAGCTGAGCGCCAGCTGCCCAGCATTGTAGAAAATGCCGAGGCGCGCATGCGTGATCAGTTGGACGCTGAGCTTGCTCGTTTAACCGCGCTGGCCGAGCACAACCCGGCGGTGCGTAGTGTTGAAATCGACGCACTGAAGGACGAACGCCAGGCGCTCAGCGACGCGATTGAAAACACCCGTCTGCGGCTTGATTCCGTGCGGGTGATTATCACCGTTGACGCCGATCGTTAAGCTTTTTTGTTGCTCAAAGAATGGCCCCAAGCGCCTTGTCCAAGGTGGGATACTGGAAAGTAAACCCAGCGGCCTCAAGGCGTTCCGGGCGCATGTCGGCACCGGTCAGCAGCAGCCGTGACATTTCACCAAATCCCGCTTTGAGTACAAAGGCGGGTACCGGGAAAATGGCCGGGCGGTTGAGCTGCTTGGCCAAGGTTTTGGTAAAGACAGCATTGGTGACAGGATGCGGCGCGCTGGCATTAAAAGCACCGCTTAGGTTGTTCTGGTGAACCAGGAATAGCAGCGCTGCGACTAAATCATCGCGGTGAATCCATGGCATAAACTGCTCGCCACTGCCAAAACGGCCCCCTAAACCCAGCTTAAATGGCGGCAGCATCTTTTGCAGGCTGCCTCCACCTGTCTCCAGCACTAATCCAATCCGCACAATCGCTAAGCGCACACCCAGCGCCTCAATCGGCTGGGCCGCAGCCTCCCATTGCTGGCATAGCCGATGGGCAAACTCCTCGTTGGGCGCCGTGTCTTCGCTTACCTCACGGTTGCCCTGATCGCCGTAATAGCCCATTGCCGAGCCCGACACCATAACCTTCGGCAGCGGCTGGCCGTTAGCCTGCAACTGCTCACACAGCGCTACTAGCTGTTGTGTCGCCGCCTTTCGCGAGTTAATCAGCTTGGCTTTTTGCTCGTCGCTCCAGCGCTTGGCAGCAATTGGTTCGCCGGCTAGATTAATCATGGCGTCCGGCGGCGATTGAATAAATGCCTGAGCGCTATCGCGTATGTCACAGCCGCTAGGCAGTCGTTGACGTACCTTGTGCGGGTGTCGGGAAACCACCTGCACCTCATGGCCTTGCTCAATCAGCTGCTGGCATAGTCGCTGGCCGACAAAGCCACTGCCGCCGGTTATTAATACGCGCATGCTATTACTCCTGTTGATGCCGCCTGAGCAAACTCATCACCGCGTCACGCGGCATCGTAAAGTGACCCTTACATTGTACGATATTTATACCAACCTGCTACAATTTGACTAATACACGCCTAACTATCGTGAAAACTATGTTTGCGAAAGACGAAGGCCTAGAGGAACTATGATGACATCGCAAGCATTCTGCCGACCCCTTCCCTGCTGCCATCGGTCATTGACATGGGCGCCCATCGCTGGCGCTACGCTGAGCTGGCGACGCCCTGCGACAGTGAATACTTATACAGTCGAGATGGGTTGGCGTTATGCGGTGGCAGTTTTAGCGATGGCCGTGTTGAAGATGCCTGGTTATCAGGGCATCGCTTAGGAGAAGCGCTAATAGGCCGGTCGGTTTAATAGTTACAAATATTTACTAGTAAGAAGGATTCTTATAAAGGTTGTACCGAGTAGCGACAAGTTGTACAAATGGGCATACAGTACCGTGTTCATGTTCAGCTTTTTAATCGGACAACGTTACATGGAATATGAATCATCTTCGCCGCGGCGAACAATGCGATGCGCCTGTAGCCCTATGCTGCAGCTAACGACGATGCCAACGTTTACGACTCAACGGCAGTTAACTAAGAAGAGGTACTGGCGCCCATGAGTTTCAAGGCGACCCACCCACCCGATACACCGCTTTACCCCATACGGGAAGTGTCTCGTTTAACCGGCGTGAACTCCGTCACCCTCCGCGCTTGGGAAAGACGCTACGGGCTTATTCGCCCCCAGCGCACGCCGAAAGGCCACCGCCTCTATGCCCAGAACGACATTACCCGCATCGAACGCATTCTGCAGTGGTTAAATCGTGGTGTGCCGGTCAGTCAAGTCGTGGACTTGCTTGACCAGCCAGAAACAATTGAAGCCCCTGCGACAGATGCCGGTGACTGGACCAGCCAGCGCCAGCAGCTGCAAGGCATTATAGAAGCGCTAGATTTGCCGAAATTAGAGGCGTTTTATCATCAAAGCCTGGCGCTTTACCCGCTAAGTATTGCGATCGACGAGCTGTGGCAACCGGTTATTTTAACGCTAGAAGCTAAATGGGCGATTAGCCCAGATCCGCTAGTGCGCCGCACCTTGGAAGCCTTTTTACGCAGTCAAGTCGGCATTCGCTTGCACTATGCTAATCAAACCACTCGCGGGCCGCTGATTTTACTCAATGCGATGCCCGATGATCCGGGGCCTCTGTGGGTGCTGATGTCCGCGTTAATGGCCAGCGAGCAGGGCTACCGAGTGCAAATGCTAGATCACTCATTGCCATTAGAGGCGCTACCACAGGCCGTGGCGCGACTGCACTCATCGATGGTGCTGCTTTCCAGCGGCCAGCGTGAAAGCGATCGCTATATCAAGCACGAGCTACCCAATGCGGCTAAGGCGCTCAACGTACCTATTGGGGTGTGTGGCGAGGTCGCTCGCCTGCGTGCGGACGACTTGCGCGATGGGCCGCTACATCTGCTGGGCGATGATCTTCCTCAAGCGATTGCTCGCTTGCGCCCTCTGCTACGCGAGTCAGGCGTACTGTAAAACCGCTCATTTTTATCTTGGCCGTTCGCCCTCGCGGTGAGCGGCCATTTTTTTTGTTTATGCCGCGCCGGAGATTCTATGAAACGACAGTTGATTTGGCTGCGCAGCGACCTGCGCATTGATGACAACAGCGCACTCGCCGCCGCTGCGGCCAAAGGCCCTGTAATAGCGGTGTTTTTGCGCAGTATTCCCCAGTGGCAAGAGCACGGCCACGGTGCCAATAAGCTAGATTTTTGGGGGCGCGGCGTAGCAGCGCTGAAAACAGCGCTCAACGGCTTGAATATCCCGCTGCTGCATCGCGACATTGAGCGCTATGACCAGGCGCCAGCGGTATTACTTGAAATCGCACGCGAACACGACGTAGAACAGCTGCATTTTAATCATGAATACGCACTCAACGAACGGCGCCGAGACCAAGTCGTGCAGGACGCCTTTAAGCAGGCCGGCATTGCGGCCCATGGCTATCACGATAGCGTGGCTTTCGCACCCGGCAGCCTGCTAACAGGCAAAGGCAGCTACTATGGCGTATTTACACCGTTCTCCAACGCATGGCACAAGCACATCACCGCCGATCAGCTCGCGCTGCGCGATACGCCCAGCGTACAGGCCAAACTGGCGATTAATAGCGACCCGCTGCCGTCACTGCCCAAACTTAACGAGACGCCTATTGATGAGCGCCTTTGGCCGGCCGGTGAAAGCGCTGCGGCCGATAACTTAGCGCGGTTTTTGCGCTTTCGCGGGCGCCATTATAAGGCCCAACGTGACTTGCCTAAGGTGCGCGGCACCAGCGAACTTTCCCCTTACCTAGCGCTAGGCATGATCTCCCACCGCCAGTGTTTACAAGCGGTAATGGCCGAAAATAGCGGTCATTTAGGCGATGGCGACCTGGGTTTAACCACCTGGGTCAATGAGCTGATCTGGCGCGAATTCTATCAACACGTCGCAGTTGGCTTTCCCCAGGTCTGCCGCTATCACCCCTTTCAGGAACACACAAAACAGCTGGCATGGCGTGATGATGATGAAGGCTTTCAGGCCTGGTGCGAAGGGCGCACCGGCTATCCTCTCGTCGATGCGGCTATGCGCCAGCTGGTAAACACAGGCTGGATGCATAATCGCCTGCGTATGGTCACGGCGATGTTTTTGAGCAAGCATCTATTGATTGATTGGCGGCGCGGCGAAGCCTTCTTTATGCGCCACCTGGTGGATGGTGAGTTCTGCGCTAACAACGGCGGCTGGCAGTGGGCAGCGTCAACGGGCACGGACGCTGCACCTTATTTTCGTATTTTCAATCCTACGACCCAGTCGACCCGCTTTGATGCAGAAGGTGAGTTTATTGCCCATTGGCTGCCCGAACTGGCTGAACTGCCGGCGAAAGTGCGCCATGCGCCTCGCCAAGACCTGCTCACCGATGTGGACTACCCTGCCCCCATTGTCGATCACAAGGCGGCTCGCCTGCGTGCCTTAGATGCCTTTAAAGCGCTCAGTAAATAGCCACTACTATATTCACTGTACAGTTAGGGAGACTTTTATGGCTGATCCTACGGCGCTGGCAGCATTTTGTAGCTTCTTCAACAAACTAGACAAAACCTGTACAGAAAAATTATACGAGGTATATACTGAAAATATTGTTTTCAACGATCCACTGCACCACATTGAAGGTCGCGACGCCTTAGGGCGCTATTTTTCCAGCATGTATGAAAACGTTGAGCGCTGCCAATTCACCTATCACGTTCAACAATGTCAGGGTGACCAAGGATTCGTGACTTGGACCATGGCGTTTGTGCATCCAAAGTTAGCTGGCGGACGTACGATAGAAATAGACGGATGCAGCGCCTTAACGTTTGCTGAAGATGGCCGCGTTTCTAAACATCGCGATTACTTTGATGCTGGCGCCATGCTTTATGAGCATTTACCGCTGATGGGCAGCATCATTCGCTGGTTAAAAAAACGCCTTAACTAAGCTGATATATAGCATTGGGGCGCATTAGGAGGTTTGATGAGCACATGGAAAACGCCCCAACGCATTTGGTTAACCGGCGCGACGTCCGGCATTGGTGAGGCGCTGTCACGCAAGCTCATTGCCCAAGGCCATCACGTGGTGCTTAGCGCACGCAACGTTGAGGCGTTGGAGGCTCTGTGCGAGGGCCATCCTCATGCTTCTTATCTGGCGCTGGACATTAGCGATCGTCAGGCGGTGCTTGACGCTGGTGAGACCATCCGCGAGCGCTTAGGCGCGCTGGACTTGGCGCTGTTTAACGCAGGCACCTGCGAATACCTTAATGCTCAGCAGTTCGATATGGATTTAGTCGAGCGGGTATTTAAACCGAATCTATTTGGTACGCTGTACGGCGTTGAGGCCGCGCTGCCGCTACTGCGAGCGGCACGCCAAGAAGGCCTGCCCGCGCGACTGGCGGCAACGTCTAGCGCCTCCGCCTACCTCCCGCTTCCCCGTGCGGAAGCCTACGGGGCATCGAAAGCCGCCGTCAGCTACTTTCTGGAATCGCTGCGCTTAGATCTTGACCAGGAAGGCATCGATGTCAGCGTTATCCACCCTGGTTTTGTGAAGACACCGCTTACCGAACGTAATGACTTCCCCATGCCAATGCAGGTGACCGCAGAACAAGCGGCCGACGCCATTATTGCAGGGCTAGTGAAAGGTCGCCTGGATATCCACTTTCCGCGCCGCTTTACGTATCTCGTCAAGTTCCTGGGCATTTTGCCCCCCGCCGTACGCCGCCTAATTGGCCTGCGCATGACCCGCGCTCAGAAGGAATCGTCATGAGTTCCACGGCAGCCCACGGGCCAGTGGCATCGCAGCGTATTGCAATTGTAGGTAGCGGCATTAGCGGTATGGCCGCTGGCTGGTATCTGTCCGCTCAGCATGAAGTGACGCTGTTTGAGGCCGACTCGCGCCTGGGCGGCCATACAGCCACCATGGACGTGGACGTTGAGGGTCGCTCATACGCTATTGACACCGGCTTTATTGTGTTTAACGACTGGACCTACCCGCACTTTCAGCGTTTGCTGGCGACGCTGGGCGTTGCCGCTCAGGCGACAGAAATGAGCTTTTCGGTTCACGAAACGAAGCGCGACTTTGAGTACAACGGGCATACCTTAACGTCGCTATTTGCCCAGCGGCGTAATCTGTTCAATCCGTCTTTCTATCGCCTGCTGGGCGATATCATGCGCTTTAATAAACAGGCGACCAAAGCGCTAGAAAGTCAGCAGCTTCCCGATCACATGACGCTGGGCGAGTATCTAGACCAACATCATTACAGCCGCGATTTTCAACGCCACTATTTGCTGCCCATGGGGGCCGCGATTTGGTCAGCCAGCATTAGCGATTTGCGCGCCTTTCCGCTGGCCTTTTTTGTACGCTTTTTTCGCAATCACGGCCTGCTGTCGGTCAGTCATCGTCCTCAGTGGTACACCTTGATCGGGGGTTCAAAAAGCTATATCCCCAGCTTAACGGCGCCCTATGCGTCGCGCATTCATCTCAATACGCCGGTGACACGTATTACCCGCGAAAGCGCTGGTGTCACGATTACCACCGCATCCGGTTCTCAGCACTTTGATCAGGTAGTGCTGGCCTGCCATGCCGACCAGGCACTGGCGATGCTGGGCGACGCGAGTAACGTCGAGCGCGACGTGCTCGGCGCCATGCCGTATCAAACTAACGACGTTGTGCTACATACCGATACCGCCCTTCTACCGCGCCGTAAGCGCGCCTGGGCGAGCTGGAATTACCGCTTAGATAAGCGCGATAGCGATGAGCGGGTTTCTGTCACCTATGACATGAATATTCTTCAGCGCATAGAAAGTGACACCACGTTTTGTGTCACCTTGAACGACAGCGCCAGCATTGACCCCAGCAAAGTGCTGGGGCACTACCGCTACGCGCATCCACAGTTCACGCTGGAGGGCCAAGCCGCCCAGGCTCGCCACGCCGAGATATCGTCCACGGCTCAGCGGACTCACTTTTGCGGCGCCTATTGGCGCAACGGCTTCCACGAAGACGGCGTATGGAGTGCTCTGCGCGTCGCCCAAGCGCTGGGGTGTGATGAGTCGGCCCCAACACCCGACGAGCCATCCGCACTGCCTGCCCATGAACTGGTGACGCCGCAAGGTGCTGAGGGGCTGGGATGATGGCGGGGACAACTACCATGCCCCGCTCGCGCATTTATCGCGGCACCCTTCGCCACCGCCGCTTTATGCCGAAGTCTCATACCTTTAGCTACCAGGTGTGGATGGCGTGGCTGGATCTTGATGAGCTGCCAGAACTGTTCGACAAGGTGCCGGGGTTTAGCGCCCGGCGGCCGGCACTAGCCCGCTTTCGCCGCGAAGACTATCTCGGCCCGGTAGACCGCCCGCTTAAAACGGCTGTACGCGAAGAACTCATTCGCCAGCTGGGTAGCGCGCCAAGTGGTCGAATCTGCGTATTGACCCAACTGCGCACGTTAGGCTGCATGTTTAATCCTATTTCAGTCTATTACGCCTTTGATCAGCAGGGGCGACTGGCAGCGGTGTTAAGCGAAGTGACTAACACCCCTTGGCGTGAACGGACTCGGTACGCTAGCGCCGTGGACCCTCTAAGGCACAGCCATCATGCGCATTTTGATAAAGACCTGCACGTATCGCCCTTCAATCCGATGGACATGACCTACCGTTGGAAATTTAACACCCCGGAAGACATACTCTTTTTACATATGGAGAACTGGCAAAACGAGCAGCGCCATTTTGACGCCACGCTGATGCTCAAGGCCGCCCCGGCTACCCGCCCGGTGCTCATTAAAACACTGCTCCGCCAGCCATGGATGAGCTTAAAAACGGTCGCAGGCATCCATTTTGAAGCGCTGCGCGTATGGTTAAAGGGTGTCCCCATTCATAACCATCCTAAGCGCAAGGAGAGCTCAAAATGACCACGCTGAATTCCACGCCACCGAACGTTCAACCGGTTAGCCAGGATCGCTTTACTCGCTGGTTAAAACCACGGCTCATGGCTCAGTTGAATACTTTTCGCGGCGGTCGCATCACGCTGATTGAAGGCGACCAGTGTCATCATCTGGGCCAAGAAGGATCACTGCAGGTCACCGTGGTCATTCGCCACTCCAGGGCCTGGAAACGGCTGGCTTTCGGGGGCACCGTCGGCGCGGCTGAATCTTATATGGACGGCGATTGGGATGCAGACGACCTCGTCGCCCTGGTACGCCTGTTCGCTGCCAACCTTGAGCAAGTGAATGGCAAAATGGAAAACGGCAGCGCGCGCTTAGCTCGCTGGCTGCTAGGTGCGGCCTATCGCTTTCAGCGCAACAGCCTAAGCGGCTCTAAACGCAACATCGCCGCGCACTACGATATAGGTAACGATCTATTTTCGACTTTTTTAGATCGCCATCACTGGATGTATTCCAGCGCGGTGTTCCCTCATCCAGAAGCTAGCCTGGAAGAGGCCTCCACCTATAAGCTTGATCTGATGCTTGAAAAGCTCGACGTACAGCCAGAGCATCATCTGTTAGAGATCGGCACAGGCTGGGGGGGATTGGCCATTCACGCAGCAAAAACTCGCGGCTGCCGTGTCACGACAACCACTATTTCGGATGAGCAGCATGCTCACACCCAGCGCCGTATTCAGGAAGAGCGCTTGGCCGACAGAATCACTCTGCTAAAGCAGGATTATCGTGAATTAACCGGCCGCTATGACCGGCTCATTTCGGTAGAGATGATAGAGGCGGTAGGTCATCAGTATCTCGACACCTATCTAAATAAGTTGGATAGCCTCCTGACCGATGATGGCCAGGCCATGCTGCAAGCAATCACCATTCGTGATCAGCGCTTTGAAGATGCAAAGCGCGACATGGATTTTATCAAACGCTACATTTTTCCCGGTGGTTTTTTACCTTCGCACCATGCCATGCTAAGCAGCGTTATGCGCAAAACGTCGTTTAACGTGCTGGCATTAGACGAAATCGGCCCACATTATGCGCGCACGCTGCGCGAATGGCGCCATCGTTTTGAAGCCAACCTTGAGCAAGTGCGCAAGCTGGGCTATGACGAGCGTTTTATCCGCATGTGGCGCTATTATCTGTGCTATTGCGAGGGCGGCTTTATTGAACGCTCTATCGGCACCTGCCACCTCCTGCTGGCGAAACCAGCCGCCAAACCAACGCCGTTAACGGGCGCACTATAAATGGCAGCACGCCGATGGCAAGCACTGCTGTTTAACGCCCTGCGCTTTGAGGCGGGCTGGCTGCTCTGCGTGTTAGGTGGCCCATGGGTTGCAGCGGTTGCAGGAGGCGGATTATTAACATGGCACCTGTGGTGCTTCAGGCGGCCAGGGGAATGGCAATTTATCGCCGTGTTTACGCTGCTCGGGCTGGTCATTGATGGCAGCTTACGCCTACTAGGCGGCTTTGATTTTCATAACCAAGCACTAGTGTTTGGCCTAATACCGCTTTGGCTGTGGATGCTATGGCCACTGTTTGCCACGCTGGTTTATCACTCGCTTGCCTGGCTGTGGCGCTTCCCGTGGCTGGCCGCACTGTGTGGCGCCGTCAGCGCCCCGCTGTCTTATTACGGCGGCGCACTGCTCGCGGGAGTGAGCCTAGCTCCCTGGCTTCTTCCCGTTCATGCGCTTGTATGGGCAACGCTTTGTTACGGCATTAGCCGGTATATTACTATTCGGCAAAGTAGCCTCTAATGATTACCTGGCCTTTAGCAAGCCATAATGCTCTATTTAAAGTACGAAATCGCAAACTCCTCCTATTTAATGGAATTGCCATCTCTTATTACACGCTTTCAGACGCAGCAAGGAAGTGGTAAAAATACAGGGCAGGTAGAGGATGGCGTGCATTCAGCGGTTTCGGGAAGTAGACTAGGCTTTGCCTTGCGGGCCGAGCGTTGACGCTAGACTCACGTGTTATGCTCCGGTGCTATGCCTCGGCTCTAGGTGCCGCATGCGGCCAACAACCATCTTGATACTCGGAACGATTCAGTGACCAAGCAACATTCCTTTAATCGCGAAGAACTGCTGGCCTGCTCGCGTGGCGAGCTCTTTGGCCCTGGAAATGCACAGCTTCCAGCTCCTAACATGCTGATGCTTGATCGCATCAAGCACATTCACGAAGAAGGCGGTGAGCATGGCAAGGGCGAACTGATCGCTGAGCTGGATATCGCCTCTGATTTGTGGTTTTTTGACTGCCACTTCCCTGGCGATCCTGTCATGCCTGGCTGTTTAGGCCTTGATGCCATGTGGCAACTGGTCGGTTTCTATTTGGGCTGGCTAGGCCATCCAGGTCGCGGACGCGCGCTGGGCTGTGGTGAGGTCAAGTTCAGCGGACAGATCCTGCCTGAGGCTAAAAAAGTGACCTATAGTATTAATATTAAGCGTATTATTACCCGCCGCCTCATTTTGGGTATCGCCGACGGAACGGTAACCGTCGACGGACGCGACATCTATCAGGCTAATGATCTGCGCGTTGGCCTATTCACCTCCACTGCGAATTTCTGAACAGGAGGCTCCCATGCGACGAGTGGTAGTCACCGGCCTTGGCATTGTATCTTGCCTTGGCAATGACCAACGACAGGTCCTGGACGCGCTCAAAAATGGGCGTAGCGGTATTCGTTTTAAGGAAGAGTATGCTGAGCGTGGCTTCCGTAGCCATGTAGCGGGCAGCGTCGATATTGACCTTGACGCGCTGATCGACCGTAAGCTGCGCCGATTTATGGGTGACGCCGCGGCCTACGCGTATGTTTCTATGGCACAAGCTATCGAAGATGCGGGTCTCAGTGACGAACAAGTATCCAATGAGCGTACTGGCCTTATTGCCGGCTCTGGTGGCGCTTCAAGCGCCAACCAAGTCGAGGCAGCCGATGTGCTGCGCGAGAAAGGCCTGCGCCGCGTTGGCCCTTATCGAGTCACGCGCACAATGGGTAGCACCGTTTCTGCGTGCTTAGCGACGCCGTTCAAAATCAAAGGCGTGAATTTCTCTATCTCTTCTGCCTGTGCGACGTCTGCACACTGTATTGGCAGTGCAATGGAGCAAATTCAGCTAAACAAGCAGGACGTGGTGTTTGCCGGCGGCGGTGAAGAAGAGCACTGGACACTTTCCTGCCTCTTTGATGCCATGGGTGCTCTCTCGACCCACTACAACGACACGCCTGATAAGGCATCGCGCCCCTACGATAAAGCGCGCGATGGCTTTGTCATTGCAGGCGGCGGCGGCATGCTGGTACTGGAAGAGTTGGAGCATGCTAAAGCGCGCGGCGCCAAGATCTATGGCGAGCTGGTGGGTTACGGCGCGACCTCCGACGGCCATGATATGGTCGCCCCTTCCGGCGAAGGTGCCATGCGCTGCATGCATCAAGCGATGGCCACGGTTGACGGCACTATTGATTACATCAATACCCACGGCACGTCGACGCCGGTAGGTGATGTTGCGGAGTTAAAAGCCATACGCATGGTCTTTGGCAACACAACGCCTGCGATGAGCTCAACTAAATCGCTCACCGGCCACTCGTTAGGCGCTACTGGCGTGCAGGAAGCGATCTATTCACTGCTGATGATGCAGCACAGCTTTGTAGCGGCTTCGGCGAATATCACAGAGTTGGATGAGCAGGCTGATGGCTTTGATATTGTCACCGAACGCCGAGATGGCGTGACCATCGAGCGCGCGTTATCTAATAGCTTTGGCTTTGGCGGCACCAATGCGTGCTTGGTCTTCCAACGCTATAAAGATGGACGCTAGGGCGACGACCGGCTTGATAAGTACCGCAGGGTAATATCGACGGTTGATACAATAATGGCGCCCTATGGGCGCCATTATTGGTTCAAAGCTATGTCGTTAAAAACATTGTTTTTAAAAACAATGTTGTTAAAAGCTATGTCGTTATCGAGTGGTAGGTCGTGGCACCTCAGAAATTTCTTGCAGCTGTGCCTCGATCCATACTTCCACTTCGGCGAGCACTTCATCGGGCATACGCCCCGCTGTTTCAATGGGCTTGCCAATGCGCACACGCAGCACGCCAGGACGCTTAACCCAATGACGCCCAGGCCAACGCTCCCCTGCGTTATGGGCAACGGGTAACACCGGCACGCCAGCACGGCATGCCACTACGCTGCCACTTTTGTTGTAACGTTTACGCTGACCGGGGTCAACCCGCGTGCCTTCCGGAAAAATAAGTACCGATAGCCCGGTGCCCAGCCGCTCAACGCCTTGAGTCAACACCTGCTTCATCGCTCGCGCTGGTTTAGAGCGATCCAAGCTAATTGGGCGCAACAGTCGTAGCCCCCAGCCAAAAATAGGCAGACGCAGTAATTCGCGTTTCAGCACGGTGCATACCGGTGGTTTCATCACCTGTAGAAACACGGTTTCCCATTCGCACTGATGATTGGCTTGAATCACACAGGGGCCGCTAGGCAGATTTTCTCGCCCTTGAATATCGTAGCTCACCCCGCACGCGATTCGAAACCACACCATTAAGAAGTAGTTATACAAATTCAGTAATCGATAGCGGCCCGACAGCGGCAAAAAGGGAGCGATCGGTAAAAAGAGTACGCCAATCATCAGCATAGCTAGAAAATAGCCAGCATAAAAGATCAGGCTGCGAACCACATTTATCAAGCCGATGCTCCTGTATCGTCAGCACGGTCATTCTCACGGGTCAAACACCATGCATCGAGCATACGCCCCGCCTCTAAACGCCAAGGTTTTTGATGAACACCGAAGACATCGAGCACTCGCCGACAGTTTAAAACGCGCCGTAGCTTAGCATCGTGATGGTGCTTCAGCGGTTGCACCTCACCCAGCACAATCTGCTCGCCACGCCCTTCAAGGTGCGTTAACAGCTGAGTGCGTATCATCGAGGTGAACGTAAAAGCGCTGACGGGCTCGGTGCCGGCAAGATGATACGCCCCCCAAGCATTCGCACCACCGATCTGTTGCTGAAGCATGCCGATTAGCGCCATCGCGACAGCATCTGCAGATGTCGGGCAAAAAATCACGTCTTCCGCCGCGCGTACCGCTTCTTGAGCGACCAAACTATCGATGATGTCATTGAGCCACGCATGGCTGCCCTCTAAAGCAAACAGCGGGCCTAGGCGCACAATCAAATGACGCTGCAGCTCGGCGCGGATACGATCCCCGGCCTGCACCAGCCGACGCAGGCTTTCGTCTCGCGGGGCAGGCACGACATGTTCGTCGATAGGAACGTCCAAACCATCTTCATAGAGCTGATCAGAGACACACCATATCAGCGCTACGTCTTGCGATATGCAGGCATCCAAGCAGGCATCAACCGCATCAGCATGAGCCGTGACCTCCGCTGGCGCCATCTCCAGCGGACGTGCCAGCGGCGGAATAATCACAGCGTCAGGCGCGATTGTCTCAAGACGTGACGCCGAGATAGACGTACCTTGCTCAATGACCAGCTCTGTGTCGGTGCGACGACTTACTTCCCGGGCCAATGCCAGGCTCAGGCAATGTCCGGCATCCAGTATCAGCAGCTTCAAGACAGCATCTCCTCGTCACGCCTCATTCTAAGGTGCGCGGCTAATAGCGCTCTCAGAACGGAATCTCGTCGTCGAAGTCATCGAAGTTGCCCGGATCTGGAGCGCCATAGCTGTTGTTTTGCTGGTGAGGCTGAGGTGCTTGATTGCCCTGATGCGACGGTGCTGGCTGCGCGGGGCGAGGCGTCGACTGAGGGCTATTCTGCTGAGAATAACCGCCCCCCTGATTATGCTGGGCCGGGCTGCTCGGTGCGGCATGATTTTGAGCCGGTGCATTCTGACCAGGGCCGTTCTGAGAAGCGCCGTTTTGAGCAGCGTTACCCTGGGCAGCGTTATTTTGAGGATAGCTATTTTGCGGCGCGCCGCCGCCCTGGAAATCACCCGTACGGCCATCCAGCATCTGCATATCGTTAGCAACGATTTCAGTTGAGTAGCGATCCTGGCCGTTCTGATCCTGCCATTTACGCGTTTGCAGGCGCCCTTCGATGTAGACTTTAGAGCCTTTTTTCAGGTACTGCTGGGCGATTTCGGCCGTCTTATTGAACATAACGACACGGTGCCATTCGGTGCGCTCTTGGCGCTGACCGCTCTGGCGATCCATCCATGTATCGCTGGTCGCCACGTTCAAATTTGCCACGGCTGTACCGCTTGGCGTGAAGCGCATCTCAGGGTCTTGCCCGAGGTTACCAATCAAAATGACCTTGTTAATACCGCGAGCCATAAGGTGCTCCTTTTATCTTTTAATAAGTGTCACGTAGGGTTAATTGCCAGCCAAGGCCAATGTCGCGGCCCTGCTTGGTTATGATTGGGGTGGCGACATTAGCCTAGTCAATGTCGCTCGATCCAGCTGCTGGCGATTCACTTTCAAATAGACCAAGCGTTCTTCCGGCACCAGCATAACGTCTTCAACACCGACCACGTCGGCTAAATGCTCCATGAGTAGGTCCAGCGTATCCGCATGCGTGTCATCTAACGCAACTATTTCACTGGATAGCGGCGGTGGCGACGGCATCCACCACATTGCCACCCACCAGCAAAGGGCCAGCCCTGCACAGCCAATAAAGACTGCATTGAGCCCTCCGAAATGGGCCAAAAGTCCCCCCAGAGTACCGCCTAAAAAAGCACCTAAAAACTGGCTGGTAGAGTAAACCCCCATCGCCGTGCCTTTCGCTCCGGCTGGCGCCAACTTACTGAGCATGGAAGGTAATGTGGCTTCCAGCAAATTGAAGCCGGTAAAGAACACAAACAGCCATACAAACAGCCAATCTCCTGCGAAGAATGGCAACCCGAGCCCTGCCAAGCTAATGACAATAGCGCCGATTGCCAGCAAACACATCAGCCGCATTTGCTGCTTTTTTTCCGCCACAACAATGAGCGGCACCATAGCGACAAACGAGAGTGCCATAATGCCTAGATAAGCCAGCCCATGATACTCAATCGGAACACCGGCACCCAATAGACGGAAAGGAACCGCCACGAAGATCGCCATCAGTACCAAATGCAGTGAAAAAATCGACACGTCAAGCCGCCATAAATCGGGGCGCATAATCACGCTTTTGAACTGCTGACGATCCATGCTGACATCACGATGGCGGCGACGGCGTGGCGCGGCAGGCACCCAACGCCACAGCACTAGCAACCCCACCAGCGTCAGTAGCGCAGTAAACCAGAAAACGCCGGCTAATCCTGCCCAGGCCGCCAGCCAAGGGCCTAACACCATGGCAATCGCAAACGACACGCCAATCGATAACCCAATGATCGCCATAGCGGCCGTACGAACCTCTTCACGGGTTTGATCGGCAAGAAGCGCCATAATAGCCGCTGCAACGGCGCCCCCGCCTTGGAGGGCCCGCCCGGCGATGATGCCCACCATGGTGTCGGAAAGGGCCGCCACCATGCTGCCAAGCGCAAAAATCACCAGCCCCAGTGCAATCACCCGTTTGCGACCGATACGGTCTGAAAGTAAGCCAAACGGAATTTGCAGCGTCGCCTGAGTTAGACCATAAATACCCAGCGCCACGCCCACTAGCAGAGGTGTCGATCCTTCCAGCGTGTCGGCGTATAGCGCCAACACCGGCAGCACCATGAACAAACCCAGCATACGAGACGCATAAAGCCCGGCCAAACCGCTAATTGCACGGCGTTCAGAGCCCAGCAATAACGCGGAAACCTTGCGCATAATGCCCCTGTGTACAATGAAAAATAGCTACGTGATGGATAAACATGCGGTGAATAAGCATAACGTTTTGAGATAATCCTCCATTCTAGCGGTTTGCGCTCACGCTGGAAACGTCGCACGTTGCCGCAGGTTAATAATGCGGTTTTGCCGGGAGGGGCACGACAAACGTATAATCACGTTTTTACCGCGCGATTCGAGGTGTTGATGGACAGCATTCTGGTCAGGGGTGCCCGCACCCACAACCTCAAGCAGATCGATGTGGAACTGCCCCGTAACAAGCTCATTGTGATTACCGGCCTCTCTGGGTCGGGCAAATCGTCGTTGGCGTTCGATACGTTATATGCCGAGGGCCAACGCCGCTACGTGGAATCGCTTTCCACCTATGCGCGTCAGTTCCTGTCGATCATGGAAAAGCCCGATGTGGATCACATTGAAGGGCTTTCGCCTGCGATCTCTATTGAACAGAAGTCCACTTCCCACAACCCACGCTCAACCGTGGGCACGATTACCGAAATTTATGACTATCTGCGCCTGCTGTTTGCCCGCGCGGGAACGCCGCGCTGCCCAGAACACGGTGAAGACTTAGAAGCGCAAACTATCTCGCAGATGGTCGATCAGGTCATGAATCTCGCCGAAGGCACCAAGCTGATGCTGCTGGCGCCGGTCGTTAAAGGTCGCAAAGGTGAGCACCTTCAATTATTAGCTGAGCTGCGGGCCCAGGGGTTTGTTCGCGCACTTGTCGACGGCCAGGTGCTTGAACTCGATGACATTGCACCGCTCGATAAGCGCAAAAAGCATGATATCAGCGTGGTGGTTGATCGCTTTAAAGTGCGCGATGACCTTGCTCAACGGCTGGCGGAATCTTTCGAAACAGCGCTAAATCTAGCCGATGGGACCGCCATGATTCACTTCATGGACGGTGAGCGCGGTGATCTTGCCTTCTCCTCGCGCTTTGCCTGTCCGGTGTGCGGCTACTCGCTGGCAGAGCTTGAGCCGCGCATGTTCTCGTTCAACAATCCAGCCGGCGCCTGCCCCACCTGTGATGGCCTGGGCGTGCAGCAGTATTTCGATCCTGACAAGCTGATCAGCCATCCTGAGCTTTCCTTGGCGGAGGGCGTTATCAAAGGCTGGGATCGACGCAATATTTACTACTTCACTCAGCTCCAGGCGTTGGCTCAGCACTATCGCTTTGAGCTTGAAACCCCGTGGAAGGAGCTCGCTCGCCACGAGCAGGAAATTATCTTAAACGGCAGCGGTGATGAGCAGGTGCCGTTTGTCTACGTGGGTGATCGTGGTCGCAAAGTCACACGCGAGCATGCTTTCGAGGGCGTTCTGCCCAATATGCAGCGCCGCTATCGGGAAACCGAGTCCAACATGGTGCGCGATGATCTGTCTAAGTATATCGCGGTGCAGCCCTGCGCTACCTGTAGTGGCTCGCGACTACGCCAAGAGTCGCGCCATGTGTACGTGGATGATCACAACATTGCCGAGATTGTGCGTTTCCCGATTGGCGAAGCATGGCGCTACTTTGCCGACCTCAGCTTACCGGGGCGCAAGGGTGAGATTGCCGATAAAATCGTTCATGAGATCCACGCTCGGCTAGAGTTTTTGGTCAATGTAGGGCTGGACTATCTCAACTTGGAGCGCAGCGCTGACACGCTTTCCGGCGGTGAAGCGCAGCGTATTCGCTTAGCCAGCCAGATTGGCGCTGGCCTCGTCGGCGTTATGTATATTCTTGATGAGCCTTCAATTGGCTTGCACCAGCGCGACAATGACCGGCTGTTGAAAACCCTTGAGCGACTGCGCGATTTGGGCAATACCGTGATTGTTGTCGAGCACGACGAAGACGCCATCCGTGCCGCTGACCACGTGCTGGACATTGGCCCAGGGGCTGGCGTCCACGGCGGTGAGATTGTCGCCCAGGGCACGCCGCAAGATGTGATGGACAACCCTAACTCACTGACCGGTCAATATCTTTCTGGCACGCGTGAAATCGCCGTACCGCCTTGGCGTATTCCCGGCAACCCGGAAAAACAGCTGATTGTGCGTGGCGCTACCGGCAACAACTTGCAAGACGTTACGTTGACACTGCCATTAGGGCTATTTATCGCAATTACCGGCGTCTCTGGGTCAGGCAAATCGACGTTGATCAACGGCACCTTAATGCCGATTGCGGCAAGAGAACTGAACCGTGCAACGACGCTAACCCCGGCGCCTTATCAAAAAATTGAGGGGCTCGATCAGTTGGATAAGGTTATCGATATTGACCAAAGCCCGATTGGGCGAACGCCGCGCTCCAACCCAGCGACCTATACCGGCATTTTCACACCGATTCGCGAGCTGTTCGCGGGCACCCAGGAAGCGCGCTCGCGAGGCTATAAGCCAGGGCGCTTCAGCTTTAATGTCAAGGGCGGGCGCTGTGAGGCGTGCCAGGGCGAAGGCATGATCAAGGTGGAAATGCACTTCTTGCCGGATATTTACGTGCCCTGCGACGTGTGTAAAGGCAAGCGTTATAACCGTGAAACGCTTGATATCCACTACAAAGGCAAAACGATTCACGAAGTGCTGGCCATGACAGTGGAAGATGCTTTGGCGTTCTTTAGCCCGGTGCCCGCCATTGCTCGTCGCCTACAGACGTTGCTAGATGTAGGGCTCTCCTACATTCGCCTGGGGCAAAGCGCGACGACCCTATCGGGTGGTGAAGCACAGCGGGTTAAACTCGCTCGTGAATTAGCCAAACGTGATACGGGTAAAACCCTGTATATCTTGGATGAGCCCACCACCGGCCTGCATTTTGAAGATATTCGCCAACTGCTCACGGTGCTCCACCGCCTGCGCGACCACGGCAACACCATCGTGGTCATTGAGCATAATTTGGACGTGATCAAAACTGCTGACTGGATTGTTGATCTAGGTCCCGAGGGTGGCTCAGGTGGCGGTCAGATTATTGCAGAAGGCACGCCTGAACAGATCGCCAAGCTTGAGGTCTCGCATACTGGCCACTTCTTAGCACCATTGCTGGCACGCGGTAATCGCGCGACTAAACGCTGACCGCCAGAGAAGGCGGCTAAATTTAGTTGCACAGGGTAACAAGGGAGCCCCTCCTGGCGACAAGAGGGGTATAGTGGCCATGCATTTTTGGTAGCCATATTTTTGTAGTATTGAGCAAAAACAGGAGAGAGAAATACTTGCTCTCTCTTAAAGGGACACGTTATGGGCCATGAAAAAAGCTGTATTATCAGTCACTTTAGCCACTATTGCTCGCTAACCGATGAGGAGAAACAGCTGCTCATCAACCTCGAGGAAAGCCCTACTGAGATTAAGTCAGGCACGCTACTTTGGGAGGTGGGCGATACCGCCAATGAGTTCTGCACGTTGAAAAGCGGCTGGGCCTATTCTTATCGTCACCTTGAAAACGGCGATCGACAAATTCTTGAAGTATTTTTGCCTGGCGATATTATTGGGCTAAGCGAGTTTGCATTCTCGCAACGGCTTGAGAGTGTGCGCATGATTGAGGATGGCGTTATTTGCCATTTCCCGCATAAGCGCATGCTGGAAATATTTCGTCAGTCGCTGCCACTCACATCCGTTATGTTTGCCATTAGTAGCCGCCAGCAGGCACTGCTAACCGAACGGTTGATCACCCTCGCTAGACGTAGCGCTCGTCAGAAAATGGCCCATTTTCTTTACGAGATGTTTCTGCGGCTGCGCCAAACTAACCCGGATATTAGCAACCAGTTTCGCCTACCGCTTTCACAAGAGCAGTTGGCCGATGTGCTTGGCCTCAGCCCGGTACACGTTAGCCGCACCTTCACCGCGCTCAGTGATGATGGGCTGGTCTTTCGCGATCGCCATCATTTAACGATTCCGGACTTACAAGCACTCAGCGACGAAGGTGAGTTTGACAACTGCTATCTCAACGACAACGTCCGGCCCCTATTAGGGGACGCTGTATAATGTCTGCGATTCACCCTCTGCGCTCTTGCTCGATAACGCTTGCTACTATGACGGCCATCACATGGATGGCCGCTACGCCCTTGGCAAACGCGGTGACGTTTCATACCGATGACATGCAAAGCCATGAAGATTGGCAGTCAATGACACTCTCGCTGGATGGTGAACAGCACTATCGTGCGGTTGAAGCCTCTAGCTACTCGGACGCGACGCTGAGCCTAAACGTGACGGCTGGCATATGCGATCTACCGTGGCTAGAAATGCGCGTCACGCTTGATCAGCAGCAGGATGAGAGCCGCACGGTGAACTTAGTACCCTCTCGGCTACGCATCGATGAGCAGCCGGTGATAGATACCATGGCCGAGTTTATTACCGAACGCGGCGACGATGGATTTTACGCACATTTTTACTTAAGCGACTTAACGACGTTAATGGCCGATATGCGTCAGGGTGAGCAGCTGTTTCTTGGCTTTGATCAAGAAGAGCGAGAGCCTTGGTACATGACCTTTAGCTTGAAAGGAGCCGACACGGCCATTAATCATATGCTTGGCCAGTGTGAAGGTGCGGGTGATTCTAAATAATCGCGGCAGAGCGTTGTACTCAATTAACGCCCCTGACTGATCACGCCATTCTCTCGACAAGCTCTGCACATGACGTTTCAATGGAAGCCTTGATCTAGCGGACATTCAAAGGCCTCTCATGTTTAGCTTGCTGCCTCATCACTATACGGCGCTGCTACCTTGCCAGCAAAGCAGCACACAATATGCTGTTCAAAACCGCCGCCATAGAACTTAAGCGGCTTAACAAACAGACGGTCGTACTTTGCCTGCATCCAGGCACCACCGATACCGCCCTCTCTAAACCCTTTCAGGCAAGAGTGCCTAGCGAAAAGCTTTTTAGTCCCGCATTTGTAGCCGAACAGCTGCTCGCGGTGATTTCACAGAGGACTCCCGATGACAGCGGAAGTTTTTGGGATTGGAATGGTAAGCCTATTGAATGGTAATGCAAAAAAAAATCCCCCGGA
>NZ_JBQSYK010000007.1:0-55466 GCF_052379225.1 Halomonas sp. AOP12-B1-6
ATCGTCAGGCACTTATACGAAAAATCCCCCGAGGCTAACGCCCCGGGGGATTTTTTTTGGCATTTTTTTTAATTTTAGAGATACATTTGCGAGATACACAAAGTCTTAAAGCCGCTTATGAAGCGGCTTTAAGCATGCTGTTATAGGTCTCTGCGATGCTGGCATTGACCACCGGCCCAGGTTTCATAAATAGCTCGATCATCGGCCAGCATCATCAAGGCAAAAAGCCGCTCCCCAAGCGTTGTGCAATGGCTTACTCGTCGAGACAGTAATGGTGTCGCCCGAGTGTCGATGACGATGAAGTCGGCCTCCAGAGTAGGAGCCAGACGCCCAATATAGCTGTCCAGAGAGAGAGCTTTAGCGTTACCCAACGTTAAGCCATAAAATCCTTGCCATGCGGTAAGTGGTTGCCCGCCTAGTTGGCCCACCTGGTAGGCAGCTTTGAGCGTTGCAAAGCCTGATAGATCCGTTCCTGCGCCGATGTCACTGGCAAATGTAAATGCCATACCTGTTTGGTCGGCTGCTTCTCGGTCAAATAAACCGCTGCCAAGGAAAAGGTTGGAGCTAGGGCAAAAAGCAACGTTAGCGCCTCTATCCGCTAAGCGTTGACGCATGCCGTTAGTCAGATGAATGCCGTGTGCAAAAGTACTGCGAGGGCCTACTAAGCCTGCCTCTTCATAAACTGCTAGGTAGTCACGGCTGCCTGGGAAAAGTTCAGCTACCCAATCTAGTTCACCGCTATTTTCGGCTAAGTGTGTTTGTAGCCAAAGGCTTGAATCATTGCGTAGAAGAGCGCCGGCAGCATCCATTTGTGTCTTGGTCGATGTCGGCGCAAAACGTGGTGTTACGCTGTATCCCAACCGGCCATTGCCGTGCCAATCTTCAATGAGGCGCTCGCTATCTGCAATGCCAGATGCGCCGTCCATCAGCGCCTCTGGGCCATTGCGATCCATCAGCACCTTGCCAACGAGCATACGCAGCTGTCGTTTTTGGCAGGCTGTGAAAAAGGCATCTACCGAGCCAGGATGGCTAGAGCCAAAGACTTGGGCTGATGTTGTACCTGCTCGCAGCATTTCATCTAAAAACGCATTAGATAAAGCTTCAGCATGCGCATGATTGGCAAAGCGACACTCTTCCGGAAATGTGTAATCGTTTAGCCAGTCCAGTAGCTGTCGACCATATGATGCCATAATGTCGAGCTGGACATAGTGCACATGGGTGTCAATAAACCCAGGCATGATTAATTTATCGCGATAGTCCAGCACATGGCTACCCTCTGGCAGCGAGGGTGCTATCTCCGAAAAATGTCCTACGGCATGAATATGCTGGCCTTTTAACCAAAGTAATCCATCGCCATAGTGCTCGAGGCTACCCGGTTGTGGTGTGTCGCCGTCTCCAGGATCGCGTGCAAAGCTAATCAATTCGGCGCGAATAAGCGTATCGGTAGAGGAAATCATATCAACTCGTGGTAGTAGAGGATTCGTCAAATAGTGCTCGCAGCGCCTGAGGATCGAGGCCACGAGTGTCCTGTGGGGCAGGCGTGTCAGCCAGCCAGAGCAGCTCAGTGATCACAGTCAAAGCAATCGCATAGGGCGTCTTATTGCTCAACTTTTTACCATGAAGACAGCCGATGGGGCTGCGTACCCGCTGAATTTGTTCAGCGGTGTAATCATCACGTTGAAGGCGCCCACGGAAGCTTGCCCATTTGCTTTCAGAGCCAATTAACCCAATGGAACCTAGGTCATCTCGCTGAATAAGCGCTGCAATCAGTGCGTAATCTTCATCATGTTTATGCGTGAGTACCAGCGCATGTGCGCATGACGGCAGTTCGGCCACGCATTGCTGAGCATCATGTAGCGCTTGATAGGTCAGGCGAGGGTGACGTTGTGTGTTTTCACAAATATTATCAAAGGCATCACTGCGGCTGTCGTACCAATATAACTGCCAAGGTAAGGGGGCGCTTAGCTTAACGATTTCACGGCCAACATGGCCTGCACCAAACACGGCAAGCATTGCTGATGACCCTGAAAAGACTTCTAACAGTATGTTGACGGAACCGCCGCAGCACTGGCCGCTGCGTCCGCCTAATGAAAAGGCTTCTAAGCTGAGTCCGTAACACTGTTCTGCCAAGCGCGCACGTGCGGCAGCAATGGTTTGCCACTCAAACGTACCGCCGCCTAGCGTATCGAAGATAGCATCTTCGGTAATGATCATTCGAGCGCCAGGCTCACGGGGAGTCGATCCTGCACTGGTGATCTGGGTCGCGAGAACATGTGGTGTGCCTGTGCGCTGAAAGTAATCAAGCGCCGCATGCCATGTGTTGGCGATTTGTAGAGTCACAGCGCTTTCTTCCTAATCAAATTTGCCGCGAGCATGACGCGTTCAGGGGTTGCTGGAGTATCTAAATGAGGCGATAACTGGTAGTCCGTTAAGCTAGAAAGCGCATCACGCAGCGCCGACCATACACAAATACCCAGCATAAAAGGGGGCTCACCGACGGCTTTGGAACGATAAAGGCTTGCCATGGAGTTAGGGTGGCCTTCCAGCAGGGCAACGTTAAAAACAGCGGGTAGGTCGCCAAAGGTAGGGATTTTATAGGTCGCAGGGCCATCTGTAACGAGCACACCTTTGTCGTTCCATTTTAGCTCTTCACTGGTTAGCCAGCCCATCCCTTGTATAAAGCCACCCTCTACTTGCCCCATATCAATAGCTGGATTCAGTGCTTCGCCCACGTCATGCAAAATGTCGACACGATCGACCTGATACTCGCCGCTGAGCGTATCCACGCTGACTTCGGCTACCGCCGCGCCAAACGCATAGTAGTAAAAGGGGCGACCCTGGCCGACTGAGCGATCATAGTGAATCAGCGGAGTGGCATAGAAGCCTTTTTCTGATAGTGAAATGCGATGGAGATAAGCCGTTTGAATCAGTTCACCCCATGGAATGCTGCGCTTACTTTCCCCGAAACCCGCGATCAGCATACCATCTGCCAGGCGCATGCCTTCACGGTCTAGTCCCTCAGAAAAGTGCTCGGTCGCAAAGTCAAAAAGGCGTTCACGCAGCTTGCTCGCCGCATCGCGTGCCGCCATGCCATTCAAATCAGCGCCGCTAGACGCAGCGGTGGGTGAGGTGTTGGGTACCTTGTCGGTACGTGTTGCGCTAATGCGCACATTGTCTAAATCAAGGCCCAGTTCCCGGGCGACCACTTGGCAGATTTTAGTATGCAGTCCCTGGCCCATTTCGGTGCCGCCATGATTAATCATGACGCTACCGTCGGTGTATACGTGTAGTAGTGCACCGGCCTGGTTGAGGTGCTGCGCAGTGAATGAAATGCCAAACTTAACCGGAGTGAGCGCGAGGCCCTTTTTAATCACTGGGCTATTAACATTAAATGCGCTAATCGCTTTTCGGCGTGCCCAGTAGTCGCTGTCTTTTTCCAGCGTCTCGACCAGCGTATGCAAAAGCTGCTGCTGGTCGACTTGCTGGCCATAGTGGGTAACGTCACGACCTTTACGATAAAAATTGCGCTTGCGGATTGTTAGAGGGTCTTCGCCCACTTGGCGAGCGATATCATCCATGGCTGCTTCAATGATCATCATGCCTTGGGGGCCACCAAAGCCTCGAAACGCCGTGTTGGACGCCGTATGTGTTTTGGCGCGGTGTCCGGTTACTTTCACATCGCCAAGCGAGTAGGCATTGTCAGCATGAAACATCGCACGATCAACGATAGCGTCGGAAAGATCCGGTGAATACCCGCAGTCGCCAATAACGGTAATTTCACCGCCTTGGATAACCCCTTGCGCGTCAATCGCAAGCTTATAGCGATTATGGAAGGGGTGGCGTTTTCCCGTGGCGTGCATATCCTCGCGACGGGGCAGCCGTAAGCGAGTTGCTTTGCCAGTACGACGGGCGATGATGGCGGCAATGCAAGCCCATGGTGATGCCTGGGTTTCTTTTCCTCCAAAGCCCCCACCCATGCGGCGAACTTCGACCGTTACCGCATGAAAGGGAATGCCAAGCACTTCCGCAACGAGCTTTTGTGTTTCACTCGGGTGCTGGTTAGAGGTCTGGACAATCACGCCCTCATCTTCGGTTGGCAGCACAACGCAAGCTTGCCCTTCCAAATAAAAGTGCTCTTGCCCGCCGATGAACAGGTTGCCTTCGATGAGTTGCTCGGCATGATGTAAGGCTTGCTGCCAGTCCCCGCGCTCTTGTACGTGGGTTGGACGCACAAATTCTTCGCGCTCGGTAGCCTCGACCGGATCGAGACGGGCAGGTTGTTCGTCAATATCAATCTTTGCGAGGATTACCGCTCGTCGGGCTGCTTGTAGTGACGTCGCTGCAACGGCAAACAGGCATTGGCCTGCGTAGCTAATGTTGGTATCAACAAAAATGGGGTCGCCAGGAAACACTGGCCCTATGTCAGTATGGCCAGGTACGTCGTGGAAGGTAATGACATCAATAACGCCTGCCGCTTGCTTCACTGCGTCGAGATTTAGCTTGGTCAAAGTGCCGTGCGCAATGGGGGACAAACCAAGAGCAATATGCAGCGCATCGGCAGGCGTTTTTAAGTCGTCGATATACGCCGCTTTTCCAGTCACGTGCTTCTCGGCACTTTCATGATAGCTAGCGTTGCCCGCTTGGCGTGAGCCCGTGTTGTCAAAGGCATGGTTCTCAATGGTATGGCGGGCTAGCGGACCCGACCCTTGAATGTGGTCATGCAGTTCGCGGCGGGCGCGGCTGCTATCGCCATCCAGTTTAGTGAGCGTACGCATGGAGCATGACCTTCTGGTTGGGCGCTGAAAGCGTCAGGTAGAGCCGTTCCAGCAGGTTGGCAGCGGCCTGTTGACGGTAATGTTCGCTGCCGCGCACATCTCCCATCGGTTGAAAGTCGCTGGCGAGGGCTTGCTGGGCCGCTCTAAAGCCGTCTGGTGAAAGCGTTTGACCTTCTAATGCCGCTTCGCTGTTCAAGGCTCTCTTGGGCGTTGCGGCCATACCGCCAAAGGCAATGCGCACATCTCGCATAACGTCCTGTTCCAAGCGGTAGCTAAAAGCGCCAAGTACTGCAGATATATCATCTTCGCGGCGTTTGGATAGCTTCCACACCCGTAGTTGTTGGTTTTTAGCAGGTTGGGGAATGAAAATGCGAGAGATAATTTCATCTGTGGCTAATGCGGTTTTTTTATAGTCGAGAAAGAAATTCTCTAACGACAGACAGCGATGCCTTTTTGTACTGGCGAGCTCTACCTGGGCGCCTAATACCAGCAACACTGGCGGTGTATCGCCGATGGGCGAGGCATTAGCAATGTTGCCACCGAGGGTTCCTCGGTTGCGAATCTGCTCAGAACCCAGCCGGTGTAGAAGATGAGCAAAGGCGGGGAAGTACTCTTTAAATAACGGATAAAGTCTGGAATAAGTGACCCCTGCGCCTATCCACCAGCCGGGCTGGCCCTCAAACGTTGTCTCTTCAATGATGAGAAGCTCGCTAACCCGGGAAATATCGATTAATTGATTAAGAGTTGCCAATCGTTGAGTGGTTTCCAGCCACAGATCGGTGCCACCCGCCACAAGACGTGCGTCAGGTGCTCGATGCCGTAGTTGTGTTAGTTCGACAAGAGACTCTGGCTGGGCAAAAAAAGAAGCGTTACCTTCTGAATCTATTGATAGCGTTTCACCTTTTTCTACAGGCAGCGCCGCGTCAAACCATTGGGGACGCTCATAGGATATGTCATTCATACATAACGCCGCATCGCGGATAGGGCGATAGCCTGTACAGCGGCACAAATTGCCACCCAGCGTTGCTTCAAGGCGCTCTTGAGATAGTCCTTGAGATAGTGCTTGAGATAGTTCTTGAAATAGCTCTTGAGATCGTCCTTGTGCTCGCTCAGATGCTCGCGGAGCAGAGCGTTGGCAAATATCGTCATGCAGGGTAAAAAGAGACATGACAATGCCCGGCGTACAAAAACCACATTGGCTGCCATGGCACTCAATCATTGCTTGTTGCGCTGGGTGTAGGTGCTTCTCTTTCGTCAACCCTTCAACGGTCACTAAATGCCGCCCCTGTAGTTGATGGGCTGGTGTAATACATGCATTAGCGCTACTAAACGTTTGCGTTCCCGTCGTTGATTCACCGATCGCTACGGTACAGGCACCACAATCGCCCGATGCACAGCCTTCTTTAGTGCCTGTTTGAGCCAAATGCTCGCGTAATAAGGTTAAAATACTCGTATCGGGTGAAACGTCACACCGCTGAAGGGTGCCATTGAGTAGGAACGCAATCGTTGCCATGACAAACTCCACTGTGATCGTATAGACCAGGATTGTGCTGACCGATCGGTCAATATGTATTGAGCTTGGGATAAAACATCTCACCTTGCAAGTGTTTGCTCACCGCACCACCTTGGGGCAGGCTGGTGTAAGATGTGACGTTTAAGTGCAGCCAATAACCCTGCCGAACAATGTGTTCCAGGTACGTTAGGCAATCATTTAAGGAACACGTTTGATGACCGCTGTATCTACCAGCTATGAAACTCCGAGTCGTGAAAAAATAGAGGCCAGTATTCTTACTGCCGCTGAGCTGGTCTTTTCTCAACACGGCTTTCGTGGCGCGAGTTTGCAAGTAATTGCTGATCAAGCCGGGCTTCCTAAAGCGAATGTCTTGTACTACATGGGAAGTAAGCAGGCACTTTATATGCGATTGCTTGACCGCATGATGCGCCGCTGGAACGAAGTCCTTGAAGACATTACTCCGGATAGTGATCCATCAACGGTACTCACTGACTTTATTCGTACAAAAATGATACTTGGCCAGCGCTATCCAGCGGGATCAAAATTATTTGCGGCGGAAATTTTAGCGGGCGCGCCTTTTCTAAGTGATTATTTAGCCGGCGAGTTACGCGATTGGGTCGAGGCGCGCGCTGCTATCATTCGTCAGTGGTCTGCGCAGGGTAAAATGGATGCTGTGGATCCCCGGTGGTTAATTTTCTTAATCTGGTCAGCTACTCAGCACTACACTGAATATAGCGCCCAAGTTAGCGGCGTTCTAGGGCGAGATGCATTGACACCAGAGGACCTTGAGTCTATTTCCTGCTTTCTTGAGCACGTTATCTTAAAAGGGTGCGGCGTTATACAGGCCGGCTCTGGCGCCTCTTTGATGGATAAGTGAACCTATCATGAGCGCCTTACCTATTGATCAGCATCTAGATTCTATTAAAACTGTTTTAGCCTCCAGTAATAGGCTAATGCTGATTGCTCAGCCGGGAGCGGGCAAAACAACGCGCGTTCCATTGATGCTACTAACTGCTGAGTGGGCGAAAGGTCAGAAGTTGCTTTTGTTAGAGCCGCGCCGTGTTGCCGCTCGTTTAGCCGCTAGCTTTATGTCTCAGCAGCTGGGTGAGCCGGTTGGGCAAACGGTAGGCTATCGCATGCGTGGCGACAGCTGTGTTAGCGCGCAAACTCGTTTAGAGGTAGTGACTCAAGGCGTGCTCACTCGAATGCTCCAGGATGATCCGCTGCTTGAAGGCGTTGCTGGCATCATCTTTGATGAATTTCATGAGCGCAGCGTCGATGCCGATGTTGGGCTGGCGCTGGCATTGGATGTTCAAGCCAGCATTCGTGACGATTTACGCCTGCTGGTGATGTCGGCAACGCTGGATGTTAATGCTCTTAAGCGAATTCTGGGTGATCAGGTTCCTGTCATAGAGTGTCAAGGTCGCCAGTATCCCGTAGTAACCGCTTATCGTCCTGGGCTGAGCGGTGAGAGTGATGCCAATCATACGCTGCGTGTGGTCAACGAAGCGCTTGCAATGCCAGGCACGCAAGATGTGCTGGTGATTTTGCCCGGCGTGGCGGAGATCAGTCGCGTCGTTGCCGCTCTGAACAGCGCTATGCCTCATATGGCGGTACGGCCGCTGCACGGAAGGATGAGTATTGCTGAGCAGCAGGCGGCCTTGGCGCCGAGTGCATCGCAGCAGCGCATTATTGTTTCGACTGCTATTACTGAATCGAGTATTACCGTCGATGGAATGAACGTCGTCATCGACGGTGGCTTAGAGCGGGTACCTCTTTTTCATCCACGAAGCGGATTAACCCGACTCACGACGCGGCGCATTAACCGAGCGAGCGCTGATCAGCGCAGGGGGCGGGCTGGGCGGCAGCGTGAAGGGGCGTGTTTTCGGCTTTGGGCTCAAGAGCAGACGCTGACGCCATACGGTGAGCCGGAAATTCAGCAGGCGGATCTTTCAGCCGTTGTGCTTGAGCTGGCCTGTTGGGGAGTCTCGTCGCCAGAGGATTTGCGTTGGGTCACATCGCCGCCAAAAGGCGCTTGGTCTAGTGGTCAGGCGCTGCTGATGCAGCTAGGCGTATTAGATCAATATCATAAGCTAACGCCGCTAGGTGCCCGTTGTGCCAAGTGGCCGGTAGCTCCTCGGTTAGCCGCAATGCTAGAGCGTGCCGGTGATTTAAAAGCGCTGCCGCTGGCCTGTGGCCTTGCAGCGCTATTGGAGGGGCGTGAAACAGCGCAGAGTTCTCTGACCGATGAATTAGCACAGCGGCTTCGCCACCCGAAGCGCTTCCCAAACTGGCAGCGTGAGGTGCTACGGCTGGCTAAAAAAGCAGGCGTACGCATTAGCGATACGGTGCTAGAGCCCCTAGGGCCTCTTCTAGCGCTGGCCTATCCTGAGCGCATTGGCCAACAGCTAAGTCCTGGCCAATTTCGACTCGCCAATGGCAAAACGGCCACGCTGTCATTAAGTAATGCCTTGGCGCATCAGGCATATATAGTGGCGATCGCGATCAATAGCGCGGCAAATGGTCCGGTGCGGATAGTAACCGGCGAGTCGTTGGCGCTAGCGTCACTGTGCTCCCTATATCCTGGCATTAGCCAGTGGCAGTCACGCGTGGAATGGTCGCAAGAGCAGGGCCGCTTAGTTGGTGAGGAAGTGCAGGCGCACGGTAGCCTTGTGATTGCCCGGCGGCCTCTAGCCCGCTTGCCCGAAGAGGCCGTGAAACAAGCGCTGTTGGGCGCGCTTCGACAGCAGCCCGGGTGGTTGCTAGGCGATCAGCTGCAGCAGCTGCGTGGGAGGATGTCACTACTGAGCGACAATATTGGAGCAGCGTGGCCGGATTGGTCGGAGGAGGCACTACTGGCATCGCTAGAAAACTGGCTGGCTCCCTACTTGATCGGTATAAATCGGCTGAGTCAAATTGAAAAACTTCCGCTAGGGCGCTATTTGCTCAATACATTGACGTGGGAGCAGCAGCTTGAGTTTGAACAGCTAGCGCCGTTAGCACTCGATGTGCCCAGTGGTAAACATATTGGTTTGGATTATGCGCCTTGCCTTTCACAGCGCCCGCCAGTACTGGCTTTAAAGTTGCAAGAAGCGTTTGGTTGGCGGATAACGCCGACGGTGGCGAATGGAGCCGTTGCAGTGATGATTCATTTGCTTTCGCCTGCGCGTAGGCCAGTGCAAGTCACCCAGGATTTAATCAGCTTCTGGCAAAATGGTTATCCAGATGTACGCAAGGAAATGCGCGGGCGATATCCCAAACACCCATGGCCTGAAGACCCGCTAGCGGCACTTGCGACGTCGTATACTAAAAAACGAGGTCAGCCGTGAGCAGACCTCATTTATATTAGCCAAACTATATTTATTCACTGCATATTTATTCACTGCGGGTGTCAGGGATTTCATCGGGAATGCGATAGCGTACGCCATCAGCTTGTTGCTCTTCATAGCGTTGATTTTCATCATCGGGTACCACACCAATGACGGTTTTCTTTGAGCCATCCGGCCAAGTATAAGTAGTGCAACCTGCCAACAATAAAAGCGGTGCAAGAGCTAAGCCGCTCTTAATACGCAGGGTAGGGCGACGCTTGATCATAAGGCACTCCATCGGGTGGCGCGATTCGTATAAGTTAGCGTCGATTATTACATATTTGAAGCTATAGATTGGCACCTGTCTGCATATAAATGCACAGATTCCTTCCCTGATCTGCAGATTATCCGCCTTGTTTGACTGTGATGCTGGCAGTCGGACATTCTGGCGTAGCGTAAGGGTTTTTATAAGCCTGTCTGTGGCCTGCCGGTGAGACTTATGGTGCCGTTAATATTCATCATTATATGCTATTAGCTTATTGGGGGTATAAGGGTGTACAATTTTCGTCAAGAAATTTACACGCTTAATGAGAGGTTTTATGAGCTCAACGGGGGCGTTAATTTTATTTGTGATGGCGCTTGCTGTCGTTATCGGTCTGTGCCTGTATGCATGGCGCTTGCGCAAAGAGGTTGGTCGCAGAGAAGCGTATCGACGCGATGAAGATAGCCGTGCGCTTCAGAACAGCTTAGAAAATCTCGACTATGTGGCGAGTGCATTAGTTCAGCAGCAAGTCGATATCACTGAGGGTGCATGGCGTTGTAAGGTACTACTAGAGATTGTTGACTCTAGCTTGGCTGAAAGGCCGGCATTTCAAGCGTTTAGTGAGCACTTTAATCGCACGCGACATTTGAACACTCACTCGGCTCGTCAGCAGCTGACAGCCCGTGAACGTATGCAAGAAGATAAAGAAAGATTAGCAGCAGAAGATGATATGCGAGAAGCAGTAGTGGCGGCGGCTAAAGCTGTATTAGAATGGCGGGCCAAAGGTGCAGATGTATTGCATTGAGATTATATTAAGAAGTATCAGTTTTGTGCGGCATGAGCCGCCAAAAGGCATCGCAAACTTTTTAGTGCCCATTGTGGCAATTTTGCTATGCTGAATGATGTCGGTATTGGCAAGAAGTTGATATCTTGGCATTGTTGCCTTCTTGCGCTTAAGCGTTAATGATAGGCACACCGTTTCGTTATGATTGAGTGCGCTGTACTTAGTAATGCGAAACAGGCGAAAAATGGATGCTCTCGCAAATAAGAAGCATTGGATAGATTTGGTCACTTAAGACCATTTCAGCATTGGATCAAGAAGGAGTTTTACATGAAAAAATCAACGACTGGCTTGCTAATCGGTTCCGCACTGGTAGTGGGTCTATCTGGCTGTGCCAGCTCGGCCTCTCAGTCTTCCGGCCAATCAAGCGCTAGCAGTGACAGCAGCTGGTACAACCACCCGTTTGTTTGCGGTTTGGCAGGCAGTGTTATCGCTGGCAGCATTGGCTATGCAGTTAGCGGCGATTCTGACGAAGAAAGTGGTGCCGCTACAGGCGCTGTTGTTGGTGGCGCTATTGGTGGTCTGCTGTGTGCTGATCGTACGCCTGAGCCTGTCGCTCCTCAGTGCCCTAGCTTCGGTGAAGTGCCTGCTGGCGTTGCAGTTGACGCACAGGGCTGCCCGCTAGATTCTGATGGTGATGGCGTGCCTGATTTCCGTGATCAGTGCCCAGGCACACCTGCTGGCGTAGAAGTTAACGCAAGCGGTTGCCCGCTTGATTCCGACAACGACGGTGTGCCTGACTACCGTGACCAGTGCCCGAACACCCCAGCAGGCGTAGAAGTTAATGCGCTGGGTTGCCCGGACAGCGTTGTACTCCAAGACGTTAACTTTGAATTCGACTCTGCAGAGTTGACTTCTAATGCACGTAACGTACTTAACGGTGTTGCTGAGCGTCTAGTAAACAACACCGACGTACGTGTAAGCATCGAAGGCCACACAGATTCTCGCGGCCCTGATGCGTACAACAAAAACTTGTCACAAGAACGTGCTGAGTCTGTTGCGCGCTACCTAGCTAGCCGCGGCGTAGCTTCTAACCGCATGCAGTCTGTAGGTTTCGGTGAAGAGCAGCCAGTAGCCTCTAATGAAACTGAAGAAGGTCGCTTCCAGAACCGTCGCGTAGAATTGGACGAGTGGAAGTAATCACACCTATTTTTGCTGGTTTTGCTAATCGTAGATAGCGATTAGTCAGCAAGAGTTTGGTAAAGAAGCGGGAGGCCTTGGCCTCCCGTTTTTATTTTGAGGCAGCGCTCAGTCTGCTAGGCTGGCCGCTGTTTATATTGTTAAGCTAAGTGCCTCCCAAGACCATTGATAGCGATATGTGATCCTTGGTATGGATCACCACTGCGCTCAAGGAACCTGAATGCCTATTGTGACCCTGCCTGATGGCAGTCAAAAAACGTTTGAAGCGCCGCTAACCATTATGCAGCTTGCAGAATCCATTGGCCCTGGTTTGGCTAAGGCCTGCATTGCTGGAAAGATTGATGGTGTGCTGGTCGATGCTGCTGATTTGATTGAGCAAGATGCCCGCGTTTCTATTATTACTGCGCGGGATGATGAAGGCGTAGAAATAATCCGCCACTCCTGTGCTCACTTGATTGGTCATGCGGTTAAACAGATGTACCCGGCCGCCAAAATGGCCATTGGGCCGGTCATTGATGACGGTTTTTACTACGATATTGAGTTTGGTCAATCCATCACGCCAGATGACCTAGAAGCTATCGAAGCGCGCATGCAGTCTCTGATTGAGCGCGAGTACGATGTGGTGCGCGAATACGTAGATCGCGATCAGGCTATGCAGACATTTGTACAGCGTGATGAACCCTATAAGCAGGATATTATCAGCGCTATTCCCGATGACGCCTCCATTCGCCTTTATCATCATGAAGAATATACCGACATGTGCCGCGGTCCGCACGTGCCGAATACTCGCCATTTAAAGGCCTTTAAGCTAACAAAGCTTGCGGGTGCCTATTGGCGCGGTGACTCTGATAACACCATGCTTACACGTATCTATGGCACTGCGTGGGGCGATAAAAAACAGCTTAAAGCGTACATTAAGCGCCTCGAAGAAGCCGAAAAGCGTGACCACCGCAAGCTAGCCCGTCGACTTGACCTCTTCCATATGCAAGAAGAAGCGCCGGGCATGGTGTTCTGGCACCCCAATGGGTGGGCGCTATGGCAGCAGGTCGAGCAGTATATGCGTAATGTCTATAAAGAAGGTGGTTATCAAGAAATTCGCTGTCCTCAGATTATGGATGTATCGCTTTGGAAGAAATCAGGCCATTGGGACAATTACGCAGACGGTATGTTTTTTACCGAGTCTGAAAAGCGTGAGTATGCTCTTAAGCCGATGAATTGTCCTGGCCACGTTCAGGTGTTTAATTCCGGCTTGCGTAGCTATCGTGAATTACCCGTTCGTTTTGGTGAATTTGGTGGGTGTCATCGCAACGAACCCTCAGGTGCTTTGCACGGCATTATGCGTGTACGGGCCTTTACTCAAGACGATGGCCATGTTTTTTGTACCGAGGCTCAGGTTGAGCCCGAAGTCACTAACTTTCATCGTCAGGCGCTCAAGGTATATAGCGATTTCGGTTTTGAAGATATCGCGATTAAGATTGCGCTTCGCCCAGAAAAGCGTATTGGTAGTGATGACGTTTGGGATCGTGCCGAAGATGCACTGCGTAGTGCGCTGAAAGCTTGCGATGTTGAGTGGCAAGAGCTACCGGGTGAGGGTGCCTTCTATGGCCCCAAGATTGAATACCATATGAAAGATTGCTTGGGTCGTGAGTGGCAGGTGGGTACCATGCAGGTTGACTTCATGATGCCCGAGCGCCTCGGTGCCCAGTATGTGACCGAAGAAGGGCAGCGGAAGTCGCCAGTCATGCTGCACCGTGCTATCGTAGGCTCCATGGAGCGTTTCATTGGCATCCTGATTGAACATTATGCGGGGGCTATGCCATTATGGCTGGCTCCACAGCAGGCTGTCGTCATGATTATTACCGATTCACAGCGTGAATATGCGTTAGAATTGGAGAAACGCCTGCAAAAAAGTGGCTTACGTGTAAAAGCGGACTTGAGGAACGAGAAGATCGGCTTTAAAATCCGTGAGCATACGTTACAGAAAGTTCCTTACCTCCTTGTGGTAGGAGATAAGGAAGTCGAAGCTGACTCAGTGGCCGTACGAACACGTAGCGGCGAAAATCTCGGTACAATGACGGTCGATGAGTTTATTGAGCGCCACACCGCCGAGAGAGCAGCCCTGGCGACATCGTCAATTGCCTAAGGAGACGGAGCGATCAAGCGAAGCAACCAGCGAGGGCGTCCAGCAGATAAACGCCCACCAATGAACGAGCGAATCGTTGAAGAAGAAGTACGTCTTATCGGTAGCGACGGTGAGCAGTTAGGCGTAGTGCCTACCACCGAAGCGTTAGAGCGTGCTGAATCCGAAAGCTTAGATCTCGTGCAAATTTCAAATGCCGATCCCATTGTCTGTAAGATAATGGATTACGGTAAGTTCGTTTTTGAGAGCAAGAAGCAGAAAGCGGCTCAAAAGAAGAAGCAAAAGCAAATCCAGGTTAAGGAAGTTAAATTCCGTCCTGGCACCGATGAAGGCGATTATCAGGTCAAGCTGAAAAACCTGACGCGCTTTCTTGAAGGTGGTGATAAGGGCAAAGTCACATTGCGCTTCCGTGGTCGTGAAATGGCGCACCAAGACATCGGGCGTAAGCTGATGGAAAGGATTGCGGCTGACCTGGAAGAGATCGGTTTGGTAGAGTCTTTCCCGAAAATGGAAGGGCGCCAGATGATCATGATTATTGCCCCGAAAAAGAAGTGATCCAACGGCGATGCCAACGGGCCACCGGTAACACGGTGGTCGGCCCTGGGTTTTCTAAAAAATATCGAGCGGAGTATTCCTCATGCCGAAAATCAAAAGCAACAGCGGCGCTGCGAAGCGCTTTAAAAAGACCGCTAATGGCTTTAAGCATAAGCAGTCTTTTCGTAGCCACATCTTGACCAAGAAATCGACTAAGCGTAAGCGTCAACTGCGTGGTATGAAGCAGATTCACGCATCCGACAAAGCGCTTATCCAGCGTATGCTGCCGAATTTATAATTCGGGTTTTCGTTTTTCTGAGTGCACAATTTTTTTGCCTCAGCCTTAAAGTCAGGAGTGTGTTATGACTCGAGTTAAACGTGGCGTAGTAGCGCGTCGTCGCCATAAAAAAGTATTGAAACTTGCTAAAGGTTACTACGGTGCCCGTTCGCGTGTATTCCGCGTTGCCAAGCAAGCCGTTATCAAAGCTGGTCAGTACGCTTACCGTGACCGTCGTAACCGTAAGCGTCAGTTCCGCGCACTGTGGATCCAGCGTATTAACGCCGGTGCTCGCATCAACGGTATGTCTTATAGCCGCTTTGTTGGTGGCCTTAAGAAAGCTGGGATCGAAATCGACCGTAAAGTATTGGCCGATTTGGCAGTACACGAAAAGGCTGCATTTGCTGCCATCGTGGAAAAAGCCAAGGCTGCCCAATAAGGTAAATTGCACTGGGCACTTGCCCGTGTAACGTGCCTGAGGTCATTTCAGAGTGACCCATCCAGGGGAAGAGCAGCCGCTCTTCCCCTGTTTTTTTGCCACCTTCAACGTGCTACGCCATCTTCAGAGATGGACATCGCTTAATTCGGAGTGAAACGGATGGATCACCTTCCTACTCTGGTATCTGAGGCTCGCGACGCCATTCAGGCCGCGCAGAGTGTCGCTGCACTAGACGAGTTACGAGTAAGCTACTTAGGTAAAAAAGGTGAGGTAACTGCCTTACTGAAAGGCCTGGGAAAGCTGTCAGCAGAAGAGCGACCTGCTGCGGGTGAGCGTATTAACCAGGCTAAGCAAACGCTTGCCAGCGAAATTGATGCTAAACGCCAGCAGCTTGACAGTGCTGCGTTAAATGCGCGTTTGGCTGCGGAGAGCATCGATGTCACGTTGCCAGGGCGCAATCAGTCCCAGGGCGGTTTGCATCCGGTTACTCAAACGCTTGAGCGTATTGAAGGACTGTTTACACGCATCGGCTACGATGTGGCGATTGGGCCTGAAATTGAAGATGATTATCACAATTTTGAAGCCCTTAATATTCCGGCGCACCATCCTGCTCGTGGTATGGCCGACACCTTTTATTTTGATGCTACGCGGTTACTGCGTACTCACACTTCGCCAGTGCAAGTCCGTACGATGAAAGATTGCGAGCCACCCATTCGTATCGTCTGCCCGGGCCGTGTTTATCGCAGCGATTCAGACTTGACCCACACGCCAATGTTCCACCAGGTGGAAGGTTTGCTGGTCGACGAAGGGGTTAGCTTTGCAGATCTAAAAGGTACCATCGAAGATTTTCTGCAAGCATTTTTTGAGCGCGACGATCTCTCTGTACGTTTCCGTCCTTCGTACTTTCCATTCACTGAGCCTTCTGCCGAAGTGGATATTCAGTGCGTGATGTGTAGTGGTTCGGGCTGCCGCGTGTGTTCTCATAGCGGCTGGTTAGAGGTGATGGGATGCGGCATGGTGCATCCTGAGGTTTTCCGTCACGCAGGTATCGATGCTGAGCGCTACACCGGCTTTGCCTTCGGAATGGGGGCTGAACGTTTAGCGATGCTGCGCTATGGCGTTAATGACTTACGCCTGTTTTTTGAAAACGATCTGCGCTTTCTACGCCAATTCGCTTAAGACCGCTGCCGAATACAGGAAAAACCATGAAATTTTCAGAACAGTGGCTGCGTGAGTGGGTATCGCCGCAGCTTGATACGCAGACAATCGCTGATCAAATCACCATGGCCGGCTTGGAAGTCGACGCTATTGAAGCTGTGGCCGCTGCTTTTAGTGGCGTGGTGGTGGCAACGGTGTTGAGTAAAGAGAAACACCCTGATGCGGATAAGCTAAATGTGTGCACCGTTGACGATGGCTCCGGCGATCCTGTTCAGGTAGTTTGTGGTGCCGCCAATGTTGATGTAAACCAGAAAATTGCCTTTGCTCAGGTGGGTGGTGTGCTGCCGGGCGACTTTAAAATCAAAAAAGCGAAACTGCGTGGCGTTGAGTCGCGCGGGATGATTTGTTCAGCCTCGGAGCTGGGGCTTGAAGAAGATACGTCGTCTGGCATCCTGGTGCTGTCGGCATCAGCGCCCGTGGGTGCCGATTTTAGAGAGTATATGCACCTCAATGATATGACTATTGAGGTTGATCTGACGCCCAACCGAGGTGACTGCTTAAGTATTAAGGGGTTGGCGCGCGAAGTGGGTGTACTTAACCGTTTGGCGGTTAATGGGCCAGAAATCACGCCGGTGGCTGCCGATATTGACGATAATTTTGCTATCAGTGTCGAGGCGCCAGAGCAGTGTCCGCGCTATATTGGTCGCGTTATTAAAGGCATCAACGTGCAGGCTGAAACGCCGCTCTGGATGGTCGAGCGTTTACGTCGTAGCGGCGTGCGCTCCATAGATCCCGTGGTCGACATCACTAACTACGTGATGCTGGAGTTGGGGCAGCCGCTGCACGCTTTTGATCATGATAACCTGCAAGGCGGCATCGTTGTGCGTATGGCCAAGCCTGGCGAGCGTTTAACGCTGCTTGATGGCAGTGACGTGGCGCTGCGGTCTGAAACGCTAGTGATTGCTGATCATTCCGGTCCGTTAGCGATGGCAGGTGTGATGGGCGGAGAAAACTCTGGCGTTAATGAAAATACGCATACTATTTTCCTTGAGTCTGCTTTTTTTACACCGCTTGCTATTGCTGGCCAAGCGCGTTCTTACGGGATGCACACCGATGCGTCGCATCGCTTTGAGCGCGGCGTCGATCCGCAGTTAGCGCCGCTAGCCGTTGAGCGGGCAACCCGGCTGCTTATTGATATCTGTGGTGGTCAGGCCGGGCCGGCGATTGACGTGCAAAGTGCTGGCAATATGCCTGAACAGCGATCGATAGTGTTGCGCAGTGCTCGTTTGGAAATGGCGCTTTCCAAGTCGCTTGATCGCGATGACGTGACCGATATTTTGCAGCGTTTAGGGCTAAGTGTCAGTCTGGATGAGGGGAACTGGAACGTGGTTGCGCCCAGTTGGCGCTTTGATGTTGCCATCGAAGAGGACCTTATTGAAGAAGTTGCGCGAATTCACGGCTACAACAATCTGCCGGTACGTCGTCCTGCGGCACGCTTAGCTTTGCGTTCTGCTGATGAGGCCACGCTCACCACATCACAGTTACGCCGCCAGATGGTTGCTCGGGGCTTCCAAGAGGCGATCACCTATAGTTTTGTTGCCCCTGAGCTGCAGGCCGCTATTTTGCCTGACGCTGTTTCTCCTGTGCTCGCTAATCCTATCTCGGCTGATTTGTCGGTAATGCGCGCGAGCTTGTTCCCAGGTTTAGTGCGTGCCATGGAATACAACCTTAACCGCCAGCAATCGCGGGTGCGTCTTTTTGAAACCGGTCTAGTATTTAACGGTGAGCTGGATGCATTGTCGCAAGTGCCGATGCTAGGTGCATTGGTCTGTGGTGCGCGGGAACCAGAGGGCTGGAGCGGTGCTAAAGCGCGTGTTGATTTTTACGATTTGAAAGGCGATTTGGAAAGTTTGCTGGCATTGGGCGGTGAGTCAGGCGCTTGGCGGTTTGAGCCTGCAGAGCATCCTGCACTTCATCCAGGGCAAAGCGCTCAGCTATTGTATAACGCCAAGCCGGCAGGTTGGGTTGGTACTCTGCACCCGCAGGTTCGTGCAACGCTGGGCTTAAAGATGGATGCGGTGTTGTTTGAGGTGCGTCTGGACGTTCTAAGCCAGGGTCAGATTGCAGCGTTTGAGCCGTTATCGCGTTTTCCTGAGGTGCGTCGCGATCTCGCGTTTATACTGAGCGATGCAACGCCCGTTCAGGCACTGCTTGACTGTACTAAGCAGAATGCCGGTGATTACTTGCAAAATATCAAACTATTTGATGTTTATTCGGGCAAGGGCGTCGCTGATGGATACAAGAGTATTGCGTTGGGCTTGACCTGGCAGCATCCATCGCGCACGCTAAACGATGAAGAAATCAATCAGTTGGTCGATTCAATCGTGACACAAGTGCGTGTCGAACTTGATGCTGAGCTGCGCGGCTGATAATAACTAAGGTTACGCTACGCCGCTTATCACGTTCTTGGCAATGCGTTTGCTGCTGTGTTTGCCTCAATGAAAAGGAGAAGCCCTATGGGTGCGTTGACCAAAGCAGAGCTGGCTGAACATTTGCATGCAGAGCTAGACCTGTCTAAGCGAGAAGCGAAGGCTATGGTCGAAGCTTTTTTTGAAGAGATTCGAGCCTGCCTGCGTGAGAATGAGCAGGTAAAGTTATCGGGTTTCGGTAACTTTGATTTGCGTGATAAGCGAGAGCGTCCTGGACGGAACCCTAAGACCGGTGAGGAAATTCCAATTTCTGCCCGGCGCGTGGTGACCTTTCGGCCAGGCCAAAAGCTCAAGCAACAAGTAGAGCACTATTTAGGTGCAGAGTGATTTTCCTGCACCTGAGCTTGTCGCCAAACCTTGCTCGTTAAATATACGCTTTTAAAATACAGAAATGAGCGCTTCTTGAGCGCTCTTTTTTTTGCTTGGATATCGTGGTGAAAGGGCTTTTCTGCGTTGTCTTGGCTGAGCGCGCTGGGGCGTATTTCATTTTATCTGGCCATGTTAATATTTGAGCGAATTCATCGGGTATCTGACGACTTGATGGTGGGTACTTTTAACAGGGGAGTGACGATGCCGAAGCTGAATATTCTCGTGGGTACAATGTATGGCGGCGCGTTAGATGTTGCAGAGCAGGTAAAGCCGCTTTTTGAGCAGGCCGGTTACACGGTGACTATTTCTGAACAGCCAGTCTTGATTGACATTACCGAAAGTGACGCTGATTTGGCGCTATTTTGTGTATCAACAACGGGCAGTGGCGATTTCCCCGGTAACTTTGTTCCTTTTGTTCGTCACCTGCGCGATCAAAGCCCATCGCTCTCATCGTTGCGCTACGGTTTAATTGCGCTGGGCGATAGCTCCTATGGCGATACATTTTGTGGCGCAGGCAGAGCGTTAGACATGCTGCTAGAAGATCATGGTGCTACTCGGTTAGGTGAGCGGTTAGACATCGATGCGATGGAAACATTTATGGCCGATGATGCTGCCATTCCCTGGGTTGAAGAGTGGATTGTTGCTCAGCAGTTGAAGGTAGATTAAGTAATGCAGCGAGCCCCTACCTCACCGGAACGTATTAGCGTAGCGCTGGGTTTATGTGTGCTGATGCTGGCGGCGCTGCCGCGCTATCTAGCCGGTGGTCACGAAACGCGTCAGATTCTGATCGTAGCTGCTTTCACCTTGGTGGCTGCGGCGGCTATTGTGCAGTGGCGAATGCTGTCATCCACTGCACGCCAAAAACTGCCTGCATTGCTCAAGCGTCTTGTTGTTATGATGCTATTAGGAATGGTCGCCATGGGGTGCTGGCATGCGCTATTTACTGACTGGATCAGTTGGCAGGTGTTTATTTCCCATGGCGCGACCCTGGGCGTGCTCATGCATACGCTGAGCCTGTGGTGGAAGACAGAGCGCCAGGCAGAATAGTTTTGTCGGTAAAGATTGAAAAATTCGCTGCAAGAGGTACAAAGCAGTAGAATGGTACAGATTACGTAACATGGAGCTAATAACGGCCTTAAATACGTTCTAAAGCACTTAATTGCTCACGTATTGCCTTGTTTTTAAAATCACTGCCCCCATGTTGCGAGCATGGCGCTTGCGACCATGCGTCGGGGTTCTTAAAATTGCCCCCTTGAACTTATTACATGCAATCAACACAACGCCAAGCCGTTAGAGGACAATTCATGCAAGTTTCTGTCGAGACGACCTCCCAGATCGAACGCCGTATTACTATTCAAGTGCCGGCGGCCGAAATCGACGAGGCTGTTAGTGCTCGCTTGAAAGACACCGCGAAGAATGTTCGTTTGAACGGCTTTCGCCAGGGTCGGGTGCCGATGGCTGTCGTTAATAAGCGTTACGGCCAAGATGCGCGCAATGAAGTAGTAAACGAAGTGATGCGCGAACGCTATGTGCGTGCCATTACTGATGAAGGCCTAAATCCAGCGGGTTTCCCGAAAATTGAGCCTTCCGTCAACGAAGCCGGTAAAGATTTAGAGTTCGTTGCGGTAATGGAAATCTATCCGGAGATAGAGCTGGCTTCCATCGAAGGGACTGACATTGAGCGTCCTGTCGTTTCAGTTAGCGATGCCGACGTTGATGAAATGATCGATACGCTGCGCAAGCAAAATGCAGCTTGGGAAGAAGTTGATGCCGCTGCTGCTGATGGCGATCAAATCACTATCGATTTCCAAGGCTTTATCGGTGATGAGCCGTTTGAAGGCGGCAACGCCGAAGGTCACTCGCTGGTTATCGGTTCAAACAGCTTCATTCCCGGTTTTGAAGAGCAGCTGATTGGTGCTAAAGCCGGCGAAGATAAAACGCTTAGCGTTACTTTCCCTGCTGATTACCAGGCAGAGCATTTAGCCGGTAAAGAAGCGACGTTTAAAGTGACGGTTCATAAGGTCAGCAGTCAGAAACTACCTGACGTTGACGCTGAGTTCATCGAACGCTTTGGCGTTGAAGACGGCGACCAGGAAAAATTCCGCGCTGAAATCAAGAAAAACATGACCCGTGAAGCGTCGCAGGCCGTTGATAATCGCGTTAAGCAGCAAGTGCTTGATGCGCTTAAAAATGTCAATGACATCCCTGTGCCTAGCGGCTTAGTCCAGCAAGAAACGGACGGCATGAAGCGTCAAGCTGCGCAACAGTTTGGTTTGGGCGAAGACTTTGATGTCAGCCAACTGCCGAATGAGCTGTTTGAAGAGCAGGCTAAAGGGCGCGTTCAGGTTGGCTTGTTGCTGGCTGAAGTTATTAAGGCTAATGAGCTTGATGCTGATGATGATGCAATCAAAGCGAAAGTGGCCGAGCTTGCTGAACAGTACCAAGACCCTGACGAGGTTGTCAGCTATTACATGGGTAACGAGCAGCTGAAAACCCAGGTTAAATCTGCCATTCTCGAAGAAAAAGCGGTAGCCAAGCTGCTTGAATCAACGAACGTGAAAGACGTAGAAATGTCGTATCAGCAAGCCCTTGCCGCTGCGCAAAAGCAGGCAGAGCAAGATGAGGGTGCTGAAGAGGAAGGCGAGCAAGCTAGCGCCTAACACCTTGAACGTGGCGCACCCATTTCGGTGCGCCTTTCCCTTCCCGGACGCAAGGAATCACCTGAATGAGTGAGTTCGATATTCAAAATGCCGGCGGTTTAGTGCCCATGGTGGTTGAGCAGAGCGCCAAAGGGGAAAGAGCCTACGACATTTATTCACGCTTGTTGAAAGAGCGTGTCATTTTCCTGGTAGGGCCTGTAGAAGATTACATGGCTAACTTGGTCGTCGCGCAACTGCTGTTCCTAGAGTCAGAAAATCCGGATAAAGACATTCACCTGTATATCAATTCACCGGGTGGGTCGGTCACTGCAGGTATGTCGATTTACGACACTATGCAGTTTGTTAAGCCCGATGTGTCTACCGTCTGCATTGGCCAGGCGGCCAGTATGGGCGCACTGCTGCTAACAGCAGGGGCAGCAGGAAAACGTTATTGCTTGCCTAACTCGCGAGTGATGATTCATCAGCCGCTAGGTGGTTATCAAGGCCAGGCGTCTGACATCGAAATTCATACCCGTGAAATTCTTGGTATTCGCGAGAAGCTGAATCAAATTCTTGCTCATCATACGGGGCAGGATATTGAAACCGTTTCGCGTGATACAGACCGCGATAATTTCATGAGCGCCAATAGAGCCAAAGAGTATGGCTTGATTGATGCAGTGCTGGATAAGCGGCCTACATCCTGATAGCGTGATAGGATTCTGCTTTTCTAACGAGCTTTTTCGGCGGCGTTAGCCGCCGCAGTGACAGAGGTATACGAATGGCCGACGGCAAAGGCAAGGACGAAGGTGGCAAACTGCTGTACTGCTCGTTTTGTGGCAAAAACCAAAACGAAGTACGTAAGCTGATTGCGGGCCCGTCCGTCTATATCTGCGATGAGTGTGTCGACTTATGTAATGACATCATTCGCGAGGAAGTTCTCGAAGCCGATGCCGAGAGCGACGAGGAGCGTTTACCTACGCCCCGCGAAATACGTCATACTCTGGATGATTACGTCATTGGGCAAGATCGCGCCAAGATGGTGCTATCCGTAGCGGTATATAACCACTACAAACGCCTGAAAACAGATGGACGCGACGGTGATGTTGAACTAGGCAAATCAAATATTCTGCTGATTGGACCTACTGGTAGTGGTAAAACGCTGTTGGCAGAAACCATGGCGCGTCTATTGAATGTGCCGTTTACTATCGCTGATGCAACAACGCTAACGGAAGCCGGCTACGTCGGTGAAGATGTTGAAAACATTATCCAAAAGCTGCTGCAGAAGTGCGATTACGATGTCGAAAAAGCCGAGCGCGGCATCGTTTATATCGATGAAATCGACAAGATTTCACGTAAATCTGACAATCCTTCTATAACGCGGGATGTGTCGGGTGAAGGCGTTCAGCAGGCGCTGCTCAAATTGATTGAAGGGACTACTGCGTCAGTGCCACCGCAGGGTGGCCGCAAGCATCCTCAGCAAGAGTTTGTCCAGGTCAACACGAGTAATATTCTGTTTATCGTCGGCGGTGCATTTGCAGGCCTCGATAAGGTTATTCGTGACCGTGCGGAGAAAGGCGGTATTGGTTTCAATGCTGCGGTTAAGAGCAAAGAGTCTTCTCGTGGCGTGGGCGAGCTTCTCGCTGACGTTGAGCCAGAAGATCTGGTGAAATTCGGTCTGATTCCTGAGTTCGTAGGTCGTTTACCGATTATTGCAACGCTGATGGAGCTGACCGAAGATGCATTGGTACAGATCCTTACCGAGCCGAAAAACTCGTTGATCAAGCAGTACGCTAAGCTGTTCGACATGGAAGGCGTAACGCTTGAGTTCAGAGACGAAGCATTGCGTGCGGTTGCTGAAAAAGCCATGGAACGCAAAACAGGTGCACGCGGACTACGCTCTATTTTAGAGTCGGTACTGCTGGACACTATGTATGAAATCCCATCGCTTGAAGGCGTCAGTAAGGTGGTCATTGATGGCTCAGTCATTGCGGGTGAAAGTGAACCTCTGCTGATCTACTCTCAGCAAGAAGAAGCCCTTGTTGACGGCACGGATGGCTAATGCGTTAGTCAAGTGTCGTGGCCCAGCTTAACCGCTTGCGCTAATCCAAGGGGTCGCCTAGGCGGCCCCTTGTTTTTATGAAGCGCTGTTGTGAAGTGTTACTACGTAGTCTGCTCAATGCGAATGCTTAATTAGGCAAGCGTTGTTAAGACTATGCAGTACTTTTCCAAGTACTCCTTAAGTACTCATCCGATTTGCCGAGGAACGTCTGCGATGCAGCAGAACGCCGAACAGACTCAGTGTCTACCCCTTTTGCCATTGCGTGATGTCGTTGTTTATCCGCAAATGGTCATACCTCTTTTTGTAGGTCGTGAAAAGTCTATCCAGGCGCTCGAAGCGGCGATGGAGGCTGATAAGCGTGTATTGCTGGTCGCTCAACGAGAAGCTTCTCAGGATGATCCAGATAACGCCGATCTTTATTCCATGGGTACCGTGGCTGACATTATGCAGTTGCTTAAGCTGCCAGATGGAACGGTTAAAGTACTTATTGAGGGTAGTTTTCGCGCGGATGTCTTGGACGTTGAAGAAAACGCGGCTGGCTATACCCAGGCATATTTGATGCCCCGGGAAAGCGAGCCGTTGACCTCTCGTGAGCAAGAAGCGCTGGTGAGGGTGCTGCTCAACCAGTTCGAACAGTACGTTAAGTTATCTAAAAAAGTCCCCAATGAAGTATTGAATTCGCTGTCAGGGATTGAGGATCCAAGCCGCTTGGTAGATACCATCTGTGCACACTTATCGCTCAAAATTGGTGATAAGCAAGAGCTATTGGAGATGGATCGGGTGCGTGATCGTATAGAGCATTTGATGGCTCTGATCGAATCTGAAATTGATCTGCTTCAAGTGGAGAAGCGCATCCGCTCTCGAGTGAAAGAGCAGATGGAAAAGACCCAGCGCGAGTACTATCTCAACGAACAGATGAAGGCCATCCAGAAAGAGATGGGGGACCTTGATAATGTACCTAATGAGGCTGAGAAGTACGAGAAGGCGATTAAAGAATCAGGCATGCCCAAAGACGCCTCTGACAAAGCCACTCAAGAGCTTAATAAATTAAAAATGATGGCTTCTAATTCTGCAGAAGCCACCGTTGTGCGTTCTTATCTAGACTGGTTAGTAGCGGTGCCATGGAAAAAGCGCACCCGCGTTAAGCATGATCTGGTAAAAGCTCAGCAGGTGTTGGATGAGGATCATTACGGTTTAGAAGAGGTCAAAGCGCGGATTCTCGAGTATCTCGCTGTACAGAAGCGTGTGCGTAAGATGAAGGGGCCTGTACTATGCTTGGTTGGCCCGCCAGGGGTGGGTAAGACCTCGCTTGGTCAATCGATTGCCCGTGCCACCAACCGCAAATATGTGCGTTTGGCACTGGGCGGCGTACGCGATGAGTCAGAAATTCGTGGGCATCGGCGTACGTATATTGGTTCGCTGCCTGGTAAATTGATGCAGCGTATGAGTCGTGCTGGTGTCAAAAACCCACTTTTCCTATTAGACGAAGTCGATAAGTTAGGTATGGATCATCGTGGTGATCCTGCTTCTGCGCTGCTCGAAGTGCTGGATCCTGAGCAGAACAACAGCTTTAGTGATCATTATCTAGAGCTGGACTATGATCTTTCTGAGACACTGTTTATCTGCACGGCAAACTCGATGAATATTCCCAGTGCGCTGCTCGATCGCATGGAAATTATTCGTCTGCCGGGTTACACCGAAGATGAAAAACTGGCAATCGCAAAGCGCTATTTGTTGCCGAAGCAGTTAGAAGCTAACGGTTTGAAAGGCGATGAGCTGACGTTGGAAGACAGCGCGTTGTTAGAACTTATCCGCTATTACACCCGTGAAGCGGGTGTGCGCGAACTCGAACGACAAATTGCAAAGGTGTCGCGTAAAGTTCTGCGCGAACGGATTGAAAACGAAAATGACCCGCAGGCTAGCCAGGCGGGACAGAGCTTAACTGCTGAGCAGATTGAGCACTATGCTGGCGTGCGTCGCTATAGCTACGGCTTGGCTGAGCAAGAAGATCAAATCGGCCGAGTTACAGGCTTGGCTTGGACATCGGTGGGTGGTGAGCTGCTTAATATTGAGTCCGTTGTTACGCCCGGTAAAGGGCGAATCAACAAAACGGGCTCTCTTGGCGATGTGATGAAAGAGTCGGTAAGTGCTGCCCAGACAGTGGTTCGCGCTAGGGCCGAAGCTTATGGAATTGATCCCGATCGATTTGAGAAAGAGGATCTGCATATCCACGTGCCCGAAGGAGCTACGCCGAAGGATGGCCCCAGTGCCGGTATTGCGATGGTAACGGCGATTGTTTCCGCTTATACCCAGCGCGCAGTGCGCTGTGATGTTGCCATGACCGGTGAGGTTAATCTGCGCGGTGAAGTGTTGCCCATTGGTGGGTTGAAGGAGAAATTGCTGGCAGCTCGCCGCGGTGGTATAAAGACAGTGCTGATTCCTGAAGAAAACCGCCGTGATCTCAAGGAAGTACCAGATAATATCAAAGGTGCACTGGATATTCGTCCTGTACGTTGGATTGATGATGTCTTAGCCGTAGCGTTAGCTGATAAAGTAGAAAAAGGTGCGCAGTTAAAAAATACTGAAGCATCGTTTAACAGTGACGTCGTTGCTAGTACCCATTAAGCGGTTAAAGCTCTTTTTGATCTTTAACTTTACTTAATATTTTGGCCCGCTGTCTTGTGTGGCGGGTATTTCGAGGCATGGTTGCTCGACATGGGTTGCTTGACATAGCTTTAGAGGCATTGCTATAAAACGCAGCTATGCTTTGATAGTGATACCCATCGGTGCCATGCCGTTCAGAGCCATTTTTTTTGAAATAGTCAAGGGGTGAAGAGTGAATAAGTCCGAGCTGATTGAAGCCATTGCCGCATCTGCCGATATTCCTAAAGCAGCGGCAACCCGTGCATTGGATGCCATGGTAGAGTCTGTCACCGGTAGCCTGAAGAAAGGTGAAAGCGTATCGCTGGTAGGTTTTGGTACCTTCGCAATCAAAGAGCGTGCCGCTCGAACTGGTCGCAACCCTCAAACCGGTCAGCCGATCCAGATCAGTGCTGCAAAAGTACCCAGCTTCAAAGCAGGTAAAGCGCTGAAAGACGCCGTTAACTAATTTGGCAGCGTTTGTTGTAACCAATGGGCGCATCGCACTGGCGATGCGCCCATGTTATTTTCTGGCCCCTATTTGTTAAGATTTGGCGGGTCGATGTGTTTGGCTGTGACTATCTGAGGCTAGCATGCTGCAAAGTATTCGAGATGGCTCCAGGAGCTGGGGTGCCAAAATTATTATCGGTGTTATGGTCGCGGCCATGGCATTTTTCGGGATTGAGTCACTGTTCGGGCTTTTTGGTAGTGATCCGAATGAAGTGGCGAGCGTTAATGGCCAGCCAATTATGCGTCAGCAGGTTGAGCTAGAGGTGCAGCGAGCGCTCCGTTCAGGGCAGGTGCCACCAGAGCAAGAGCGCGCCTTGCGTAGCGATATGCTCGATCAGCTCATCACTCAGCAACTGCTATCTCAGTATGCTAAAGACGGTGGTTTTAGCGTTTCTGATGAGCAGTTAGATCAGATGATTGTCGGCCTGCCTGAGTTTCATGATCAGGATGGACGTTTCTCCGCTGACGTATTTCGTAATCGCTTAGCGGGTGCCGGCTATACGCCGATGTTGTTCCGCGATGAATTACGCGTTGATATCCAGCGCCAGCATTTGCAGCAGGGCCTCGCTTTTAGCGACTTTAGCCTACCTAATGAGCAGAGCCGCTTGGCAGAGCTACAGCGTCAGCAGCGTAATTTCCGCTATGTCGTATTAGATGGCTCAGATTTAGAAGCTGATATCGCCGTCAGCGAAGAGGCAATGCAGACTTATTACGACGCTAATCAAGCCCGCTTTGAACGGCCTGAGCAGGTACGCCTTGAGTACGTATTACTTGACCGTAGCGCGATGGCGCAAGAGAGTGAGGTCGATGAAGGCGCGCTACTGGATGCATGGCGCGAGCAAAATCGTGATGCTGACCGCCGCGTTTCGCACATCATGGTTACCTTTGGTGGTGAACGCTCCCGTGACGAGGCTCAGGCCTTAGCCGAAACCGCACGCGATGCACTGGATGGCGGTGAGTCTTTTGAGGAAGCCGCGTTACGCTACTCTGACGATACCGCCAGCGCTGAAGAGGGCGGTGATCTTGGGGTTATTAGCCGCGGTTTCTTTGGCGATGCGTTTGATGAGGCTGCCTTTGGCCTTGAGGAAGGTGGCATTTCTCAGCCTGTAGAGTTGGACGGTGCTTTCCATATTATCCAAGTAACGGATATCCAAGGCCCTTCGTTTGAAGAGCAGCGTAATGAGCTAGCGCGTGAAGTAGCCCTGCGTGATGTTGATAGTGATTTTAATCAGCAGGCTCAGAAGCTAATCGATGAAAGCTTTGCCGCGGATGACTTGCAAGGCGTTGCCGACCAGATTGGCTTAACGCTCAATGAAAGTGACTGGCTTGGCCGCGATGATCAAAGCGAGGGAGTGCTGTCTGAACCTGGCGTGATGTCGGCTGCTTTCAGTAGCGACGTACTGGAGGAAGGCTATAACAGCGAAGTGATTGAGCTCGATCCGGATCGGCGCATGGTGCTGCGGGTTGCCGAACAGCGCGATGCTACGCTGCTATCGCTTGATGATGTGCGAGAAGAGGTTGAGATTTCTGTAGCAGCCGAACAGCAGCAGCAGGCGTTACGAGAAGAAGCACAGGCGTTAATCACCCAGCTGAAAGGTAGCGGCCAAGCCGATATTGACTGGCTAGAGGCTGATAACGTTAGTCGCCAGGCCGATACCACGGTGCCTCAATCCATTGTGCAAGAAGCTTTCCGCATGAAGCACCCTGAAGAAGATCAGAGTGTCTATGCATCGGTTGAACTGCCGCAAGGCGTCGCCATTGTGGCGCTCGATAGCGTTAGCGATGGGGAAGTCGATGAGCAAATGCAGACGTTTGTCACCCAAATGTCTGAGCAGCTACGCGCTCAATCCGTTCTACAGGGGTTGATTGAGGATCTGCACAGCGATGCAGACATCGAGCGTTAAAATCGTATTGCCTGTTTGCAAAAAAAAGCCGATCTTCGTGATCGGCTTTTTTAGTGAAGCGACTCAATAATCAGGCGCTGGGCAGTTGGGCCAGTGTGAATTGGCGTAGCTGTGGCGTAGCTATGCCAGTGGTCTCAATAACGATATCCCAGCCATGCTGGGCATCCCAGTCGCCCAGCACATAGCGCTTGGCTGGAACGCCTTCCACCGTCACATCATGTACCAATGGGCGATGTGTGTGGCCGTGAATCATGGTGGCAACGCTGTAGCGCTCCATCAGCGACGTGACCTCTTGCTGCGTAACATCCATGATTGCCTCGGCCTTCGTTGCGTTGGCTTCCCCTGACTGCAAACGCAGACTTTTGGCTAGCTCCAAGCGCTGCTCTAAAGGCAGGGCAAGCATCTGTGTTTGCCACTCTGGATTACGCGACTGTGCTCGAAAAGCCATATAGGCCTGATCCATGGTGCACAGGCTATCGCCGTGCAGTAATACAACGGGGATGCCCTGAATTTCCACCTCGTGAACATCAGGCAGCAACGTTGCCTGGCAGGCCGCTACGAAGCGCTCACCCAGCAGGAAGTCGCGGTTACCGTGCATCAGATAGATGTGGGTGCCATCGTCACTCAGCTTACGTAAGCGCTGAATAACTTCTTGTGCAACCCGGCTGAGCGGATGGGCGGTAGCGTCAAGAAGGTCATCGCCAATCCAAGCATCAAATAAGTCACCCAGAATATATAGGGCATCGGCGCCAGAGGCGGTGTGTTCTAGGTAGTCATAAAACCCCTGATTAAGCTCAGGGGTATCGCTACTCAGATGCAGATCTGCAACAAGCAGTGTGCGCATAAAGCTCCCGGCCTTCGTTATTCAGCGTCTTTGACGTAGGCACGCTCAATAATGACATCTTCAGCAGGCACATCGGCGTGCATCCCGCGGCGAGTAGTCGCTACGTTTTTAATCTCGTTCACAACATCCATACCATCAACGACTTCACCAAATACCGCATAGCCCCAGCCTTGCAGGTTTTTGCCGCTATGATTTAGGAAGCTATTGGCGCCTACATTAATGAAAAACTGCGCAGTAGCAGAATTTGGGTCCTGGGTGCGAGCCATGGCCAGCGTGCCAACAGTGTTTTTCAAGCCATTGTCAGCTTCATTGTCAATGGCGTCACGGGTAGGTTTTTGCTCAAAGTTCTTATCAAAACCGCCGCCTTGAACCATGAATCCGTCGATTACCCGGTGAAACAACGTTTCGTCATAAAATCCGTCGCGGACGTATTGTTCAAAATTCGCCGCGCTAATCGGCGCTTTTTCATGGTTAAGAGCGATGGTGATGTCACCGTGGTTCGTCTGTAATACGATCATTGATAAATTCCTGTTCAATAAAGGCGTTCGCCTTGGCGCTGTGCATCGGCGTCACGTTATAATAGCTGTTTTGCCCTGCACCGCGAAGGCCCATAGTAGTATCCTATGTTTTTAAGGGATGTTTTTACGGGATGTTTTCACGGCATGCCTTCATTGCTTAGTACGCCATCCACCAGAGGTTATCAACACAATCATGACCAACGAGACCACCCCAGCGCCGAACTTCATTCGCAACCAAGTACGCGACGAAATCGAGGGCGGCCAGGTCACTAAAATCGTGACACGTTTCCCACCGGAGCCAAACGGCTTTTTGCATATCGGCCATGCGAAGTCGATCTGTTTAAACTTTGGGTTGGCGGAGCAGCTGGGTGGCGAGTGTCATTTACGTTTTGACGACACCAACCCGGCGAAAGAAGAGCAAGCCTACATTGATGCGATTAAAGAAGACGTCAGTTGGCTAGGCTTTGAGTGGGCAGGCCCCGTGCGTTTTGCTTCGGACTACTTTGATCAGCTTTACGCCTGGGCGCAGCACTTGATGCGTGAAGGCAAGGCCTATGTCGACGATCTTTCACCCGATGAAATTCGTGAGTACCGCGGCACGCTGACGTCGCCAGGCAAGCCTAGCCCTTATCGCGAGCGCAGCGTCGAAGAGAACCTGGATTTGCTAGCGCGCATGCGTGAAGGTGAGTTTGGTGAAAGTGAAAAAGTCGTGCGTGCAAAAATTGACATGGCGTCTCCTAATATCAATCTTCGCGACCCCATCCTTTATCGTATTCGTCACGCCAGCCATCACCAAACGGGCGATAAATGGAAAATTTATCCCTCCTACGATTTCACCCACGGCCAGTCGGATGCCATCGAAGGCATTACTCACTCAATCTGCACCTTGGAATTTGAAGATCACCGCCCCCTTTACGAGTGGTTTTTGAACAACCTGCCGGTGCCTGCCAAACCGCGCCAAATTGAGTTTGCCCGGCTAAATCTGGATTATACGCTTACCTCCAAGCGCAAGCTGAAGCTGCTGGTCGATGAAAACATTGTCAATGGCTGGGACGATCCGCGCATGCCGACTATTTCTGGCATGCGTCGTCGTGGCTACACGGCGGCGTCTATTCGAAAGTTCTGCGAGATGATTGGCGTTACTCGCGCTGATGGTGGCTTGGTTGATATTGCGATGCTTACCCACGCGATTCGCTCGGATCTTGAGGACAATGCACCGCGAGCCATGTGCGTATTGAAGCCGCTGAAAGTCGTGCTGACCAACGTTCCGGCAGACCACGAAGAAATGTACGAAGTGCCTGGGCACCCAGCGCGCGATGATATGCCGATGCGCAAGGTGCCGTTCACTCGGGAACTCTACATCGACCAAGAAGACTTCATGGAAGATGCGCCCAAAAAATTCTTCCGCCTGGCGCCAGGTAAAGAAGTCCGTTTGCGCAATAGCTATGTGATTCGCTGCGATGAGGTCATTAAAGACGCCGCCGGTGAGATTGCCGAGCTGCACTGTTCGGTTGATTTTGACACCCTGGGCAAAAACCCTGAAGGGCGTAAGGTTAAAGGTGTGATTCATTGGGTTAGCGCACCTCACGGCGTGCCGGTAGAAGTGCGTCTGTATGACAACCTGTTCACCATTGAGCAGCCTGATCGTGATAAAGATGTCGATTTCCTTGAGCACTTAAATCCTGAGTCTTTGGTGGTGTGTCACGCCATTGGAGAGCCTAGCCTTGCTGAAGCTGCTCCTGAGGCACGCTTTCAATTTGAACGTGTCGGCTACTTCTGTGCTGATCGTCACGACACCACGCCGGAAAAACTCGTGTTTAACCGTACCGTGGGTCTGAAAGATAGCTGGGCTAAAATCAAGCAGAAGGGTTAAGGGCTGAGAAACATGGATAGGCATATGCATATTTACAATACGTTGACGCGACGCAAAGAACCTTTCACCCCGCTAGTGGCGGGAAAAGTGAGCATGTATGTTTGCGGCATGACGGTGTATGACTATTGCCACCTTGGGCATGCCCGAGTGATGGTCGCCTTTGATGTCATCACGCGCTATTTGCGTGAGCGTGGTTTCGAGGTCAACTACGTACGCAATATTACCGATATCGACGACAAAATCCTCAAGCGCGCTGATGAAAATGGTGAAAGCATCTCGGCACTGACTGAGCGTATGATCGCAGCCATGCACGAAGATGAGGCGCGTTTATTCGTCTTGCCGCCGAGTCACGAACCGCGCGCCACCGGGCATATTGGCGATATCGTGGCCATGATTGAAACGCTGATTGAAAAAGGTTATGCCTACGCGGCTGATAATGGAGATGTCTATTATCGGGTACGTAAATTTGCAAATTACGGCAAGCTTAACAACCGCCAGCTTGACGATATGCGCTCAGGTGCGCGGGTTGATATTGATGTCAACAAAGAGGACCCGCTCGATTTCGTCCTCTGGAAAGCGGCTAAACCGGGCGAGGCTCACTGGGCGTCGCCCTGGGGCAACGGTCGCCCTGGCTGGCATATTGAGTGCTCTGCGATGTCGACCTGCTGTTTGGGCGATACGTTTGATATTCATGGCGGCGGGCCGGATTTAACCTTTCCGCATCATGAAAATGAAATTGCCCAAAGCGAAGCGGCCACTGGCAAAACTTACGTTAATACTTGGATGCATGCTGGGGCAGTGCGTGTGAATCAAGAGAAGATGTCCAAGTCGCTGGGCAATTTCTTTACCATCCGCGACGTGTTGGCCGAACACGACCCCGAAGTAGTGCGTTTTCTGCTGGTGGCGAGTCATTATCGTAGTCCTATTAACTATTCAGTAGATTCACTGACGGAAGCAAGAAAGTCGCTGACTCGCTTATACACGGCGCTGCAGGATGTGGAAGTTAGCGTCGCAAATAGCACAGCGTCGACCTATCGTGAGCGTTTTACTCAGGTCATGGACGATGATTTCAACTCTCCAGAAGCGCTGGCCGTATTGTTTGAATTAGCGCGAGAACTCAATCGCGCCAAGCAGGAAAAGCCTGAAGAAGCGCCTCGCCTGGCCGCTGAGTTAAAGCAGCTTGGCGCTATTTTGGGGCTGCTTCAGCAAGTGCCACTAACCTTCTTGCAGGGCGCGCAGCTGGCTATGCCACTTAGCGAAAGCGAGATTGACGCTAAAATAGCGCAGCGCATAGCGGCCAAAGCGAATAAAGACTTTGCCCAGGCCGATGCAATCCGCGATGAGCTTGCAGCGCTAGGCATTATTCTTAAAGATGCTCGGGAAGGCACGTCTTGGATCTTTGAAGCGCCTTAGCGTATATCCATTAAATGGCTTGGCTGAGATAGGCTCTGACTTAAACGCTAAGGGTCTTTTTATACTCAAGACGCTGAAGGCTCTTATACTCAAGGCGCTGAAGGCTCTTATACTGGATAAGAGCCTTAGTCGACAAAAGCCCACTGCAAAAGGAATTCCAAGATGCGCTTTTCTGCTAATTCTTTCATGGCTAATTGCTTCATTGTTAAGCCCTTGATCGGCGCCTGTGCCGTATCTTTGACGGCATTCTCTTACGCCAGCGCTAATGAGCCGGTGGTCGTCTCATCAAAAATCGATACGGAAGGTTCCGTGCTGGGTGAGCTGATTATTCAGACTCTTGAGCGCAATGACATTGCTACCGAAAACCGCTTGCAGCTAGGCGCTACCAGCGTGGTTCGTACAGCCTTAGAAGCTGGTGAAATTGATGTGTACCCAGAGTACACGGGGAACGGCGCCTTCTTCTTTGATATGACCGACAGCGGCGTGTGGAATGACGCTGACAAGGCGTATGAAACCGTTCGAGAACGCGATGCCGAGCAAGGCTTAGTGTGGTTACAGCCTGCTAGCGCTAACAACACCTGGGCAATGAGTATCCGTGAAGACGTCGCCACCGAGAATGATCTAGTAAGCCTCGATGATCTGGCCGCCTATTTAGCTGACGGTGGCGCGTTCAAATTTGCGGCTAGTGCTGAGTTTGTAGAATCAGCGCTAGCGCTTCCAGCGTTCCAGCAAGCCTATGGCTTTACATTGGGCGATGATCAACTGCTGGTGCTTTCCGGAGGTAACACCGCCGCTACTATGCGCGCCGCAGCGCAGCAGACCAGCGGTGTTAACGGCGCTATGACGTATGGCACGGACGGTGGATTAAAAGCCTTGGGTTTAGTGGTTCTGGAAGATGCCAAGGGCGTACAGCCCGTTTATCAACCTGCGCCCGTAGTACGTGAAAGTGTCCTGTCCGAGTATCCGGAAATGGAAGCGTTACTTAACGAAGTGTTCGTCACTCTCGACTTAGATACGCTGCAAACGCTTAATGCCGATGTGGCGGTTAACGGCTTGTCGCCGGCCCAAGTGGCCAGTGACTATCTTGACACGCTGGATCAGTAGCGCCTGATCTCGTTAATCACTAGTCTTTGATGCTCAGGATGATTCATTAATGTCGCTACGGGATGCACTGCCGACCCCCCGCATCCACCGAGATGGGCTGAACCCTAATGCTGTGCTGATTAGCCTTAGCATTGTCATGCTGGCGGCATTCTGGACATTAGACATGGTGAGCATGGCCCCCAATCGAATTGTATTGGGAACCGGCTATAGTGCCCCGGCAGCGTTTGGCTGGCCCGGTGCACTGTTAGCCACGCTACTGTTCTGCGCCATTAGTTTTTTAGCGTGGCAGCCAAGTCAGCGCCACTACCAAGCGCTGCTAGCGGCGGTGGTTATGCTAATGGCCTTAATGCCGTTCGGATTAATAGTCAGCAGCTTTTTATTAATTGAGCCTGAACTTGCCCAGGCGCGTTTAGGCCTGGGAGCCGGGTACTGGGTGACGCTGTTCATACTGTTGCTGTGTTTGGTAGAGCTGCGTTTACGCCTAAACCTAACACGCCTATGGCCCACACTGTTGCTCAGTGGCATTGCCTTAGTGTGGTGGCTGTGCGCCACGCTCTGGTTAGATAGTCTTGCTTTGGTGCAAGAGTTTAAAGCGCGTGATCAGCTGTTTCTCCGCGCTGTTGGCCAGCATATGACGCTGGTGGGTATTGCCGTTAGCGTGAGCATTGTATTGGGGCTTGCGCTGGCGCTATTAATGCGCCGCTACGCACGGCTACAGAAAGTCGCCTTCACGGTACTCAATTTCCTTCAAACGATTCCTAGCATTGCACTGTTTGGCTTACTGCTGGCACCGCTTGCCTGGCTTGCCGTTAACGTGCCTTTTTTAGCCAAGCTTGGCGTTAGCGGTATTGGCACAACGCCTGCTTTAATCGCATTGATAGCCTACAGCCTGCTTCCCATGGTACGTAACACCTATACCGCGCTTGAAGAGGTTAGCCCTGTGACATTAGAGGCTGCCAAAGGTATGGGCATGCGTGCTAGCCAGCGATTTTGGCAGGTGCGGCTGCCGCTGGCGCTACCGGTGCTGTTAGAGGGCGTTCGCATTACCACAGTTCAAGCTATTGGATTGACCGCCGTGGCGGCGCTGATTGGTGCAGGAGGCCTTGGCACCTTTATTTTTCAAGGTTTAGGTCAGGCGGCAATGGATATGGTTTTGCTTGGCGCATTGCCTATTTTAATGCTGGCTCTCGTAGTTGATGCAGGTTTGGGGGCGCTGGCTGAAGCGCTGCGCCCAGGGGGGGCAAGATGATTGAGCTTGCGCACGTCTCTAAGCGATTTGGCAGTGAAATCGCGGTAAACGATATCTCGTTACGGATACCCAAAGGCAAGTTCTGCGCATTAGTCGGCACCTCCGGCTGCGGTAAATCGACGACGCTGCGTATGATTAATCGCTTGATCGCGCATAGCGAGGGCGAAATCATCCTCGATGGAGCGTCGATCGAAACGTACGACCCGGTAAAACTACGCCGTCGGATTGGCTATGTTATTCAGCATACGGGGCTATTTCCTCACTGGAGCGTGGCGCGCAACATTGGCCTGGTTCCGCGGTTGTTAAAGTGGCCATCAATAGACGTTCAGGCGCGTGTAGAAGAGCTGATGCAGTTGCTGGGCTTGCCGGTCGAAGAGTTCGGGCATAAATATCCCCATCAGCTTTCGGGTGGCCAAGCGCAGCGGGTAGGCGTTGCGCGCGCACTCGCTGCCAATCCCGATATTATGCTGATGGACGAACCCTTTGGCGCGCTTGATCCTATCACCCGTGAAAAACTGCAGGATGAACTAGCAAAACTGCAGGCGCGAATGCACAAAACCATTGTGTTCGTGACTCACGATATGGACGAAGCGCTAAAGCTAGCCGACCACTTGGTTGTCATGCGAGATGGGCGGATTGTCCAGCAGGGCTCACCCCTTGCACTGTTAAAGCATCCCGCCGATCCTTTTGTTGAATCGCTGCTAGGCGGCCTTGAGCGGGGCCTGAAACAAGCGGCACTAACGCGGGTTAAAGACCACATGAACTCGCTGGGTTCAGCGCTGCCTGCCCAGTCACGTATTCCCGCGGACTTTTCACTGCGTCAGGCGCTATCTATGATGCTACGCGACCATAGCGACCGGCTCACCGTTGTCGATCAGCATGATGTGCCTGTCGGCGAGCTTTCGTTACGCAAAATTGTAAAAGAAGCCCATCTGGACAAAGGCAGTTCGCGTGAGTAATTCGCTATGGCGATGGCCGCTGCTGTGGATCTCACTACTGCTTATCAGCGTTGTGGGAATGTCCGCTGCTGCGCCGCTTTTTCACTGGATAGAACCCGATGCTCGGCAGGTGATTTACAGTCGCGCCGATTTTTATGTGCTACTCGGACGCCATCTTTTTGTTGTCGGCATCGCGGCGCTGGTGACGATTAGCGTTGGTGTCTCAGCGGGGATTGCCGTCACCCGCAAGCGGGGCAGTGACTTTCTCCCTTTGGTAGGCCAGGTAGCATCATTGGGCCAAACCTTTCCGCCGGTGGCCGTTTTAGCGCTGGCAGTGCCGGTACTGGGCTTTGGTACGCTGCCTATCATTGTGGCGTTAATGCTTTACGGGCTGCTTCCCATTGTGCGTAACACTCTTACGGGGCTGCAAGAAGTTGATGCTGAGCTTATAACCGCGGCTCATGCAATGGGCATGACGCCGTTACAAATATTACGCCAAGTAGAGCTGCCTTTAGCGGCCCCAGTTATATTGGCAGGCATCCGCACGTCGGTGACGATTAATATTGCCACGGCCGCACTAGGCGCGACCGTCGGGGCCAGCAACCTGGGCGACCCCATTATTTCCGGCATCGTTAATGGCAATATGGCCTATGTCGTTCAGGGGGCACTGACGATTGCGTTATTGGCGTTATCGGTCGATAGTCTGTTTGAAGTGCTGCAACGCCAGCTGCGTTCTCGTCTCTCTGCGTCTTAAGTAGCATCCCTAAAATCCTTGTGCTGCGTTACTGTCGCAGTAGTTGTGTTGGCCAATGGCAGATAAATCCACTGGCATGAATGGTCTTAACCAGCAACACTGCCCTCATAAGGGGTAAAACAAGGACAATATTCATGACAAAGTACGTACACCAGCCGGATTTTATGACCGGTGATGAGCTTTCGATACCCACGTTTAGCCTGCTTGATCCCGAAGGTGATCTTTACCCAGGCGCCGTAGAGCCCGCCCTTGAACGTGACCACGCTCGGCGTATTTATCAAGCGATGCTCGCTACGCGTATTTTAGACGAGCGGATGCTGGCGGCTCAGCGCCAAGGGCGTCTCAGCTTCTATATGCAGTGCACCGGGGAGGAAGCGGCCGTTGTGGGAGCCGCTGCGGCTCTTAATGATGCCGATATGATCATGGCACAGTACCGTGAGCAGGGCGCCTTGATGTATCGCGGCTTCTCAATTGACGAGTTTATGAATCAGCTCTTCGGCAATGACCTGGATTACGGCAAGGGTCGGCAAATGCCAATTCACTATGGGTCGCGTAAGCTTCACTACATGACCATCTCGTCGCCTTTAGCGACACAAATCCCACAGGCAACGGGCTATGCGTATGGGCAAAAGCTCGCGGGTAACGGTCACTGCACGCTAACCTTCTTTGGCGAAGGTGCCGCATCAGAAGGTGATTTCCACGCCGCGTTAAATATGGCGTCGGTGCACCAGGTCCCGGTTATTTTCTTCTGTCGTAATAACGGCTATGCCATTTCAACGCCTGCCGTTGAGCAGTTTGCGGCTGATGGCATTGCGCCGCGTGCCTTTGGCTACCATATGCACGTTATTCGCGTTGACGGTAACGATGTGCTGGCCGTCTATGAAGCGACCCGTCAGGCACGCAAAATCGCCGTGGAGCGCAACCAGCCGGTACTGATTGAAGCGATGAGCTATCGCCTTGCGGCACACTCGTCCTCGGATGACCCTTCTGGCTATCGTTCTAAAGACGAAGAAGAACTGTGGCGCGCCAAAGACCCGGTGCTACGGCTTCACAAATGGCTTTTGAAAAAGCAGTGGTGGAGCGAAGAAGAAGAGGCCGCTCAGCAAGAAACACTGCGTCGTGAAGTACTTGAGACCATGAAGCGCGCTGAAAAACGCTCATCCCCGCCCCTTGAGAGTTTAATCAGTGATGTATATGCCGACATTACCCCCGAGCTGCAGCGTCAATTTGATCAGCTTAAGCGGCATATTCGTCGTTATCCGGATGCCTATCCTCGTGGCGCCAAGTCGCTAGATTTGGGCGTCGGCTCAGGCACTGATTCTCAGGGAGAGGCGTAACATGGCCACAATGAATATGCTCCAGGCGATCAATAACGCCCTGGATATCGCCATGGCAGAAGATGAAAAAGTCATTTGTTTTGGCGAAGATGTGGGTATTTTTGGCGGCGTGTTTCGTGCCACTAGCCATCTGCAGGAGAAGTATGGCAAATCGCGCTGCTTCAATACGCCGCTGGTTGAGCAGGGCATTATTGGGTTTGCCAATGGCTTGGCAGCCCAAGGCTCAGTGCCCGTAGCGGAAATTCAATTTGCCGACTACATTTTTCCGGCATTCGATCAAATCGTCAATGAAACTGCCAAATTCCGCTACCGGTCAGGTGACCTATTCAACGTCGGTGGGCTGACCATTCGCACTCCATACGGTGGCGGTATCGCGGGCGGTCTCTATCACTCCCAGTCGCCAGAAGCCTATTTTACCCATACGCCAGGTTTAAAAGTGGTGGTGCCGCGTAATCCTTATCAGGCCAAAGGGTTGCTGCTGGCTGCTATTCGTGACCCGGACCCAGTGCTTTTTCTGGAACCCAAACGTCTCTATCGCGCCGCGGTAGGCGAAGTGCCCGAAGAGGACTTTCAACTGCCCATTGGTGAAGCTGAAGTAATCAAAGAAGGTACGGATATCACCGTGGTCGGCTGGGGCGCGCAGATGGAAGTTATTGGTAAAGCCGTTGAATTGGCCGAAGAGCAGGGGATCGCCTGTGACGTCATTGACTTGCGCACGCTGCTGCCTTGGGATGCCGATACGGTCGTGGAGTCGGTGCTTAAAACAGGCCGCCTAGTCGTGAGCCATGAGGCGCCATTAACCGGCGGCTTCGCCGGTGAAATTGCTGCCACCATTCAAGAACGTTGTTTTCTCTACCTTGAATCGCCCATCGCCCGGGTGACAGGGCTTGATACGCCTTTTCCGCTGGTATTGGAAAAAGAGTACATGCCTGATCACCTGAAAATCTTTGAAGCGATTCGCGAAAGCGTTAACTTTTAGCGGCTGAAAGCGCCTAAAAACGCATGGGGAGAATAACAATGAGTGATTTTTTACTACCTGATATTGGCGAAGGTATTGTCGAGTGTGAAGTCGTCGAGTGGCACGTTGCTGAAGGTGACGTCATTGCTGAAGATCAGCCGATCGTTGAAGTCATGACCGATAAGGCACTGGTTGAAATCACCGCGCCTGAGGCGGGTATTGTTACCAAGCTTTACGTGCCTCAAGGCCAAATTGCTAAAGTGCACGCGCCGCTTTATGCCTACCAAATTGACGCTGAGCATGAGCCCGCCGGCTCTGTAACCTCGTCGGTAGCCGACCAATCCGGCACTGATGAAATGCCGGTCGAGCTACCTGAACATGGTTCAGACTTGTCGTCGGATACGGCCGCTCACAAGTCCGGCGGCGAGTACGCGGGTGGCTATAAAGTCCCTGCAAGCCCTGCCGTTAGGCGCTTAGTGCGTGAGCACTCCCTAAAGCTTGCGGACATTGCGAGCAGCGGCAAAGATGGCCGAGTGCTAAAAGAGGACGTGCTGGCGCATTTAGACCAAGCGTCGCCAACTACTGCCTCTGCTAACGCGGCATCGAGCCAATCGGCGCTAGCAATGCCCGGCAACGGCACCGAGCCCAGGGTCGAGCCGTTACGCGGCATACGGGCCGTCATGGCGAAACGTATGGTGGAGGCGGCCAGCACTATTCCGCATTTCCACTATGGCGAAGAGATTGATGTTACCGCGCTACTATCGTTAAGGGAGCGCTTAAAACCGATGGCAGAGGCTCAGGGCGAGCGGCTAACGTTAATGCCGTTCTTTATGAAAGCGATGGCGCTGGCGGTTGCTGAAACGCCTATTCTCAATGCGCAGTTAAATACGGCGGGCAATGAACTGCATTACTACCCACAGTGCAATATCGGCATGGCGGTGGATAGTAAAGCGGGCTTGATGGTGCCCAACGTTAAACGCGTTGAGCAGCTAACCTTGCTGGAAATAGCCCGTGAAGTAGGCCGGTTAACGACGTCAGCCCGCGAGGGGAGAGTCGATCAAGCCGACCTGAAGGGGGGCACCATTAGCATATCGAACATCGGCGCTTTAGGTGGTACCTACGCCTCACCGATTATCAATGCACCGGAAGCCGCCATTGTTGCTATTGGCAAAACCCAGTGGCTGCCGCGTTTTGATGAAAGCGGCGCGGTTGTGCGTCGTGCCATCATGACCATTACCTGGGCAGGTGATCATCGCTTTATCGATGGCGGGACGATCGCGCGCTTTTGTAATACTTGGAAGGGGTTTCTGGAAACGCCGGACGCCATGCTGCTCCATTTGGCGTAACGTTGATGTCTCAGGCACCGCTTCAGCAGTTTTATATACCCGAAGAGCAGTCGGTATATCTGCTGAGTCATCACGATGCCCGTAAGCTTAAAGACTGGGTGGCGCTGTGCCAAGCGCAGCTCACTCAGTTAGGTTACCAAGGCATTGAGTTAATTGGTAAAGGGGCTTACGGCTTCGTATTTGGCGGTAGCGCCACGCGCCAGGGTGCTACCGCTCATTACGTATTTAAGTTTTCACGCATCACCTTGCCAACCCATCTGCAAGAGCGCCTTGAAGAAGAGGCGTTTATGCTTGATCAGGTCTCGCATCCGCGAATCCCCGGCTTGATTACCTATCAGCGCTCCCGCGGCCAGTCTATTCTGGTGATGAAGCGTGCACCCGGCTGGAATTTAGAGCAGATCTCGCTTAAGCAGGGGCGTCTCTCTGCGCGCTTGATCGTGCGCATTGCCGCTCAGTTGGCCGATATTGTTATGGCTCTGCGGCGGGAATCTGGGCCTAAGTCTCGGGCGGTGGTCCATGGTGATATCAAACCCTCCAATTTGGTGTATGACCCTGAGCACGAATCGATTGCGCTAATCGACTGGGGCTCATCGGTGTTTGCTCAGCTAGATGCCGAGCTGCAGTTTGTTGGCGCCAACGTGATGGAGCTAATGTCGGACAATCTGCAGCAAACCAATGCCCGCCTAGGAGATGTTTACTTTATCGGAGAGGAGCAGTTGAACGGGGCGCTCTCATCGCCGCGGTTTGATGAGCAGGGTGTTGCGGGCACTCTGTATGCTCTTGCTTCTGCTCAGTCCTGCCGCTTTGGCCACCGGGCTATTCCTGCCTGCTCGCTGGGCTTACCTATGGAGTTTGCGCGTACTTTGGACGGCATGTTGGATCCGGATGCTTACATTCGGCGTAAAGCCGGCGACTATTTTTTACATCATATGGCGCGAATGGCCAGAATAGTGATGATCGATCTGCCCACATCTCTCGATGTGCCGCTGGTGCCTGTTTGGGGCCGCCCGGCTCAGCAGGAAATTGATACCGTTGTGTATAGCTCACGCAAAGCTTTTCTACGCGAAGCCAATGCCCAAGAAACCCTTAATGACGTCAATGATGTGCAGCTGGATCGCTATTACAAGCAGTTTATGCAAGGCATGGGCGAGACTGAAAAAGCATTTTTGGCCTCTGTAAGCCGCTTAGGAAAATACCCCGTAGTGGGCGGTTTGGCAGTGCGCTGGGAGCGGGAAGGGGTATACATTGACTCTTCGCTAAACCTTCACGACCCTGCACTCAAGCCTGCCTTTATAGAAGCAGTCAATAACATGGTGCACTTGGCCCGGGCCATTCATCGCCAGGGGGTATTTAAAAGCTGCCTGTTTAATGCTCGCCAGACCCTGCACTTAGAGCGTGCTTCAGCAGATGACGTATTTGTCCGCGAATCAACGATGACCATCAGCTATGAGCTAAGTGCGATGCCAGAGCTTGAAGACCGTACGCGCCAGCACAGCTATTTTGAAGACGGTCCTGACCCTGAAGAGCTACTGGTGCTGCCTGTCTCAATAATGCGAGTGCTGCAGCAGCTCAACGATATTCACCACACCGGTATGATTATTTTTGAAGCACTGCCTCAGCACCTCAAAATCCACAGTTACTACCGGTTACTAGACCCTGGTAAAGAGCGTGAGTTTGGCACGCTACTGGACAACATTCTGGCATCGGTTAGCGAAATTGAAGGCCTGGGAGTATCCGGGTTTATGAAAATGCCCTATAAAGACACCCGCTATTTTACTCACCTTGAGAAGCAGCCTGAGCGCTTTTATCCTCGCGACCCGCGGGAATATGTCAAGAAACAGGCAAAGCAGTAACGGCCAGGCATTAGTGGCTGTGCGCATTAGCAATTACGCCTGACTGCTGTGCCAACCAGGCTGCCAACTGCTCTGTCAGCTCATCGCTGGCAAGGCCAAAGGCATCTACCACATCAGTAATGTCAACGCTGGTAGCTTGCGCGCTGGCGCTGAAGTCCATGGCAGCAAGGGGCGTTTGGTTCTGAGTTCCTAGCAGCTGCACGTCGAGCTGCACCTTCACCGTAGGTGGCTGGGTAACATAGTCGCTTTGGAAATGACGCAGCTCACTGAGTAGCCGCAAGTCATGCGGTAATCGATCGCTGCCTACGCCAGCAAACAGCTGGCTCTGCTGTAGCCCATCTATCAAACGCGCCTGCAGCAGCTCAGGCGTATCTTCGTGCCAGCGGGCATCTTCATAAACATTGACAATAGCGCGCTCGGGATAGACCACAATCCGGTTGCTGCTCAATAAATAGCCCGCTTCCGGTGCCGCAATGCCAAGACGCTGGTTAGCTAGCGGCGCATGAGAGGCGGCGACAGCTATGGGGGCCGCGGGCAATCGATAAAGCGTCGCAGGCTCACTTTCGGGCAGTATTGAACAGCCGCTGGTGAATAGCAGCGCAGTGCCAACTAAGATGCATGCCGTGTGCCGATAGTTCATGGGCGGAACTCCTTTATCTGATCTCGGCCCAGAAGGAAGTCCGTCGGGCTGTCTTCTAACTGACGTGTAATGCGGTCAAGGGTATTCAGCGTAGAGCGAAGCGACGAGAGCGCCGGCGCAATATCTTGTGCGCCTTGCAGGCTGCCCTCAATGGCGCCAGCATTGGTCTCTACTAATTGTTCGACGCGCTGTGCCGCGCTGGCCACATCGCGGCTGGCGTCGGCGGCGCTTTGCATCACTAATCGGCCATCTTCGCGCAGTAGTTGCGTGGCTTCTTGGCTAAGTGCATCGATGCTTTCAAGGGTCGTGGTCGCTTGCCGAGACACATCACTGAACAGCGCCATGTTTTCGTCCAGAGCACTCTGCTGATTCGCGATCATTTCAGTGATTCGGGCGATGTTGTTGAGAATCGTGCCTGCCTGTTCACGGTTGTTATCATCAAACAGGTCGTTAACGCTTTTTAGAATGGCGTTAATGTTCTTGATCATATCCTCACCTTCATCGAACAGTGTTGCGATGGGGGAAGGGTCTGACTGAATGAAGGGAGCATCGGCATCAGTTTGATCAATCAGCCGTTGGCTTTCCGGCGTGCCGCCGTAAAGCTGTACCGACATGCTTCCAGTAATGCTCGCAAACGCAAGCTTCGCTCGCGTGTCGGTTTTTATCGGCGTGTCTTCGTACACCCGGATATTGGCAACCACTTGGCGCGGGTCAGCAGGGTCTAGCGTAAGCTCGGTGACATCGCCTATTTCGATGCCGTTATACTGTACCGTGCTGCCAATGGATAAACCGCTAACGCTACGTTCAAATAAAATGCGATAAGGCTGGTAGTCACGTTGCCCGGATGCATAGCTCATCCATAGTGCAAACAGCAGCGCTGCGGCCACGGTCGCCAGTGTGAAAAAACCAATTAAAACGTGGTGCGCGCGCGTTTCCATGTGCTGTCACTCCGGGCTGTCTGTAGTAGGCGAAGACGCGGTATGAGCATGTTGTGCGGCTCGACCACGTGGCCCGTGAAAATAGTCTTGCACCCATTCATCGTCCGTTTGCGCTACTTTATCGATGGTATCTACCACCAGCACACGTTTTTGCGACAGCACGGCAACTCGATCACAGACGGCGTACAGTGTATCCAAATCATGGGTAACCAAAAACACACTGAAACCTAACGCATTGCGAAGTGTTACCAGCAGTTGATCGAACGAGGCAGCGCCGATGGGGTCAAGCCCGGCCGTCGGTTCATCGAGAAATAAAATGTCGGGATCAAGTGCTAAGGCACGGGCTAGGGCGGCACGCTTTATCATGCCTCCTGATAGTGATTCGGGAAATTGCAGCGCTGCCTCAGGCGGTAAACCGACAAGTGAGAGCTTCACTCTGGCGAGATGCTCTGCATCTTCACGTGGTAGCTTGGCGTGTTCAATTAGCGCCAGCGCAATATTCTCTTGCAAGTTTAGTGAGCTAAAAAGCGCCCCTTGTTGAAAAAGCACGCCAAAGCGCCGCTCTATTCTACTGCGTTCTGTTTCACCAAGTTCATGAAGTGCCGTGCCAAGCACTTTGATCGTGCCCTCATTGGGTCGCCTCAATCCTACAATGCTGCGCAAAAGCACTGATTTACCGGTACCAGAACCGCCCACCACGCCGAGAATTTCTCCACGCTCAAGCGTTAAGTCCAAGTGATCATGAACAATGTGAGAGCCAAAGCGGTTGACGAGCCCAGTTACGTTAATCACCGAGCGGTCTTTGTCCTGTTTCGGTACGTCTGAGTGCATCACCAGCCCATCTCCATAAAGAATAGCGCGGCCAGTGCATCAATCAGAATCACCATGAAAATCGACTGCACTACGCTAGACGTCGTATGTGCGCCCACCGACTGGGCACTGCCGCTAACCTTAAAGCCCTCTAGGCAGCCGATAACGGCAATTACAAAGGCAAATATCGGTGCCTTGCTAAGGCCAACTAAAAAGTGCACCACGGACACATCTTTTTGCAGCGTGCTCATAAATTGCGTCAGCGAAATATCCAGTGACAGTGTCGCTACCATGGCACCACCGGCTAAGCCGCTGAGCATACCCACAAACGCCAATATTGGTAGGCTGATTAACATGGCCATCACTCGGGGAATCACCAAAAGCTCAATGGGGTCTAGCCCCTGTGCTTGAAGGGCATCAATTTCCTCGTTGGATTTCATGGCGCCAATTTGGGCGGTAAAGGCGCTGGCGGTTCGTCCCGCTAAGAGTATTGCAGCAAGCAAAACGCCAAATTCACGTAAGAATGAGAACGCGACAAGATCGATGGTATAGACCGTGGCGCCAAAATCTGCCAACACGGTCGCGCCAAGAAACGCCACCACGGCACCGACCATGAAGGTTAATAACGCAACAATAGGCACGGCGTTAAGGCCGCTTTGCTGAATATGGGCAACCGTCGCCGTTAATCGCCAGCGACGTGGCCGCAACAGTAGATGACATAGCGTGGCCACCACAAGGCCAATAAACGCCAGTAGCTGGCGCTGCTGCGACCACAGCGCCACCATGTGCTGTCCAACGCTTGCAAGCGCCTGGCTGATGCGTGAATAAGAGGGGGGCTCAACGTCAAGCGGCGCGTCCATAGCTTCAGCAATACGAATGAGCAGCGCCTGCTGCTCTTTTGGCAGTTCATCTGCCCATTGCGCAACCGTGCGCGATTTCTCAATGCCGATAAGCTCAACAATCAGGGTCGCACCGGCTGTATCTAGCCGAGTAATAGCCTTTAATGAAATGTGCTCCTGTGACTTTTTACCAATCTCACTTCGAGCAATCGCTGATTTGATAGAGCGGTAATTGGCAAGCGTCCATTCGCCCTGTAGCGCCCGTGCTTGATCATCACCTGCTATCCACTCGCTTGGCATCCCCACTCCTTGGCGCTCATTATGTTAATGCGCTTCTTTAGAAGGCTATGATGCATTCAAACGAGCGTTAGTTAAAGCCTCTCGCGTTGCCTCTATCGCGCAGAGCGGGATCTAGGCGCTAGCTCTTGCTTAATGTAGGCGGCCACTTCTTTTAAGCGCGGGCCTAAGTTATTCACCAGCCGATCATGATCAAGACGCAGGCTCGAGCCGCCGCAGTTAATGGCCATTACCTCCGCGCCATCTTCTAATATTAGCGGCATAGCGACTGCGCTAATATCGCGCTGCCAATCCTGCTCGGAAAGACAAAAGCCGTATCTTTCAAAATCTTGCATGCTCTGCTGAATGCCCGCTTGATAGCGTGGCCATTCGCTGCCATACGCTTCGGCCAGTTCCTGGAGAACCTGCTGGCGACGCTCTTCTGACAGGCCACACAGCCAGGCGCGACCAATGGCGGAGGTGGCGATGGGTAGTCGGGAGCCTGTATCTAGACGAATAATAAGCGGGCCGTGGCCGTGGCAGGTTTCCAAATACACCATATCGCTTCGGTCCGCGCCGCCCAGGCTAACGTTGCAGTCGGTAGCATCGGCAAATTTTTGCAGATGTGGGCGGGCAATTTCGCGAATGCCCATATTAGCCAGAAAACGGTAGCCCAGCGCCAATACGCCGGGGCCGAGTCGATATTTCTCCAAATGAGTGTTGTGCTGAAGATAGCCCAGCTGAGTAAGCGTATAGGTTAAACGTGAAACGGTAGGGCGCGGGATATTGGTACGGTTTGAGAGTTCGGCATTGCCTAAATACTCTTCTCCAGCGCCAAAGGCGCGCAGCAGCTCTAAGCCGCGCGCAAGCGCGGTGACAAAGTTACGATCTTTTCCAGACAGTTGCAGGTCGTCGGCATCAGTGTCAAAGGGTTGCATGCAGTGTCCCAACAATAGGTGGCTTATTGTGCCCAGTATCGCATATCTATTTAGGCACATCTTTGCAGCCAGTCAGCGAAAAGCTGGCCGTTATAAAACTATCTCAGCCATCAAGGCGTTCAATGATCGTCGCGATACCTTGGCCAACGCCAATGCACATTGTCACCAGCGCATAGCGCCCGCCGTTGGCTTCTAGTTGACGCAGGGCTGTGAGCGCCAAGCGCGTGCCTGATGCGCCTAGCGGGTGGCCGATAGCAATCGCGCCGCCGTTAGCATTTAAACGTGGGTCGTCGGCGCAAAGCCCTAGCTGCTGAACGCAGCCAAGTACCTGAACGGCAAACGCCTCGTTAATTTCAATAACATCCATCTGCTTTAGGGTCAGGCCTGCGCGAGCCAGCGCTTTTTGCGAGGCAGGTACCGGCCCTAGCCCCATCACGCGTGGCGCAACGCCAGCAACGGCGCTTGATACAATCCGCGCGCGTGGGCGCAAACCTACGTTTTGGCCAGCCGCCTTGGTACCCACAATCATTGCCGCGGCGCCATCGTTCAGCCCCGAGGCATTGCCAGCCGTCACGACACCGCCTTCAAACAGAGCAGCTAGATTGCCCAGCTTGTCTGCGGTGCTTTGTGGGCGAGGGTGTTCGTCTTTATCTACCAGCAGAGGCGGTTGTTTACGACCTTGGGAAACCTCAACGCCAACGATTTCGTCATCGTAAAAACCTGCTGCCAGTGCTTGGGCATAGCGTGCCTGGGATCGGGCTGCAAAGGCATCGCTGGCGTCACGATCAATATGTAGGTCGTGGGCAATATTGTCAGCGGTTTCGGGCATGCTGTGACTGCCATACTCTTTGCCAATCCATGGATTGGGGAAGCGAGAGCCGATCACCGTGTCGTACATAGGCTGAGTGCGTGCATAGGCGGTATCCGCTTTGCCTAAAACGTAGGGCGCTCGAGACATGGACTCTACGCCGCCGGCCAGAAACAGCTCACCCTCACCGAGCCGCGCTGCGCGTGCAGCGTCCATGATGGCCGCTAAGCCACTGCCGCAAAGCCGGTTGACGGTTTGCCCCGCTACTTCGACAGGCAAACCGGCCAAGAGGCCAGCGTGGCGTGCTACGTTGCGCGAATCTTCACCGGCCTGGTTGGTGCAGCCCGCTAACACTTCTTCATAGCTCTCGGGTGCGAAAGGGTTGCGCTCCACCAGTGATTTCAATGCCAATCCCAGTAATTCGTCAGGACGAACGGTGGCTAAACTGCCGCCGTGTCGGCCAAAAGGGGTGCGTAAACCGTCATAAATATAGGCGTCTTGCATAGTGATGCTCCTTGTTTTTGATATGAGCCAACTACGCCGCGGTGAGCGACATGTTAAGCGCAGCGCGGCGGCGCAGCCACGGGCTAGGGCGATAGCGCGGGTCACCGGTGGCATCACATAGATTTGTGAGTATGGTCATAATGCGAGCAGCGCCGTAGTGGTCACCCATACGCAGCGGCCCGAAGGGATAGCCTAAGCCCAGCTCAACAGCGCGATCGATAGTGGTCGGGGCCGCCACACCCTGCTGGGCAATGTCGGCACCCACGTTGACGATGCAGGCAATTACACGCTGAAGAACAAAGCCGTTACTGTCCTGAAGAACGCTCACAGGCGTGCCGTCGTGACTGAGTAAACTAGACGCCGCTTGAAGATAGGCAATTTGAGTTATCGGTGTGGCCATCAGGCTGCGGCGATTATTGAGCCCGGCTAGCATATCGACCGCGACGCACTGCTGGGCTTCTAGCCCCTGGCGGAGTGCACAGGTGGTGGTATCTTCACCAAACGGCGTTAGCAGGCATAGTGCTTTCGCTGTGGGCTGCGCCCCGGCTTCCAACGGCCAGCCAGCCGCGGTAACTAATTCGGTGAGCGCCGCTGCGCTTTGTGGGTCGTCCTGGCTGATCCACACAGGGCAAGGTGGCACAGACTCAATAGTGGGCTCGTCAGGCAGTTGCTGCTTGCCATCTACGTAGCGATAAAAGCCTTCGCCCGTTTTACGACCCAGTAAGCCTGCGGCCAAGCGTTGCCGCGTTAATGGCGAAGGGCGAAAGCGCGTTTCTTCGTAGTACTGATGGTATATCGATTCCATCACTGCATGGGAGACGTCTAGTCCAGTGAGATCAAGCAGCGTAAACGGGCCCATCCGGAAGCCGCCCTGGTCGACCATAATACGGTCAATGGTCGCCGGGTCTGTGACGCTTTCACCAAGAATTCGCAGCGCTTCGGTGCCGAAGGCGCGGCCGGCATGGTTCACCAGAAACCCCGGCGTATCGGTTGTTTGGGCCGTGAAGTGGCCCATGGCTTTACCTAAGGCATTGACTCTTTTGGTCACGTCTTCGCCCGTGCGCAGGCCGGGGATGACCTCGGCAATTTTCATCAGCGGAACAGGGTTGAAAAAGTGAAAGCCGATGACCCGCTCGGGTTGCTGGCAGGTCGCGGCAATGGCCGTTACCGATAGCGATGAGGTGTTAGTCGCTAACACTGTCTGCGGGCTAACGATTGCTTCTAAATCGCGAAACAGCCCCTGTTTGGCTTCCAGTTTTTCGACAATAGCCTCGACGACAATATCGCAGGGGGCGAGATCGGCAAGTTCATGTGCTTCAATCAATCGCTCACTGTATTGCTGTGCTTGATCGGTGCTGATGCGCTGCTTTTCAGTGTTTCGCTGCCATAGGCCGTTGATAAATGCGTTGGCTTCTTTTACCGCCCCTTCTTTAACGTCGAATAGCATGACTTGAAGACCCGCCTGGGCCGCCAACTGAGCAATGCCACGGCCCATGGCGCCGGTGCCCACAATGCCAAGCGTGGTGAAGGGGGATACTATTGGTTCGCCAGACATACGCCAAATCCTCTCTGCCATTAGGTTCTTATTTTGCGATCAATCGTGCTTTTGTTTTGCATTGCAAAATAGTGTTTCAATTATTGACTGCTATCCTAGGCTATGCAAAAGTGCCTGACAAGCAATGTGGACACTAGTTTTGCATAGCGAAACTATTTGATTGTACATCTAATATCAGCATTAACGTCTAACGATAAAAAGCCATCTTTTGCCTCCTGGAGCCGTCATGATCCGCGATCCCGAATTGATTAATCAGCTTGTTGATACCATCGCTCGCTTTGTACGTGAACGCCTAATTCCTAATGAAGCGCGGCTAGCTGAAGAGGACGCGGTTCCCGCAGAGATTCTAGCTGAAATGAAAGAAATGGGGCTTTTCGGGCTGTCTATTCCTGAAGAGTACGGCGGCCTGGGCCTGACGATGGAAGAAGAAGCCCTGGTGGCAATGGAAATTGGTAAAACGTCGCCAGCATTTCGTTCGGTGTTTGGTACCAATAACGGTATTGGTGCTCAAGGTATTTTGATTGATGGCACTGAAGAGCAAAAAGCCAAATACGTACCGCGCTTAGCCACCGGTGAAATTCTAAGTTCCTTCTGCCTGACCGAGCCCGACTCAGGCTCTGATGCTGCGAGCCTGCGTACCACCGCCGTGCGCGATGGCGATGACTATATTTTGAATGGTACCAAGCGCTACATAACAAACGGCCCAGAGGCCGATTTGTTTACGGTAATGGCGCGTACCGACCCTAATAATAAAGGCGCTGGCGGGATTTCTGCCTTTATTGTTGAAGGCGATACCCCAGGGTTAGTGCGCGGGCCTGCGGATAATAAGATGGGTCAAAAAGGCGCTCACACCTGCGATATTATTTTTGATAACTGCCGCGTGCCTGCTGACAATATTATTGGTGGAAAAGAGGGGCAGGGTTTTAAAACAGCGATGAAGGTACTCGACCGCGGTCGGCTGCATATTTCAGCAGTCTGCGTCGGTGTGGCTGATCGCTTAGTGGAAGAGTCACTGCGTTACACCATGGAGCGCAAACAGTTTGGCGCGGCGCTGTCCGAGCATCAGCTCATCCAAGCGATGCTGGCAGACAGCAAAACGGAAGCCTACGCAGGCAAGGCCATGGTAATGGACGCGGCAAGGCGCAAGGATGACGGTGAAAACGTCTCTACGCTGGCCTCTTGCTGTAAGCTGTTCTGTGCTGAAATGGTAGGTCGTGTTGCCGACCGCGCGGTGCAGGTTCATGGCGGCGCGGGCTATATGTCTGAGTATGCGGTGGAGCGTTTCTATCGCGATGTGCGGTTATTTCGTATTTATGAAGGCACGACGCAAATTCAGCAGCTGGTGATCGCTCGTAATATGGTGCGGGAGGCGTCCTAATGGCTTTGTCGGTTTCCTATCAAGCGCCAGATGAGGCCATTTTTGGACGTCTTGCTAGCGAGTTAATTGCAGAGCTTCCTGAGCGACTCAGTACCCGTGTGCTTGAAAATGCACGGCTTTTTGGCGATCAGCCTGCGATTGTGGATGGTCACGTCCGCTGGAATTATGCAGAGCTTGGCCAAGAGATCAACGCCGCCTGTGACTGGCTAACAGCGATGGGCATTCGCCCTGGCGATCGTATTATGACGGTGAGTGAAAACTGCCGGGCCCTCGTGGTATTGCTGCTGGCTGCCAGTGAGTTGAATGTATGGGTCGCCATCGTCAATTCGCGCCTTTCGGCCCAGGAGGTCGATCTTATTCAGGGCAACTGCCAGCCGCGGCGAGTTTTTTATACCTGTGATGCTTCGCCAGAGGCTTGCCAACACGCCGATCGACATGGTGCGGATCGCTATCAGCATCCTCAACTGGGCGGGCTGGCCATCTCATCGCTATATGAAAGCGAGCCAGAGCCGGTCAGCGCGAGCGGTGCCGAACAGGTGGCTGCAATGATTTACACTTCGGGCACCACCGGCACGCCCAAAGGAGTCATGCTGACGCATCGCGGGATACTTTATATCGCGTCGATTTCCGGTGGCATGCGCCATCTAAGCCACGGGCAGCGCGTGTACGGCGTGCTGCCGATTTCTCACGTTTTCGGTCTTGCCTCGGTGTGTATGGGGTCGCTGTACAACGGAGCCTGCCTCTACACCGTGCCGCGTTTTGATGCCGCTCAGCTGCTAATAGCGCTTAAGCAGGAGCGCATTACCGTTCTTCAAGGCGTGCCGGCGATGTATTCCCGCGCGCTAGAGTTTTTAAAGCGTGAACAGCGCCCGCTAGACGCTCCCGCGTTGATTTACATCTCCGCCGGTGGCTCTCCTCTGGATAGCGATACCAAAAAGCGTGTGGAAGCGGTCTTTGGTCAGACGCTGCACAATGGCTACGGCTTAACCGAAGCGAGCCCGACGATTAGCCAAACGCGTATAGATGATAGCCACGCCACTAGCACCGTTGGCCGCGTACTGCCTTTACTTGAGTATCGCCTTGAGCCGCTTAGCGACAGCGGTACGGCCGAGCAGCCCGACGATGAGGTCGGCGAGCTATGGGTTCGTGGCCCCAATGTTATGAAAGGTTACTTCCGTCAGCCAGAAGCGACTCGCGTCACGCTCAGCGATGACGGCTGGCTGAATACGGGTGATATTGCTCGGCTAGACCATGACAATCAGCTGTATATTGTAGGGCGTAGCAAAGAGCTGATTATTCGTTCGGGGTTTAATATTTACCCCCCGGACGTAGAAGCGGTTATTAACGAACATCCTGCGGTTACCCTAACGGCCGTCGTGGGACGCCAAATCGCAGGCAATGAAGAAGTGGTGGCGTTCGTGCAGTGCGAGCCAGGCGTTGAGGTTGACATGGCAGAACTCAAAGCCTTCATCGCCGAACGGCTGGCGCCCTATAAGCGTCCCACTCAAATCGTGTTAATGGATGCTTTGCCTTCCACCGCGAGCGGCAAAATTCTGAAAGGTCGACTACGCGATTTAGCACAGCAGGAGAGCGACTCATGAGTGATTCGCACTGCGATAACACGCCTCAACAGGCGCTAATGGGCTATCACGAACTGCTGGGTATGCACGTGGTGGAGTGGCAGTTGGGACGCGTCGTGGTTGAGCTCATCATTGAACCTAAACATCTTAACCGCAGTGGCAATGTTCACGGCGGCGTGTTGGCCTCAATGTTAGACAGCGCCTTAAGCCTGGCAGGTTTGCATTGCGACGTGCCGGGCAATATTCGCCGTGGCATGACGCTTTCCCTGACCACCACCTTCGTAGGGCCTGCTAAGCAGGGCGTGCTGCGGGCAACGGGAACGCTGCGCGGAGGCGGGCAGAAAACCTATATGAGCAGCGGTGATATCGTTGATGCTGCCGGGAACCTAGTGGCGATGGGTGAGGGGTCATTTCGTCGCCGTAGCGGCAGCGAATCGCCGCAGGGCCTGCCTGACGATACACCGCAAGCTCAGACCAACGTGCCCGTAGAGTGAGCAAAGCCCGCCTGCGGGTGTCTTATTTGCTGGTGGTGACTCTCGCGACGCTGCTCCATTTGGTGATCGGAAGCCTTTTTTGGCAAGCCGTTGGCATTGCCGCGCTGCTGCTGTATTTGTCGACACTTGCTGGCCAGCTGACGCGCATGGCAAAGGGGCTATTGTTAGCCGCGGGCGTGCTCACAGCGTTAGCATTTTGGCGTTCATCCACGCCTGGTCAATTACTGTTTGAAGCCAGCGGTCGTTTTGCATTTTTCGCAACCTTCGTAGTGGCGTTAAGCATGCTGCGGCTGCCTGCCTATCGTTCACGCTTGGTGCGCCGGTGCGGCAAGAGCATGCTGCTTCAGCCGCCTAGTCGGCGCTATCCGATTTTATCGCTTGGCTCAGCGCTATTTGGCATTATTCTTAATATCGGCGTGCTCAATCTGTTCGCCGCCATGATTGAAAAGAGCAATACGCTGAGTGCGGCCCAGGGGCGTGTTTGGGTGCAAGAGGCCCGTCAACGGCGCATGATGTTGGCGCTGCTGCGAGGATTTTCACTGGCCCCGCTGATTTCTCCTATGGGTATCGGCGTGGCCGTGGTGCTATCGAGTCTGCCCGAGCTTAGCTGGCTGGCGCTGGCGCCGTATATATTGGGCGCGGCGGTGCTCATTTTCCTAGTGGGATGGGCGGTTGATTTTTTGACCGGGCCGCATCCTCCGGCTAATCGAGATCAAGTGTCTACGCCATCGTTGCGCCCGTTGGCCCAGTTTAGCGTGTTGCTGATGGGTATCGTGGCGCTGGTATTTACGATTGCATGGCTGTTAGCACTGCGCCTGCCGATTGCGGCGCTATTAGGTGCGCCCACCGGCGCATTGCTTTGGCTTGCCTGGCAGCGGCGAAAGCTGGGGTACGCGGGGCTGCCTGCCGCGCTTAGCGCTGTACATCGTCAGTTGCCCTGGCTGCTGTCACCCAGTGCTAATGAGATTGTGGTGCTGGGGGCTGCGGGCTATTTAGGGCATCTATGTGTTGGTCTAGTCGATACCCAGCAATTGGCGCCGCTGCTGGTGGTGCTGAACCAGTGGGGAGCATTTAACGCGGTGCTGGGTATGCTAATGGTGGTCGGGCTTGCCCAGGTAGGCGTTAATCCTATCGTAACAGTGACGTTATTGGTCGGCCTGCTGCCAACCTTAGGCATTGAAGGGCTAACGCCTGCATTAATTGGCGCATCGCTAATGGTGGGCTGGGCGCTGGCGCTAATGTCCTCGCCAATGACGGCCTCTATGCTCATCTTGTCGAGGTTTACGGGCGTGCCCGCGACGCAGATAGGCTATCGCTGGAATGGGCGGTTTTTGGTAGCCTCGATTCCTTTGCTGGCAGCGTGGTTTGCCTGGTCTCCTTTTTGAGCAGGCGGGTTAACTAGCACTACTCAGTGTGTAGCGCTTGACCTTTGCTGACCAATTTTTTATTGTTTGTTCTATAAATTGGAATAACATTCCGCAATGCGGAATATGATAATTTATTAATCGCTCGGAGCATCTCT
>NZ_JBQSYK010000008.1:0-31264 GCF_052379225.1 Halomonas sp. AOP12-B1-6
ATCATCTTTAACCAATAAGGGTTAAAGCATCTTAATGTTGAGTCGCGCGTCTGCCCGTGGCTATTTTTATGGCAGAATGCACTCCTTCAGGAGGAATGCTTATGACACAGATGCGCTGGGAACAGCTACTTTCCCCACGTCGTCTTCACGACCAACGCTCAGAAAGCACTCGAGAAATAGGCCGTAGCCCTTTTCATAAAGATCACGACCGAATTGTTTTCTCTGGTTCTTTTAGACGCCTTGGACGCAAGACCCAGGTCCATCCGCTGACAGAAAACGATCATATTCATACCCGCTTGACTCACTCGTTAGAAGTGGGCTGCGTCGGTCGCTCACTGGGAATGATCGTAGGTGAGCTGCTGCGTGATCAGCTGCCCGAATGGATTACCCCGGCAGACCTGGGTGTGATAGTGCAAACGGCATGCCTTGGCCACGATATTGGCAACCCGCCGTTTGGACACGCCGGTGAGTATGCTATCCGCGATTGGTTTCAGCGTGCCCAGAGCAGTGGTCTGCTTGAGGGCCTATCCGATGCTGAACGAGAAGATCTGCTGACTTACGAAGGCAATGCTCAAGGCTTTCGCGTTATTACTCAAATTGAATATAATCAGTTCAATGGAGGTATGCGGCTCACGTCGGCCACGCTTGGAACCCTGCTTAAATATCCGTGGACTGTCCGCTATAGTGGGCGGGCAGGTAAGTTCGGCGCTTATCAATCGGAGCAGGCACTGCTCAAAGAGGTCGCTGAAGCGGTAGGGTTGCTGCCCCGGGGTGAGCAGCGGTGGTGCCGTCATCCACTCGCTTGGCTCGTTGAGGCTGCTGATGATATCTGCTATGCGCTGCTGGACCTTGAAGATGGTTTAGAAATGGGCATTCTGCGTTACGAAGAAGTCGTCGAGATTCTGCGCCAGATTGCCGGAGAGTTTCCACCCGAATATACCGACATGCAAGACCGCAACGTATCCCAGCGGCGCCGCATCGCATTACTACGTGGCGCCGCCATGGAGCGTGCCGTCAATGATGTGGGTGCGGTATTCGTTCAGCATGAGCAGGCTTTGCTGAACGGTACGCTTAGCAATGATCTATTAGAGCTGTGCCACCCGGATTTAGGCTGGGGTGTACAGGCCGCCAAGCAGTTAGCCCGCGAGCGTATTTTCCAAAACGAGCGTAAGGCAAAATTAGAAATTGGCGCTTATACAACGCTAGGGATCCTTCTCGAGGCATTTATTGGGGCGGCTCACGAGCTTCACCATACGGGGCATTCATCGTTTAAGCATCAGCGTGTACTGGCTCTTATTGGTGAAAATACGCCGCTGCCGTCTTGGCCGCTCTATGATAGCTATCGACGGATGCTGGACTTTATCGGCGGGATGACCGACCACTACGCGGTGGACTTAGCTCAGGAGATGGGCGGTCGCTTACGCGGCGACTAACCATCTTTCCTCTACACCGATGGCTGACTGAGGTGCTTTAATTCCAAGAGTCTGGCGCGCTCAAGCAAAACGTTGATGACCTTATCATGTATGACATCATTGAGCGGGCCGGTGTTTAGCTCGGTCAGCTGCTTGGCGAGGGTATCACCGCTCACCACCAGAATATCGGTAGCCGCATCACTGTTATCTATTTTCCAGCCAGGGAGTACCAGCACGCCGCGCACCGCAACAGGGACGCCACAGCGTCGCTCTAACCAGTGAGAGAGCCAGCACACGCCCTGGCGTGTTTTATGTAGCGGCCTACGCTCCTGCCAGTGAGGAAAGCGCAAACGCTCTCGTTCTACGGCCACTGTATCGAGCTCATGGCCATCGGTGCCAATAGCCAGCGTTCTAGCTCGTGTTTCGACCACAAAAATGCCGTGAGGCGTCACTACGACGTGATCGATGGTAAAGCTATCGGTGGGCACATCGTGAAAAACGTAGTAGGGGTGTGCGTCGGGGCGAACGAGTCTCGCAAGCTCTTGCCCAACGGCAAGCTCGCAAGCCAAGCCAAGCTTTAATCGCCGTATGCGCTGGTAGTCACGTACTAATAGCAATGAAAATATTAGAACGAGTAATGTGCTTAGCAGGCCATACAGTGCCCATTCAACCCAGTCTTGTCGTTCGACAAATAGCATGCGCCCCATGCCGTAAACGAGTGGCGCCAGGCTGATGATGGGCCCTAGCGCACCGTTTAAAAATAGGCTAGAAAACGCTTGGTCAAGGCGGTAGCGCAATGCTTGGCCTGGTTCATGAAGGGGCGCATTGAAAGGAGAGTGAACACGGGCGTCATGTAAGCTACGTAGCGCCAACACGATGCTGCCCATTGCCGCCATCGGGAATAAAAAAATTAGCGGTAGCAAATATTCCAACCAAGCCATTGCAGTGCCTTGCTCTGCGACTTACCTAGCGATAAGTCATCGTATTATAGAGGTATTAACCTCCAGCGAATTTGACCTGGTATCCGAGAGCGCTCAGCGCCTGATGTAGGGTGTCTCGATGATCGCCTTGGATTTCGATAATACCCTCTTTAACCGCGCCACCCGTTCCACACCGCTGTTTAAGCGTTTTTGCCAAACGTTTGAGATCGTCGCTTGGCAAAGGAATGCCGCTAACGGTAGTCACGCCTTTGCCTTTGCGGCCGCTGGTTTCACGTCGAATACGAACCACGCCATCGAGAGCCGCTAGTCGCTCCAGCTCACTTGCATTATCGCAATTACATGCATCAAGTGCTTCTCTACAGGTCGGGCAGGTTTTACCGTGCTCGGTGGAATACACCAGCCCACCTAACTGATCACGCAAAGACGCCATTACCGCCCCCCAGCCGAGTGTTGAGGCACAGGGATTTGCCAATATTCACGAGTGAGTCTCTCCACTACTGCAGGTAACTGATACATATTGCTGATCATAATAGCGTTTTCAGGCGTTGTCTCGGCATCGGGAAAACGATTTAAATGGATGACCGTCATTCCGGCTTGCTGGGCCGCGTGAACACCCACTAGTGCGTCATCAATGGCAATACAGTCACGTGCCAAGTAGCCCATGATACTCGCTGCATGTAGATGTAAACAGGGTTCAGGCTTCCAGCAATTGGCGGTATAGCCACTGAATAAACGGTTCCCAAAATAGTCGCCAAGGCCCGTAACACTTAACGCGGTGTGAATTTTACTTTCTGGGCCGTTGGATACCACGGCGCTGGGGTAGCCAGCCAATATATCCAGTGCTTCGTGGGCACCGGGTATCGTCGTTAGTTCCTGGGAAAGTCGCGTGGCTAAGTTAGCCCGCATGTGAGTTTCCATGCTGTCGAGCTTGTCTGGATCGACGTTGCCGTGTCGTTTTTGCAGTTCGGCAACAATCCGTCGAAAGCGCGCGCCGCGAAATTCGCCAAGGTAGTCAGTGGCAGCAAAAGGCAGCCCTACTGCATTGAGGCCTAAGGCCATTTCTTCCGCGAGAATGGGTTCGCTGTCAACGAGTGTGCCATCACAGTCAAACAGCAAAAGTGGGAGCGGCATTGCATTTCCTTGCAGCGGCTCAAGCGCTGCCAGTGTTAGTTAAGCCAATCACCCTCTATTGAACGGGATTTTTTGCCTTTTGTGAACACTGTTTTGTTATTTTTTGCTTGCCAGCGTATTGCTCTTGAGCCAGCTTAAAATAGCCATACTCAATTTTACGACGACTGCGTTGACGATATAGTATGCAATATCCCCTGTCATCACCAATGGAGATCGCGCTATGCGATTAACTGCCTGGGTTCTTCTCTTTACGTTTAGCGCTGCTTTACTCGCGACGACGGGCTATGTTTTTGCCGATAATCACGCACCAGAAAACGAGCAGCACGCGCCACTAAATGATAAAGCTCTGGAGGAGGAGTACGGCATAAAGGCAGGATCGGTAAAGCGCGATGGAGAGCTTTCGTCTAACGACGCTGGTGAGGCGAGTGATCAAACTCGCGCAGGCGAGGATGACGTAGAGCTTGCGCCTTCAACGGGGGAAGAAGAAAGCCCTGGCGCTGGCACCGGAGGCACCGGCAGTCCAAATGATGCAATCCACAGCAGTGAAGAAGAAAACAATGACAACGATGATGGCACTGACGACAACGATGATGGCACTGACGACAACGAGTAGCGTCAGTGCCTAAAGTAATGCTACTGGGCAAGCCGGCGGGAGTTAGCGCTACTACGTTGGTGATAAGGCTTCATTGTACGTTTGCTAGTGACCCACCAGGGGGCGAGCTGACCATTCATTGAATTAAACAGTGCTTTTTGCATGACGAGGCCAGCTTCCATGCTGGCCTCGAGTTTTTCGGTAACCATGCGTTGATTCTCTTGCATCATTTTAGGGCTGAAGAACGGCTGCGTTTGCCATAAGTGGTTACGCATAGTGATGGTGGACAGAGAGGTAGACCATAGCTCGCACGCCATCAGGCCGACTTTCCATATATCGAACATCGCCACTGGCGTGGTGGGGACCAATGACAGGGTGGATGAGCATTTCATAAGCGGCTTGCCTCTGTGTTGGGCCGCGAAACCTCGTGGCCTAATACACAGTGTTAGCGCATCAATGCTGCATTGCAATATGCATTTTGCGGACTATAACCTGGGTTATGAAAAGAGAGCGGTACAAAAAAGACGACCTATGGGTCGTCTTTTTTAACAGGCTTAGTTAGGCGATCATTTGATCTTAGGCGCCAGTTCGCCGCGCTCATAGCGCAGGAACATCTCTTCTAAGTTAATCGGCTTGATTTTGCTGGCATTGCCGGCGGTACCGAACGCTTCGTAGCGGGCGATACATAGGTCGCGCATCGCCGTGACGGTTTCCTTCAAGAACTTACGCGGATCGAATTCAGCGGGGTTCTCAGCCATAAAACGACGCACTGCGCCGGTAGAGGCTAGGCGTAGGTCAGTGTCGATATTGACCTTACGAACGCCGTGTTTAATCCCTTCGATAATTTCTTCGACCGGTACGCCGTAAGTTTCGGGGATCTGGCCGCCGTACTGGTTAATGATTTCCAGCCATTCTTGCGGCACAGAAGACGAGCCATGCATCACTAGGTGGGTATCTGGAATACGCGCGTGAATTTCTTTGATGCGCTGGATTGAAAGCGTATCGCCCGTGGGTGGCTTGGTAAATTTGTAAGCGCCGTGGCTGGTGCCAATGGCGATGGCCAGTGCATCGACCTGCGTGGCTTTAACAAAATCGGCGGCTTCCTCAGGGTCTGTGAGCATCTGCTCCATATCCAGCTTGCCTTCAGCGCCAATGCCGTCTTCTTCACCGGCCATACCGGTTTCCAGGCTACCCAAGCAGCCCAGCTCACCTTCAACGGAGACGCCACAGGCATGTGCCATTTCTACCGTACGACGGGTAACGTCAACATTATATTCGTAGTCAGTCGGCGTTTTGCCGTCTTCGCCCAACGAGCCATCCATCATCACCGAGGAGAAACCGAGCTGAATAGAGCGCTGGCAGACTGAAGGGCTGGTGCCGTGATCCTGGTGCATGACCACCGGAATATGAGGAAACTCCTCAACCGCGGCTAAAATCAAATGACGCAGAAACGGCGCACCTGCGTATTTACGCGCACCCGCAGATGCTTGCACGATGACCGGCGAGTCGGTGGCATCGGCGGCTTCCATAATGGCGCGCATCTGCTCAAGGTTATTGACGTTAAAAGCCGGAATACCGTAGCCGTATTCGGCAGCGTGGTCGAGCATCTGGCGCATGCTGATCAGAGCCATGAAATCACCTTATCTGTAGACGTTGTGAAGAACTGGTTATGTGAACCCGTGCTGCAAGCACACGGATTCACGTTGTCTAATGCGTTTTTTTACAACAAATTAGCCGCGTTTGGCAGCCGGTTCGAGGGCTGCCACGGCCGGTAGCTGTTTGCCTTCAACATATTCAAGAAAGGCACCGCCACCGGTAGAAATATAGGAAACGCGATCCGCAATGGCGTATTTATCAATGGCCGCTAACGTATCACCACCACCGGCAATAGAGAAAGCCGCGCTATCGGCAATGGCCTGGGCAATAACCTGAGTGCCGTTACCAAATTGATCTATTTCAAACACACCGACCGGCCCGTTCCATAAAATGGTGCCAGCGTCTTTAAGCATGGTGGCTAAGTTAGCCGCCGTCTCAGGGCCGATATCTAAAATCATCTCATTGTCGGCTACTTGATCGACGGGTTTGACAACCGCTTGCGCTGATTCAGAAAACTCGGTGGCCACAACGACATCGGTAGGTAGCGGGATCGAGACCTTTTCCATCAACGCCTTAGCCTGATCGATCAGGTCGGCTTCATAGAGTGATTTACCGACATTGTAGCCCGCCGCGGCAATAAAGGTATTGGCGATTCCTCCCCCAACAATCAGTTGATCGCATTTATCAGCTAACGTCGTGAGCACATCTAGCTTTGTTGATACTTTTGAACCGCCGACAATTGCGGCCATAGGGCGAGCCGGATTCGCCAACGCTTTTTGTAACGCGTCGAGCTCTTTGGCCAGCAGCGGCCCAGCGCAGGCGCTTGGTGCAAAGCGGGCGACGCCGTGGGTCGATGCCTGTGCCCGATGGGCCGTACCGAAAGCATCCATAACAAAGATATCGCACAGCGCGGCGTACTGCTTCGCCAGTTGCTCGTCATCTTTCTTCTCGCCGCTGTTGAAGCGCACGTTCTCAAGCAACACGACATCACCATTTTCAAGTGCCAGCGTTTCGCCTAGATACGCGGTCACTAGGGGCACCGGGCGACCCAATAGGCCGCTCAGATGCTCAGCAACGGGGGCAAGAGAAAACTCATCGGCAGGTTCGCCTTCAGTGGGGCGTCCTAAATGGCTCATCAGCATAACTTTTGCGCCAGCGTCCACTGCTGCCTGAATGGTGGGCAGCGCTGCGCGCAGGCGGGCGTCACTTGAGACGCGACCGTGTTTAATGGGCACATTCAAATCTTCACGGATCAGCACGCGTTGTCCTTCCAAGGGAAGGTCAGTCATTTTCTTCACATTCATGTGAGCGGTTTCCTCGTGTTCAGATTTACGTTTCTGTCGAAAGTCTGGCCAGTCGATGACTAATATCGAGCATACGATTCGCGAACCCCCACTCGTTGTCGAACCAGCACAGCAGTTTGATGAGGCGTTTGCCAGCGACTCGCGTTTGGGTAGCATCCAGAATGCCTGAGCGTGGATCGTGATTAAAATCAATCGATGCCATGGGGGCTTCTGTGTAGCCAAGAACACCTTTCAAACGCTGTTGGCTGGCGGTCAGGAGCAGCGCATTCACCGCATCACGGTGAGTATCGCTACGAACCGTGAGGGCCACGTCCATCGCAGAGACGTTAATCGTCGGCACGCGGACGTGTAAGCACTCAAAGCGGCCCGCTAGGTGAGGCATTAGGCGGCTAATACCGAGCGCCAAGCCGGTGTCGACGGGAACAATCGACTGCATCGCCGAGCGAGTGAGGCGCAGATCCGTTTGATGGTAGGCATCAATCACCGGCTGATCGTTCATCGCCGAGTGGATCGTCGTCGTCACGCCGTGCTCAAGCCCTAGCGCTTCATCTAAAACGGTTAACAGCGGCACCAGACAGTTGGTCGTGCACGATGCAGCGGAAAGAATGCGCTGGGACAGCGTCATCTGATCTTCATTAATGCCCCACACAATGGTGGCATCAACGTCATTCTCTGCGGGCTGAGAAAACAGCAGCCGCTTGGCGCCCGCGGCTAAATGCAGTTCGGCCGAGGCGCGGTCTTTAAAGCTTCCCGAACACTCCAACACTAGGTCTACATCGAGTGCTTTCCAGGGTAAATTGCGCGGATCTTGTTCGCACAGTATCTGGATGCGCTGGCCGTTAACGATGAGATCCTGGCCATCGTTATCGACCTCACCTGGAAAACGGCCATGTGTTGTGTCGTAGCGCGTCAGATACGTAATCGTAGCGAGATCAGAGAGTTCGTTGATAGCAACGATCTCAATGCCCGGTGGTTGCCGCTCGACGAGGGCCCGCAGCACGCATTGGCCAATGCGTCCGTAACCGTTAATAGCGATGCGATACGTAGAGGCGGAATTAGCCATACACAAAGGCGGCTCTTAAAAGTAAATCGATGATCAAAAGTGGGGTAGCAAACCCCGCGATAGTAGCGTATTTCAGTCGGCTATGCGTATCCGCTGCTCATGCCTAGCAGTCGCCACGCAAGCGGCAGGAGTATGGCAGTGAAAATGCCTGTAAGGCTCATTCCTAGTGACGCGAACGCCCCCGCCGCGGGGCTGATCTCGAATGCTCTGACGGTACCAATGGCGTGCCCATTCAGGCCAAGAGCAAAACCGATCAAGCGTTCATCGTCGATATGCAGCAAACGTGCAGCAATGCTGACGCATGGAATGGTGATAACACCGGTTATCAGCAGTGCCCCCATTAGCAGCGCTACCTTACCGCCAAGCTGTTCGGTAATGCCGATAGCAATCGGTGCCGTCACGGACTTGGCCGCAATGGAGGCAAGTATGGTGTCGGAGCTGCCCAGCAACCAGGCAATAGCAAGCGCATAGAAAGCCGCTAGCGTGGCGGCAATGGGTAAACAAATTGCCAGCGGCCGCCAGAGTTCAACAATCCGCGGCAGCTGTTGATAAAGCGGCATACCTAGCGCCACCGTCGCGGGCCCCAGCAATACCGTCAGCCATATCGCGCCCTGTTGATAGATCGGATAAGGCAGCCCTATCAGCGCGAGCGCCCCGGCAAGTAGCAGCGCCGCAATTAAGATAGCGGGTAGCCAAGAAGGGCGCTTAAGGCGCTGAAATAGCCGGTTACCAAGCAAATAAGCAACCAGCGTTAGCCCTACAGCAAATAGCGGCGTGGCGGTGAGCAGCTCTAATAGCGATAGGTCAGCGGTCATAAGATTGCCCGATCAGTCGCTTAAGCAACCAAAGGGTGGTGACAACACTAAGCAGTGTGCCCGCCACTAAGGCGATCAGGATAGCCGTCCACTGCCCGGCTAATTCGCCAATAATAAAAAACACACCGACGACACCGGGCATAATCAGCATAGCGAGCAGCGCGATGAGCGGCTGTGCGGCCGCGGCAATACTGCTAGGTACACGACCGTACAGCGCAAGCGTAGCACACAGCAGCAGCATGCCGATCACGCCTGAAGAGACCGGCAGCCCGGTGAAGTAGATGACCACTTCACCGATCAGCCAGTAGCTAATCAGCCATAAAAAGCCACTGAGTGCTGGCATGGCCTAGCCGAGCAGTTCGTGAGCTTGCTTGACGATGTTGTCGACCGTGAAGCCGAAGTGTTTGAACAGATCGTCCGCGGGTGCAGACTCGCCGTAGGTCGTCATGCCAATCACACGACCTTCCAGACCCACATATTTGTACCAGTAGTCGGCATGTGCCGCTTCGATCGCGATCCGCTTGGTGACCGCTTTGGGCAGTACGCTTTCACGGTAGTCAGCGTCTTGGCCATTGAAACGGTACGCCGAGGGCATGGACACAACGCGAACGGCTTTACCCTGCTGCTCAAGTTCGGCAGCGGCGTCCATCGCGAGCGATACTTCCGAACCTGTGGCAATCAGAATCAGCTCCGGCATTTGTGGCGTGCCTTGGCTATCTTTAATAGTCGGGTCTTTAAGAACATAAGCCCCGTTTTGAATGGCCGCTAGCTGCGCTTGAGTGCGCTGCTGGTGCGGCAGATTCTGGCGTGAGAGTACCAGCGCGGTCGGGCCGGAGTGGCGTTTGATCGCCGCATCCCAAGAGGCGGCGGTTTCGACCGCATCGCAGGGGCGCCAGGTGTTTAGATTCGGCGTCGTGCGCAGGCTAGTGAGCTGCTCAATCGGCTGGTGCGTCGGGCCATCCTCACCTAGACCGATGGAATCATGCGTAAACACGTAAATCACCTGCTGGCCCATTAACGACGCCATGCGAATGGAGTTACGCATGTACTCCATAAAGATCAGGAAGGTCGCGCCGTAAGGCACTAAGCCTCCGTGCAGCGCGATCCCGTTCATGATCGCGCCCATGCCAAACTCACGTACGCCGTAATGCAGGTAGTTGCCGCTGGCATCTTCAGGGGTAATCGCCTTGGCACCTTTCCAGAACGTTAGGTTAGACGGTGCGAGGTCAGCGCTGCCGCCCAACAGTTCCGGCATTTGTGGGCCAATCACATTCAGCGCTTCAAAGGATGCCTTGCGCGATGCGATGCTTTCTCCCTTCTCTTGGGCCTGCTCAATCAATGCTTCAGTGGCAAGCTCAGGAGGCAGTTGGCGCTTCATGCGACGCTTGAACTCACGCGCCTCCGTTGGGAAAGCGTCGGTATAGCGAGCAAAGCGGTCTTCCCACGCCTGCTGCGCCTTTTTGCCAGCGTCGCGAGCATCCCAGGCAGAATAGATCGGCTCAGGGATATGGAATGGCGCGTGCTCCCAGCCCAGCTGTGTGCGTGCCAGGGCGACTTCATCGTCACCCAGCGGTGAGCCGTGGGCGTCTTCTTTGCCCTGCTTGTTAGGCGCGCCAAAACCGATAATGGTTTTGCAGATAATCAGGCTAGGCTTATCGTCGTGGCTCTTCGCCAGTTCAATGGCCGCTTTAACTTCCTCAGGCTGGTGACCATCGACGTTCGGCACTACGTGCCAGCCATAAGCCTCAAAGCGCTTGGCGGTATCGTCGGTAAACCAGCCTTCCACTTCGCCATCGATTGAGATGCCGTTATCGTCGTACAGCGCAATCAGCTTACCCAACTGCTGCGTTCCCGCCAGTGATGCTGCTTCGTGGGAGATGCCTTCCATCAAGCAGCCATCGCCCAAGAAACACCAGGTATGGTGATCGACAATGGCATGGCCGGGACGATTGAACTGCGCCGCCAATGTTTTTTCAGCAATGGCAAAGCCTACCGCGTTAGCAAAACCCTGGCCGAGAGGGCCCGTGGTGGTTTCAATGCCTGGGGCATAGCCAAATTCCGGGTGCCCTGCCGTGGGCGAATGCAGCTGACGGAAATTTTGCAGCTGTTCCAGGCTAAGCTCGTAGCCGCTGAGGTGCAGCAACGAGTAAAGCAGCATGGAGCCATGGCCATTGGAGAGCACGAACCGGTCGCGATCGGCCCACTTGGGGTCTTCGGGGTTGTGCTTGAGGTAGTCATTCCATAGCACCTCGGCAATATCAGCCATGCCCATAGGAGCGCCCGGATGGCCGGATTTGGCCTTCTGAACAGCATCCATGGAAAGGGCGCGAATGGCATTGGCTAGCTCAAAACGGGACGGCATGGGAGTGCTCCTCGCCTGAAAACAGAAATTATAAAGGCGCTATTGTCGCTGACTTCCCATGTGGCGGCAAATGCAGAGATAAATGTGCCGGTAAATTCTGGGGCACGCGTTCTGGGAAGCACCGCCTACAGCGTGTAGACTCTGCCTCCCGAGGTGGTGGAGAACGTGATGCTGCCGCCTCTATATACGGGCAGGGGCACCTGCCATGATTTCCTGCTGATGCTGTGGATTTGCTACAGCCGTCATACAGAGGGTCGAGTGCGCGATGAGCGAATATTCCCTGTTTACCTCCGAATCGGTCTCCGAAGGTCATCCTGATAAGATTGCTGACCAGATTTCTGATGCCGTATTAGATGCCATCATCGCCCGTGATAAACAGGCGCGCGTCGCCTGTGAAACGATGGTAAAAACCGGGGTGGCGATTATTGCCGGTGAAATCACGACGTCCGCGTGGGTCGATCTGGAAATGCTGGTCCGTGATGTGATCACGGACATCGGCTATAGCTCCTCACAAGTAGGCTTCGATGGCGCTACCTGTGGCGTGATTAACCTCATCGGCAAGCAGAGCGTTGAGATTGCCCAGGGCGTTGATCGTACCAAGCCAGAAGATCAAGGGGCAGGCGACCAGGGGCTGATGTTTGGCTATGCGACCAATGAAACCGACTCGTTCATGCCCGCACCCATTCATTATTCTCACCGTTTAGTCGAGCGCCAAGCCGAGCTGCGCAAAAATGGCCTGCTGCCTTGGCTGCGCCCTGATGCAAAAAGCCAGGTCACTATCCGCTATAACGCCCAGGGCCGCCCCTGCGGTGTCGATGCTATCGTGCTTTCTACCCAGCACGATCCAGACATTGAGCAAGAAGATCTGCGCAAGATGGTTAAGCGCGAGATTATTGAGCACGTTATTCCCGCTGACTGGTTAGACGACAACACCCAGTACCATATTAATCCAACCGGCAAATTCGTTATCGGCGGCCCGGTCGGTGACTGTGGGCTGACCGGACGTAAGATCATTGTGGATACCTATGGCGGTATGGCGCGTCATGGTGGCGGTGCTTTCTCAGGCAAAGATCCCTCGAAAGTAGATCGTAGCGCCGCCTATGCGGGCCGCTATGTGGCGAAAAACGTCGTGGCGGCAGGGTTGGCTGATAAGTGCGAGATTCAGGTCTCCTACGCGATTGGTGTGGCTGAGCCGACCTCGGTGTCGATCGACACCTTTGGTACCGGCAAGATTGAAGACAAGCAGATTGTGGCGCTGGTGCGTGAGCACTTTGACCTTCGCCCTTACGCGATTACCAAAATGCTGGATCTGCTGCACCCGATGTATCAGCTCACCGCCGCGTATGGTCACTTTGGTCGTGCGCCGTTCGAGCACAGCTACACCTGGAGCGATGATAAAGGCGAGCAGCATAAGGAAACCTTTACGGCTTTTCCGTGGGAAAAAACCGATAAAGCCGATGCGCTGCGCCAGGCCGCTAATTTGTAAGCGTTTCGCTACACGCTTTGTAAGAGATCGCCCCTTTGGCTTCGGCCGGGGGCTTTTTTTATGCGTTATGTCCAAGCCCTGCGCTAGGCTGGTTCTGTTTGCCGATCATTATTTGCACGGGTAAGGGGACCGCAATGTTTAACGGCGCGACGTTTAATGGGGCATTGTTTAATGGATCAACGTTTAATAGAGCAACGTTTAGTGGAGCAGTGTCAGGCACTACCGCAATCTGGATGCTCAGTGGCCTTATGGGGCTTGTCACTTTTTCCGCACAGGCTAGTGAGTGCCCCCACTGGCAGGCTGAGCGCTTAGCCAGCGAAAGCCACGCATTAGCCGAGCAGGTCCAGCGCTGGGACACCGCCTACCATGATGAGGGTGTATCACTGATCGACGACGCCCTTTACGATCAAGCCGTTGAGCGCCTTGCCACCTGGCAGCGCTGTTTAGGTTATGAGTTTGAGCATCATCCGCTTTCACCGCTGACGTCTAGCGACGGAACGCTTGAGCACCCGATGGCCCAACGCGGGCTTCATAAAGCCGATGAAGACGGTGTTAGGCGCTTTATCAGCCGTCGCGACGGCCTATGGATCCAGCCCAAAGTTGACGGCGTGGCGATCACACTACGTTATGACCAGGGTGAGCTGGTCGATGCCGTTAGCCGTGGTGACGGCGAGCGCGGCCAAGACTGGACGGCACGCGTGCGCCAGCTTCCTGCTATTCCTAATACGCTTTCCGAACCACTGTCGGCGATACTTCAAGGCGAACTTTACTGGCGATTAGAGCAACACATTCAGTCAAGCTCGCCGGCGTCGGGCGCGCGTGGCGCGGTTGCAGGCGCGATGGCGCAGTCATCGCCTACCGATGCCACGCTTGAGCGCATTGGGCTGTTTGTGTGGGATTGGCCCGATGGCCCAACGAGCATGTCCGAGGGTTTAGCGCAACTGACTCGCTTGGGCTTTGATACTGCTGACTATACCCAGGCGCTTGATAGCCAGCGTGACGCCGCCGACTGGCGCGACACCTGGTTCAACGGCCCACTGCCATTTGCCACTGACGGCGTGGTGATTAAACAAGCGGAGCGCCCCGGCGTGTCCAGCTGGTCGTCATCACCGCCCAGGTGGGCGCTGGCCTGGAAATACCCTGCACAGCAGGCGCTGGCACAGGTGCGGGGCATTGAGTTTCGCGTTGGACGCACCGGGCGCGTGACGCCGCTGGTGTGGCTCAACCCGGTACGGCTTGAGGGGCGGCGAATTAGCCGCGTCTCGCTAGGATCGCTTGAGCGCTGGGCGTTAATGGATGTACGCCCTGGCGACCAAGTGGCGGTCACGCTGGCAGGGTTGACCATCCCTCAGCTAACGGAGGTGGTATGGCATACCCAGGCGCGCGCACCGCTGAGTGCGCCATCGCCGCAGCGCTATCATCTACTCAGCTGTTTTGAATTAACCGCTGGCTGCGATGCCCAGCTGTTGGCACGGCTTACCTATCTCGGTGAGCAGCTCGGTATGCAAGGCGTTGGTGAGGGCACCTGGCAAGCGTTGCTGGAAGCCGACGTGGTAACGCAGTTGCTGGGCTGGATGAGCGTTGAGCCCGGTGAGCTGGAACAGGTGAATGGCATCGGTGAGACCAGCGCAGGCGCGCTGACTGATCAGTTTGAGGCCGCCCGCTCGGCTCCTTATGCTGATTGGCTGGCCGCTCTTGGCATGCCACCAGGCGGGAGTGCGCACATTGGTGACTGGCCTACCTTGGCGGATTATCAGCACGCGCAGTGGCAGGCCATTAGCGGCGTGGGCCCGGTTCGCGCTGATGCGTTAGTGGCATTTTTTAGCCACCCAGAGGTGCAGCGCATGGCGCAAAGGCTTCAACAAGCGGGCGTTGATGGTTTTTAGCCAGTTAACTTAGCCCCGTCAAATGCAGCATGAAACCGAGATATAGCGGGATCAGCAGCGGTGCCAGCAGCGTTGAAACCAGCACGGCCAGCGCGCCTTTTTGCGGCTGAATACCCAGCTCCATGGCGACTACCACCACGTTAGACGCCATGGGCACTACGCCTAGTAAAAGCATCGCCATACCCAGTTCAGGCGAAAGAGGGCCGAGCCACTGCAACAGCAGCACGGCAGCCAGCATCACCAAAGGCCACAGCAGGTAGCGCAACCCTACGCAGCTAGCGACAAAACGCGTATCCCAGGCTGCTAAGGTCACCTGACTCAGCGTCATGCCGATAATCATCATGCCTAGCAGCGTGTAGGTGGCGGGGAACACTTCTAGCGCATGCATTACCTCAGCGGGCGGCATTATGTTAAGGCTGCTCAGCAGGAGCGCTAATAGGAAGGTGTAGATCAGCGGTAAGCGAGAAATCTTGATCAGGCTTTCGCGTACCGAAAAGCGACCGCGGGCGCTGAGATAAAAGCCGACGGTAAATTCATAAATATTAATCCCCAGCATGCAGAACAGATAAAGCGTAACGCCTTCTGGGGGCAGCAATATAAATGCAATCGGTAAGCCGAAATAACCGGTATTGCCGGTTCCCGAAGAAAATGCCAGTAGCGCCGCCTCCTGCTCGCCAAAACGATGACGCGTGAGGCGATGGACAATCAGGGCCATGAGGCTTGAAAGGATGAACAGCGCTAATGTGAGTAATAAATAGTTCGGCGTTGAGCCGCCATTCATTAGCGCGCGAAAAATAGTAAAGGGTGCAATCAGGTAAACCAGCAGTGTCGCGATGGGACGAGGGTCTAGCTTGAGCCGTTGGGCGGCGATCCAGCCTAACCCCACATAGCTGAGCAACATTAATAACGGTCCAGCCAGTGCCTCAGGTGCAAGATCCATTGATTCTCCCGTATGAGTGCGTGGTGCTTCGTATGTAGTCTGGTCAGCTAACATGAGCCGAATTAAAGGCCGAGCGTGGAATCTTTCATTAGCCCTAGCGCATCTGAACAGCGAGAATACCTCAAAATGTCACGTTTATTGATCCTAAAAAGGAAATTCCATGAGCAGCCTTGAGCATCCGCTGGGTATCAGCTTTGAATTCTTTCCGCCCAATACCGATGCTGGGCACGACAAGCTAATACACGTTCGTGATGAGCTAGCTGCGCGGCAGCCCCGATTTTTTTCAGTTACCTATGGCGCTGGTGGGTCGACGCAGGCGCGCACACGCGAACTGGTACGCACTGTTAGCCAAAGCGGCATTACGACCGCGCCGCACCTATCCTGTATTGGCAGTGAAAAAGCTCAACTGCGAGATCTGCTAGCTCAGTATCGCGAGGAGGGCGTGAATAGTCTGGTCGCTCTACGTGGCGATATGCCGTCGGGCATGGCAAGCATTGGTGAATTACGCTATGCCAACGAGCTGGTGGAGTTTATTCGTGCTGAAACCGGCGATCATTTCGAGATTGCGGTCGCGGCTTACCCGGAGTCTCATCCACAGGCGGCTAATCTAGATAAAGACGTAGAAAACTTCGTGCGCAAAATGAAGGCTGGCGCCAACATGGCGATCACCCAGTACTTTTTTACCGCCGATGCCTATTTTAATTTTGTCGATAAAGTCCGTGCGCTTGGCATCGAACAGCCGATCATTCCGGGTATTATGCCGATCACTAACTACACTAAGCTGGCGCGTTTCTCTGATGTCTGCGGCGCTGAGATTCCTCGCTGGATGCGCAAGCAGCTAGAGTCCTATGGCGATGACAGTGAAGCGATTGCCGCCTTTGGAACCGACGTGGTGAGCCAGCTTTGCCAGCGATTGTTGGATGGCGGTGCCCCCGGCCTGCATTTTTATACTCTTAACCAAGCGGCACCCGTGCTCAAAATAGTCGACAACCTGACCGACTAAGGTGCGTTGTTTCATCACGTAACTAAAAACCCCACTCAATGGCCATTGAGCGGGGTTTTTTGACACTTGGCGTTTAGCTGCTTAGCGTGTTTAGCCAGCTTGAGCCGTTTTATTGCCACTGCCATGCAGCTTACGCTGCATGACAAATAGCCCGATACCAATCGCAAGCCCCAGAACGTCGGTATAAATACCGCCATAGATCATAAACATGGCGCCGACCAGCATCAGCAGGCGTTGCCATGCGTTGACCGGTCCAAAGAACCACGCTTGAACCATGCCTGAGAGCAAGATAATGCCCAGCGTTGCGGTGACCCCAACGCGCAGGATTTCCATCGGCGTGCCTTCCATCAGCATGGCAGGGCTGTAGAAGAACATAAACGGCACGATGAAGGCGGCCAAGCCAATCTTGAACGACGCCACGGACGTTCCCATCGGGTTGTCGCCAGAAATACCGGCCGCTGCATAAGACGCCAGCGCAACGGGCGGGGTAATCGCCGATACCACCGCAAAGTAGAACACGAAGAAGTGGGCGATCAGCGGCTCAATGCCAATATTGATCAAGCCAGGCGCTACCACGGAGGCGGCGACGGCGTAGGCGGCGGTGGTTGGCATGCCCATGCCGAGCAAAATGCTAATCAGCATAGCGAACACCAGCGCGAGCAGCTGGCTAACACCGGCTAAGCCAAGCAGCAGCGATGAGAAGCGAGCGCCAACGCCGGTCAGTGAGATAACCCCGACGATTAAACCCGCACAGGCGCACACGGCGATAATCTGAACCGACATGGTGCCTGCGATTTGCAGCGCTTTAAGAATCGCACGAATACCCATTTTGTTGGGTGAAATCCAGCTCACGACGGCTGCTGAAGCGGTTGCCAGCGTGCCCGCACGAATCACCGAATAGCCCATGAACAGTGCCGCGATCAGAATGATGATCGGCGCGAACAGATAGACCTGCTTGACCAGTTTGGAGAACAGCGGGATCTCATCTTTGCGCATGCCTCGCATGCCTTTACGGGCGGCTTCAAAGTCGACCATAAAATAGATAGAGGCAAAATAAAGAATCGCCGGAATGATCGCCGCAATGGCAATTTCGGTATACGGAATGCCTGTCACTTCGGCCATGATGAACGCACCGGCGCCCATAATCGGCGGCATGATTTGCCCACCCGTTGAAGCAGCCGCTTCGATCGCCCCGGCACTACGCGCCGGATAGCCGACTTTCTTCATCAATGGAATGGTCAGCGAGCCGGTGGAAACCACGTTGCCCGCGGAGGTACCGTTAATCATGCCCATCAAGCCAGATGCAAAAATAGCCACTTTGGCCGGGCCACCGCGGGCGCGCCCTGCGGCAGCGAAAGCAAAGTTGACGAAGTAGTCGCCCACTTTAGACGCTTGCAGGAACGCGGCAAAAATAATGAACAGAATGATATAGGTCGATGATACGGCGGTGGTGGGGCCTAAGATGCCGGCATCGGTATATACCTGGCTGAAGAAGCGTTGTAGCGACAGCCCTGGGTAGCCCAAAAAGCCGGGTAAATAAGGGCCGACGAAAACATATCCTAAGAACACCGCTGAAATGACGACCAAGGCCAAACCGGCCACGCGGCGGGTAAGCTCAAGAATCAGCAGAGAGCCCGCAATCGCCGCCCAAGAGATGCCTGACGGCGCAAAGGACGTGCCTGTCGACATGCGTATATTCGTGTTAAAAGCCACCAGCAAATAACCGGCGCTGGCCAGCGCGCATACCATGAGCACTAGGTCGGCAGGGTTAAAGCGATGGCGTGCCTGACGATAAAACCAGGACAGCACAACGGCACAGGCGGTGGTCGCCATCAGTGGGTAACCGTAATGCCAGTTTTCAACGCTTGGGTCGATGCGCATCGCACCGCCGCTGAGCGTTTGGTGCATTAAAAAGACTTGCGCCAACGTATAGGCCGCTGGAATAAGCAGCGCGTAGCTCACCCATTTAATCAATGCACCTGACGTTTGGTGTTCTTCGTCGGCAAATCGCGCGCCGGCAAATAGCCCGTAACCGAGAATAAGCGCCCCGGCAATGTGCACAATACGAAACGACCAGGTTTCCATCGGATACACGTTCAGGGAAAACAGATGGAAGCTGGAATAAGCAATGGCTAATGCCGCAAATAATAAGAACTGCCAGCCGGTAAACAGGCGGCGATTAGATTCAACAATGTCGTCATCGACACCATCAGCAATGGAGTCGGGTACTGTTGACGCCACGTTGGCATCATCCTTGAGACCATTGGGTTCTTGGTCGTTTTTGTGACTCATTAGAGTTCACCCTCACAGCAAAAGCAGACAAAGGGATAGCAGGAGCGAAATCTGCCCCGCCCGGCAAGGCCGAGACGGGGCAGTTAGAGCGGTAAACGTTGCTTAGTTGATCATGTCATCAGCAATTTCATAGCCGTTCTCTTTGTACCAACGCGCAGCGCCTGGATGAAAGGGCAGTACGGTGTTATGTACAATGTTTTCTGGAATGGTTGTTTCAGCACTGCGGTGTATTGAGCGCATGCGCTCGTTGTTTTCCATGGTCGCCTTGGTCACTTCGTAAATGAAGTCTTCCGGAAGATCACAGCCAGCGATCGCAAAGTTCCACATGGAAACGGCGCGCGCATCTTCTTCAAGCGTTGTGTACGTATTAGCGGGAATCATGAACTCAGCGACCGGGTAGTTTTCCAGCACGGTGGCTAGCTCTTCTTCGGTGAACTCAATGATGTTGACGTCAGTTTGTACTTCCAACTGGCTCACGGCGGGGATCGGGATGCCGGCCGCGAACGCAACGACGTCAAGCAGGCCATCCTGCAACTGGCCGCCTAGATCAGACCAGCCACCGTTACGGCGCTCAAAGTCCACGCCTAAGGTTTCTAGGATCGCGGGGAAGTAGGTGTCAGACGTGGACGCCGCGGGGCCAAAGCCGATACGCGCGCCAGGCGGAATGTCAGCAATGGATTCGATGCCGCTGCTAGAGAGTGCCGCAATTGAAAACGGCGTTTCGTACATGGGGAACATGGCACAGACGTTGTCCATCTTCATACCAGGTGCCAGCGGGCTTTCACCGTTCACAGCATCAGACGCAGGGCCCATGGTGGTTAAACCAAATGCCATGTCACCGGTGTGTACTAGCGCTAAGTTTTGCGTGGGGCCACCGGTGACTTCACCGCCGCCAGATACGCCAACTTCTTCAGCAATAAAGTTCGCCCAGCCTGAGCCGTAAACGAAGAACGTGCCGCCTTGACTGGCCGTACCAACGGTGAAGTTATCTGGCCACTCGGAGCGGTCTGCTTGGGCACTGCTAGCTGCTACAAGCAGGGCGCTGCTGGCAAGTAGCGTGAAGGTCTTAGGCATATGTTTACGCATGGCGAGAGTTCCTAGCTGTTATTGGGGTTATTGACTGACGGTCGTGTTCGATGCTGCTCGTTAGTACGGCATGAATCAGACTATTCAGTGGTTATAACAGCGATAGTTGTGCCATTTTAATATTGTTATTTTAAAATCAGTTGGTTAAGAAGATCTTATTAAACTTTCGTGGCAGGCTTAGGCAGGCAAAGTGTCCGAGTGTCCGCACGATGATTATTTTGCATGTGCGGATAGCCACACACTAATGAGATCGATCGAGCGCCATTAGCCAGCATTCGGCACATTGAAAAGGAAGACGCTAGGCTCGCGGTGCTTGGTTAGGCCTTCCTTTTACGGGATGAAACGTGGGTTTAACGAGGGGGCTTGCCGGGATCCATGATGCGTACGGGCTGTACATCTTGCTGCTTCTGGTCGTCGCGCACCTGATTAACTCGGGTGGTCATTTCGGTAAGGGCATCTTCTTCAATAGGCAACTGCTCAAAAAAATCGCAGCTGACGCATTCGCGGTAGCGAATGCCATTCTGCTCCCAGGCGCGGATGCGGTCCATCTCCGCACAGCGCGGGCAGATCACGCCGGCAATAAAGCGTTTAACCGTCGACATAGTGGGCTCCTATGCATCAGATGCGCGACGCCCAAGGCGCCACGCATGAAATAATGGTTTGCAACGTGTACCTGATAACGTGTGTTAAGCGGCGCGAATGCCGCAGTGGCGAAGCAGTGGCTCAACGCTGGGTTCGCGACCGCGAAAGGCAACAAACAGGTCGGCGGCATCACGAGCGCCGCCCTGCTCCAGGATTTCGCGACGAAAGCGCTGGCCTGTTTCTGGGTCGAAGATGCCAGCTTCTTCAAAGGCACTCCAGGCATCTGCCGAGAGCACTTCCGCCCACTTATAGCTGTAGTAACCGGCCGCATAGCCGCCAGCAAATATATGCCCAAAGCTATTTTGGAAGCGATTGAAGGGGGCTTTGGGCAGCACCGATACCGCGGCCCGCACATCATCGAGCAGTGCTTGCACGTCGCTGGCGCTAGGGGCGCTGAGTTCATGGTGCAGGCGTAGATCGAATAGCGAGAGTTCGATTTGGCGCATCATACCCATGGCCGACTGGAAGTTCTTGGCTGCCTGCAGGCGCTCTAGTAGATCGAAGGGAAGCGGCTCGCCGGTATCCACGTGCTTGGCCAGCAGGTCTAGTCCTTCACGCTCCCAGCAGTAGTTTTCCATAAACTGGCTGGGTAGCTCGACCGCATCCCAGGCCACACCGTTAATGCCGGAAATATCCGCAATGTGCTGCTTGGTGAGCATATGGTGAAGACCGTGCCCAAACTCATGGAACAAGGTCGTGACTTCGTCGTGAGTCAGCAGCGCGGGGCGGCCACCTACCGGCGCAGTGAAGTTGCAGGTTAGAAAGGCCACTGGCAGCTGCAGGCCCTGCTCGGTTTGACGGCGCACGCGGCAGTCCGCCATCCAGGCACCGCCGCGCTTGCCTTCACGGGCGTAGAGATCAAGGTAAAAGCCGGCAATCGGCTGGCCGTTTTCAGTAATCTGGAAGTATTGGACGTCTGGATGATAGCGAGTCGCCTCGGTATCTTCTTCACAGCGTACGCCGTAGAGGCGCTCAACCACTTGAAACAGGCCATCAATGACGCGCGGGGCGGGAAAGTAAGGGCGCAGCTGTTCTTGGGAGATGGCGTGGCGTGCTTCGCGCAGTTTCTCGCTGGCGTAGGCAACGTCCCACGGCTCAAGTACTTCCAGGCCCAGTTCGTCACGGGCGTAGGCGCTCAGTTCAGCAAACTCTTCTTTAGCCTGAGGCAGCGCACGACGGGCTAGGTCGTTGAGGAAGTCGAGCACCTGCTCGGGAGATTCGGCCATTTTAGTGGCCAGTGAATAATCCGCGTAGGTGGCAAAGCCAAGCAGCTGGGCAATGTCGCTACGTAGCGACAGAATCTCTTCCAAAATGGCAGCGTTGTCGAACTTGCCAGCATCCGCGCTTTGGTCTGAGGCACGGGTAATGAACGCGGTATACACCTCACGGCGCAGCTCGCGACTGTCGGCGTAGCTGATGACAGGGAAAAAACTGGGGAAATCCAAGGTAATCCGGTAGCCCGGCACGCCCTTCGCCTCGGCGGTGGCTTTTAAGGTATCTAAGGCACTTGCTGGGACGCCTGCGAGCGCATCTAAGCTATCAATATCTTTGTGCCATGCCTGGGTGGCATCCAGAACGTTATTTGAATACTGGTTTGAGAGTAGTGAAAGACGCGACTGAATTTTTCCGTAACGCGCTTTTTGGTCCGTGGGCAGGTCAACACCGGCTAGCCGGAAATCACGTAAGGCGTTCTCGACGGTGCGCCGCTGTGCGGCATCTAACGATGCCCAGGCCGGGCCTTCTTTCAGCGCTTTCCAACCATGGAAAAGCCCTTCGTGTTGGCCGACCCAGGTGCCGAAAGCAGAAAGCTTTTCAAGGCATGCCTGATACGCTTCGCGTAATTCGGGGGAGTTCATGGTGCCGTTGAGATGAGAAATCGGTGACCACGCATTGGTGAGACGGTCATTGACGGCCTCAAACGGCGCCGCGAAATTGTCCCAAGTGGGCGGCGTGGCGGCGGCCTGCTGGGCGAGGAGATCAATGGCCTCGCGGCTTTCTCTGAGCAGGATTTCTACCGCAGGCTCTACGTGTTCGGCGCGAATGTCAGCAAAAGGGGGGAGCTTGTGCGTCTCAAGCAACGGATTGGAGGGCAAGGGGGTGGAGGACATAGGCACCTCAGTTGGCATCGTTTTTAAAATCGTGTAGGAAGCGCAAAACGCGCGATAATGATGACACAGTGCGGGCAGTGGGGCCGCGTTTCAATGCTAGGCTGCAGGTCAGAGTTTGGCCTGCGTGCAAGTGCCTGCTAGTCTTGCCGCCTTTTAATGCCTCTAACGGCAGGAGCACACGATGAGCGAAACGCTGGAGCGCTGGGGGTCGAAGCGGGCCTTTATCTTGGCAATAACAGGTGCTGCAGTGGGTTTAGGCAACATCTGGCGCTTCCCCTACGTGGCTGGAGAAAATGGCGGTGCGGCATTTTTGCTGGTTTATGTAGCGTTTGTGCTGCTGCTAGGTATTCCCGTCATGATGGCGGAAATATTGATTGGCCGAGCCGGGCGTCGCGGGCCAATGCAGGCGTTAGGGGCCTTGGCAACAGAGGCGGGAGCCTCGCCTCATTGGCGTTGGCTAGGGCTATTCGGCGCGTTCACCGTATTTTGTATCTTATCGTTCTACTCGGTGGTGTCCGGCTGGTCGATTGAGTTTTTAGTTGCCTCCGTGAACGGTAATTTCAGCGGCGCGAGCGCTGAGGAGATTGGTGCGGGCTTTGACGCCTTCTTGGCTAACCCGGGCCTGCTTATTTTTAATCACACCCTGTTTCTATTCATGACCATGTCCGTTGTGGCGGCCGGTGTTGCCAAAGGTTTGGAGCGACTTAACAATTTGCTGATGCCGCTGCTGTATTTTTTGCTGCTGCTATTAGCAGGCTATGCCGCCACGACGGATGGTTTTGGCACCGCGCTGGCATGGCTGTTTCTGCCCTCTTTCGATGCGCTAACGCCATCGGTGGTTGTCCATGCGATGGGGCATGCGTTTTTTACCTTGGCGGTAGGGGCCTGTGCCTTAATGGCGTACGGGGCTTATATGCCTGAAGAGCAAAGCCTGCCCAAAGCCGCGTTTGCGGTAGCGGTGCTCGATATCAGCGTTGCACTGCTGGCGGGTATTGCGATTTTCTCGGTTGTGTTTGCTCAAGGCATGGACCCCGCTGAAGGCCCAGGCTTAATGTTTGTCACGCTGCCGATCGCATTTTCTGAATTGCCGTGGGGCTCGGTATGGCTGAGCGTGTTCTTTTTATTACTGCTGTTAGCCACCTGGACCTCAGCGATTAACTTAGCCGAGCCCATGGTCGCGACGCTTCAGGGGCTGGGGCTGCGCCGCAGCCTTGCGACGTTGGTCGTGGCAGTCAGCGTCTGGTTAATCGGCCTGCTATCCGCCTTCTCGTTTTCGACGCTTTCTGAATTCCGGCCGCTCTTTGGGCGCAACGTGTTCGAGCTGGTCAGCAGTATACCGCCGGATGTTTTTCTGCCCTTAGGCGGATTGATGATCGCCATTTTTGCCGCCTGGGTGATGCCCCAAGAGCGAGTCGCCAGTGCATTGGGTGCCGGTGAGCGCGGCTACCTAGTGTGGCGAAATATTCTTCGCTGGGTATCGATTCCGCTGACCTTTATCGTGCTACTGGCGGGGTTGCTGTAAGACATTACGGGCTGTCATTAAACGCTGTCATTAAACGCTATAGTCAGCGAGTCATATTCTTTATACGGTCTATCGAGAACCGCAGGAGCAAATTATGAGCAGTGCGTTAAGAAGCTATCAGGGCATGGAGCCTTCGCTAGGCGAGCGCGTGTATATTGATCCGGCCAGCGTGGTCATTGGAGACGTGGTGCTGGGGGATGATTGCTCCGTTTGGCCGATGAGCGTTATCCGTGGCGATATGCACCGTATTCGAATCGGCGCGCGGACCAGCGTGCAGGATGGCAGCGTGCTGCATATTACCCACGCAAGTGACTTTAGCCCGGCGGGCTTTCCGCTCATTATTGGCGACGATGTGACCATCGGCCATAAGGCGATTTTGCATGGCTGTACGCTAGGCAGTCGGATATTGGTGGGAATGGGCGCGATCGTGATGGATGGCGCGATCGTTGAAGATGAAGTCATTATTGCCGCTGGCGCCGTAGTAACGCCGGGTAAGCATCTGGAAAGCGGTTACGTTTATGCCGGTAACCCGGCTAAACCACTGCGCCCGCTGAAAGAATCTGAGCGTGCTTTCTTCCCCTATACCGCCGGTAACTACGTTAAATTGAAAGACCGCTTTTTGGCCGAATCGTCAATTTGATGCCCCTTCTCTAAGCGGTTGCCCAGCCAACCTTTTTTCTTAAATAGTCGTGTCGCGCCGGTCAGAAATCTGTTAATTTATCCAGTTTTCTGGGGTGCCGCGTCATGGCTAACTTTCGCACGCATATTACCGTAGCAGCGGCGGGTGGCATGCTGATAGCTTACGCAGCTTGGAAAGGTCATTGGTGGCCGCCTTCTCAAGCGGTGGTGATGGTTGCGTTGGTTACGTTTGGGGGTGTTTTACCCGACATCGATGCCGACCGGTCACATTCTATCCGATTGATTTTTAATCTTCTTTCAGTGCCTGCCTTGGTCTTTGGCGCACTGCTACTGCAGCCATGGCTCACGCCCGGTGCGCTGCTGGTTGCCTGCGGTGGAATCTATGTCTGCGTGCGTTATTTAGCCAGCGTACTATTTTCGCGTTTTACCGTGCATCGCGGTATCTGGCACTCACTGCTGGCGGGTGGGCTATGTAGCCTGGCCACCGCTGCGCTGAGTTTTAATCTGCTCGGCCAGCCGGCATGGCTTGCTTGGTCGCATGGCGCCGCCACGCTGGTCGGATTTTTAATTCACCTGAGTTTAGATGAGATGTACAGCGTGGATCTTGAAGGCGCTCGGCTAAAGCGTTCGTTCGGAACGGCGCTAAAGCTCGGCGATAGCCGGCGGCCCATGTCTAATCTGCTGATGCTGATTGCCACGTTAACGCTGGTGCCCTGGGTGCCGCCTTGGTCAGTATTGGGTGAGCTGTTGCATCAGGGCTCGCTGCTATGGCGATAGTCATCGGCATTGAGGCCGTGCTTTTTAAGCTTGTCATAAAAGGTTTTGCGCGGAATGCCTAAGTGGCGACACACATCGGTGACACGGCCGTGATAGCGCGCCAGGGATTGGCTGATCAGGCTTTTTTCAAACAGCTCCACCTGGCGGGGCAAAGTGGGCTCCTGAGTGTCGGCGCTAACCCCTTCCAGCAGTGCATCCAGACGATAATCAAAGGCGGCGCCCAGCAATACGTAGCGCTCGGCAAGGTTGCGCAGTTCACGCACATTGCCGGGCCAGTCATGTGCGAGTAGAACGGCAATGCCCGAGCTGTCTATGATAGGCGCTTCCAGCCCGCTGCGATTGGCAGCCACGACGGCAAAATGTTGAAACAGCAAGGGAATATCTTCGCGCCGTTCGCGCAGGGCTGGCAGCGGCAGAGTGACCACGTTAAGACGGTAATACAGATCTTCGCGAAAGCGGCCCTCTTCAGACGCTGCTTTTAGATCCACCTTGGTAGCGGCAATGACGCGAATGTTGAGTGGTACCGTTTCATTAGCGCCCAGCCGCTCCACGCTGCGCTCTTGCAGCACTCGCAGCAGTTTGACCTGAAGCGCCATGGGCATGGATTCAATTTCATCCAAAAATACCGTGCCGCCGTTAGCATGTTCGAATTTGCCGATACGCCGCTCTACTGCACCGGTAAAGGCACCTTTTTCGTGGCCAAATAGCTCGGACTCAATGGTGTTTTCGGGCACTGCGCCGCAGTTGATGGCCATAAAAGGGCTATTACGCCGCCCGCTGCGCTCGTGAATAGCGCGGGCCACCAAGTCTTTGCCGGTACCTGTTTCCCCAAACAGCAGCACATCGGCCTCCACTTGGCTGATGCGCTGAATCATAGCGGCCAGTCGCGATATGATGGGTGTGCGGCCAACCAAGCGAGGCCCCAGCGCGGCTTGCTGTACTTCCAGTTCGGCTTTTAGGCGGTGATTTTCTAAACTGAGCTGGCGCTTCTCGATGCCACGACGCACCACATCCAATAGTTGATCACCGGCGAAGGGCTTTTCAAGAAAATCCCACGCCCCTGCACGCATTGCCTCTACGGCGGTCGAAATATCGCCGTGGCCAGTAATTAAAATGATCGGCAGCGTGGCGTCGCGGTTATGTAGCTCGTGCAGCAGCGCCATGCCATCCATGCCGGGCATCCTTATATCGCTGACGATCACGCCCGGAAAGTCGGGCGTTAAGGCGGCGAGCGCTTGTTCGGCTGATTCGTAGCAGTAGGGCGTGTAGCCTGCAAGCTCGAGGGTTTGGCTAGCGGTGATCCGAAGGTGTGGTTCGTCGTCGATCACTATGACCGGCAGGGTCGACGGTTCATGCATAGTGAGAGCGCTCCTGGACATGCGTTAACGTTGAGTGGGGTAGCGTAATAGTGAAGCAAGCGCCCCCTTCGGGTCGATTAGCAGCCTGCAGCTTACCGCCTAGATCGTCCATAATGCGTGAAGAGATCGAGAGGCCCAAGCCTAAGCCACTGCCTGGCGCTTTGGTCGTGAAAAAGGGTTCAAACACGTGCCCTAAATGCTCAGCTGGAATGCCGGGTCCGTTATCGGCAACGCTAATATGCACCTGCTGATGGTGAATGCTAGCGCTTAGTGTCAGTTGCGGTACGGGTTCGGCTTTCATAGCCTGCAGGGCATTGCCGATTAGATTAACCAGCACTTGCTCAAGGCGCACTAGGTCGCCTTTCACCCATAGCGTTTCATCGGGCCACTCATGAATAATCGTAATGTTGCCTTCGCGCAGACGGCTTTGAAATAAGCGCAAGGCGTAGTCGATGCAGGCCTGTACGGAAATGGTCTCTTGGCGTTCGCTACTCTTACGTGAAAACTGGCGCAGTTGTGCGCTGATATCGGCCATGCGCTCGGTCAGCTCAACAATTTGCTCAAGGTTGGCGTCGGCTTTTTCATGGCGTGCTAGTGCCATAAAGCGTCGGGCGTTTTCTGCATAAGCGCGAATAGCGGCCAGCGGTTGATTAAGCTCATGGTTGATGCCCGCGGCGAGCTGCCCTAATACGGCCAGTTTAGCCGCTTGAATAAGCTCATCCTGCGTTTGGCGTAAGTTGGCTTCAGCCCGGCGGCGCTCTTCAATTTCATCAGAAAGCCGCTGATTGCTGGCGACTAAGTCACGGGTGCGCCTTTCTACGCTAACTTCCAGCTCATCGCGAACGCGGGCCAAAGTATGGCGCTCTCGATCGGCAAACGCTTCCCGTTCACGACGAAGCCTCAGCCGCTGCCAGCCTATGCCGGCCCCAAGTGCAATCAGGCTGTAGAGGCTGCCCGCCATGAGAGCAGCGACCCATTGGGCGCTGATCACCGGTGTTAGCGGCTTTAAAATATGCATTTGCCAGCCAAACTCAGGAATAGGTCGCGTCAGGCTTAGGTAGTTGCCTTTACTTAAAGGGCCTTGGGAGAAACTTACTAATTGGCTGCCCAGGCCGTAAGGCGCAATGACGCCGATGCCGGAGGACGCTAGCGGCTCCATCGCATAGCGTCGCGTTGCGCGCAGGACTCGACGTTGCTCATCGGAAAGCGAGTAAAGGGCGTTCATTCGCAGCCCTGGGTGGCTGGCCATGAAGATGATGTTATCGCTGTCGGTGACAAACAGCTCGGCATCTTGCTCAGCCCAGCTTTCTTCAACCTCATCAAGCAATACTTTGATGACTAATACGCCGTCAGGTTTGGCATCGGGCGAGGTGTCATCGAGCCAAACCGGTGCTGAAAAGAAGTAGCCCCGCTCAAGTGATTGGGTGCCCAAGCCATAAAACCTACCTTGGCGGCCCGCGATGGCTTCGGTGTAATAGCTGCGAAAAGCATAGTTTTGGCCGATAAAGGTGTTAGATCGATGCCAGTTGCTGGCGGCAATAGTATCGCCATCACGATTTAGCAAATAAACGTCTGAAACGCCTGCGGTGAAGCGGAAGCGATCCAGCAACATATTCAGCGGCATCGAGTCTTGGCTGTCGGGGGAGGCTAAAAAACGTTGCACACCTTCCCTTGTCGCGAGCATTTGTGGCAGGTAGTCGTAGCGCAGTAAATAGCCGTTTAAATTGGCAGCAGACAGGCGCAGCTCGTTTTCGGCATCGTCTTGTAAGTTAGAAAGCGCCTGCTCGCGGGCCAGTTGGGCGGCTTGCCACATGCACAGCAATAAACCGAGCGAAATGACCAGCAGCCACAGGCGACGCCAGCGTGGTGGCAAGCGAGCGGGGGTCTGGCTGTGTATGTCAGCCTTGCCCATATCCGTGTTACTCATGCCGGTGTCTTTCGACTGCCTTGGGCGCGGCGAAGGGCGCGTTGGGCCCGCGCCTCTTCACGCGCCATTTCAAGAAGTCCTTCTTCAACGAACGCTAGGTGCTCATGCGCGCGAGCGCGGGCGTCTTCTGCACGCCCTTCCAAGATGGCGTCAAGTAAAGCGCGATGCTGCTTCATCAGCTGGCTGCGTGAGCCTGGTTTGGCAAACAAGTGGGCCAGATTATTAACAATACTCTTTTCAAGCAGATGAAAAATACCGCGAATGGTATGTAGCAGCAGAACATTGTGGGCGGCTTCGGCGATGGCAAGATGGAACGCCGCGTCAAGTTTGGCTTCATGAACAGGGTCGGCGCCGGCAAAACCGCCGTCGAGCTCTTCAAAGCGCTGAATGAGGACCGCCTTATCAGCGGGCGTTGAGCGCAGCGCAGCGTAATAGGCGGATATTCCTTCTATTGCATCGCGGAATTCGAGTAGGTCTAAGTTGAACTCGCCGTGGCGAGAAAGCATTTCCAAAAGCGGATCGGTATAGCCATTGCTAAGGTCGTCGTTCACAAAGGTGCCACCGCCTTGGCGGCTGGTCAGTAAGCCGCGCGCGGCTAATTTTTGAATAGCTTCACGTAAAGAGGGGCGTGAGACGCCAAAACGCTCCGCTAATTCACGCTCTGGTGGGAGGCGCTGCCCAGGTTTTAAGCTGCCCTCCAGCATCATGGCTTCTAAACGCTCGGTAATAACATCGGCCAAACGCTGCTGGCGGAGCGGTGGATAGCTCATGTTGGGTAGCTCCTTCAATTGGTAAGACCAATATTAGAAGCTTTGAACAGACAGCTCAAGCGCTGGCATTGGCGGGTGGCTATTGGTCAAACATTATTAGTCGTAGAATTGAACTAAAGTATAGCGCTATGTAGGGCTATAAAGCCGCATCATTGTTTGACACCTTCATGGCGCCTCACTAATGTTGATGCCATATTTTTGTCAATTGGTAAAACCAATTATTAATTCTGAATAAGCCGATGTATAGCGCGTCGACTGCGCGCATCTACTAAATAGGGCTCGCCATGATTATTTCAGCCTCCACGGACTACCGAAAAGCCGCTAAGCGGCGCATTCCTCCCTTTCTATTCCATTATGCCGACGGGGGGGCATACGCCGAGCATACGCTGCGACGTAATGTAGAGGATCTTTCCGGTATCGCGTTGCGCCAGCGTGTGCTGAAGGATATGTCCTCGCTATCGCTGGAAACCGAGTTGTTCGGTGAAAAGATGGCCATGCCGATTGCGCTGGCTCCGGTGGGGCTAGCAGGTATGTACGCTAGACGCGGGGAGGTCCAGGCGGCGCGAGCGGCCGCCAAGAAAGGCATACCGTTTACTCTGTCGACGGTGTCGGTGTGCCCCATTGCAGAGGTGGCCTCGGCGATTGATCGACCCATCTGGTTCCAGCTTTACGTGCTGAAGGACAGGGGCTTCATGAAGCACGTTCTTGAGCAAGCTAAGGCCGCCGGGGTCAAGACACTGATCTTTACCGTTGATATGCCTGTGCCGGGCGCGCGCTATCGCGATGCTCACTCTGGAATGAGCGGTAAGTATGGGCCGATCCGGCGGATGGCTCAGGCTGCAATGCATCCTTTCTGGGCATGGGATGTCGGTATTAATGGTCGTCCCCATGACCTGGGTAACGTCTCTGATTACCGCGGTAAGCCAACCGAGCTTGAGGATTACATTGCCTGGCTGGCTACTAACTTCGACCCCGCTATCTCTTGGAAGGACCTGGAATGGATTCGTGAACTCTGGGACGGGCCGATGATTATTAAAGGAATACTTGATGCTGAAGATGCCCGCGATGCGGTGCGCTTTGGTGCAGATGGCATCGTTGTTTCTAATCATGGCGGCCGTCAGCTTGATGGCGTTCCCTCGACTGCGCGGGCCTTGCCGGCGATTGCCGACGCGGTTAAGGGGGATCTGGCCATTCTTGCTGATTCCGGCGTGCGCAGCGGGCTTGACGTCGTGAGGATGATCGCTTTGGGTGCCGACAGCGTGTTGCTGGGCCGCGCCTTCATCTATGCGCTTGCCACTGCTGGCGAAGCGGGTGTCACGCATTTGCTCGAGCTATTTGAAAAGGAAATGCGCGTGGCGATGACGCTCACCGGAGCGAGAAGTATTGCCGATTTGGGCGCGAATTCATTGGTATCGGATTTGCCTCGCGATCTTGCGTGAGCAGGCGCTGATGTATGGCCCGCGCACGACTAAGTTTAATTCGCAATGGTGTCCTGATAATATGAGATATGTTTTTTTCACCAGAGCCCTTGCCAACCCGTCAGCGAGTCCGTAAAGTACGCATCCGCTGCCGGGGACGCCTAGCGTTACCAGCGGTGGATGAAGGTGAAAAT
>NZ_JBQSYK010000009.1:0-3298 GCF_052379225.1 Halomonas sp. AOP12-B1-6
CGCTCTTTAACAATGTATATCATGCTGACAAGAACACACCGCAAGGTGGGTTCTTAAATTGTGATACGTTTTATACGTATCCGGCAAATGAACGTTATCATTGCGAGATACCAGACTCCTTCGGGTTATAGGGTCAAGCAATGAAGCGCACACGGTGGATGCCTAGGCAGTCAGAGGCGATGAAAGACGTGGTAGCCTGCGATAAGGCTCGGTGAGGTGGCAACAACCTGTGACCCGGGCATTTCTGAATGGGGAAACCCACTGACCATAAGGTCAGTATCTTACACTGAATACATAGGTGTAAGAGGCGAACCAGGGGAACTGAAACATCTAAGTACCCTGAGGAAAAGAAATCAACCGAGATTCCCCTAGTAGCGGCGAGCGAACGGGGACCAGCCCTTAAGCATGTGAATGATTAGGCGAACAGATTGGGAAGTCTGGCCGTAGCAGGTGATAGCCCTGTAGTCGAAAATCTGATCATGTGAAATCGAGTAGGTCGGGGCACGAGAAACCTTGACTGAAGACGGGGGGACCATCCTCCAAGGCTAAATACTCCTGACTGACCGATAGTGAACCAGTACCGTGAGGGAAAGGCGAAAAGAACCCCGGATAGGGGAGTGAAATAGATCCTGAAACCGTGTGCGTACAAGCAGTAGGAGCAGACTTGTTCTGTGACTGCGTACCTTTTGTATAATGGGTCAGCGACTTATATTCAGTGGCGAGGTTAACCGTATAGGGGAGCCGTAGGGAAACCGAGTCTTAACTGGGCGACACAGTCGCTGGATATAGACCCGAAACCGAGCGATCTATCCATGAGCAGGGTGAAGGTTGAGTAACATCAACTGGAGGCCCGAACCAGGATCTGTTGAAAAAGATTTGGATGACTTGTGGATCGGAGTGAAAGGCTAATCAAGCTCGGAGATAGCTGGTTCTCCTCGAAAGCTATTTAGGTAGCGCCTCACGTATTACCGCCGGGGGTAGAGCACTGTTTCGGCTAGGGGGTCATCCCGACTTACCAACCCGAGGCAAACTCCGAATACCGGTGAGTACAGCGTGGGAGACACACGGCGGGTGCTAACGTCCGTCGTGAAAAGGGAAACAACCCAGACCGTCAGCTAAGGTCCCGAAATCCTGGTTAAGTGGGAAACGATGTGGGAAGGCTTAGACAGCTAGGAGGTTGGCTTAGAAGCAGCCATCCTTTAAAGAAAGCGTAATAGCTCACTAGTCGAGTCGGCCTGCGCGGAAGATGTAACGGGGCTAAACCAGGTACCGAAGCTACGGGTGCGTCATTATTTCGATAATGATGCGCGGTAGAGGAGCGTCGTGTAAGCCAATGAAGGTGGATTGAGAAGTCTGCTGGAGGTATCACGAGTGCGAATGCTGACATGAGTAACGATAAAGGGAGTGAAAAACTCCCTCGCCGGAAGACCAAGGTTTTCTGTTCGATGCTAATCAGAGCAGAGTGAGTCGGCCCCTAAGGCGAGGCCGAAAGGCGTAGTCGATGGAAAACGGGCTAATATTCCCGTACCGGACATGGTTGCGATGGGGGGACGAAGAAGGCTAGGTGAGCCAGGCGTTGGTTGTCCTGGTGAAAGTGAGTAGGCCGAGATCTTAGGAAAATCCGGGATCTTAAAGCCGAGACACGAGATGAACTGACTACGGTCAGGAAGTCACTGATGCCACGCTTCCAGGAAAAGCCTCTAAGCTTCAGATCATGTGCGACCGTACCCCAAACCGACACAGGTGGTCAGGGAGAGAATCCCAAGGCGCTTGAGAGAACTCGGGTGAAGGAACTAGGCAAAATGGTGCCGTAACTTCGGGAGAAGGCACGCCGGCGTAGGGTGAAGAGACTTGCTCTCCTAGCCCGAACCGGTCGAAGATACCAGGTGGCTGCAACTGTTTATTAAAAACACAGCACTCTGCTAACTCGTAAGAGGACGTATAGGGTGTGACGCCTGCCCGGTGCCGGAAGGTTAAATGATGGTGTTAGCCGCAAGGCGAAGCTCTTGATTGAAGCCCCGGTAAACGGCGGCCGTAACTATAACGGTCCTAAGGTAGCGAAATTCCTTGTCGGGTAAGTTCCGACCTGCACGAATGGCGTAATGATGGCCACGCTGTCTCCACCCGAGACTCAGTGAAATTGAAATCGCCGTGAAGATGCGGTGTACCCGCGGCTAGACGGAAAGACCCCGTGAACCTTTACTATAGCTTCACACTGGACGCTGATGTTGCCTGTGTAGGATAGCTGGGAGGCTTTGAACTTTGGACGCCAGTTCGAAGGGAGCCAACCTTGAAATACCAGCCTGGCATCATTGGCGTTCTCACTCAGGTCCGTTATCCGGATCGAGGACAGTGTGTGGTGGGTAGTTTGACTGGGGCGGTCTCCTCCTAAAGAGTAACGGAGGAGCACGAAGGTACCCTCAGCACGGTCGGACATCGTGCATTGAGTGCAAGAGCATAAGGGTGCTTGACTGCGAGACAGACACGTCGAGCAGGTGCGAAAGCAGGTTCTAGTGATCCGGTGGTTCTGTATGGAAGGGCCATCGCTCAACGGATAAAAGGTACTCCGGGGATAACAGGCTGATACCGCCCAAGAGTTCACATCGACGGCGGTGTTTGGCACCTCGATGTCGGCTCATCACATCCTGGGGCTGAAGTCGGTCCCAAGGGTATGGCTGTTCGCCATTTAAAGTGGTACGCGAGCTGGGTTTAGAACGTCGTGAGACAGTTCGGTCCCTATCTGCCGTGGGCGTTGGATGTTTGAGAAGGGCTGCTCCTAGTACGAGAGGACCGGAGTGGACGACCCTCTGGTGTTCCGGTTGTCACGCCAGTGGCATTGCCGGGTAGCTATGGTCGGACGGGATAACCGCTGAAAGCATCTAAGCGGGAAGCCCCCTTCAAGATGAGACATCCCTGAGGCCTAGAGCCTCCTGAAGGGCCCAGCGAGACCAGCTGGTTGATAGGCACGGTGTGGAAGCGCTGCAAGGCGTTGAGCTAACGTGTACTAATGGCCCGTGAGGCTTGACTCTATAACACCCAAGGGGTCTGGTCGCAGTGATAACGTTATGATGTTAACGCATCAAAAAAAAGCCGGATACGCAGCGTGTTGCCCAGTCCACTCATCAAGAGTGAACAAGCAGGCGGCACGACAGCAAGAAACGATCACATCAGCATGATATACCACCAGTTACGCCTGACGACCATAGCACGCGTGAACCACCTGATCCCTTGCCGAACTCAGAAGTGAAACCGCTTAGCGCCGATGGTAGTGTGGGGTCTCCCCATGCGAGAGTAGGTC
>NZ_JBQSYK010000010.1:0-1488 GCF_052379225.1 Halomonas sp. AOP12-B1-6
TGACGAGCGGCGGACGGGTGAGTAATGCATAGGAATCTGCCCGATAGTGGGGGATAACCTGGGGAAACCCAGGCTAATACCGCATACGTCCTACGGGAGAAAGGGGGCTTCGGCTCCCGCTATTGGATGAGCCTATGTCGGATTAGCTAGTTGGTGAGGTAATGGCTCACCAAGGCAACGATCCGTAGCTGGTCTGAGAGGATGATCAGCCACATCGGGACTGAGACACGGCCCGAACTCCTACGGGAGGCAGCAGTGGGGAATATTGGACAATGGGGGCAACCCTGATCCAGCCATGCCGCGTGTGTGAAGAAGGCCTTAGGGTTGTAAAGCACTTTCAGCGAGGAAGAACGCCTAGTGGTTAATACCCATTAGGAAAGACATCACTCGCAGAAGAAGCACCGGCTAACTCCGTGCCAGCAGCCGCGGTAATACGGAGGGTGCAAGCGTTAATCGGAATTACTGGGCGTAAAGCGCGCGTAGGTGGCTTTATAAGCCGGTTGTGAAAGCCCCGGGCTCAACCTGGGAACGGCATCCGGAACTGTGAGGCTAGAGTACAGGAGAGGAAGGTAGAATTCCCGGTGTAGCGGTGAAATGCGTAGAGATCGGGAGGAATACCAGTGGCGAAGGCGGCCTTCTGGACTGATACTGACACTGAGGTGCGAAAGCGTGGGTAGCAAACAGGATTAGATACCCTGGTAGTCCACGCCGTAAACGATGTCGACCAGCCGTTGGGTGCCTAGAGCACTTTGTGGCGAAGTTAACGCGATAAGTCGACCGCCTGGGGAGTACGGCCGCAAGGTTAAAACTCAAATGAATTGACGGGGGCCCGCACAAGCGGTGGAGCATGTGGTTTAATTCGATGCAACGCGAAGAACCTTACCTACCCTTGACATCTATAGAAGATTGCAGAGATGCGATTGTGCCTTCGGGAACTATAAGACAGGTGCTGCATGGCTGTCGTCAGCTCGTGTTGTGAAATGTTGGGTTAAGTCCCGTAACGAGCGCAACCCTTGTCCTTATTTGCCAGCGAGTAATGTCGGGAACTCTAAGGAGACTGCCGGTGACAAACCGGAGGAAGGTGGGGACGACGTCAAGTCATCATGGCCCTTACGGGTAGGGCTACACACGTGCTACAATGGCCGGTACAAAGGGCTGCGAGCTCGCGAGAGTCAGCGAATCCCTTAAAGCCGGTCTCAGTCCGGATCGGAGTCTGCAACTCGACTCCGTGAAGTCGGAATCGCTAGTAATCGTGAATCAGAATGTCACGGTGAATACGTTCCCGGGCCTTGTACACACCGCCCGTCACACCATGGGAGTGGACTGCACCAGAAGTGGTTAGCCTAACGCAAGAGGGCGATCACCACGGTGTGGTTCATGACTGGGGTGAAGTCGTAACAAGGTAGCCGTAGGGGAACCTGCGGCTGGATCACCTCCTTAAACGATGCGTCACAGTTAGTAAGCGTCCACAATGAATTACCTGATCAA
>NZ_JBQSYK010000011.1:0-1106 GCF_052379225.1 Halomonas sp. AOP12-B1-6
TATGAAAGTACTCGTCGCGGTTAAACGCGTCATCGACTACAACGTCAAAATTCGCGTTAAAGCGGATCATTCAGACGTTGATCTGACGAATGTCAAAATGGCCATGAACCCCTTCTGCGAAATTGCCGTGGAAGAGGCGGTGCGTCTTAAAGAGAAGGGCGTGGCCACGGAAGTGATCGCCGTTTCTGTCGGCCCTAAAGCCGCGCAAGAGCAGTTGCGTACCGCGCTGGCGCTGGGCGCCGATCGCGCTATTCATATTGAAACTAACGAGCGCGTGGAATCCCTGGCGGTAGCCAAGCTGCTGGCCAAGGTCGTCGAGCAAGAGCAGCCCGGCCTGGTGATTCTCGGCAAGCAGGCGATTGACACCGACAATAACCAAACCGGCCAAATGCTCGCCGCACTGACCGGCTTGCCCCAAGGCACGTTTGCCTCTGAAGTGGCGGTCGACGGCGACAGCGTAAACGTCACCCGCGAAATCGACGGCGGTCTGCAAACCATCGCCCTGACGTTGCCCGCGATTGTGACCACCGACCTGCGCCTCAACGAGCCCCGCTACGCCAAGCTGCCCGACATCATGAAGGCCAAGAAAAAGCCGTTGGATGTTAAAACCCCCGCCGACTACGGCATTGAGGTGGCCTCCAAGGTCAGCCTGCTCAAAGTGGAATCGCCGCCTGAGCGCAAAGGCGGCGTCAAAGTTGCCTCGGTAGACGAGCTGGTCGACAAACTAAAAAACGAAGCCAAAGTACTTTAATAAACCAAGGTACTTTAATAGGAGCTGACTTTATGAGCATTTTGGTACTTGCCGACCTGCATGAAGGTCAACTGGCTGGCGCCACCGCCCACGTTGTGGCAGCCGCGAAAGAGATGGGTGGCGATATTGATGTTCTGGTTGTCGGCGAAGGCGTACAGGCCGCCGCTGAGGCTGCCGCTAAGCTGGATGGCGTGAGCAAAGTGCGCGTAGCCGACAATGCGGTCTACGCCCACCAGCTAGCCGAGCCCATGGGCGCGCTGCTGGTTGAGCTGGCCGATGATTACAGCCACGTTCTCGCCAGCGCCTCCACTACCGGCAAAAACGTACTGCCCCGTTTAGCGGCATTGAAGGACGT
>NZ_JBQSYK010000012.1:0-458 GCF_052379225.1 Halomonas sp. AOP12-B1-6
GCTGTTCAATGAACAGTGATAAAACGGCGTGCTGTAGCTATAAAAACCCTTATAGCGACTACAGCGCAGCGACTTATCAATGGTCACGAAACGTTCACAAACGGTATTTAAGGTAAAAAAGTAGTACTAAATGGTGGAGCCAAGCGGGATCGAACCGCTGACCTCCTGCGTGCAAGGCAGGCGCTCTCCCAGCTGAGCTATGGCCCCATTAACACATAACTTTTCCGGGTAATTTTATTCAGAACAAGGCATTTTAGGGCGAAGCATAGCTTGCTATGCGAGTCATAAAATAACGCAGTGCTGGATAAAATTTGGTGGGTCTGGGCAGACTTGAACTGCCGACCTCACCCTTATCAGGGGTGCGCTCTAACCAACTGAGCTACAGACCCGGTTATTTCGCCGTACGCTTGAGCACTTGGCCCAAACACAGCTGAAATAATTACCGTTTGCTCTATCAC
>NZ_JBQSYK010000013.1:0-212 GCF_052379225.1 Halomonas sp. AOP12-B1-6
GATATTTGGTGATTTGTCACCAACATCAGCAAGCGCCCACATGAATTACCTGATCAAATTGTTAAAGAGCGTTTCGCTGTGACTATCGTGCTGTGATAGCGGGCCAACCGTTGAACTGTTTGGCCTCAGCGAGGAAGGCGTATTCTACGCACTTCCGAGTGTTTGTCAATCGGCAATTTCTGGGGCCGATTCGGAAAACATTTTTCGATGAC